>NZ_JBIRWL010000024.1:0-31307 GCF_044387825.1 Streptomyces sp. NPDC020299
CTGCCCGGCTCACCGATCCTCTACTACGGCGACGAGATCGGCATGGGCGACAACATCTGGCTCGGCGACCGCGACGCCGTCCGCACCCCCATGCAATGGACCCCCGACCGCAACGCCGGCTTCTCGTCCAGCGACCCCGGACGCCTCTACCTCCCAGCCATCATGGACCCCGTCTACGGCTACCAGGTCACCAACGTCGAGGCATCCATGGCCTCCCCCTCCCCCCTGCTCCACTGGACCCGCCGCATGATCGAGATCCGCAAGCAGAATCCTGCCTTCGGACTGGGGTCCTACACCGAACTGCCCTCCTCCAACCCCGCCGTCATCGCCTTCCTCCGGGAACACGAGGACGACCTCGTCCTCTGCGTGCACAACTTCTCCCGCTTCGCACAGCCCACCGAGCTCGACCTGCGGGCCTACGACGGACGGCACCCGGTGGAGCTCATCGGCGGGGTGCGCTTCCCCGCCATCGGTGAACTGCCCTATCTCCTCACCCTCGCGGGCCACGGCTTCTACTGGTTCCGGCTCTCCCGAGTCGCATCCCGCGTCGGCGGACGACGCTGAACGCGCCGCCGAGGAAAGGACGCGTCACCATGGTGAAGACGGTGATCCTCCAGCCGAGGAGCACGGGCACCGAGCAGCCCCTGTCCTCGCTGTGCGAGCTGCTGCGCGAGTGGCTGCCCCGGCAGCGCTGGTTCGCGGGCAAGGACCGCCCCGTCACCGACCTGACCGTGCTGTCCGCGACGGAACTGTTCCCGGGCTGTCTGCACGTACTGGTCGACGCCGGGTACCTGCCGGTCCCCGCGCCCGGCGGCGGCGCTTCCCCGCCCGGAGACTGCTACCAGCTGCTGCTCGGCGTGCGCGAACACCTCTCGCCGCCGCTGGGCCGGGCCCTCATCGGCCGGGTGCAGGACGGTCCGCTGGCCGGGCTCACGGTCTACGACGCGCTGCACGACCCGCGCTCGGCCGCGCTGCTCCTGGACCGGCTCAGACGGCCCGGCACGGTGGGCCCGCTGTGCTTCGAGACCGACCCGGCCGCGGACGTCCCGGCGGGGCTCGCGCCGCGGCTGCTGGACGCCGAGCAGTCCAACTCCTCGTTGATCTACGGCGACGCGTTCATTTTGAAGGTCTTCCGGCGCATCCAGCCCGGCATCAATCCCGACCTGGAGGTGCCGGGGGCCCTGGTCGCGCAGGGCTGCAACCGCGTCCCCGCCCCGGTGGCCTGGCTGCGCACCACGGAGCCGTGGGCGGCGACCCTCGGCGTGCTCCAGCCGTACCTGCGCGACGCCTCCGACGGCTGGACGCTGGGCCTCGGCGCGCTCGCCGCCGGTGAGGACTTCACCAAGGAGGCGTACGAACTGGGGCTGGCGACCGCCGACATCCACCTCGCCCTGGCCTCCGCCTTCCCCGCCGGAACCCACGGCGACATGGAGCACACGGCGGCGGCGATGACGGCCCGGCTGGAGGCCGCCGCGCACTGTGTCCCGGCGCTCCGGCCGTTCGTCCCCGGCCTGCGCACCGCCTTCCGCGCGCTCGCCAACTGCGACGCCGGGCCGGCCGCCCAGCGCATCCACGGCGATCTGCACCTGGGTCAGGTACTGCGGGCGGGCCGCGAGTGGTTCGTCATCGACTTCGAGGGCGAGCCGTCCCGCCCGCTCGCCGAACGGCGCGCCGCCCAGTCCCCGGTGCGGGACGTCGCGGGCATGCTGCGTTCCTTCGACTACGCGGCCCGTCAGCGCCGCCCCTGGCGCCCGGAGTGGGCCCGCCGCTGCCGCGAGGCCTACTGCGCGGGCTACGCGGCCCGGGCCGGATGGGACCCGCGCAAGAAGCACGCGCTGCTGCGCGCGTACGAGACGGACCGGGCGGTCTACGAAGTGCTGTACGAGGCCAGACACCGTCCGGGCTGGCTTCCCGTGCCGATGGCGGCGATCGAACGTCTTGCCGTCCGAGGAGGATGACCCGTGGCGCTGCGCGAGACCTCTCTGCCCGTGTCGGCCGGCCGCCGGCCGCTGCCGGCCCCCGCCCTGGACCCGGCCGACCTGGAACGCCTGCTCGCGGGCGCCCACCACGACCCGCACGCGCTGCTCGGCGCGCACCCGGTGCCGGGCGGGGTCGCCTTCCGGGCGCTCAGACCGTTCGCGCGTGCCGTGAGCGTCGTCCTCGACGGCGAGCACCACCGCCTCGTCTCCGAAGGGGGCGGTGTCTTCTCCACCGTGCTGCCGCTGGACGCGATCCCCGCGTACACCCTGCTGGTGGAGTACCCGGAGGGCACCCAGGAGGTGCACGACCCCTACCGCTTCCTGCCCGCGCTGGGCGAGCTCGACCTGCACCTGATCGGCGAAGGCCGGCACGAGCAGCTGTGGCGGGCCCTCGGCGCCGAGCCGATGACCCACCAGGGCGTCACCGGCACCCGGTTCACCGTGTGGGCGCCGAACGCGCGCGGGGTCCGGGTGGCCGGGGAGTTCACCTTCTGGGACGGGACGGCCTTCCCGATGCGGTCCCTCGGCTCGTCCGGGGTGTGGGAGCTGTTCCTGCCGGGCATCGGCGAGGGCGCGAAGTACAAGTTCGAGATCACCTCCCGGTACGGGCACCGGTTCCTGAAGGCCGACCCGATGGCCCGCCGCACCGAGGTGCCGCCCGCGACGGCCTCCGTGGTGACGGCCTCGCACCACGAGTGGCGCGACGAGGAGTGGCTCGCGCGCCGCGCGAAGACACCGGTGCACGAGGCGCCGTTCTCGGTGTACGAGGTCCACCTGCCGTCCTGGCGGCCGGGCCTCAGCTACCGGGAGCTCGCCGAGCAACTGCCCGCGTACGTGGGCGACCTGGGCTTCACCCATGTCGAGCTGATGCCGGTCGCCGAGCACCCCTTCGGCGGCTCCTGGGGCTACCAGGTCACCGGCTTCTACGCGCCCACGTCCCGCCTGGGCACCCCCGACGACTTCCGGTACTTCGTCGACGCCTGCCACCGGGCGGGCATCGGCGTGATCATGGACTGGGTGCCGGCGCACTTCCCCAAGGACGACTGGGCGCTGGCCCGCTTCGACGGGGACCCGCTGTACGAGCCCGGGGACGCGCGGCGGGCGGAGCACCCGGACTGGGGGACGTACGAGTTCGACTACGCCCGCACCGAGGTGCGCAACTTCCTGGTCGCCAACGCCGTGTACTGGTGCGAGGAGTTCCACATCGACGGGCTGCGCGTGGACGCCGTCGCCTCCATGCTCTACCTCGACTACTCGCGCGAGCCCGGTCAGTGGGAGCCCAACGTGTACGGCGGCCGGGAGGACCTGGCCGCGATGGCGTTCCTCCAGGAGATGAACGCGACCGTCTACCGCCGGGTGCCCGGAGTGGTGACGATCGCGGAGGAGTCCACCGCGTGGGGCGGCGTGACGCGGCCGACCGACACCGGCGGGCTCGGGTTCGGGCTGAAGTGGAACATGGGCTGGATGCACGACTCGCTGGAGTACATGAGCCACGAGCCGGTGCACCGCAAGTACCACCACCACGAGATGACCTTCTCGATGGTGTACGCCTACAGCGAGAACTACGTCCTGCCCATCTCCCACGACGAGGTGGTGCACGGGAAGCGGTCGCTGGTCTCCAAGATGCCGGGCGACTGGTGGCAGCAGCGCGCGAACCAGCGCGCGTATCTGGGCTTCATGTGGGCGCACCCGGGCAAGCAACTGCTGTTCATGGGACAGGAGTTCGCGCAGGGTGCCGAGTGGTCCGTGGAGCACGGACCGGAGTGGTGGCTGCTGGACCCGGGCCACTGTGCCGCGGGCGACCACCGGGGCGTGCGGGACCTGGTCCGGGACCTCAACGAGGTCTACCGCGCCATCCCCGCCCTGTGGCAGCGCGACACCGATCCGGGCGGCTTCCGCTGGATCACCGTGGACGCGGCCGAAGACAACGTCTTCGCCTTCCTGCGCTTCGACGCGGCGGGCGCCCCGCTGCTCGCGGTGTCGAACTTCTCCCCCGTCGTCCGCCACGACTACCACCTGGCCGTACCCGACGAGGTTCCGTCCTGGCGGGAGATCCTCAACACGGACGCCCCGCGGTACGGCGGGAGCGACGTCACCCGCCCGGGCCCGGTCGGGACGGAGGGCGGGGCCGTCCGCCTCACGCTCCCGCCGCTCGCCACGGTCTGGCTGACACCCGCCCCCTGAGCAGGTGTCGACGGCCGCCGGAGGGGCAGTCGGGGTCGTACCGGACCGCGACGCACTGTCGCGGCACGTATGGAGAGGCGGCCCCACGTGCGCACCGTCGGTGTGGAGGAGGAACTCCTTCTGGTCGACCCCGAAAGCGGTGACCCGAAGGCGCTGTCGGCAGCCGTGCTCGCTCGTGCGTCCCTGCTCGATCCCGCGCAGGACGTGTTCGAGAAGGAGCTGTACGGGCAGATGCTGGAGTTCGCCACGCATCCGCAGACGGACATGGCGGACCTCGGCGCGGAGATCGTCCGCTGCCGCAAGGAGGCGGCCCGGCACGCCGGCGAGATCGGCTGCACGGTGGCCGCGCTGGCCACCTCCCCGCTGCCGGTGAGCCCCTCGATCAGTGTGAACGACCGCTACCAGTGGATGGCCGAGCAGTACGGCGTCGGCACCCGGGACCAACTCGTCTGCGGCTGCCATGTGCACGTGGCGGTGGAGTCCGACGAGGAGGGCGTCGCCGTCCTCGACCGCATCCGGCCGTGGCTGCCCGTGCTGTCGGCGATCAGCACCAACTCCCCGTTCTGGCAGGGCCGCGACACCGGCTACCACAGCTACCGCAGCCGGGTCTGGGGGCGCTGGCCGTCGGCCGGCCCGACGGAGCTGTTCCGGACCGCGGAGCGCTACCACCGCCGCGTGACGGACATGGTGGACACCGGCGTGATCCTGGACGCGGCGATGGTCTACTTCGACGCCCGGCTGTCCGAGCGCTACCCGACCGTGGAGATCCGCGTCTCCGACGTGTGCCTCCAGGCGGACACGGCCGTCCTCATCGCCACGCTCGTCCGCGGCCTCGTGGAGACCGCCGCCCGCGAGTGGCGCCGCGGCGGGGAACCGGCCGAACACAGCGTGAGCGTGCTGCGGCTGGCCGCCTGGCGTGCCGCCCGGTCGGGTCTGGACGGCGAGCTGCTCCATCCCGCGACGATGCGGCCGGAACCGGCCGAGACGGTCCTGCGGGCGCTCCTCGAACACGTCGGCGACGCCCTCACCGGCACCGGTGACCTGGCCCGGGCCGAGCAGGCCGTCGCCGGCGTGCTGGAGCGCGGCAACGGCGCCCGCGTGCAGCGTGAACTCATGGAGCGCACGGGCAGCCTGCGGGACGTCGTCACCGAGTGCGTGCGCCGTACCCAGTCCTGACGCGCCGCTGGTCTCACAGGATCAGCACCAGGGCGTAGACCAGGAAGAAGGCCGCGACCAGGACGACGAGGACCATGATCAGGGTGAGCGGGGCCTTGGCCCAGCCCTTGGGCGGGTTGTGCGTCTCCTGGGGCCCGGCCTCCGGCATGCTGCTCTCCGCGGGCGGCGCCTCGCCGGGTGGCACGCCGCCCCGGGCTCCAGACCGGTGGTGCGCTCGGGCTCCGGATCGGGGTTCACATGAGTCATGTGTCCCGAGTCCCCCGGAGGCACCTAGATCATCAATCGGCCACGACTTCTCCGTTCCCGGCACCAACTGCTCGCACCTGGGCTACATTCGAGCACCGCCGACAACAGGACTCGTCGGTGTAGTCACTCTCCGTACATACCAGGAGCAGCGCATGCGCGACCTCGCTCTCGCTCCAGTGGCCGTCCCGCCCCTGGTCGGCGGGCTGGCCGACGGCGTCTTCGAGACGGCGGCCCGGACCCCGACCCGGGCGGTGGTGGCCCGCCGTCCGGACGGCGCGGCGACCGTCTGGGAGGAGGTGACGGCCGTCGAGCTGCGGGACGAAGTGGTCGACGTGGCCAAGGGGCTGGTGGCGTCCGGGATCTCGCCCGGCCACCGGGTGGCCGTCATGGCGCGCACCAGGTACGAGTGGACGGTGCTGGCGCACGCGCTGTGGGCGGTGGGCGCGGAGGTGGTGCCGGTCCATCCGGCGTCCTCGCGCGAGCAGGTCGAGTTCATCCTGCGGGACGCCGGCTGTGTGGCCGTGGTGGTGGAGGACGACCAGGGCGTCATGACGGTCGGCACGGTGTGCACCGCCCTGCCCCGCCTCAAGCACGTGTGGCAGCTGGACACCGGTGCGCTGGCGCAGCTGGCCGAGCGGGGCCGGTTCGTGCCGCTGACCACGGTGGAGTCGCTGCGCCGGATCGTGCTCCCGGACTCGACCGCGGCCGTCGTCTACACCTCCGGCACCACCGGCCGCCCGCAGGGCTGCGCGCTGAGCCACCGGGGCCTCGCGTACCCCTCCGACACGCTGCTCGAGGGCTGGGGACACACGGCGGCGCCCCCGGGCGAGCAGCCCTCGGTCCTGGCCTTCCTGCCGTTCTCCCATGTGTACGGGCTGATGATCCAGGTGATGTGCGTGCGCGGCGGGATCCTCATGGCCCACGAGCCGGACATGACCGAGGCGGCGATCTCGTCGGCGCTGCGCACGTTCCGGCCGACGTACCTCTACGGCGTGCCGTCCGTCTTCGAGAAGCTCTACAAGAACTTTCTGCGCACGGCCCAGCAGTCGGGCCGCGGGGCGCTGTTCGAGCGGGCCGCGCAGACGGCACGGGACTGCGCCACGGCCGAGGAGCGGCAGCGGCTGGGCACGGGGCCGGGGCCCGGCTTCGACCTGCGGCTGCAGCACGCCCTGTACGAGCGGACGGTGTACCGCCGGCTGCGGGCGGCGCTGGGCGGCCGGGTGGTGCGGGCGACGTCCGGCGGCTCGTCGCTGGACCGCGAGCTCTCCCTGTTCTACGAGGGCATCGGCATCTATGTGCACGACGGCTACGGGCTGACGGAGAGCTGCGGCGGGATCACCATGCAGCCGCTGGGCCGGGAGAAGTCCGGGACCGTCGGGCGGCCCCTGCCGGGCACCGAGATCCAGGTGGCCGACGACGGGGAGATCCTGGTGCGCGGTCCGTCGGTGTTCCAGGGCTATGTGGGCGACGAGGCCGCGACCCGGGCCGCGCTGCGCGGCGGCTGGCTGGCCACCGGGGACATCGGCCGTCTGGACTCCGAGGGGTATCTGACCCTCACGGGCCGCAAGAAGGACGTCATCGTCACCAGCGGTGGCAAGACCGTGGCTCCGGCCCCGCTGGAGCAGCGTCTGCGGATGCATCCGCTCGTGCACCAGGCGGTGGTGGTGGGCGACGACCGGCCCTGCGTGGGCGCGCTGCTCACGCTGGACCCGGAGTTCCTCGCGCACTGGCGGGCAGCCCTGGCGCCGCAGGGCGACACGCCGGGGCGGGAGGTCCGGGAGGACAACGCGCTGCGCGAGGAGCTGAACCGGGCCGTGGCCGCCGCCAACAGCACGGTCTCACGTGCCGAGTCGATCCGGGTCTACCGGGTGGTCTCCGAGCCGTTCGCCCCGGCCAACGGGCTGCTGACACCGTCGATGAAGCTGCGCCGGGACCTGATCGTCCAGCACTACGCGGCGGAGATCGAGGCGATGTACCAGGCGCGCAGCCGGGCCACGGCGCGGCTCGGACCGCCCGAGCCGGCCGACTGGGAGGACTCGGACGACGTGTTCCGCTGAGGTCGCCCACCCAGTGTGACGACCGCGACCGGGGAGAGACGCGTACCCGGCTCGCCTGCGGGAACCCAAGACGTGGGAAAGCTGAGCAGCGACTACAGCCGCGTTCATCCGGGCTGAGGAAGATGTGATGGCTACGGAGCCGCGTTGGGACGACACACCGCACTCGGAGGAGACGCGCGAGCGTACGGTCTCCTTCGCGGGCGAGCTGCGCAATGTGACGGGGGCGCGGCTCGCCGCGGAGGACTTTCTGGGCACCCTGGCCCGGGCGTCGCCGCCGGCGGCCCCCGAGTCCTGGGACGACATCCTGCTGGTCGTCACGGAGCTGGCCGCGAACGTCGTCCAGTACGCGCCCGGCCCGTTCGAACTGCGGATGCGGCGCACGTTCGACGGCGTGCACCTCACGATGCACGACACCAGCACCACCCGGCCGGAGCCGCGCCCGTTCCACCCGAACTCGGGCGGCGGCGGCATCGGCTGGCACCTCGTGCACACGCTGTGTGACCAGGTGAGCGTGGTGGTGACGGACACCGGCAAGGACATCCACGTGTTCCTGCCCTGGTGAGGGACGTGAGGGGCGGACCGCAGGAAGGGGCGGGCGGTCCTCGAGCCCGCCGCGACCGGCCGGGACAACCCTCGGACTGCCGTCGATACGGGAGTACACCGCATATTCGTGCGACGCACGGGTTACTCAGGCACCGTGCCGGGGCATGCTGGTGCCCACGCGTTCGTCTGCCTGCCGTACCTGGCTGGCGTGGCGGCTCGGGGCACGGTGGGATCGATGTGGTGCGAAGCAGCGATCCAGGGGCATGCGAACGGCGTCCAGTCGTACCGCCTGGAGCCGCAGAAAGGGATGGACACCGTGACACGACCCAGGATCCTGGTGGTTGGCGCAGGCTTCGCCGGAGTGGAGTGCGTTCGCCGCCTGGAGCGCAAGCTCGCCCCTGACGAGGCCGACGTCACCCTGGTGACGCCGTTCGCCTACCAGCTCTACCTGCCCCTGCTGCCCCAGGTCGCCTCGGGTGTGCTGACGCCCCAGTCGATCGCCGTCTCCCTGCGCCGCAGCAAGAAGTACCGCACCCGGATCATCCCCGGCGGTGCCATCGGCGTGGACCTGAAGGCCAAGGTCTGCGTCATCCGCACCATCACCGACGAGATCGTCAACGAACACTACGACTACATCGTGCTGGCCCCGGGCAGTATCACCCGCACCTTCGACATCCCCGGGCTGACCGAGCACGCCTTCGGCATGAAGACCCTCGCCGAGGCCGCCTACATCCGCGACCACGTCATCTCCCAGCTGGACCTCGCCGACGCCAGCCACGACCCGGCGGAGCGCGCCTCGCGGCTGCAGTTCGTGGTGGTCGGCGGCGGTTACGCGGGCACCGAGACCGCGGCCTGCCTGCAACGGCTGACGCATGCCGCGGTCAAGCGCTATCCGCGCATAGACCCGAAGCTGATCAAGTGGCATCTGATCGACATCGCGCCGAAGCTGATGCCGGAGCTGGGCGACAAGCTCGGCCGCAGCGCGCAGGAGATCCTGGGCCGGCGCGGGATCGACATCTCCCTGGGCGTGTCGATCGACAAGGCGGGCCCGGAGGAGGTCACCTTCACCGACGGCCGGGTGGTGCCCACCCGCACCCTCATCTGGACGGCCGGTGTGGTCGCCAGCCCGCTGATCGCCACGCTGGGCGCCGAGACGGTCCGGGGCCGGCTCGCGGTCACCGCCGAGATGTGCCTGCCGGGCCAGGACGGCGTCTTCGCGCTCGGCGACGCCGCCGCCGTCCCGGACGAGGCCAAGGACCAGGAGGGCGCGGTCTGCCCGCCCACCGCGCAGCACGCGATGCGGCAGGGCAAGGTGGTCGCCGACAACGTCATCGCGACCCTGCGCAGCCGGCCGATGCAGCCGTACGTGCACAAGGACCTGGGACTGGTCGTCGACCTCGGCGGCAAGGACGCGGTCTCCAAGCCGCTCGGCATCGAACTACGCGGCGTGCCCGCCCAGGCGGTGGCCCGCGGCTACCACTGGTCGGCGCTGCGCACCAATGTCGCCAAGACGCGTGTCATGACGAACTGGCTGCTCAACGCGGTCGCGGGCGACGATTTCGTACGCACCGGCTTCCAGACCCGCAGGGCCGCGCGGCTCAAGGACTTCGAGTACACGGACTCCTACCTGACGCCGGAACAGGTGCGGGCACATGTAGAAGGCGGTGCAGGCGGTGCGGGCGGTGGGGACACCCCCTCCCTGACCTGATCCGGAAACACCGGGAACACCACGGGCCGCCGGCCGGTACGCGTCCGGCCGGCGGCCCCGCCCTTCGCGACACGGGAGAGAGCACGTCGGCGTGAGCACAGCGGGACGGTCGGTGCGGGCGGATGTGTGGGACCGGCTCGCCGCGTCCGATCCGGGGCTATTGCGGCTGACCGCGGGGCTGCGGACGGTGTCCGCCATCGGGCTCACGCTCCTGGTGCTGGGCCCGCTGCGGGTCGGCGTGACCCACCTGGTGGCCGGGGCGATGGTCGCGATGGCCGCGACCTTCGCCATCCGGGAGCAGCAGCCGTCCCGGCAGGCCGTCACCCTCGCACTCGGCCTGCCGGTGGCGCTGGCCTCCGTGACGCTGGGGGCGCTGCTGAACACGCGGGTCGTGGCGGGCGACCTGTTCTTCGTGGCGCTCATCTTCGGCGCCGTGTACGGCCGCCGGTTCGGTGACCGCGGTACGGCGCTGGGGCTGATCGCCTTCCAGACGTACTTCATCTCCCTGTTCGTACGGGCGAGTGCCGGAGCCCTGCCCGGGCTGTACGGGGCGATCGCCGTGGGCTTCGTGTGCAGCGCGACGGCCCGTTTCGTCCTCGTGCGGCAGACACCGGCGGGCACGCTGGACCGGCTGCGCCGCGCCTTCCGGGCCCGACTGGCCCAACTGGTGGACGCGCAGGCCGCGTTGCTGGACGCCGGTCCCGAGGAGGTGGAGAAGGCCCTCGAGAACGTCCGCACCAGGACCGCACGGCTGCACGAGGCGGCCCTGCTGGTCCAGAGCCGTCTGGCGGACGGGACCTCCGACGAGGCCGTGGCCCGCCTGGTGCAGCGCCGGATCGCCGAGGCCGAGATCGCCGCGGAGCGGCTGGGCCTGCTGCTGCTCACCGCGCGTGCCGAGCGGCGGGCGGACACGCTCACGCTGCATCTGCCGGGCGCGCCGGTGCCCTCGGAGGTGCGGGAGCCGGTGCGGGAGGAGGCGATCGACGCGCTGCGCCGGGATCTCGGGGCTTTGCGGCTCCAGGTGCTGCGGCCGGCCGGCTGGGACTCCGGGACCGGGCTGTCCCAGGTGCGCAACCGGCTGCTCGGCTACCGCGAGGGCGAGAACCTGCCGCCGGCGTCGCCTGCCGTCCAGGACGTCTTCCGGGGGCTCGGCGAGGCCGCGCGGGCGGTCCTGGGGCTGCGGATCGCCCTGGACGGGCCGCAGGACGAGTCCGACGACACCCCGGCGACCGCCCGCTCCCGCGAGGAGCTGGACGCGGAGGACGCCGCCATCGCCGCGGGCGAGGACGGGCCGCAGGGGGACGAGGAGCGGCCGGCCGGGCTGCGGCGGCCCACCACGCGGGCGGCCGTACAGGTGTCGGTCGGCTCCGCGCTGGCCATCCTGGGCGGTGAACTGCTCTCCACCCACCGCTGGTACTGGGCGGTGCTGGCCTGCTGGATCGTGTTCATCAACACCTCCTCCACCGGGGAGATCCTGGTCAAGGGCTACCGCCGGGTGCTGGGCACGGTCCTCGGCGTGGTGGCCGGCATCGGGCTCGCGGGGCTGGTGGGGCACCACACCTGGACGGCGTTCGGGCTGGTGCTGCTGTTCATCTTCGCGATGTTCTACACCGCGCCGCTGTCCTACACCCTGATGTCCTTCTTCGTGACGGCGATGCTGGGCCTGCTGTACACGCTGCTCAACACCTACAGCGCCGCCGTGCTGGTACTGCGCGTGGAGGAGACGGCGCTGGGCGCGGCGTGCGGGGTGCTCGCGGCGGCGGTGGTGCTGCCGGTGCACACCGACCGGCGGACCAACGAGCTCCTGGTCACCGCCCTGGACCGGCTCGCGGACGTGACCCGTGCCGCGGCCGACCAGCTCAGCGGCGGTGCACCGGCCGACCTGCTGGACATGGCGCGGGACCTGGACCAGGCGCTGGCCGACCTGCGGGCGTCCACCAAGCCGCTGACCCACCCGATCACGCCGCTGCGGTCGAGGCGGGACACCGCCCGCTACGTGGTGGCGCTGCTGGAGACCTGCGCGTACCACGCGCGTTCCCTGGCGGCCACGGCGGAGCTGCTGCCCAGCCATCCCTCGATCGCGGCGGATCCCCGGCTGCGCGTGGTGGGGCGGCGCATCGTGCACAACATCGAGGCGATCGCCGCCCGTGTCGCGGACGAGCGCCCCGAGAGCGAACTCGAGACCGGCCCCAGCATCGCCTCCCTGCTGGAGCCCGGCTCCTACCACACACCCCGGTACGGCAGGGTCACCGACCGGGTACTGCGGCACCTCCAACGCCTGGACGAAGCAGTGGCAGGCCTGGCCCGCCCCCTCGGCGTACCGGTGCAACAGCCGAAGGACTGACCGCCCGTGGCCGAGCCACGGGCGGTCAGTCCTTCTGCCGGCGGGTAGCCAACGGCTCCCCCGGTCCCTCTCAGGTACGGATCCAGCGGGCCTCCGCGAAGGAGAACAGGCCGAACAACGCCAGCCCGCACGCGACGAGCGCCAGCAGCCAGGGGCCCGCCGGGGTGTCGGCGAAGGTTCGGAGCGTGTCGTCGAGGCCCTTGGCCTTGTCGGGTCGGGAGTCGACGGCGGCGCGCACCGCGCAGACGCCCGCCGCGGTGAACACCACGCCGCGCGCGACGCCGCCGGCCACGCCCGTCACGTCCACCAGGCGGCGCGCCCCCGGTGACATCTCGCCGGTCCTGAGCCTGTCGCAGTACGTGCGCCGTACGGCCTGGACGGCGATCCAGACTCCGGTGACGACGATCCCGGCGCCCACCGCGCCGACGAACCACTGCCCGGCCGGCACGGACAGGGCCCGGGCGGTGAGGTCGCGCGACTGTGCGTCGCTGGACTGCCCGCCGCCCGCGCCGGCCGCGAAGGACAGTACGGATGAGGCGACGAACGCGTAGAACACGCACCGCACGACGGCGAGCAGCCGTTTCCGCGCCGAGCGGCCGTCCTTGCCCACGGAGCCGAAGAGCGCCTCCGAAAGCCGCCACAGAGCCATGCCGGCGAGCCCGATGCCCACCGCCCACAGCACGACCGCGCCGAACGGGTGGCGGGCGATCTCGGCGAGGGCGCCGTTGCGGTCGGCCTGCTTCTTGCTGCCGCCGAAGGCGATCTGCAACGCCAGCAACCCCACCAGCAGATAGATCACCCCACGCGCGGCGAGCCCGGCCCGCGCGGCCCACTCGGTCACCGCGCCCGCCGGCCCCGACCGGGCCCGTGTCCCCGCGCCCCGCATCACAGCACTCGTATCCATCCAGACCTCCTCGGCTCCGGCGGCTTCTCGACGGTGGGCGGGCTCAGTGCTGCCCGGCCCGCGCCACCGTGACCTGATCCGGTTCCGGCTGGAGCCCGGCCGTGCCCAGGTGGCGGTGGGCCGCATCGAGGGCGGCTAACACGTCCCGCGTGCCGGTCAGCACGCACAGCGTGTACGCGAGGTCCCGGGCCCGCGGGCCGGCACCGGGCGCGTCCCGCCCTCCGTCGCCCGCGAGGAGTCCCTCGTACTCCTCGACGAGCTTGCGCAGGGTCGCGGGATGCGGTCTGAGCGGGATCAGCATCTTGGCCTCTTACTCCTTCGTTCGGCGGATGTCGCGCTCGGAGACGGATGGGCTCACACGGTGGGCGTGCCGGAGTCCCGGCCGCCGTGCCGCCGGCCGAGCGCCTCGTCACGGACGCGTGCGCAGCTGCGGCTGATGAGCCTGGAGACGTGCATCTGGGAGATGCCCAGCTTGTCGGCGATCCGGCTCTGGGTCATGTCCTCGAAGAAGCGCATGTAGAGGATGGCGCGCTCCCGTTCCGGCAGGCGGCGCAGCCCTTCCTTGGCGGACTCGCGGTCCACGACGACGTCGAACGAGGCGTCGGTCGACCCGAGGGTGTCCGCGAGGCTGTACCCGTCGTCGCCGGCCGACAGTTCGGCGTCCAGCGAGAGGGTGCTGAAGCTTTCCAGCGCCTCCAGGCCCGCGTTGACCTCGTCCTCTGCCAGCCCGGTGTGCGCGGCGATGTCGGCGACCGAGGGCTCGGGGCTCCCCGGGTTCTGGGTGAGCTCGCGGCGGGCCACGCGCACCCGGTTGCGCAGTTCCTGGACCCGGCGGGGCACCCGCAGCGCCCACATCCGGTCCCGGAAGTGCCGCTTGACCTCTCCGGTGATGGTGGGCACCGCATAGCTCTCGAAGGCACCGCGCTCGGGGTCGAACCGGTCGATCGCCTTGACCAGTCCGAGGGCGGCCACCTGGCGCAGGTCCTCGACGGACTCGCCTCGGTCGCGGAAGCGTCCGGCGATCCGGTGGGCCATGGGCAGCCACGCGGTCACCAGTTCGTCGCGCAGCGCGTCGCGCTCCGGGCCCTCGTCGAGCTCCGCGAGCCGGGCGAACAGGGCCATGGTGTCGGGGGCGTCGTCGTGGGACCGCTTGGGTGAGGCCGCAGGAGCCGGGTCGGCGGCGGAAGGGGCGGCGGAGGGACGGGCAGTCGTGCCGGGACGGCTGGTCGAGATATCGGTGAGCATGCGGAATCGCTCCTGAACAGGTGGTTTCAGGGAATTGCCGCGGGAGAGCCGCCCGGACCATTTCACAGGGCCCTGAGCAGGCACAACACTCCCGCTGGGCGCGCCTCCGGTCCGAAGCACGAGTCTCCGTCTGCCCGGGCCCCCAGGGACCAAACTCCGCTTTCGAAATCCGGCTGGGTAAGAATTTCCGCGCCCGGTTGCCGGCTGAAATCAAGTCAGTGGAACGAGGGCGGTGATTCGCTTGCCGCCGCGGGGCAGACAGGCGACATGGATGTCGTGCGCCAGTCGGCACACGATGGGCCAGCCGCGCCCGCCGACCCGGGAACGGCCCTGGGCGTCGACGGGCGACAGGGCGACGGGCAGGTCGTCGCTCCGGTCGCTCACCGAAACGCGTACCTCGCCTCCGACGACGTCGACGGAGAAGTCGGTGACCCCACCGCCGTGCAGCATCGCGTTGGTGGTCAGTTCCGAGACGACGAGCAGGGCGTCGTCGAGGGCGTCGGTATCGCAGTGGAGGTGCTGGGCCTCGCATCGCTCGGCCACCGCACCTCGCACCCTTCTGCGGGCGTCCGCCGGCCGGCACGGCATGGTGCGGCGCGCGTCCGACGGTCCGAGGGCGGATTCGGTCCTGTGCGTCTCGCGCATCCTTTCGCTCCCTGGCTGGTGAGGACGGAAATCCGGTGCGTGCGCCGACCCGAGGTGATCGCCCGGGTCTCTCCCTTTTCGGCTCACCTGTCAGAGCGCGGCCAAACACATCCGGGCCTCATCATGGCCGGGTTCGGGGGTACGCGGATGCCATGACGGATGTCGTGGACTCGGACGAACTGTTGCGGCGGATGCAGCGTGCGAAGGCCTGCGCACGGGAGGAGGAGCGGACGTGGCGGGAGCGCGGTGACGCCCTTCGGGAGGACGATCCGGCGGGTGCGCGGGACGCCGCCGTACGGGCGACGGCGTACGAGGTCGTGCTGCGGGTGCTGGACGAGATCCTCACCCCGGGAACACACGGGGCCGGGCGCTGAGGACGGAGTGAAACAGGTCACCTGGCCCGCTTTCGGTTACGCGAAAGCATCCCAGGTGGTTTATCGTTCATCCATACGTGGACGGGGAGTCGACCGTGACCGTCCTCCCCGAACCACCGCATACGGCCCTGGCTGGCTTCCCCCGTCCAGCCAGGGCTTTTTCCTGCCCGCCGCGGCTTTGTCCACGGGATCTTCCCTCCCCCGAGGTGCTCCGGGCGGCCGCAGCGGCTGAAATGGGCGTAGGGAACGACACCTCATTCCGTCGCCGGCGAGGAGCCCCCGCCATGACCAAAGCGATCAAACTGCTCACCGCCCTCCCCCAGAAGCAGCGCGAGCGTCTGATGGAGCTGGCGAAGGAGGTCTCCTTCCCCGAGGACAGCCACATCTTCGAGGCCGGCGGCACCGCCGACCGCTTCTGGGTGATCCGCTCGGGCGCCGTCAACCTCGACCAGCAGGTGACGTCCACCCAGCGGGTGACCGTCGCCACCCTCGGCGCGGGCGACATGCTCGGCTGGTCATGGCTGTTCCCGCCGTACCAATGGGACTTCGGCGCGGTGGCCTTCAGCCAGGTACGCGCCTACGAGTTCGACGGAGCGGCGGTGCTGGGGCTGTGCGTGGAGGACCCGCTGCTCGGACTGTCCCTGGTGCGCACCGTCGCCGAGATCCTCGCCCACCGGCTGGAGACGACCCGCGGCAAGCTCATGGACCAGTACACGACCCGCAGGCGCGGCACGCTGTAGCCCTGCCCCGCCCTCAGATCCGGTAGCGGCGCAGGGCCGGTACCGCGGCGGCCAGGGTGAGCATCACGGCGACCACCAGCAGGCCGCCGCCCGCCACGGCCGCGCGGGGGCCGAAGACGGAGCCCATCGTGCCGTGCAGGACGTCGGCCAGGCGCGGGCCGCCCGCGACGACCACCGTGAACACGCCCTGCATGCGGCCGCGCATCTCGTCGGTCGCCGCGGACAGCAGGATCGCCCCGCGGAAGACCATGGAGACCATGTCGGCGACCCCGGCCGCCGCCAGGAACGCCGCGGCCACCCACAGATTGCGGCTCAGCCCGAACCCGGCGACGGCCACGCCCCAGCCGACGACCGCGCCGATGACCATCCAGCCGTGCCGGCGCGCCCGGGAGAACGTGCCGGAGAACAGGCCGCCGGCCACCGCGCCGATGGGAATCGCCGCGAACAGCAGGCCCAGCGCGAGCCCTTCATCGTACGAGCCGTACGTCTGCGCGGCGAGTTGCGGGAACAGGGCGCGGGGCATGCCGAAAACCATCGCGACGATGTCGGCGAGGAAGGACAGCAGCAGCACCTTGTGCCCGGCGATGTAGCGGAATCCGGCCGCGATCTCCCGCCAGCCGGCGCGGCGCGCGGCCGAGCCGGACAGCGGCGGCAGGGAGGGCAGCCGGTAGACCGCCCACACGGTGACGCACAGCGCCAGGGCGTCGATGAGGTACAGCTCGGGCAGCCCGATGACGGGGATGAGGACTCCCGCGAGCAGCGGCCCCACCACCTGCCCGGTCTGCATGACGGTCGAGCCGAGGGCGTTCGCGGCGGGCAGTTCCCCGGCGGGGACCAGTCGTGCGATGGAGGCGCTGCGGGCTGGTGAGTTGAGGCCCCAGAACGCCTGTTGGAGGGCGAGCAGCGCCATCAGCAGCACCACCGACTCCAGTCCGGTGACGGCCTGGACCCAGAACAGCAGCGAGGTGACGGCTATGCCGCTGTTGGTGACCAGCAGGAGCTTGCGGCGGTCCACGGTGTCGGCGACCGCGCCGCCCCACAGCGCGAACACGATCAGCGGCAGCAGACCGGCGAGGCTCGCGGCGCCGACCCAGGCAGAGGACCGGGTGATGTCGTAGATCTGCTTGGGCACGGCGACGGCGGTGAGCTGGCTGCCGACGGCCGTGACGATGGTCGACGACCACAGACGGCGGTAGGCCGGGATCCGCAGCGGACGGGTGTCCATCGCCCAGCGGCGCCAGCCGCGCCGGGGCGGGGGCGGCGCGGTGGCGGAGGCGTCGGAGGTGGCGGAGGTGTCGGGCCGGGGCTCGGTACTGCTGTCGCTCGTGTCCACGGGCTTCCTGGTCGCTCGTCAGGTCTTTGCTCAGTACACCTTTCGGTGCGGGTTCACTATTCCAGGACCGGCTGTGAACGCCGAACGGTTTGTTCTCAGGCCACCCATGTCTCAGGCTCCGGCGACGAGCAGGGCGCCGAGCGCGATCATGGTCGCGGTGACGTTGGCTCAGGCGGTTTCGGTCTCCCCCGTCCTGCGGACGGCCGCCATGACGGGGCCCGCGACGCTCGCGTGGGCCAGGTACTTGGTCGCGGTGTGCGTCCACAGGCCGCCGGAATCGATCCGGCCGGTCACCGGGAGGCAGCCGTGGGCGTTGGGGAGGACGTCGTCCTCGAGGCGGGGGCGCGGGACGACTATGTCGTCGCGGTCCCAGAAATTCAGCCAGCGTTCCACGCAGCCGGGCACGGCCGGGGGCTGGGGCAGCAGCCGGGGGCGCACGACGGCACGCATTCCGATCGGTGAACCCAGGGTGACGAACAGCGGCACCGGTCCCCGGTGGTGGTGGAGGGCCTCCATGGCGACGACGCTGCCCAGGGAGTGGGCCACGACGACGGCGGGGCGGGCCCCGTCCAGCCGGTCCAGGACACGCTCGCGGATCCGCCGGTCGAGAGGGAACCCGGCGGCGTCGTGCTCGGCCCTGGCGAGGTAGCGGGTGACCTGGGCGAGGTGGCCCGCCATGAGCCGGCCGCCGGCCCACTGACCCGCCCGCCGCAGCCCGGGCAGGGCCAGCAGCGTCGTACAGACGTTCACGATCCGGCGGAGCAGTTCGCCGGCGCTCCGGGTCCGGCCCGGCGGGCGCAGTTCGGCGCGCGCGTGTTCCAGGATGCGGCGCTCGCGCGGATCCGGCCCGAGTTCGAGCCGTACCTCGATCAACTCGTCCAGCAGGTTGCGCAGTTCCTCCGCGTCGGCCGGGTCGGTGCCCGCGACGCCCTGGGGTTGGCGGGCGGCGAACAGATCGCCGTAGTACGCGAAGGCCGGTTCGGCGAGGCCGCACAGGGACGGTGGCGAGGCCTCCCCGGAGTGGTCCGCCTTCCGCGCGCCCACGGCCAGCGCCGCGAGCCATGCCGCGCACTCCGCCTGGGGATCGCGTGCGCCGCCGATCCCGTGCACGAACACCAAGGCCGGTCTCACGCCCGAATCCCTCCCCCTCCCTGGGTCAACTGGCCTTCGCGGAACAGAAGTTGACGCGACCGTGCGACCCGAGGAGGGTCGAGAGTAGCAAGAGCGGCCGCAGACGTGGACCCGTGCGGACGACGGCGTCCGGAACCATGCGGCTCTGTTGTTTCACCCGGCATCCATCGGTCACCCGCACAGGACGAGATTTTCGACAAGGCACAGACGACACGGACGATTTTGATCGCAGGTGAACTTCGATGGACAACTGGCGCGACCACGCCGCGTGCCGTCACGAGGACCCCGACCTCTTCTTCCCGGTCGGCACCACCGGACCCGCGGTATGGCAGGAACGGCAGGCCAAGGCGGTCTGCGAACGCTGCCCCGTCCGGGACCAGTGCCTGGACTGGGCGATGGACACGGGGCAGACCCTCGGGATCTGGGGCGGCACGACGGAAAGCGAACGCCGCGCACTCAGGCGGCGCGCAAGCTCCCGGCGACGCTCGGGCTGACCTGCGGTGCGTCCGCCGCGCCGTGCCGCCTCACTGATCCTCCGGCGGCGGCGCGCCGGGCAGCCGCAGGGTGAAGACGGCGCCCGCCCCGGGCTCGCTCGCCGCCTCCGCGGTGCCGCCGTGCGCGGCGACCAGGTGGCGGACGATGGCCAGACCCAGCCCGCTGCCGCCGGTACGCCGGCTGCGTGACTTCTCGGCCCGCCAGAACCGGTCGAAGACATGGGGCAGGTCGTCCGGCGCGATACCGGCGCCGGTGTCGGTCACGGTGAAGACCACCCGGTCGCCGTCGCGGCGGGCGGCCAGGGCGACGGTGCCGTCGGCGGGCGTGTGCCGCAGGGCGTTGGAGACGAGGTTGCCGAGCGCCTGCCGCATCCGCACCGGGTCGGCGTCCAGCCACGGCTTTCCGGCGGCCTCGGCCCAGGGCTCGGTGCGCAGGGTGACCCCGGCGGCGTCGGCGGCGACCCGGTGGGCGGCGGCGACCTGGTCGAGCAGGTCGTCGGCGCGGACCGGCTCGCGGTGCAGGCGCAGGGTGCCGGCGTCGGCGGCGGCCAGGTCCTGGAGGTCGTCGATGATCCGCTGGAGCACCACGGCTTCCTCGTGCAGCGAGGAGAGCAGCGCCGGATCGGGGTCGACGACGCCGTCCCGGGTGACCTCCAGCCAGCCGCGGATGTTCGTCAGCGGGCTGCGCAGTTCGTGCGCGATGTCGCTGACCATGGCCTTGCGCTGGGCCTCCAGGCGCTCGCGGCGCTCGGTCAGGTCGTTGAAGGCCTCCGCCAGGATGCCGGTCTCGTCCCGGGTGGTCACCGGGACCCGTACATGCAGCTCGGGCGGCTGCTGGGCGGCCACGGTCAGCGCGCGCAGGGGCCGTACCAGCCGGATGGCGATCACGGCGGTCACGGCGACGGTGACGGCGAGGACCAGCCCGGCCGCGCCGACGATCCTGGCCTTGTTGGCCGGGGACATGTTGAACCGGGGGGCCGGCCGGTCGCCGATGCCGAGGAACAGTTCGGCGACCGGGGCCACATAGGGGTCGAGCTGGGCGCGCAGCGCGCTGTCGGCGCAGGGCTGGGCCTCCCTGATGGCCTTCGGGCTGCTCAGCTTGTCGAACCCGGCCACGACGTACCGGCTCGGCTTGGCCGGGTCGGCCGTCACGAACTCCGGTGTGCCGAAGTGGAGACCACTTTGGTTCAGGCAGGTGCTGGTGCCCTCGGCGAGTGTGGTGAGGGCCTCCTTCTCGGTGCGGGTGGGGGTGAGGAGCTCGTAGTAGCCGCACTTCTCCGGCAGGTACTCCGAGCGCGGGGTCCCGTCCGGGGCGCTGAGGACGGGGCGTCCGTCGGGGGCCCGCCGGACCGTGGCCTCGACGCCGAGCTGCTCGTAGCACTGCCGCACCTTGTCCGCGAGGGCACCCGTACGGAAGCGTTCGCCCTTCGTGAGCCGGTACGGGCCGACGGCACGCGGATCGACCCCGCTGAGCTGCGCGCCGGGCTCGCTGTAGGTGTCGGTGCGCAGGGGGTCGACGGTGGCGGCGGCGCCCAGGGGCAGGGCGGTGCCGTGCGAGGCGGAGTCGGCGATCGGCACGCGGTCGGCGGTGGTCAGGGCGATACGCCGGCCCGTCTTCCTGGCCAGGGCACGGACGGTGCCCTCGACCCCCTGCCAGCTCGGATGGGTGGCGGCGTAGCCGCTGAGCTGGGCCAGGATCTTCATGTCGGCGGCGAGGTCCTGCCCCTGCTCCTCGCGCAGGGCGCTGGTGGTGGTGGTGACGGCGAGCCAGGCCGTGGCCGCCACGGAGCACACGGCGATCAGGGCGGAGACGGAGAGCAGCCGGACCAGCAGCCGTTTACGCAGGGGGATGCGCCGCTTCTGGAGCGGCCGTCGCCTCACTCGCGGCCGTCGCCTCACGGGCGGCCGCCGCTGAGCTTGTAGCCGACGCCGAACACGGTCAGCAGCCGTACCGGGTGGCGCGCGTCGGGCTCGATCTTCTTGCGCAGGTTCATGATGTGGACGTCGACGGCCCGCTCGGTGGAGGCCCGGTCGAGGCCGCGGGTGAACTGCAGCAACTGCCGCCGGGTGAAGACCCGTTCCGGCTCACCGGCCATGGCCAGCAGGATCTGGAACTCGGCCGGGGTGCAGTCCACCGGCAGCCCGTCGCAGCGCACCTCGTGCCGCCTCGGGTCGACGGCGATCCCTCCGGCGCGTACGACGGGGTCCTCCGGTACGTCGACGGCACGCCCGCTGCGCCGCAGGACCGTACGGATACGGGCCATCAGCTCGCGCGGGCTGTACGGCTTGGTCATGTAGTCGTCGGCGCCCAGCTCCAGGCCGAGCAGCAGGTCGTCCTCCTCGGAGCGGGCCGTCAGCATCAGCACGGGGGTGTTCTCGTCGCCGGAGCGCAGCACGCGGCACACGCCGAAGCCGTCGACCACCGGCAGCATCAGGTCCAGGACCACCAGGTCGGGTCTCAGTCTGCGGACCGCGTCCAGCGCGGCGGCCCCGTCGTGGACCACGGTCGCGGTGTGGCCCTCCGCGAGCAGGGAGCGGCGTATCAGTTCGGCCTGCATCTCGTCGTCCTCGGCGACCAGCACATGTGCGCACATTCGGCGGATCCTAGGCCGCTCAGAGGGCGAGCCAGTCGGCGTACCCCATGACGATCACGGGGTGCCGGTCCGGGGCCAGGGTGTGCAGCAGGTCCTTCATATGGGCTTTGGCGACGCTGACGCAGCCGTGCGTGGGGCCGCCGTGGTCGACGTGGATCCAGATGCCGCCGCCGCGGTCCGAGCCGAGGGGGCGGGTCCAGTCGAGGGGCGAAGTGCCGGGCTCGCGGTTGTAGTTGATGGCGACGACGTAGTCGAAGGAGCCCTCGAGCGGCTCGCCCTCGAAGCCGGTGCCGGGTGAACTGAACCCGCCGGAGCGGGTGTACGGCAGCCGGCTGCCGGGGTCGGGGAGCAGGCCGCCGGCGTCGGTGAGGGTGTAGACGCCGAGAGGTGAGCGCAGATCCCCGGCCATGTGGTGGTCGCTCCAGCCCCGCAGGGCGTTGTGCGCGGGCCAGCTGGGCCCGGGCTCCCAGCCGAGGTCGGTGCGTTCGTACAGTACCGCTGTGGACTTCGGTGAGTTCTTGCCGCGTCCGGTCACGACGATCGCCTGTCGTGACCGGCCGGGTATCGCCGCCGTCAGTTTCGGCCCCAGGCCGGGTATGCGCTGCGGGGCGGCCTGTGCGCTGACCTCCGGTGTGGGCCGGGCCGTCCGTGGCGGCGAGCCGGCGGTCGTCCGGCGGGGGTTCGCCGCGGCACCGCCGCCGCAGCCGCTGAGCACGAAGGGGGTCGCGAGCAGCGCGACGGCGGTCCTGCGATTGATCATGAGTGGAACCTTGGCCGACAGTTGTGAGGAACTGGTCAGCTTCTAGGATCGTGCGGGCTTCCCGGCCTGGTAGAGCCAGGTGTTGAACAATGTGTGGAGGTCCTTGCCGGACTCCCGCTCGGCCAGCTTGACGAACTGCGCGGTGGTGCCGTGCCCGTCGTGGTGCTCGGCCGCCCAGGCGCGCAGGACGCGGAAGAACGTGGAGTCGCCCACGGCCCGCCGCAGTTCGTGCAGGGTCATGGCGCCGCGGTCGTAGACGGGGGTGTCGAAGATGTGGGCGCCGCTGCCGGGGTTGCCGGGCGGGAACGCCCACAGGCTGTTGCTCGCCGGGTGGGCGTACAGCTCGTCGAAGGTCTTCTGGGCGCTGTCGCCGCCGTGCTGCTCGCTGTAGAGCCACTCGGCGTAGGTGGCGAAGCCCTCGTTGAGCCAGATGTCCTTCCAGGTGGTGAGCGAGACGGAGTCGCCGAACCACTGGTGGGCGTTCTCGTGGACGAGGGTGCTCAAGGAGGGTGCCCGGTCGTAGACGGGCCGGGACTGGGTCTCCAGGGCGTAGCCGACGCTGTGCGCGTGGTCGACGATCGAGCCGGCGGCACGGAACGGGTAGGGGCCGAAGACCTTGCTCTCCCACTCCAGGACGGACGGCAGCTTCTTCAGCACGGGTGCCGCGGCGCTCGCCTCGCGCGAGTCGACGGCGTTGTACACCTGGATGCCGTCGCGGGTGGTGTACCGATCGACCTTGAACCTGCCGACGGTGGCGGTGGCCAGGTAGGCGGCCATCGGCTCGGTCTGGCGCCAGCGGAAGGTGGTCCGGCCGTGGGCGGTGGACT
Source organism: Streptomyces sp. NPDC020299 (assembly GCF_044387825.1). Classification (NCBI taxonomy): domain Bacteria; kingdom Bacillati; phylum Actinomycetota; class Actinomycetes; order Kitasatosporales; family Streptomycetaceae; genus Streptomyces; species Streptomyces sp. NPDC020299. The sequence goes on from NZ_JBIRWL010000024.1 coordinate 23,285, forward strand.
GCCCGACCAGGACGCCGTTGGAGACGGCGGTGCGGCCCTCGGGAACGGTGATGGTGATGTCGTAGGAGGACTTGTCCTGGGGGTGGTTGTTCGCCGGGTACCAGGTCATCGCGCCCTGTGGCTCGCCCGCGACGAACGCGCCGTCGTCGGTGCGGATCCAGCCGTCCGCGGAGCCGTCCGGGTCGGTGACCGACTCGGGGGTGCCCTGGTAGGTGACAGTGACCTTGAAGTCCTGGCCGTCGCGCAGGGCGTGGCGCGGGGTGACGACGAGTTCCTGGCCGTTCCTGCTGAATCCGGCGGTGCTGCCGTCGACGGTGAGGCCGGTGACCTTCAGGCCCTTGAAGTCGAGGTCGAAGCGGGCCAGCCGCTGGGTGGCGCGGGCGGTGAGGACCGCCTTGCCCCGCAGCTCCCGGGTGCCGGTGTCGTAACGGAGCGTCAGGCCGTAGTGCCGGACGTGGTAACCGCCGTTGCCCGCGAGCGGGAAGTAGGGGTCGCCCACGCCGGACGAACCGTTGGTCCCGGCCGCGGCGGGCCCGGCTGCCGCGACCAGAGCCGCGAGGGCCAGGGGGACGGTGCCGAGCACCGCCCGGTGGCTCAGGACGGCTGTGCGTCTTGCGGCGGTCTGCTGTCGGGGGGACGTCACATGCGCTCCTTGTGGGGTTGCTGTGATCAATTGATGCCACATTAGGCGCGTCCCCGGTCCTGTTTCACCCTCCTTCAGGTCAAGTCACGCCGCGTCGCCGACCGGGCGGGGGTGATCGCCGCAGTACGCTCGCGGCACCGACCGCGACCCGAGAGGGGCCCCACCGTGAGCGTGCGCGTGCGCCGGATCTACGAAACACCCGAGCCCGACGACGGCCTGCGCGTCCTGGTCGACCGGCTGTGGCCGCGCGGCGTGTCCAAGGACGCGGCGCAGGTGGACGAGTGGCCCAAGGGCCTCACCCCGTCGGACGAGCTGCGCCGCTGGTACCACGGCGGCGAGGGGTCCTACGAGGAGTTCCGCAGGCGGTACGAGGCGGAGCTCGCCGCCCCTGAGGCCGCCGAACTCCTCGACGGCCTCAGGGAGTCGGCCCGCAAGGGGCCGGTCACCCTCGTCACCGCGTCCAAGAACCTGGAGCAGGGCCACGCCGCGGTACTGGAGCGCCTGCTGGGCGACTGAGGTGCCGTCCCCCGGCTTGACGGTGTCTCAGGCCGTCTGCCGTGCCGCCGCCTGCCCCGCGGCACGGCCCGAGAACAGGCAGCCGCCGAGGAAGGTGCCCTCCAGCGCGTTGTAGCCGTGGACGCCGCCGCCGCCGAAGCCGGCCACCTCGCCCGCCGCGTACAGCCCGCCGACCGGCTGCCCGTCGGCGCCCAGGGCGCGGGAGTCCAGGTCGGTCTGGATGCCGCCGAGGGTCTTGCGGGTCAGGACGTGCAGCTTGACGCCGACCAGCGGCCCGGCCGCCGGGTCGAGGATGCGGTGCGGGGTCGCGACCCGGCCGAGGCGGTCGCCGATGTAGCGGCGGGCGTTGCGGATGCCCTGGACCTGGCTGTCCTTGCTGTAGGGGTTGGTGATCTGGAGGTCGCGGGCCTCTATTTGGCGCCGTACCTCGGCCGCGTCCAGCAGCGGCTTGTCCGTCAGCCCGTTCATCTTCTCCACGAGCTTGTCGAGGGTGTCGGCGGTCACGAAGTCGGCGCCGTGGCGCACGAAGTCCTGCACCGGGCGGGGGGCGCCCTTGCCGAGGAGGCGGTCGCGCAGGACGGCCTTACGGTCCTTGGCGGTGATGTCGGGGTTCTGCTCGGAGCCCGACAGCGCGAACTCCTTCTCGATGATCTTGCGGGTGAGGATGAACCAGGAGTGGTCGTGGCCGGCGATGTCCTCGGTGGTGCGCAGGTGTTCGAGCGTGCTGAGCGTGTCGTAACCGGGCAGGCAGGGGTCCGGCAGCCGGCGGCCGAGGGCGTCAAGCCACAGGGAGGACGGGCCGGGCAGGATGCGGATGCCGTGGCCGGGCCAGATCGGGTTCCAGTTCTGGACGCCCTCGGTGTAGTGCCACATGCGGTCCCGGTTGACCAGCCGCACGCCGGCCTCGGCGCTGATGTCGAGCATGCGCCCGTCGACGTAGGCGGGGACGCCGGTGACCATCTCGGCGGGGGGCGTGCCGAGCCGTGCGGGCCAGTAGCGGCGGACGATGTCGTGGTTGCCGCCGATACCGCCGCTGGTGACGATCACGGCCTGAGCGGTCAGCTCGAAGTCGCCGACGCGGTCGCGGTTGGAGGCCACTCCGCGCGGCGAGTCGTCGTCGGCCAGGACCGTGCCGCGCACTCCGCGTGCCGTGCCGTCCTCGATGACCAGCTCGTCCACCCGGTGCCGGTGGTGGAAGGTGAGCAGCCCGTCCCGGGCGGCCTGCTCGGCGTACCGCGCGAACGGTTCGACGACGCCGGTGCCGGTGCCCCAGGTGACGTGGAAGCGGGGTACGGAGTTGCCGTGCCCGTCGGCGCGCAGGTCGCCGCGCTCAGCCCAGCCGACCGTGGGCAGCAGGGTGATGCCGTGCCCCTCCAGCCAGGACCGCTTCTCCCCCGCCGCCCACTCGACGTAGGCGCGCGCCCAGCGCACCGCCCAGGAGTCCTCGTCGTCCTGCCGGTCGAACTTCGCGCTGCCCTGCCAGTCGTTCCAGGCGAGGTCGAAGGAGTCCTTGATGCCGAGGCGGCGCTGCTCCGGGGAGTCGACGAGGAAGAGCCCGCCGAAGGACCAGAACGCCTGGCCGCCGAGGTTGGCGGCGTTCTCCTGGTCGAGCAGGGCGACCCGCCGGCCCCGGCTGGTGAGTTCGTGCGCCGCGACCAGGCCCGCGAGGCCCGCTCCGACGACGATGACGTCCGCGTCCATGACGACCGTTTTCCTTCCCTATACGACTCGTTCGGGGGCGCTGCCATCGGTCAGCAGCGCGGTCAGCAGTTGCCCCAGCCAGGCCCGGGCGGCCTCCACGTCCCGGTCCAGCAGCAGTTGCGTGGTGACCCCGTCGTACGCGGCGACCACGGCGTGCGCCGCTCCGTCGACGTCGCCGAGTACGGCGGGCAGTTCGGTGTGGCCCTGGGCCCGGGAGAGCCGGTCGGCCACGGCACGTCTGAGGCGGGCCCGGTGGTCGAGGAGCACTCGGGCGACCTCGGGGTCACGGGCGGCGTGCACCAGGAAGTCGGTCTTCACGAGCAGCCAGTCCACGTCGAGCAGCAGCACCTCGGTGACCCGGTCCACGGAGGCGGGCACGTCGAGGTCGGCGCCGTCGCCGGCGAGCGCGTCGGCCACCTGCTCCGCGATGAGGTCGGCCCGCTCCCGGTACAGGGCGAAGAACAGCTCTTCGAGGGTGGCGAAGTTCGAGTAGAAGGCTCCCCGGCTGAAACCGGCCGCCTCACAGACCTCCTCGATGGAGACCCGGCCGAAGCCCTTGGCGGCGAAGACGCTGAACGCGGCGTCGAGCAACCTGGCCCGCGTGCGGCCCCGGCGCCTGGTCACACGCTTGGCAGCGCCCTCCACCGTCATGCCCGACCTCCGTTCGATACATGAATGTATCCGATGCGCTGATGTATCGAAACCCTCGCGACAGCACGACAAGACATAGGAACGCATTTTCGATTAAGGGGTACGCTGGCACCATGGCCAGGCACCTCCAGGGCTCCCTCTTCGACCAGACCGACGAGCTGCGGCTCGGCCCCCTGGGCGGTCTGCGCCGCACCGGACTGGGCTCCGGCGCCTGGATCGACGTGCTGCCCGGCTGGCTGAGCGGCGCCGACGCGCTGTTCGAACAGCTGGCGGCCGAGGTGCCCTGGCGCGCCGAGCGCCGCAAGATGTACGACAGCGTGGTCGCCGTACCCCGTCTGCTCGCCTTCTACGGCGCCGGCGACGCGCTGCCGCACCCCGTGCTCGCCGAGGCCCGCGACGCGCTCTGTGGGCACTACGCCGACGAACTGGGCGAACCCTTCACCACGGCCGGACTGTGCTTCTACCGCGACGGCCGGGACAGCGTGGCCTGGCACGGCGACCGGATCGGGCGGGGCGCCCATGAGGACACCATGGTCGCCATCCTGTCCGTGGGCGCGCCCCGTGACCTGCTGCTGCGCCCGGCACACGGGGGCGGCGCGAGCGTCCGGCGACCGCTGGGCCACGGCGACCTGATCGTCATGGGCGGTTCCTGCCAGCGGACCTGGGAACACTGCGTCCCCAAGACCACCCGCGCCACGGGACCGCGCATCAGCGTCCAGTTCCGCCCGCACGGCGTCCACTGAGCGTTCCTTTCCAGCATGCGGCCCGCGAACCGCCGCGCCCACCTGATCTGCTTTGCTGTCCCCGACGGTCAGGCACCTCACCACCGGGGACGCTCATGCGGGCAGACGTACACCAGGTCGCCGACGGCACCTATCTGGTGCACGACAGCGACACCAACTGGGTGATCCTCCGGGACGGCGACGCGCTCACGCTGGTGGACACCGGCTACCCCGGCGACCGGCAACGGCTGCTGGCCTCCCTGGAGGCGGTGGGCGGTGGGCGGCGGGCCCGAGGCCGTCGTGGCCGTACTGATCACGCACGCCCACAACGACCACATCGGCTCGGCCGAGTATCTGCGCACCGCGCACGGCACGCCCGTCCTCCTCCACCCGGCCGAGGTGCCGCACGCCCGCCGGGACTTCCTCCAGCAGGTGTCCGGGGGCGGGGTGCTGCGCAACGCCTGGCGGCCGGGCGTGCTGCCGTGGGCGGTACGGGTGCTGCGCTCCGGCGGCACCGAGCGGCATCCCGTGACCGCTCCGCGGGCGTTCTGGGCCGACGGCCCGCTCGACCTGCCGGGCCGGCCCGTCCCCGTGCACACCCCCGGCCACACCGACGGGCACTGCGTCTACCACCTGCCCCAGACGGGCGTCCTCGTCTCCGGCGACGCCCTGGCGAGCGGGCACACCACCTCGCGCGTCCGGGGACCGCAACTGCTGCCCGACATGTTCCACCACGAGCGGACCCGCGCGGTCTCCTCGCTGGAGATCATCGAACGCCTCGACGGTGACATCCTGCTGCCGGGGCACGGACCGGTCCACCGGGGGCCGGTACGGGAAGCCGCCCGACTGGCGCGAGAACGCGCCCAAGCCACCTGAGGTTCCTGTCATGGCCTTGCAGATCAGCGCCACCAACCCGGAGCACCCCGCGCTCCTGCTCGAACTCCCCTGGGGCACGCCCCTGGAGGAGTGGCCCGAGAAGTACCTCGTACCGCTGCCCCGGGGCATCTCCCGGCACGTCGTGCGGTACACCCGGGCCGGCGACGAGGTGATCGCCGTCAAGGAGCTCGCGGAGCGGCCCGCGCTGCGCGAGTACGAGCTGCTGCGCGACCTGGACCGGCTGGGCATCCCCGCCGTGGACCCCCTCGCGGTGATCACCGGGCGCACCGACCGGGCGGGCGACCCGCTGGAACCGGTGCTGGTCACCCGGCACCTGGGCGGCTCGATGCCGTACCGCTCGATGTTCGAGACGACCATGCGCCCGGCGACCATGCACCGCCTGATGGACGCCCTGGCGGTGCTGCTGGTGCGGCTGCACCTGGCCGGGTTCGCCTGGGGCGACTGCTCGCTGTCCAATACGCTGTTCCGGCGGGACGCGGGCGCCTACGCGGCCTATCTGGTGGACGCCGAGACCGGTGACCTGCACCCGCGGCTCAGCCTCGGCCAGCGGGATTACGACCTGGACCTCGCCCGTGTGAACATCAGCGGCGAGCTGCTGGACCTGGAGGCGTCGGGCGCGCTGCACCCCTCGGTGGACGCCATCGAGTTCGGGTACGAGATCTGCACCCGCTACGGGAACCTGTGGGAGGAGCTGACCCGCACCTCCGTGTATCCGGCGGGCGAATACCACTACATAGAGCGGCGCATACGCCGGCTCAACGACCTGGGTTTCGACGTCGCCGAGATGCAGATCGAGCACTCCACCACCGGCGACACGGTCACCTTCGTGCCGAAGGTCGTCGACGCCGGCCACCACCAGCGCCAGCTGCTGCGCCTGACCGGCCTGGACACCGAGGAGAACCAGGCGCGGCGGCTGCTGAACGACCTGGAGAGCTGGATGGCCACCCAGGACGACTACGCCCCGGGCGACCCCCTCGCCGCCCGCCCCGAGGTGCTGGCCCACCGCTGGGTGCGGGACGTGTTCCGGCCCACCGTACGCGCCGTGCCCCTCGACCTGCGCGGCTCCATGGACCCGGCGGAGATCTACCACGAGCTGCTGGAGCACCGCTGGTACCTGTCCGAACAGGCCCAGCAGGACATCGGCCTGGACACGGCCGTCGACGACTACATCGCGAACGTCCTGCCCAAGGCCCGCACGACGCTGGAGCCGATCGTCCCGGAGTAGGGCCTGTCAGTCGTGCGGGACGACGGCCACCGGGCACTCCGCGTGGTGCAGCACCCCGTGTGCCACCGAGCCGATCCGGGCGCCGACCGCCGTGAGATGCGCGCGGCGTCCCACGACCATCAGTTGGGCCCGGCCGGCCACCGACAGCAGCACCTGCCCCGCGCTGCCCATCTCCACCTGCTCGGTCACCGGCACCTCGGGGAACCGCTCCCGCCACGGCTTCAGCGCCTCGGCCAGCGCCTTCCGCTCGTACGGCTCCAGCCCCCCCACCTCGTCCAGCAGCTTGAGCGAGCCGGGGCTGTAGGCGAACACGGGCGGCAGGGTCCAGGCGCGTACCGCCCGGAGGGTGGCGCCGCGGGCCGCCGCAGCCTCGAAGGCGAACCGCAGGGCGGCGGCGCTGTCCTCGGGGCCGCCCTGCTGCCCCACGACGACGTCCCGTCCGGCCGCCTCGCCCGACGGCCGGTCCCCTGCGCGCACCAGCACCACGGGCCGCGTGGCCTCCGCGATCACCTGCTGCCCGACGGAACCCAGCAGGAACCCGACGACGGCGCCGTGTCCGCGCGAGCCCAGCACCAGCGTGTCCGCCTCGGCCGCGGCGGCGACGAGCGAGTCCACCGTGCCGCCCTCGACGGCGTCGGTCGTCACGGTCAGCTCCGGATGCCGCCCGGAGACGGTCCGCGCGGCCTGTGCCAGCGCCGCCGTCACCCACCCGGCCTGGGTGTCCCGGTCGGCGCCGGCCACGTCCTCGTGCCGCCAGGCATGCACCACCCGCAGCGGCAGCCCCCGGCGGACGGCCTCCCGTCCGGCCCAGGCCACCGCGGCGAGGCTCTCCTCCGTGCCGTCGAACCCTGCCGTGATCGGGCGTGTCATGTACGGGCCTCCTGATAATCGCTGCTTGTGTGGATCAGTCTTCACTACCCTGCCCCCATGACCTTGCAGTGGGAACAGGTGATCGTGGACGCGACGGACCCGGAGGCGCTGGGGCGTTGGTGGACCGAGGCGCTGGGCTGGGTGGTGGTGAACGACGACCCCGACGAGTACGAGATCCGGCCCGCGCCCGACCGCCTGCCCGGGCTGCTCTTCGTGCCGGTACCCGAGAAGAAGAGTCTCAAGAACCGGCTGCACCTCGACTTCCGGCCCGACGACCAGGCCGCGGAGGTCGCCCGGCTGCTTGCGCTGGGGGCCCGGCACGCGGACGTCGGGCAGGGTGAACAGCCGTGGGTGACGCTGGCGGACCCGGAGGGCAACGAGTTCTGCGTGCTCGCCTCGCGCCGTCCCTGAGCGCGGTGCGGGGTTCGAACATACGATGGGCGGGAACCGGTGCCGTGACAACGGGGTGGGAGACGTATGACACAGGCCGCCGAGGCAGCGCGGACCGTCATCCTGACCGTGGTCATCCTGCTGGTGAGCGGGATCGCTGGCGTGATGGTCGGCCGGAATGAGGGCCTGGGCGCCGGGCTGACGGTGGCTATCGGGCTGACCGGTCTCCCGCATGTCGTCGTCCGCCGGTAGCCCGTCCCCTGCTCGGTGCCGGTGATGTTCGAGTGGGCGTGGGGGGGGGGCCCCCGCGGGGGGGGGCCCCCCCCCCCCCCACACCCCCCCGGGGGGGGGGGGGGGGGGGGGCCCCCCCCCCCCGGGGGGGGGGGGGGGGGGGGGGTTGGGAAATAG
>NZ_JBIRWL010000024.1:31317-106527 GCF_044387825.1 Streptomyces sp. NPDC020299
TTTGGGGGGGTCTTGGGGGCTCCCGGTCCCCCCGGGGGCGGGGGGGGGGGGGGGCGCGCGCCGGGGGGGGGGGGGGGGGTGGTGGGGGGGGGGGGGGGGGGGCCCCCCGGGGGGGGGGCCCCCCCCGACGCTTCATCCGGCCGGAGGCTGGAGCTGCGTGGGCAGGACCCGGACGACGGGGTCAGGGCCGGTCAGCTGCTTGCGAAGCTGCCGGTTTTGACGGCACGGACGAGAGCCTCGACGTCAGCTTCGAGTTGTGCCCGTTCGGGCTTCTCTGCCTGGCGGAGTTCCTTGGGCTTCACGATCTGCTCACGCAAGCGGACTTCGACGTCGCTCGGCTGGCCCAGTTCTGACGGGGATCGGCAGCTCCCGTCACCCGGCTACGTGCCTTTAGTGGGTCGTGCAACGAGATCGAGTCGCCCACTTGGCCGTCGCTGCCTCCAGACGTTCGGGTACACGCAGAGGCACAACAGCCGACCCGGTCGAAGACCGGAAAGCCGGTGGTCACGGGCGACCCGCACGCATGATGCCAGGATCCGCCGGTGAGCCGTCGCAAGCGGTGCCGATGAGGACGAAGGCCATAGTGACCGGTCTGTCACTGCGGTTGCGCCACGCGTGCCGGGTTCCGTTCTGGATCACGATGTCACCAGCCGACAGGTGGGTGCACTGACCGTCGTCGAGTTCGAGGACGATCTCGCCCTGCAGCACGAGGGCGTAGTCGACGGTCGGCGTCGTGTGCATGCCGTCGGGCTCCATGAGGTCCGCGATGCCTGGCGAGTCGGCCCGCTGCTCCTGGTCGAAGGCGACCGGATCGAACGACGGGTCGGCCATGGCGGTGTCCGGCGGAAAGGTCAATACGATGAACCGGGTGCCGCCGGGCGCCGGGAGCAAGCTCGTGATCTTCGGCGTGGGGTCCTCGCCTGTCCGGCTGACCGGTTCACCGGCCTCGGTGGCCCAGGGCAGGCGGGACACCCAGCCCGGAAGGCTGGTGAACTCACGGTTGCGGGGGATCGGGCCGTCACTGGTGACGACCGACCTGCCATTCGCGTCGTGGCCAGTGACGACCCTGCGCATGTGTCTCTCCTTGGTCGGGCCTGGGAACCGTCGAATCTGCTGGGTCAGTCGGGCCGGCCGCCGATGGGTCCCGTGGGGGGTTCGAGCGCGGTGGTCCAGGCATCCAGGAAGTCCGACACTGCTTGGGCGGGCGCCCGGAGGAGCGCCGAAGCCACGGTACGGACGAAGACCCGGTCCCGGTCGTCCGTGAGGTACTCCACCGGGGACTTGCCGTCCACGCGCGCGAGAAGCAGGGCCGGCAGGAGCGAGGCGGCTCGTGACTCGAGGGCGCTCAGGGGTTCCCAGTCGACACACCTGGCGTATTCCTCGGCGAGTACGCGGGCGGAGCGCAGCAGGTCGGCGCGCCGCCCTTGTACCACCAGGCTCTTGAGGAGCAGGTGGTTGACGCAGAAGGCGAGGTCGAAGGCCGGGTCTCCGTACCAGGCGCACTCGGCGTCCAACAGTACGGGTCCCATCGGGCCGACGAGGATGTTCTTGGGGCTGACGTCGCCGTGGACCAGGGCCATATGTGCGGTGGCCGTGCGGTCGGCAAGTCGCTGGAGGACATCGCTCAGATCGGGGTGCGCTGCGGCGGTCGCCAGCAGGTACGGCTCGATGCGCAGCGCGTGGAAGTTGTCGTCGGTGGCGAACTCCGTGGCGAGGCCGGCGTCGCCCGCGCTCTTCGCGTGCAGGGTGCCGAGCAGCTCTCCGACGGCCGCCGCGGTCTCCGGCCGCACATCTCCGGCCAGCAACCGGGCCTTCCACATGGGGTAGCGCTCGGGCGGTAGGTACGCCATCGCGAAGAGGCCGGCTTCGGGGTCGTGGGCCAGCAGTTCGGGCACGCTGTCGGGCCGGTATCGGGAGGCGAACCGCATCCACGCCCATTCGTAGGCATTGCGCGACACCGGTGCCTGCCAGTCGGCCGCGACCTTGAGCCGGGCCAGGGCACGTTTGACGCAGAGGGAGCGTCCCGGCAGGTCCACCCGCCACAGGTCGGAGGAGACGCCGCCGGCCAGCGGCGTCCAGCGGGCGGTTTCGCCGGAGCCGGTGAACTTGTGCGCGATCAGGAAATCTGTCAGCGCCGAGTCCGGATCACGGTGCGCGGAGTCGGCGCTCATCACTGTTCCCCCGGCTCGGCCGTCAGACCGCGGGGGCTGTTGCAGGCGTGAGCGGGCGCCTGGCCCGCCAGAACGCGTACGACCTCTTCGGCGGCGCGGCGGCGCAGTTCGGTGACCGAGGCGTCGGAGGAGAAGGCGACGTGCGGGGTGAGCAGTGCGCCCGGCTGCTGGAGCAGTCCGGCGGGGACGTGCGGTTCGCTCTCCAGTACGTCGAAGGCGGCCCCGTCCAGCTGTCCGCGGTCCAGTGCCTTGACGACCGCGTCGGTGTCGACGAGACCTCCCCGGCTGACGTTGACCAGCAGGCCGCCCGGCTTCATCCGGGCCAGCTGCTCGGGGCCGATGATGTGGTGGGTGTCGGGTGTGAGCGGCACATGGAGGATCACGACGTCACTGCGGCGCAGTAGCTCCTCCACGCCCACCAGCTCCACTCCAGGGGCGGTCTTGGGCGGGTGCGGGTCGTGCGCGAGGATCCGGCAGCCGAACGCGTCGAGCTTGCGCGCGGTGGCGCGCCCGATGCGCCCGTATCCGACGACGCCGCAGGTCAAGGTGGACAGGCGGCGCAGTCTGGCACTCGCGGGGTTCCAGCGGCCGCCCCGAACGTCCCGGTCGAACACGGCCAGGCCGCGGGTCCAGGCCAGCGCCATGCCCACCGCGTGGTCGGAGACCTCCTCAACGCAGTAGTCCGGCACGTTGGTGACCCACACACCTCGTTCGGTCGCGGTGTCCACGGCGATGTTGTCGAGACCGACGCCGAGTCTGGCGACGATCCTCAGGTCCGGCGACGTCTGGACGGCGGTGGCGGAGACGGGCGCCCAGCAGGTGAGGATGCCGGCGGGGCGGTGTTCGGCGACCAGGTCATCGATCGCCTCGGCGGAGACGGGGTCGGCGGGACCGGTCACGAGGGTGTGGCCGGCCTCCTCGAGGACCGATCGCTCGACGGAGTCGTCGGGCCAGGCGTAGTCGGTGAGCAGCACGGTGCCAGGGCGGCTCGATGGTTTCATGGCAGGTCGTCCTCGCGGAGTCGTGCGGCCGATGCGGATGGCCGGGCGTCGGGCCCGGTCGGGTTCGGTCAGCAGGGTTGATCTTCGCCCGGAGGGCAACCGACGGCATCGTCCGATGAGGCCGGCGGTCGCCGCGAGCGAGGTGGAGAGGTCACTGGGGTCGGTTCGATTGCCGACGCTCGCCGGCTTGTGGTCGGCGAAGGCGTCGCGGCACGCCCTTGGAACGGGTCACGAACATGCAGGGGCATGTCGAATCACTCTGTCACAGCCACTCGATGCTAACGATAGCACTCATCGTCTTCGAGGCGTCAAGAGTGGGGTGTACAGACTGACCGTCGGCCCCTGCGGCAGGCTCGTCCGGAGTCGCGGAACCCCGCCACCACCGGAAACACGAGGGCAATCGAAGAAATCCGGTGTTCACGTCTTGACGCACCGCGGACTTCCCCTCATGGTTTCTGCCATCGCCGACCCGATGTCCGGCACATGTCCGCACAAGGTCGAGCCGTCGAAGACTCCATAGCCACGGACGTCCCCGACAGGCGATCAACGGCTGAATTCCGCATGCGGCGTCCGACCGCGCATCAGTCCCGTCGCCCTATTCCGCCGCCTGCGGCGCATCGACGCCTCCGGCCGAACCGAGTCCGTGTTCAACTCACCACTTCTCGTCCTCGCCGTACGGCCCCGTGCCCGCGATGAATCCGCCGCGGCCTGCCGCGGCCATCCCTCCTCTGGAGCCGCAATGACTCACGCAGCCCAAGTCGACACCGATACCGTGCCCACCGACGGCACTCAAGAAAGCAACCGCGCGCCCATTTCCCGGGTCATGATCGCAGTGGGCTTCCTCCTGGTCGTCCTCTCCTACATGGTCAACGCGATGGACCGTCAGGTCTTCCCCCCGCTGCTGCCCAACATCCGTCAGGACTACGGGTTCTCGCTGGAACAGGGCGGGCTGCTGGCGACGAACTTCACGCTCGGCATGGCCCTGGCGGGCCTGCCCGCGGGCTACCTCCTGGACCGCTTCCGACGTAAGACAGTCCTGCTGGTCAGCATCGTGATCTACTCCCTTGGCACGATGGCCACCCCGCTGGCGACCGGCCTCGCCGACATGACGGTGTACCGGGTCGTCTCCGGTTTCGGCGAGGGCATGCAGTCCGCGGCCATCTTCGCCGCGATCGGCGCCTTCTTCACCCACCGCCGGGGCCTCGCCTTCGGCGTCATCGGAGTGGGCTACTCCGTCGGCGTCTTCATCGCCCCACTCATCGGCGTGCGGCTCATGAGCCAGCACGGCACATGGCACGCGCCGTTCTACCTGTTCGGTACGGCCGGACTGCTGATCGCCGCCGCCTCCCTGTTCCTCGTCAGGACCGGACTGACCGAGCACCGCGTCGAGAAGACCGCCTCGACCAGGACCTACGAGTACATGCCGGCCTCCGCCTACAACCGCAACACCCTCGCGCTGGCGATCCACTCGGTGGTCAGCGGTGTGGCGATCTACGGGTTCCTCGGCCTCTACCCGACGTACCTCATCACCTCACTGCACTACACCTCCGAGCAGGCGGCGCTGGCGATGAGCCTGCTCGGTTTCGGCGGCATGACGGCCGTGCTCGGCGGCTGGCTCGGCGACCGGATCAACCAGCGGAACCTGCTGATCGGGAGCCTGCTCGCCGTGTCCCTCATCGCCGTGTGCATCTACGAGACGCATGCCGGTGTCGGTGTGCAGTGCGCGTTCGCCTTCCTCATGGGCGCCTTCGGGCTGGGTTTCATCTATCCCAACAGCAACAGCGCGATGCAGCGGGCCGTCCGCCCTGAACAGATCGGCCGCGCCTCCGGTCTCTTCGTCACCAGCTACTACGGAACGGCGGCCTTCTCGGGCCTGCTCTTCGCCGCCCTGGTGGACTCGTTCGGCTGGAGCCGGGCGGGGTTGTTGCAGGTGACGGTCCTGCCGCTGGTGGGTGTCGCCGCACTGACCTTCGTCCGTCCCACGCAGTTCAACAACGCTGTCCGTTAGCCGACCGCCAACCGCTCGCACACCTGGGGGCCCGACACCGCTTGACGGTGTCGGGCCCCCGGAGCGTACAGCCTCCCAGCGAACGACCCTGGTCAGCGGCTGTCGGCCACCACCGGGTTCCGCAGGACGCCGATGCCCTCGATCTCGACCTCGACCTCGTCCCCGGGACGGATCGGCCCGACCCCGGACGGAGTGCCGGTCATGATCGCGTCCCCGGGCAGCAGCGTCAGATGGCGGCTGAGGTAGCTGACGAGGTCGGGGACGGCGAGCAGCAGGTCGGCCGTACTCGCCGACTGCATGACGGTGCCGTTCACCCGGGTCGTCAGGGAGAGCTTCGCAGGGTCGAGCCCGGTGGCGATGACGGGGCCGAGCGGCGCGAACGTGTCCTGGCCCTTCCCGATCAGCAGCGTCCCGTATTTGCTTTCCTTGCGCTGGACGATACGGTCGCTGACATCATTCCCGCACGTGTAGCCGAGGATGTATTCATGGGCCTCAGCAGGTTTCACATGACGGGCTTCCTTTCCGATGACGACAACCAGCTCGCCCTCGAAGTGAATCAGTTCACCATCCGCCGGATAGACGATGGCATCCCCTGGCCCGACGACCGCCGTGCTCGGCTTCATGAAGCACACGGGAACGTCCGGAATCTCGCGGTCGGTCTCGTCGACGTGCGCGGCGTAGTTGTAGGCGAATCCGAAGATCCGGGGTCGGTCGAGCGGCGGTAGGACAGTCACGTCACCGACTTGGTCGACGTGTCCCGTGGGCACCAGCCCGGTATATGGATCACCTGCGAATCGCGCGATCCTGGAGTCGCCTGCTTCGAGTTCTCCGTAGTGACGCACGCCGTCGACGGCGTATCTGACGATCCGCACGGACACCTCCGCAACTGGGCAGCCACGGGCGGCTGCACGGCCCATCCAACAATGCTAACGTTAGCACGACGAAGATGATCGACAGGGGGGCATCACCCATCCGACCACGGAGCGCGACGATGGGTGCTATCGTTGGCATACGGAAAGTGACAGCATGGGACTAGTGAGTCGAGGGGGCCCTCACGTGGTCACGACCAGGGACATCGCCGAACGCCTCGGGGTCTCCGTCTCGACGGTCGGCCGGGCGCTCGCCGACGACGCGCGAATCAGCGAGGAGACCAAGTTCCGGGTCCGGCAGGCCGCTTCGGAGATGGGGTACGTCGGCAACCGAGCGGCGCGGATGATGCGGGGCGCCTCCAGCAACGTGGTAGCGCTGGTGATCCCCGACATCCGCAACAGCTTCTACTCGACCATCGCGCACGAGCTGTCCAAGAACATGGAGGCCGAGGGCTTCCAGCTGATGCTCTCGGAGACCGACGACGACCGGATGGTGGAGCTGCGCCATCTGCGGGAGCTGTCCGAGAACCGCGTGGCCGGCGTCATCATCGTGCCCACCGCGCGCCCGCACAGCGAGTCCGTCAAGCTGCTGCGCGCCCTGCCGCATCTCCAACTGCTGCGCCGGCACCCCTCGCTCGGCTCCCAGTGGTTCGGCGTGGACGACCACGAGGCGCTGAGGCAGGCGACGGCGCACCTCGCGACGCTGGGCCACACCCGCATCGCCTATCTGGGCGGCCCTGAGGAACTGCCCACAGGCGCCGAGCGGTTGCGCGGTTTCCGCAGCGCCCTGAGCGAGGGCGGTCTGCCGGACGGCGCCGGGCGTACAGAGCTGGGCCCGCCGTCGTCGGTGGACCACGGGCGCCAGGCGGTGCGCCGACTGCTGAGCGGACCCGACGCGCCCACCGCGCTCGCCCTGGGATCGATCCAGCTCACCCTGGGGGTCCTGGAGGAGTTGTCCGAGCAGGGCGTGAAGGTGCCCAGCGAACTGTCCGTGGTCGGGTTCGGGGACGAACCCGGCTTCTCCTGGTGGGGTCCCGGACTCACCACGATCGGCATGCCGATCCAGGAGATGGCCACCGGCTGCGCGCTGTGGCTGATGCGCCGGCTCAAGACCAAGGCGGGCAACGACGGCCCGTACACCTCGGTCTCCCCCGGATCCCTGATCCTGCGCGGCAGCACAGCGCCTCCCGACGGACGGGCCCCGTCCGAGACCGGTTGAGCCACGGTCACCGGCTCACTCCCGACATCGCGAAGGTGCCCGGAGCACATCGCTCCGGGCGCCTTTGTGATGTCGGATCCGACTCAGCATGTCCCACTGCGCAGCCCACGCATGACACGCGACGTACGCGCCAGTTCGTCGAGCACCTGCTCGGCCGCGGCCTCGTGAATCTTGCCGGGCCGGAAAGCTCCGTCCTCGACGAGTTCGCTGACGAAGGGAATGCTCACCGTCGGACCGATCGGCAGCATCCTGAGATTCGCCACGACCTGCTTCCCCATCTGCGCCGCCCGCGTACCTGCCGACACTCCTCCGTAGCTAACGAACGCGGCCGGCTTGTGCTGCCACTCCACGACCAGATAGTCCCAGGCGTTCTTCAACGGGGCGGGGAAGCTCCCGTTGTACTCCGGGGTGACGAAGACGAAGGCGTCCGACGCGTCGACGATCCGGCTCCAGGCGCGGGTGTGACTCTTGGTGTACCGCTGCAGCGCGGGCGGATGCGGCTCGTCGTAGAAGGGCAGGGCGAGTTCTCGGAGGTCGACGGTATGCGACTCGAACCGCTCGCACTCCGCGACTCGGGCGGTGAACCAGTCCGCGACGGATCTGCCCACACGTCCGGGACGTGTGCTGGCCACAACGGTGGTGAGGGTCATGGGTGCCACGAAGGGCTCGGGGGCCATGTCGGGCTCGCTTTCCTGAAGGCCGTGTGGTCCGGCGGACCCGCGCACCTGTGCTGTCCGTCCGTCCAGGAAGAGCGGGTCCGTCGGGGTCTTGGCCGGAATACCGTCCGGCAGTGCGAACGATAGCATCACCGCCGCGAGGCGTACGCCCACAGAGTGCGTATGACATCCTCGACATCCCGTCGCACCAAGGCCTTGACACAAAAGCCAGCCCCTCGCACGATTGCGCTATCGTTAGCATTCGTGGGGAGCAGCCTTCTGTGGCGCCTTTCGCACCGGTCCGGTGCCGCCGACCACAGGAACGCCCCTCGTCCGACGGCAGGCCCGCGCACGGGCCCCCGCGCCGTCCGGACCGTCCCGACTCCGAAAGGTCGCACCGCCATGACAGACGCGCGGATCACCAAGCTTCACGGGCGCAGGGTGTGGGACTCACGCGGTCGGCCGACCGTGGAGGTCGAGGTGCACCTCGCGGACGGCGCGATCGGGCGGGCCATAGCACCGGCCGGGGCCTCGACGGGCCAGGGCGAAGCGCTCGACCTGCGCGACGGCGGCCCCCGCTTCGGCGGTCTGGATGTCCGTCGTGCGGTCGGCTCGGTGAACGACGAGATCGCGCCCGCCCTCCTGGGCCTGGACACGACCGGCCAGGAGGCCGTCGACCGGCTCCTGATCGACCTCGACGGCACCCCCGACCGCAGCCGTCTCGGCGGCAACGCGATCGTGGCCACCTCCATGGCGGTCCTGCACGCCACCGCCGCGTCGGCGGGCGTACCCCTGTGGCAGCACCTGGCCGGCGGTCGGCCGGTGCGCATCCCGCTGCCTGAGATCCAGATCTTCGGCGGCGGCGCCCATGCGGACCGTCGCGTCGATGTGCAGGACTTCATGGTCGTCTGCCCCGCGGCAGGCAGCTTCTCCGAGGCGCTGGACTGGACGGCGGAGATCTACCGGGCGGCCGGGAGCCGGATGCGGAAGGCGGGAAAGGCACAGGGTGTGGCCGACGAGGGCGGCTTCTGGCCTGCCTTCGACTCCAACGAGGAGGCGCTGGAGACCCTGACCCGGGCGATCGAGACCGCCGGCTTCGCGCCCTCGGCCCAGGTCGGCATCTCCCTGGACGTCGCGGCGTCGCAGTTCGGCAGCGGCGGGCGGTACACACTGGCGCTCGACGACCGCACACTGGACACGGCGGCGCTGATCGACATGCTGGGCGGCTGGATCGAGCAGTACCCGATCCTGTCCGTCGAGGACCCGGTGGGCGAGGACGACCACGAGGGCATGGTGGAGTTCACGCGCCGATACGGCCACCGATGCCAGGTCATCGGCGACGACTACCTGGTCACGAACGCCAAACGGGTCGAGGCGGCGGCCACCAACGGCGCAGCGAACGCCGTCCTGGTCAAACCCAACCAGGCGGGCACGGTCACCGAGGCGTACCAGGCCCTGCGCGCCGGGAAGGACGCCGGTTTCGGCACCATCGTCTCGGCCCGCTCCGGCGAGACCGAGGACGTCACCATCGCGCATCTGAGCGTCGGCTGGGACGCCGGCCAGTTGAAGGTCGGCTCGTTCACGCGCTCCGAACGCATGGCCAAGTGGAACGAGGTTCTGCGCATCGAGGAGTCCCTCGGCGACTCCGCGGAATTCAGCGGCTGGTCCGCATTCACTCTCGCCGGAACCGGGTCTTCCACGACCAAGCCGTAAAACGGCTTCGAAGAATTACAGTCATCGAAATCAAGAGCCGATCGGAGCACGGAGGCCAGCATGCTGCCACCCGTAAATCTGCGCCCGAGTTTCAACATCACCCGCTCCAGCCATGTCCGGCTCACCGTGGCCGACCTGGCCGCGAGCCGCGACTTCTATGCGCGAGCGCTGGGACTCGTCGTCAGTGACGAGGACGAGCGCACCTGCTACCTGCGCGGGCTGGCGGAAGCCTGCCACCACAGCCTTGTACTGGAACAGGCCGACAAGGGCGTGAGGGCGGGCGCCTGCAAGAGGATCGGCTTCAGGGTGTTCTTCGACGAGGACCTCGACCTCGCGTACGCCTGGTTCCGTGAACGGGGACTGCCCGCCGAGTGGGTCGACGTCCCCCACCAGGGCCGCACCCTGCACGTCGCCGACCCCATCGGCACGCCGCTCGAACTGTGCGCGCACATGGAGACCCGGCCTCGGCTGCACATCGACTTCGCGCAGTACAAGGGTGCTCACGCGCAGCGACTGGACCACTATCAGATCTTCGCGCCCGACACCTACGAGCTGTGCGCCTTCTACAGCGAACTCGGCTTCCGCAACTCGGAGTACCTGGAGCACGGCGACAAGCTGCTGGGCGCGTTCATGTACCGCAAGGGGACCTGCCTCGACCTCGCGATCGTCGAGAACACCGGGCCCGCCCTGCACCACTTCGCCTACACCGTCTCCGAGAGCCGCGACATCTTCAGCGCCTGCGACTGGGCCGGCATCCTCGGCTACGGCGACGGCGTGGAGCGCGGCCCCGGACGACACGGTCCGGGCGGGATGCTCTTCGCCTACCTCCGCGACCCCGACGGCCACCGCGTGGAGGTCTTCAACAGCCACTACCAGACCATCGACACCGAGGTCGACCCCGTGCGCTGGGACGCGGCCTCCGTGAGCACCAACGCCCGCTGGGGCCTGCCCGCGCTGGAGAAGTGGTACTTCGAGGCGTCACCCTTCGCCGGCACGCCCCAGACGCCGCCGGCCGAACCGCCGACACCGATGTCGCTGGAACGGTTCCTCCTCGAACAGCCCCTCCCCTGACCCTTTCCCACGCCCGTCCCTCAAGGAGACGCCATGGCACGAGTTCCCTACGTTCGCCGCGAGGACGCGGACGCATCACTGAAGCCGCTCTACGACCGGCTGGAGACCGAACGCAAGGTACCGACAGCGAACATCTTCCTCGCCCTCACCCATGCACCGGCACAGCTGGACGGCTTCCTGACCTACGCCAACTCGCTGCGGGCGGCCGACCTCAGCCCGATACTGCGTGAACTGGCCATCCTGACCGTGGGCCACGCCACCCGGTCCGCGTACGAGGTCGCGCATCACCAGTCGCACGGACTCGGAGCGGGCCTCACCCAGGAGCAGCTCGCCGCGGTCGCCGACTTCGAGTCGTCCGGCCTGTTCGACGAGACGGAGAAGGCGGTCATGCGCCTCGCCAAGGAGTCCACGCTCCACGTCGACGTCTCCGAGGAGACGTGGCGCGCCGCCGCCGAGCACCTGACGGACCGGCAAATGGTCGAACTGTCCTTGTCCATCGCCTGGTACAACTCCGGTGTCCGCGTCATGGGCCTGCTGGGCATCGACCTCGAGGACAACTACCCGAACCCGTTCCCGAATTCGTAGCACTCGGCGCCGTACAGCCCATCACCACATCGCATGTGATTACCGAGCCGCAGTTCCGCCGCCTCGGTCGCCGAAAAGAATGCCTCCGGCCCTCGACCGTCGGGACGGAACAGTTTCAAGGAGTATTTCAATGGCGAAGATGCTCGCTGCACGACTGCACGCGCTCGGTGAGCCGATGTCCGTGGACACGGTCGACGTGCCCACCCCGCGGCCGACCGACGTGCTGGTGCGCGTCAAGGCATGCGGAATCGTGCCGAACATGGCCAATGTGATCAACAACTGGCCCACCTGGTATCCGCACCAGCCGCTGCCCAAGCTGCCCGCGATCTTCGGCCTGGACCCCGCCGGCGTGGTCGAGGCGGTCGGCGAGGCGGTGCTGAACACCAAGCCCGGTGACCGGGTGTATGTCAGCCCGCTGCGGTCCTGCGGCAGCTGCCAGGTGTGCCGCGGCGGCGAGCTGAGCCGCTGCCGCTACTTCACCCTGAACGGCTACTTCAGCACCTCCCGCGACGGCCAGCGGATCTTCGACCTCTACCCCTACGGCGGTTTCTGCGAGTACATGACCGCGCCCCAGTACTCGATCGTCAACATCCCCGACAACATGACGTTCGAGCAGGCCGGCAAGCTCGGCTACATCGGCACCTCCTACGGCGCCCTCAGACACGCCGTGGCCGGTCCCGGCCAGGTCGCGCTGATCGACGGCATCACCGGCACCCTCGGCGTAGCCTCCACCCTCCTCGCGCTGGCCTCGGGTGTCTCCAGGGTCCTCGGGACCGGACGCAACGAGGAACTCCTCAAGCGTGTGCAGGAGCTGGCCCCGGACCGGATCGAGGTCATGCGGCTGGGCGAGGGCTCCACGGGCGCATGGGCGAAGTCGCGTACCGGCGGCGAAGGCGCGGACTTCGTCATCAGCGCGCTCGGCGCGCAGGCCCCGGTGGAGACGATGCTCGACTCCATGCAGGGCGTCCGTCGCGGTGGCAGAGTGGTCAACGTCGGCGGTGTGGCCGACCGGCTGCCGGTGGACGTGAAGTGGCTGATGGACGAGCAGGTCCAGCTGATCGGATCCAACTGGTTCAGCACCGCGCAGGGCCAGGAGGTCGCCGACATGGTGGCCACCGGGGCCCTGGACCTGTCGTACCTGATCACCAAGCCGTTCCCGCTGGCGAAGGTCAACGAAGCCATCTCGGGGCGCGCCACGGACCTCGACGGCGGATTCAGCAACTACGTCGTGATCCCCTGAACCGTGAATTCCCCGGACTCACCCCGCGGCGGTCCTGTTCTGCCCTGACGCCGCCGCGGGGTGTGCATTCCCGGCGGGATGGAGGAACCGATGGAACTGCGCTGGCTGGAATCGTTCGTCGTCGTCGCCGACGAACTGCACTTCGCCCGGGCGGCGGATCGCCTGCACCTGGCACCGTCGGCGCTCAGCGCCCAGATCAGGGCGCTGGAGTCGCATCTGGGCGTACGGCTGATCGACCGCGGTCGGCGCACCCGCCCGGCCCTGACCAGCGCCGGGCGGCTGTTCCTCGAAGAGGCACGGCTGACGCTTGAGCAGGCCGCACGTGCCGAGGCGGTGGGCCGACGGGCCGGCCGCGGGGAGCTGGGACACGCCCAGATCGCGTACGTCGCCTCGGCCGCGTTCTCCGGAGTACTGACCGACGTCCTCACCCGCTGCGCGACCCCCGGCACCGAACTCACCGTACAGGTCCGCGAGTTGGAGACCCCTGCCCAGCTGGAGGCGTTGTCGTGCGGGGACATCGACGTCGGGTTCCTGCGCTGGCGGCCGGAGTACCCGCCGGAGGTCACGGCCACCTGCCTGCTCATCGAGCAGGTCGTCCTGGCGCTGCCGGCCGCCGCGCCACTCGCGGCGTACCAGGCGATACCGGCGGCGAAGCTGTGTGACGAGACCTTCGTGGCCCCGCACTTCGACGAGGAGTACGGCTGCCGCGACCAGATCCTCGAAGTGGCGGAGCAAGGGGGGTTCAGTCCGCGGTGTGCTCCCCCGGTACGAGACTTCATCGCTGCTCTGACGCTGGTGGGCGGTGGTCTCGCGGTGGCACTGGTGCCGGATTCGCTGCGGCGTGTACAGATCCCAGGAGTGGCGTACCGTCCGCTCGCGGACGTGGCGCTGACCACCCGGCTGGTCGGCGCCTATCGCAAGGGGGAGACCTCGCCGGCGGTTCGCGGTGTGATCCGCCGGCTGAGGGAGTCCGCTGCCGCCACCGCCTGAGACGGGGATCCACAGCAGGCGTCCGGCATCGGCCCGACGCCTCGTAGGCATGCGGTCGACGCCGACCGCTGCGGCTCTCCGTCATCGTCGAACCGGCGCATGTTTGTACGCGGATGACGCACTGTCCGAGCAGGTCAGAGGGGGTGTGGTCGGCCTACGCTCAAGACGGTAGCACCCACCGTGGCGGGGTCCGTCGACCGCCGCCCGACTCAGGGACAGGCGGAGGAACACATGACAGCGATCAGGCACGTGGGCGTCGTAGGCGCGGGCCAGATGGGCCGGGGCATCACCGAGGTCTGTGCCCGGGCAGGGCTGCACGTCACGTTGTGCGACGTGACCGAGGACAGGGCCCGGGCGGGCCTGTCCGGTGTGGCGGACTCCCTGCTGAAGGCGGAGAAGCGCGGCGTCCTCAGGCCCGAGGACCGCGCCCATTCCCTGGCCGGCATCTCTGTCACGGGCGACCTGTCCCGCCTGGCCGGGGCCGATCTGGTCATCGAGGCCGCCGTCGAGGACGAGCAGGCCAAGACGGCGCTGTTCCGGCAGCTGGGCGAGATGGTCACGGACCCGGCCACCGTGCTGGCGAGCAACACCTCCTCGATCCCCATCGCCCGGCTCGCCGCCGCAGCCGGACGTCCGGACACTGTGGTCGGCCTGCACTTCTTCAACCCGGTTCCCGTCATGCCCCTGGTCGAGGTCATCCCCTCGCTGCACACCTCGAAGGCCACGGAACTACGGGCGCGGGCCTTCGCCGGCGAGATCCTGGGCAAGAAGACGATCGTCGTGCAGGACCGCGCGGGATTCGTGGTCAACTCCCTTCTCATCCCTTACCTGTTGTCGGCAGTGCGGATGGTCGGCTCCGGCACGGCGACGGCGGAGGACATCGACACCGGGATGACTGCCGGTTGTGCCCACCCCATGGGGCCGCTCCACCTGGCCGACCTCATAGGGCTGGACACCGTGGCGGCGATAGGCGAGGCGCTCTACGAGGAGTACCGGGAACCGCTGTACGCCCCTCCCCCGCTGCTGCGCCGCATGGTCGAGTCGGGTCTGCTGGGCCGCAAGTCGGGCCAGGGGTTCTTCGACTACCAGGCGGCCTGAGGACGCGGCAGAAGTCACTCGGTACAGGTCTGTTGCTTCGCTGCGGCCGGCTGACGTCACCGACGTGCCGCACGCGCCTCCCGGGGACTCATGCCGTACGCCGCCTTGAAGGCGTGGCTGAAGTGGGCCGGGTCCGCGAAACCCCAGCGCCCGCCGACAGCACCGACCGGAAGGTGGTCCAGGGCCGGATCGGTGAGGTCGTGTCGGCACCGGGCGAGGCGCTGTTCCCGGATCCAGCCCGCGACCGTGTATCCCTGTGCTGCCAGCAACTTGTACAGGTAGCGGCGGGAGATGTGGTGGGCGGCCGCGATCCCCTCGGGGCTCAGACCGGGGTCGGCGAGCCGCTGCTCCATGTGGCCGAGGACGCGCTCGGTGAGCAGGCCTGGGCCGTCCTCCTCTGTCGTCCGGTCCGTGTCGGCGTGCTCCGCGAGCAGCGTGCCGATCAGGCCGACCACGTTGTCGGCGAGCCGGGGCGTGCCGCGGGATTCCAGGTGCTCCATCTGCCGCGCCAGCCCGTGCAGGAGGGGCAGCACCACCTGACCGAGGCCGTCGTGACAGGGCACCTGAGTCGTCGTCACACGCGCCAGATCGCGCTCCGCCAACGGCAGCATGGCCCGCGGGAACATCAGCACGAGACCGCTGTGGGACTCGTGAAGGTCGTAGGTGAAGGGACGACGCGTGTCGTAGACGACCAGTTCGCCCGGCCCGACCTGGGCCTGGCGGTCCCGCTGGGTGAGCACGCCGTGTCCGGTGAGCTGCAGAGTGAGCTGGAGGTAGTCGGGCGCGTCGGAGGCGATGTGCCGGCGCGTGCGCGCGATGCTGTGCGGCGCGGCCGAGATGACCGACATCTGTACCTGGCCGACCCGTACGGCGTGCAGTGACGCGCTGAAGTCGGCGCTCTCGCGCGGCACGACCTCCAGGGGCACGAGGTTCTGGCTGACCGCGTCGCGCCAGCAGTCCAGTCTGTCGGTGGCCGTGCCTTCGCTCGGCGTCGCTATCCGGGGCATGCGGCTCTCCTCCCGGCGGTGCCGGCCTCCGCGAAACGGGCGCGGACGGCACTCCTGACGAGGATGGTAAGTCCCTCTGAGCCATCCGCAACCGGCCCCCGAAAAGTGTTCTCAGCCACACAAATTTCCGGTGCTCCCGGACACAAGCAGGACCTGCGCCCCAGCCCACATCATGCGGGCAGTGACCGGGGCGCCTCGGTCGGCGGTTCCGTGACCCTCGCGCCGCAACGGCCGTGTGTCTCCGGCCATTTGATGCGCCCTTACCAGCGACACGCGGTTCCGAGTTCACCGACCGCAAACACTCACAAGGGTCGATCATGACGACATTGCTTGAGTCCGCCTCGCCCCACGACCCCAGTACCGGCCACGGCGTGCTCGGCCGCGTCCGCGCGCACCTGCCCGAGATCGCGGCACGTTCCGCCGAGGCCGAGGCCGCACTGGCCGTTCCCGCGGAGATCATCACCGCCCTGTGCGAGGCCGGTGTGTTCCGGATGAGTCTGCCCAGAGCATGGGGCGGCGAGGAGCTCGACCTCGTGGAGAGCGCTCGGGTGCTGCGGGAGATCTCGCGGGCCGACGGCTCGACCGGCTGGACGGTCCAGGCGGCCTCGATGGCCTGGTTCTTCGTACGGTCGTTGCCCCGGGAGACAATCGAGAAGGAGGTGTTCGGGAACGGCGCCGACCTGATGCTGCGTGGGGCGATAGCCCCGAAGGGCAAGGCGACGGCGGTCGAGGGCGGCTACCGCCTCAGCGGGCGCTGGCCGCTGGCGAGCGGTTCGTTCACGCCGGACTGGATGCTCGCCGGCTTCGTGGTCGAGGACACGCCCCAACTGCCGGACGGCCGCCCGGACATGCGGATCGCGCTGATCCGCCCCGAGGAGGCCACGTTCCTCGACACCTGGGACGCGGTGGGCCTGCGTGCCACTCAGAGCACGGCCTTCCCGATGGACGACGTCTTCGTGCCCGAACGCTTCACGGGCCCGCTGGTGGGCGACAACAACATCCCCGCTCCCTTCTACGGTCTGCCGTACACCGCCACCGGTGCCTCGCACGACGCCGTCGTCATCGGCTGCCTGGAGGGTGCGCTCGACGATCTCGCCGAACTGGCCGCCACCAAACGGCCGGCGTTCAACCCCGGCATGGTCATCGGCGCGGATCCGGTGTTCCAGGAGAAGTTCGCCGAGCTGCACCTGCGTACCGCGGCGCTGAACGCCCTGCTGGAGCAGACCGGCCGCGTCGTCACGGACCGGGCGCTCGCGGGTGAGGAGCCCACCCCCACGGAGTGGTTCGGCTACACCGGCGGCCACCAGCACATCCACCACGAGGGCATCCGCATCCTCAACGAGATCATGACTCTGTCGGGCAGCTCGGGGCTCTACAGCTCCCATCCGATGCAGCGTCGCTGGCGCGACCTGCGCTGCGTCTCCCAGCACGCGGCGGGCAACAACGGCTCGCTGCGGCGCCTGGGCGCCGTGCTTTCCGGTCAGGAGGACGTCCGATGAGCCCGCTCGTCGCGACACCGACGGATCCCGCCGTGCTGCGCCAGGCGTTCGTCTGCTTCCCGTCCGGGGTGACGGCCCTGTGCGCACTTGATTCGAGTACGCCGGTGGGCATGGCCGCGAGCACGTTCACCCCGGTCTCCCTCGAACCGGCCCTGGTGTCGGTCTGCGTCCAGGACACCTCGTCGACCTGGCCGCTGCGGAGTCAGGGCCGCCTGGGCCTGAGCGTGCTGGCCGAGGGACAGGATCTGGTCTGCCGTTCGCTGGCCGCCAGGAACGGCGACCGGTTCGCGGACGTCGACTGGGAGGCCGGAGAGGACGGCAGCGTGTACGTCCACGGCGCGAACCTCTGGCTGGACTGCTCGATCTACTCCGAGGTCCCGGGCGGTGACCACACGATCGTGCTGCTGGAGGTCCACGGCCTGAAGGCCGAACCCGACCGGGAGCCGCTGGTGTTCCACGGCAGCCGGTTCCGTCGTCTGGCCGCGTGCTGAGCCGGTAGCGGCTGCAGCTGGTCCCGGCCCCGCATGGTCGCCGTACGCCCCACCACACCGGCCGCGCTGTTGCCGGGCGGCGGTTCGGCCCCGATGACCACCGCGTGGGCTCCGACGAGGCCGCCGAGCGACGGCACGGCCGGGTTGAAGACCCGGCTAGAACAGGATGCTCGCGGTCAAGTCGGGTGGGAGAGGTGGCTTCGGGGCCGGCAGGGCCGCGGCCGGCGGTGGAGTGTGGTGGGGTGGCGGGGGTGCGGACGGGCGCAGGCCGAACAGCGAACCGGCGGCCTCCGCGAGCGCCGCGGCGCATCGCGTCGATGCCTCCTCCGGCACAGCCATCCGCCGCAGGGCCCCTGCGAGCGCGTCCTCCACCAGCGCCAGCTGTCCCGACAGCTCGCCCGGCCCGCCCAGGCGGCTGCCGCCGGCCAGGTCGGTGAGCAGCTCCTGTGCCCTTTGCTGCACGATCGCCAAAGCCTCCCACCCCCGTGGTTGCCGTTGCGGCCGGAGCCCCTCGGTCCTGGCGACGGGCGGGCCGAGGGCCTCGCGGATCCGCTCGCCGGCATGGGCGTGCCAGAGCGTCAGCTCACCGGGCCGGTCGGCTTGGAGGCCGGCGAGGACGACGAGCAGGGCCGCTGCGCCCAACGGCCAGTCGCCGATGCCGCCCGTCCCGCTCCCGTGCGGATGACCGGCTTGCAGGAAGGGGCGCAGCGAGTCGAGGTGCTGTGCGGCGAGTTCGGCCGCGGACTGGCAGGCGTGTTCGGTGGGCACAGGTGGATCACCGCTTCGTCGAGGTGTTGTCTGCTGGTCCGGAAGGGGCAGGGCTCGGGCTGCGACGCCCTTCAGCGGGCCTCTTCGGCGAGCGCCTTGATGCCCAGCAACGTGGCTTCGGTGTTCGTGCGGAGCTCGGCGAGGCGGAAGGCCACGATCGCCTCCTCCAGCTCCGGGGTACGGGCGATCGCCGAACTGATCCCGGAGCGGCCCGTCCCGATCCGCGCGACCTGCCGCAGTCTGCTGCTGGTCCCCTCAGGGGCGAGCTCGAAACGCCAGGTGGCCAGGGGCTTCGCGGGATCCGGTGCGGGGTCGCCGTACCGGCCGTCGGGATCGACGACCACCCAGCCGAACACCCGCTGCTCCTCCAGCTCGACGACATGGGGGACCGTACGCCAGTCGCCGACCAGCCGATGGTGGTTGTACCCGGCGAAGCGCGCCCCGATCGCAGGGCCTTCCGCACCGTCGAGCCATTGCACACGCTGTAGTTCGGGGCTCATCCGGGCCGGCAGGCCGATGTCCGTCACCAGGGCCCACACCGTGAGGGCTCCGCTTCTATGTGAACATCCCAGCCGACCCTCGGCCCCTCGGCAAACAGCACAGTGTCTGTCCCTCCTGGCCCGGGCCGGACGGCCCGGACCTCAAAGCGGCGTCCCCGCTGAGGCCGCGTCAGCTGCCCGCACGGCGGGCGGCCACTTCCTGCGTCAGCTGAGGCGCCACCGCGAACAGGTCTCCCTCCACCGCGTAGTCGGCGAGTGCGAGGATCGGCGCCTCGGGGTCCTTGTTGACCGCGACGATCGTCTTGGAGGTCTGCATCCCGGCGAGGTGCTGGATGGCCCCGGAGATGCCCAGGGCGATGTACAGCTGGGGGGAAACGGACTTTCCGGTCTGCCCGACCTGGTACTGGTGCGGGTAGTAGCCGGCGTCGACCGCGGCGCGCGAGGCACCCACCGCGCCGCCCAGGGCGTCGGCCAGTTCCTCGACCACCTTGAAGCCGTCCGCTCCCCCGACACCGCGTCCGCCGGACACGACGACGGTCGCCTCGGTGAGTTCGGGACGGTCACCCGCGAGTGCGGGGCGACGGGCGGTGACACGGGCCGATGCCACGGGGTCGATCGGCGGCGGGCCGAGCTTCCGCTCCTGCGCCTCCCCGGGGTGCTCCTCCGGATCGAAGGACCCCGGCCGCACGGCGATGACCGGTATGCCGTGGGTGACTTGGGAGCGCACGGTGTACGACCCGCCGAAGACGATCTGGGTGGCCACGCCGGACGAGTCCAGGTCGACCGCGTCGATCAGCAGCCCGGCGTCCAGCCGCGCGGCCAGACGCCCGGCCACCTCCTTGCCGTCCGCCGTCGCGGAGACCACAACGGCGGCAGGAGTGGTTCCCCGGACCGCCAGCTCCAGGGCGTCGACGGCCGGTGTGGCGAGGAACTCGTCCGCTTCGGTGGATTCGGCCGCGTAGACGCAGGTGGCGCCGTGGCGGGCGAGGGTCTCCCTGAGGCGGGCCGCAGTGCCAGGGGTTCCCACAACGACTGCGGCCGGTGCACCCAACCGCCGTGCGGCGGCGAGGATTTCGTGCGTGGACTTGTGGACATGTTCCCCGTCGTGGTCGACGAGAACGAGGACATCGGGCATGGGTGCCTGCTTCGCGTTCGGGGCGGTTTCAGACGAGTTTCTGGGCGATGAGGTAATCGACGAGCCGCCGGCCGACAGAACCGTCGTCCGTGACACGGATTCCGGCGATCCGTGCCGGCCGCGGGACGGCCTCCACCACGCGGATGCGGGTCACGAGAAACCCGGTGTCGCCCGCGCCGGGAAACAGATCGTCGAGGTCGACAGTCGCCACCGGCTTCTTCTTGGCGGCCATGATCCCCTTGAAGGAGGGGTAGCGCGGTTCGTTGATCTTCTCGGTGACGCTGACCAGAGCGGGCAGCCGCGCTTCGAGCGTCGCCTCGCCGTTCTCGGTCTCGCGCTCTGCGCGCACCTGTCCCACTTCCACGGTCAGCTCCCGCGCATGCGTCAGCGGGGGCAGGCCGAGCAGATCCGCGACGACGGCGGGGACCGCGCTCGCCTGGCCGTCGGTCGTCGCGTCGCCCGCGAGGACCAGGTCGACGTCCGCTACGGTCCGTACGGCGGCCGCCAGCACCTTCGCGGTGGTCACGACATCGGCGCCCTGGAGCCGGTCGTCGCAGATGTGGATGCCGCGGTCGGCGCCCATCGCCAGGACCTTGCGGATGGCGTCGAGCGCGGAGTCGGGTCCCATGGACACGACGGTGACCTCGGCACCCACCGCCTCCTTGAGGGCCAGGGCCTCCTCCGCGGCGCGCTCGTTGATTTCGTCCAGGACGAGGTCGGCACCCTCGCGGTCAAGGGTGTGGTCGTCGGCGGACAGGGTGCGTTCGGCAGCGGTGTCCGGGACCTGCTTGACGAGTACGACGATGTTCACGGTCGTCTTCCTTCAGCCCTGGGTGGTCAGCGGAACGCCGGGTAGCCGGTGATCGCCTGACCGACGACCAGCGTGTGCATCTCGTTGGTGCCCTCATATGTAAGGACGGACTCCAGGTTGTTGGCGTGGCGCAGCGGTGAGTACTCCAGGGAGATGCCGCCCGCCCCCAGGACGGTGCGGCACTCCCGCGCGATCGCGATCGCCTCCCGGACGTTGTTGAGCTTGCCGACGCTGATCTGCTCGGGCCTGATGCGGTGCTGGTCCTTGAGTCGGCCCAGGTGCAGGGCGAGCAGGGCCGCGCTGCCCAGGGAGACGGTCATGTCGGCGAGCTTCTTCTGGGTGAGCTGGAAGGCGCTGATCGGCTTGCCGAACTGCACACGGGAGTCGGCGTACTCGATGGCCGCCTGGAGCGAGTCGCGGGCCGCGCCGAGGACGCCGAAGAGAATGCCGAAGCGGGCCTCGTTCAGGCAGGACAGAGGGCCGCGCAGACCTTGTGCGAGGGGCAGCCGCGCCGAGTCGGGCAGCCGCACGTTGTCGAAGTACAGCTCCGAGGTGATCGAGGCGCGCAGCGACATCTTCTGCTTGATGTCCTGGGTGGTGAAGCCTGGGGTGCCGCGCGGCACGAGGAAGCCGCGGACGCCGTCCTCGGTCTGCGCCCATACAGTGGCCACATCGGCGATACCACCGTTGGTGATCCACATCTTGGAGCCGTTCAGGATCCAGTCGCCGTCGTCGCGCACGGCACGGGTGCGCATTCCGGCGGGGTCGCTGCCGAAGTCGGGCTCGGTCAGGCCGAAGCAGCCGATCGCCTCACCCGCGGCGAGCCGGGGCAGCCACTCCTGCTTCTGCTCCTCCGAGCCCCATTTCCAGATGGAGAACATCGACAGCGAGCCCTGTACGGAGACGAAGCTGCGGAAGCCGGAGTCCGCAGCCTCCAGCTCCAGGCAGGCCAGACCGTAGGACACGGCGTTGGTGCCGGCGCATCCATAGCCTTCGAGGTGCATGCCCAGCACGCCCAACTTGCCAAGTTCTGGGGCGAGTTCGCGGGCGAAGTGGGCGTTCTCGAACCACTCCCCGACGTGCGGGCGCACCCGGTCAGCGAGGAACCTGGCCACGGTGGCCTGGATCTCGCGCTCCTCGTCGGTGAGGGTGGAGGCGAGGTCGAGCAGGTCGAGAGGGTCCGTCAGCGGCTTGCCGCTCATTCTGGGCTCCTTGTCATGAGGGTTGGGAAATCGGTGGTTGGTTCGGTCGCGGTGCCGACGCCGCCCACGGTCGGGGAGTGCTCTGGGTCACTCGGAGGCACGGTCGGGCCCGTCCGACCGGCCGTGGAGGATCTGGGTGGTGTGCTGGCCCAGATCCGGCGGGGGCAGGCGGTACTGCGCGGGTGTCCCGCTCAGCGCGATGGGGTGCGCGACCTGGCGGGATGGCCGGCTTCCTTCCCCGTCGGCGAGATCGGCGGGCATGCCGACGATGCCGGGAAGGCCGAGTTCGCCGGCGAAGGCGAAGGCGTCGTCGAGGGTGTTGACCGGTCCGGCGGGCACCCCGGCCGCCAGCAGGACGGTCGACCAGTGGTCGGCCCCCGCGGCACTGAGCAGCTTCGTCAGGATGTCCCGCAGTTCGGCGCGGTGGGCGACCCGCTCCGCGTTGGTGCGGAAGCGGTCCTGGAGAGCGAGACCGGCATCCCCCACGACCTCGGCGAGCGCCGCGAACTGCCGGTCGTTGCCCACGGCGAGTGCGATGGGACGATCGGCGGTCTGGAAGGTCTCGTACGGGGCGATGCTCGGATGCGCGTTGCCCATGCGGCCCGGTATCACGCCGGCGACGGCGAACGCCGACGCCTGGTTGACCATCGCGGACAGCAGCGAGCCGAGCAGGTTCACCTCCACCCGCTGGCCCTGTCCGGTGGCGTCGCGGTGCCGGAGGGCGGCGAGGACACCGAGGGAGGCGTGCAGACCGGTGATGACATCGACCAGGGCCACGCCCGCCTTCACCGGCTCCCCGTCCGCGGTGCCGGTCACGCTCATCAGCCCACCGACGGCCTGCACCAGCAGGTCGTAGCCGGGGATCGCCGCACCCGCGCCGCTACCGAAACCACTGATCGAGCAATAGACCAACTCTGGTTTCCGGGCGCGGAGTTCCTCATACCCCAGGCCCAGTCGCTCCATCGTGCCGGGGCGGAAGTTCTCCACCACCACGTCACACTCGGCGACAAGGGCGCGGGCCTGTTCTCTGCCGGACTTCGTGGTCAGGTCAAGGACGACCGACCTCTTGTTCCGGTTGACGCTCAGGAAATAGGTGGACGTACCGTCGCTGTCCGCAGGAGGGTGCCAGGCCCGGGTCTCGTCCCCGATGCCCGGCCGCTCGACTTTGACCACGTCGGCACCGAGGTCGCCGAGGAGCATGGTGGCGTAGGGTCCGGCGAGGACCCGGGAGAAGTCGGCGATGCGCAGGCCGTCCAGCGCCCCCTGCCTCATTCCTTGGAGGCCGTCGACCCATCCGTCCGGCACGTCATGCTGGGTGCTCACGCACCCCCCTCTCTGATCGTCACGCCCGACCTGCTGTCGCCGGCACTCCATGGCGTCACCAGCGCTCCGATGGCTGGTCCGGGTGGATGAGTTCGACGGTGGGAAGGCCCCGGCCAATCGCCTCGACCGCCCGAACGACGGTCACCCGCACCCCCACCGCCACCACGACCGGCGCCGTCCCGACGACCTGGCAGAGCAGGTGGAAGCCCTCGTCCATCGCGACGAACCACGTGTTGTGCTGGGCGTGGCCGTTGCGGCGAACAACGACTCCGACACCCGCACTGCGCTCCAGAACGAAGGCCACGGATCCGCAGGCACGGCAGAACGGGCGCCGGTAGTCCGGGGTGCCGCACCACAGGCAGCGCTGGAAGAAGAGTTCGCGGCAGGTCGCCGGTGCGGTCGGCATGCCGACCGGGGCCGCCTCGGCGGCAACCACTTCGGAGTCGTCCACGCGATCGGTGTGTTCACGGGCTTGTGTCTGGAGCACGGCGGCCTCCTGCACGCAGTTCGGTGACCGGAAACAGGTGACCGGAATCTCCTGCCCCCATCACCCTGGCCCCGCCGCGGATCGCCGGTCAACGACGAGCTGACGCATGTTTGTGCGCGGAAAACGCGCCATCGGCCGAGGTCAGACCCGGTTTCCCCGCGCTACCCTCAGCACCGGGCCCGGCTGGTCACCGGCGCAGGTCAGGGCCGGGAAAACCGCCGCACCTGTCACGCGGCAGACATCGCCCGAGCCTCGACGGGCGAGCCGGCCGAGGCGAACGCCGAGGCTATGCGGTATAGCCTCGAACAAAGGGATCGGCCCTCTGGAGCGGCAATGGGAGACGAGGGAAACCTCGCGAGGGCGGCGAGTCCCCTGACGGCTCTCGGCGCCGAGGACCGGATGCTCGCCGCAGCCCTGCAGAACGCGGTGCGCGAGCTGCGGGCAACCACCGCTGCCGCGATGCTCCCCTTGGAAGACGGCCGGACGCTGTCCAACGTCGTCGTGGTCGGCGACCCGCTGTCGATCTTCACCGTGGCGGACCGGCATCCGGTCGACGACGACCGGTACACCGGAGCCGTCGCCTACCGCACCGGCCGCCAGTGTGTCCGCGTCCGGACACAGACGCCCAGTGGCGTCCGCCCGGCCATGCCGTTCCCGTACGCGATAGTGGCCACCCCGTTGGTCGACGACGAGGAACGGTCCTTCGGGGTCATCGTCCTCATGTGGGCCGACCCGGTCGAATGGGCGGCCACATCGGCCAGGATGCAGCACCACTGCCAGAGCGTTGCAGAGGATCTCTCCCGGGCTCTGCGCGTGCGCGCCGGCGTGCCCCCGCGAAGACGCCACCCCGTAGCGCCGAGATTCGTCCTGGCTCCTCCCGCGGAGGAGGACGCCCTGCTGGAGTCGGTGAGCCTGTCGCTCGTGTACCAGATCGGCCGACTCACTGCCGAGCTGAGCTCTGCCCCCGGTCTCCGGGACGTCGTCGAGACGGCGATCGAGCGGATCATGGAACCCTTCGGAGCCAGGTGTCTGGCCATCTCGGTCATCGACGAAGGGCGGCCGCGCCTGCTCGGCTACAGCGGAGCGGGCCCCGCGCTCGCCGCGCGACTCGCGAACGCTTCGACGGGCGCGTTGGAACAGGAGACGACCACCGGCCCACGTCCACCCCCGGAGCGGCCCCTCTTCTTCGAAGCCGTGGACACGGACGAACCGATCTCGGCCTACTGCCTGCTCCCTTTGGCGATCGACGAACACGACACCGGAACCCTCGCCCTGGGCTTCGACCACCAGCGCACCTTCAGGGCGGAAGAACGGGCCGCCCTGGCCACGGTGGCACAGCTCCTGGCCCAGTCCATCGGCCGGGCGCGGCAGTTCGAGGCCGAACGCCGGCTGGCCCAGGAACTGCAACAGGGGCTGCTGCCCCATGCTCTCCCACACCACGCGGAAGTCGACATCGCGGCCCGTTACGTGACGGCGACGACCGGTACCGTCGGCGGCGACTGGTACGACGTGGTCAACCTCCCCGACGGCGCTCTCGGCCTGGTGATCGGCGACGTCGAGGGACACACACCACGTGCGGCCACGACCATGGGCCAGATCCGCAGCGCGATCCGCGCCTACGCCGCCGAAGGCCACCGCGCGGCAGACGTGCTCACCCGCACCAACCGACTCCTCTCGGAGCTCGGCACCGACCTGCTCGCCACCTGCTGCTGCGTATGGCTGGACCCGGAAGCCGAATCCGCCGAAATCTCGTCCGCGGGACACCCGGCACCGCTGCTCGGCCACATCGGCCGGCCCTTCACGGTTCCCGAACTGCCGCAGGACATACCGCTCGGCGTGCGGCCCGACACCGCCTACGGCTCTGCGCGGGTCCCGCTCCCCGCGGAAACCGTCCTGGTCCTGTACACGGACGGGCTGGTCCACTCCCACACGATGCCGCTCGACGACGGTCTCCAGGCGCTGTACGCGCGCCTCACGGCACCCGGCGAACCGAGACTGGAGATCCTGGCCGACCGCCTGCTCGACATCACGGGCACCGGCGGCCGACGGGACGACGACGCGGTGGTGTTGATCGCCCAGTTCCTGGGCCTGGACGCCGACCGACGCCAGCGAGTGGCACGGACGTTCGTCCAGCGTCACGACCTTCGTGCGGTCGCCGATGTCCGCCGGTTCATGCGTACGCAGGCACGGTCATGGGACTGGGAAGCCGTCTCGCCCGACCTTGAGCTGGCCGTCACCGAACTGGTCACCAATGGTCTGGTGCACGCCGACAGCGAGGTCGAGGTCCGGCTCCGGGAGTACAGCAACCGGCTGCGCGTCGACGTACGCGACTCCGATCCTCGGCCACCCCTGCCGGCACCTGTGCTCGCCTCGGGGGAGACGGACAGCGAGTCGGAACACGGCCGGGGACTCCTCATCGTCGATGCCCTGGCCTCGTCCTGGGGCAACTCCCCCAGTGGGCGCGGCAAGTCGGTCTGGTTCGAACTGACCAGACCCTGACCGCTTCCGACGACCTGTTCACCTCGCGGCTGTGGCGTACTGCCCCAGCAGCGACCGCAGTCGGCTGCGCCCCCTGTGCAGCCGGGACAGCACCGTCCCGGTGGGCGTCCCCATGATGTCCGCGATCTCCCGAACGGTGAAGCCCTGGACGTAGGCGAGATACAGGGCGATCCGGCAGCCCACGGACAGCGCTTGGAGCGCGGCCTTGACATCCGCGTCGGGCAGCCGGTCCAGTGCCTCGGCTTCCGCGGAACGCAGACCCGTCGAGGTGTGCGACTCGGCGCGGGCCAGTTGCCAGTCCTCGATCTCGGCGGTGGCGTCGAGCGGTGGTCGGCTCCTCTGTGCGCGGCGGGAGTTGAGGAAGGTGGTGGTGAGGATGCGGTAGAGCCAGGCTTTGAGGTTCGTGCCGGGGCGGAACTGGTGGAACGAGGCATACGCCCTGGCGTATGTGTCCTGGACCAGGTCCTCGGCATCGGCATCGGCCGGATGACAGGTCGTGCGAAGGGCAGCGAAGTACAGGCTGTCGAGGTACTCCACGGCGGATGCGAAGCCGGCCTGCCGGTCCGCTGAGAACTCCCCTGCTGCCGGGGCCCGTTCGGTTGTGGTCATGATGGCTCCCTCCGGGAGTGCGGCACCGACCTGGCCTCAGGCTTCGGCCACCGGTATGTCGGAGACGGACTGCGTGAAGCGGGGCAGCGCGGCGACCCCGACGGCGAGGACGGCGACGATGCCCATGTGCAGGTACTCCACCGCGGCGAAGGCGTGTGAGACGCCATGCGGTACGAGGCCGATGTACAGCGTGCCGAGCGTGGCCACGCCGAGCGCGAGCCCGCTCTGCTGCAGGGTGATCAGCGTGCCGCTGCCGATGCCGCCGAGATGGGCGGGCACATCGGCGAGCACACTGCGGAACAGTCCGGCGAACAGCATCGACTGCCCGGCCCCGGCCAGGGCCAGGGGGGCGGCCATGGCCCACAGGGAGACATGCGGCCAGGCCGTCAGGAGGACCGCAACCAGCCAAGCCAGCCCGGCCAGTTGCAGCACGGCGCCGACGGACATCGCAGCCCGTCCGAAGCGGGAGATCAGCCGCGGGGCGAGGACGGAGCCGGCGAAGAACAGCAGGGCCATCGGCAGGATCGCCAGGCCGCCGTGCAGGGCGTCAGCATGCAGCCCGTCCTGGACGGTCAGCGCGAAGACGAACATGAACGCTCCGAAGCCGATGCTGAAGGCCAGCACCATGACCAGTCCGCGGGACATCGACGGCAGCCGCAGCAGCGACGGCGGCAGCAGCGGAACCTCGCCGCGCCGCTCAGCGCGCTTCTCGACCACATAGGTGACGGTTCCCAGGACGACAGCCAGGGCGAGCAGCAGCCAGGTCCACCAGGGCCAGCCGAGCGAGTGCCCCTCGGTCAGCGGAACGAGCAGGGCGACGAGCGTGGCGGCGAACAGGACCGTGCCGGGCAGGTCGATGCCGACCGGGTGCTCGGACCGCGTGGCCGGCACGATCCGGGCGGCGACCAGCAGGACCACCAGCCCGATGGGCACGTTGACCAGGAAGATCGGCCGCCAGGAGGTGCCGGCGATGTCCGCGCCGACCAGCAGCCCGCCCACCAGCTGACCGACGACGGCGGCGATGCCCGAGGTCGCCCCGTACAGGGCGAGGGCACGCGCCTTGCGTTCGCCGTCCAGGGTGTGATGGAAGGTCGCCAGCACCTGCGGCACCAGCAGCGCGGCGGTGGCCCCCTGGACGATCCGGGCCGCGATCAGCACGCCGACACCCGACGCAAGTCCGCAGGCTAGCGAGGCCAGGATGAAACCGACGAGCGCGGCGAGGAAGAGCCGGTGACGGCCATACCGGTCGCCGAGTCGGCCGCCGAGCACCAGCAGGGCTGCGTAGGCGACGCCATATCCGGCGATCACCAGCTGCAACGAGGCCGCCGAGGCGTGCAGGGAGCTGTCGATGCTGGGCAGGGCGACGTTCGTGATGAAGAAGTCCATGATCGGCAGAAAGGCGCCTGCCAGAAGGATCAACACACCGACTGCGGACAGCTCCACGGTGTGGTGCCTCGCCCGGTGTCCGTGGGCACGTGTGTGCGTGGTGGCCATGGCCGACCTTCCAAAGAGGAGTTACTTACTCGCGCTCGCAACTATAAATTTGCTCGCGCTCGCAATCAATGCCCACCCACCCCTCCCGGGAAAAACTTACTCGCGCACGTAACTTCTTACCTTCCCGCGACGCGACCGCGCTCGAACCCGACACCCGGGGCAGGCACGAGCGCCCCACAGCCGTGCAGACGGCCCCTACGCCGATGCCGCCACGCTCACCGCCTTCACCCAGCCGGCCGTTGAGCATCGACCATCCGAAACGGGAGCGAGGATCCGATACCGCCAAGCGATGAGGGGGGGAAATCCCGCAACCCGGCGTCACCCCCACTTCCCGCACCCTCCGGTGCATGCAGGTCACGAGCAGCAGGCGCGGCCAGGAGTCAGGGGTTCCGCGCGATGCGCTGGAACGCAACGGCGAGCTTGCCGAGGTCGACCCCTTCGAGCCGGTCGAAGAAGTGCCGGCGGACGCTGGCCTCGTGCACCGGCGCGGCCTCCCGCAGTCGCGCCAGACCCGCCCCGGTCAAAACGGCGTTGAACGAACGGGCGTCCTGAACGGACTGCTGCCGCCCGACGAGACCTTCGGCTTCGAGACGCCTCACGGTGCGCCCCACGGCGGAGGGCGACTGCTGACAGAGTTCCGCCAGGTCACTCAGCCGCATGGTGCGCCCGGGCGACTCGGAGAGGAACATCATGGCGATGTACTCGGCATGACTCAGCCGCTGGGACTTCTCCAGGTCCTCGTCGAAGACCCGCATCAGTGCCGCCATCGCCGGACGGAGAGCCCGGATCACACTCCGCTCGTCATCGGTCAGGCCGACGGCATCATGGTCCCGCATGCATCGCAGCATACATGATAGTTACTGGCGCAAGCAATCTTACTGTGTCACCCGACATCGAGGTTCCAGCACCCTCGTCGGCAACAGGGCGTTCGACAAGCTCCCATTGGCGTACGGAGCCGAAAGGGCGTCCGTCAGCAGTGGGAGTCCTCTGGGACTTTCCTGGGACTTCCGGCCCCATCGACCGGCACGAGCGTGAAACAACCGAAAGGTCATTCGCGCAGGTCAGGGGCCATCGCGCACCCATCGCGGCAGGTCACAGCGCTCACTGGTCTCTTCCGGTACATCTGACCGGCTCGGACGATCTTGATATCCACTTCATGCAGACCACGCCACACGGCCCTGACCTGCAAGAAAAGGCCGATCAGCGGTACGTCCCGCCAGGCGGGAGCAGCGGCCGAACTTTCTTCTCAGGTGCCCTGTAGGGTTCCAGAAGTGACGTACAGTATCTGACCAGGCACTTTGCGACTCCGGGCGATCACGGCAAGCTCGGACCCCATGGCGCTGCGCATGCTCTACCTGGTCTTCCTCCGACTCCTCGGACTGCTCCTGCTGCTCTCCCGCTCGCAGCAGTCCAAGGACGCCGAGCTGCTCGCGCTGCGCCACGAGAACGCGGTGCTGCGCCGCCAGCTCGGCGTCCGGCCACACCTCACCTGGCCGGACCGCGCAGTGCTCGCCGCCCTCGCCCGGCACCTACCCTCCCGGCTGCGCCGACACCGCCTGTTCACACCCGGCACCCTGCTCACCTGGCACCGGCGACTACTGCGCTGGAAGTGGAAGCAGAAACCCGCACGGACCGGCCGCCCGCCGATCTCCGAGGAACTCACCGCCCTGATCCTGCGCCTGGCCCGCGAGAACCCGACCTGGGGCTCAACCCGTATCCAGGGCGAGCTGCGGCGCCTAGGCCACCGCGTCGGCGCCTCCACCATCCGACGAATCCTGCGCAGCGCCGGCCTCGGCCCCGCACCCAGACGAAGCCGCGGCGCCCCGACCTGGCGCGAGTTCGTACGCGCCCAGGCCTCCGGCCTGCTCGCCGCCGACTTCTTCCACGTGGACACCGCCGCGCTGACCAGGCTGTACGCATTCGTGGTCATGGAGGTCGGCACCCGCACCGTGCACATCCTCGGCGTCACCGCCCACCCGACCGCAGCCTGGGCCACCCAGCTCTCGAGGAACCTCCTCGCCAACCTCGCAGACCGCGCCGCCCGCTTCCGCTACCTGCTACGCGACCGCGACAGCCGCTACACCCAGGCGTTCGACGCCGTCTTCACCGCCGACGGCATCGAGATCCTGAAGAGCACGCCACAGACACCGCGGATGAACGCCCACGTGGAGAGGTTCATCCGCAGCGTGCGGGCCGAGTGCACCGACCGGATGCTGATCTACAACGA
The DNA here is from genome assembly GCF_044387825.1 of Streptomyces sp. NPDC020299. Classification (NCBI taxonomy): domain Bacteria; kingdom Bacillati; phylum Actinomycetota; class Actinomycetes; order Kitasatosporales; family Streptomycetaceae; genus Streptomyces; species Streptomyces sp. NPDC020299. The sequence continues at coordinate 61,991 of NZ_JBIRWL010000024.1, forward strand.
GCAACACGCACGGAGTGTCCTCGCCGAATACGCCGAGCACTACAACTCCGGAAGGCCGCACCGGGCCCTGCACCTTCGCGCACCAGCCGACGATCCGGACGTCATCCCCTTCCCCGCCCAACACATCCAGCGCCACGACGTCCTCAGCGGACTCATCCACGAGTACCGCGACACAGCCTGACGAAGATCACGACAGTCTGGCGAAGGCCCAGCTCAACGCATGTGCGGGACTTTTGGCACCCAACAGTGTTTGTCCTCAACCTCGGCACCGTCACCCTCGAAGAACAGATCACGGCTCTCGGCCGCCGCGTCGCCAAGATCCCGCAGATCAGCGAGGACGAATGCCTCGACGCCATCGACGCCGCAGAAAAGGCGGAGTGATCTCGGACGGCCCGCGTGATCACGCGGGCCGCCCAGGCCGCCGAACTCTAGTCGTCGAAGAGTTCCTCGAAGATCTTCCGCAGGGTCTCCCGGGCGGTCCCTTCTGCGGCGCCCCGCGCGAGGGAGTTCCTCAGCCCTGAGGACGCGTCGTGAGCCTCCCCGACGGGAGCCGCCGGCCCTTCACTGACCGACGTTTCCTCACTGCGGTCGTCGGCCGGAGGCTGGGCAGGACGTCGACGGCCGAGAACGCTCTTGATCTTGTTGAGCAGGGACATGTGTCTTCCCTCGATACGAACCGAGGGGTGAGAGAAGGCGCGCTACTCGAAGCCCTCCCAGCGGGCGCGCGTGATCCCTCCCGCACCCAGGGCACGGGAAGGGGCTCTCAACTGAGAGAAGAAGCGAGCTGATGGGGCACAGGTCGCGTTCCACGACCTCCCTGCCCAGGCAGCCGGGCATCGGGCAGCAATCCGATGACCGCCATGACCAAGGCGATGGTGACCCAGATAAACGGCAACGCCCCGAGCCGCCCCAACAGGGGCAGAACCCCGGGGCGTTCACGCTTCGACGACGGTTGCATGACCCCAATCATGCCTCATCCGCGACACCCATCACTCCAACGCTCAGCCCCGGCGGGCGAACGTCAGCTCTTTAGTTCGGAGAAGACCAGTTCCCGGTAGCCGTTGCCGGTGATGTTGCTGTAATGGACGAAGATGTCGGGCCCGCCATCCTGGGTGATGAACCCGAAGCCCTTCTCGGCGTTGAACCACTACTGGCGGCCGACCGACACGGGACAGTCCGGCTGCACGCGGGTGGTCGCTCCCCCGCCGACGAGTGGAAGGGGCGATCGAAGGCCGCATTCGGTCGGCCTGAAGCCGTTGAGCATCCGGTCTCGTGGGGCGACCGGCCGAGATCGCTGTCGGCGGCCTGCTCGTCCAGGGCGTCCGATGAACGACTTCCGTCTCACACAGCCACGGCACCCGGTCTCCGGAGCGGCGACATCCCCGCATGCGGAGGGAGGTGGAAGGCTTGAGGCATGGCCCTTCGAGCGCGGCTGGACTTGCGGCATTCCTGGCGGCCGGGTCACGCACCCGCGCTGGTCGTGATCCCACTGGGGCTGATCGTCACCGCTTGTGTGGTCGATGTGCTGGCTCCCCCGCACATCCACCTCGGTCCACTGCTGGTGGCAGCACCCGCGATCACCGTGGCGTTCGCCGGTGCCCGCGTGACAGCGCTGATGGGAGCTCTCGCGGTGGCGGCCCAGGTGCTGATCGGCGTGCTCAGAGGGGTCCTGCCCACCGCCAACATCCAGGTCCAGGTCGCTGCCCTGATCGTCGTCTCCACCGTCTGTGTCACCTTCTGCGTGGTGCGGGACCGGCGCGAGCGGCAGTTGCACCGGGTGCGGTCGGTGGCCGAGGCAGCGCAGAGTGTGCTCTTGCAGCTACTGCCCACACACGCCGGCACGTTGCGGATCGCCGGCATGTACATCCCCGCCGAGGAAGAAGCCGACCTGGGCGGAGACCTGTACGCGGCCGCACGGACCGCCCACCACAGCACCCGGCTCCTCATCGGCGACGTACGCGGCAGCGGCTTGCCCGCGATCAACAACGCCGCTCTGCTGCTCGGCGCCTTCCGCACGGCCGCCCATCGGCAGGCCACCCTCCCCCGCCTCGCCGTCCACCTGGACGGCGCGTTCCGCTGGGACACCAGCCAGTGGCGATCACAGACAGAGCAGGACACCAACGAGGACTTCGCCACTGCCATGCTGCTCGACATCCCCGACCACGATCCGGTCGTCCACCTCATCTCCTGCGGCCACCCACCGCCGCTCCTTCTGCGGGGGAATAAGCTCACCCCACTCGTGGCCGAGGCGAGCCACCTTCCGATCGGATTCGGCGGGGTCTTCGGCATCGCCGCCTACGACGTCCAGACCTTCCCGTTCGAGGTCGGCAACTCGCTGCTCCTCTACACAGACGGCGTCATCGAAGCGCGCAATGCCGACGGCGTCTTCTACCCCTTCACCGAACGGGCGACGGAGTGGGCCAAGGACGACCCCGACGATCTGCTGCGCCATCTCCAGCAGGACCTGCTGGCCCACGTCGACGGACACCTCAACGACGACGCGGCCGTAGTCGCGATCCGCCGCCTGGCAGTCTGATCCCCGGCCGCCAGACTCCGCTCGTCCTCGACCAGGCCAGGACCTGTCAGCCCTGGCAGTGATGGCATGCCTCCCGTCGTGCTCGGCGACCTCGCATGGGAACGGGTGCGCAGCCCGGACCGGCCGGCGCATCGAAACGCCCTGGCCAGACGCTTTCTCGCTGTTCGGCTCAGCACAGATGCTGGGCTCTTCCGGGTGTGAGACTCTGAGGCGACCCGAGCCCGAAGGACCCAAGCGCGAAGGACTCAACCGACGTGACTGACACTCTTGCGCCAACGGAATCCTGGCTCCGCAGCGCTGGCAGGTCGAGCACAAGCTCAGGGAAGAGCCGGCCCAAGGTCATAGCGTTTTCCGCTTGACGGTGGCCAATGCCTCAGCTTGGCGTTTAACCTCGCGGGTCACTCGTCCTGCTGACCTGCGGTTCTTCACGGGACAGCGGAGACGGCCGTTCTCCACGCTTCGAGATGTCGAGTCACAAAGCACGAGAGAACGGCCGCTGCCCATGAGTCTGCCTGTCGGTGTGCCCGGAATCGAGGCGTTGGGCCTGTTGTCCCGCTTTCGGGTCGAGTTCTACGAGTGTCTCTACAAGCGCGCGGATGCGCTCTTCGAGCTCACCGACGCGGTGCTGTGCACGGACGGGCCGGTGAAAACCCTGGTCGAGCTCTCCTTGGCGGTCGAGCACCGGCGCGGACACGGTGCGCTGTACGCGGCCCTGGACCGTGGATGGCTGGAGCCGACACGGTTGCGCCGCACGCTGGCGGGCATGCCGCTGCCGAAGGCGGCCGACGGGCGGATCGTGCTCGCCGTGGACGTGTCGCACTGGCTGCGACCCGACGCTCCCACCAGCGGCGACCGGCTCTTCTGTCATGTCTACGGACGCGGCGACCGCAGCTCGGACCAGCTGGTGCCCGGCTGGCCCTACTCCTTCGTTGCGGCCCTGGAGTCCGGCCGCACCTCCTGGGTCGCTCTCCTGGACGCGGTCCGCCTGGGCCCGGCCGACGACGCGACGACCGTCACTGCCGACCAACTCCACGATGTCGTCGAGCGGTTGACGAGCGCAGGCCACTGGAGACCCGGCGATCCGGACATCCTGATCGTGATGGACTCCGGCTACGACGTCGCCTACCTGACCCACGCTCTCGCCAACCTGCCCGTCGTACTGGTCGGGCGCCTGCGCTCGGACCGGGTCATGCTCCGCGACCCCGGCCCCGCCCGGTCGGGTCCCCGGGGCGGGCGCCCCCGCCGGCATGGCGGCGTCCTCACGTTCAAGAAGCCCGACAGCTGGCACGATCCCGACGTCACGACCGCCACGGACACCACCCGCTACGGCACGGCCACCGCGACGGCCTGGGACCGGATGCACCCCCGGCTCACTCACCGCGGCCCCTGGCTGAACCACGCCAAGGAAGAACTCCCCATCCTGCACGGCACGTTGATCCGCCTGAAGGTCGAGCGCCTGCCCGGTGACCGTGACCCGAAACCGGTCTGGCTGTGGTGCTCGGCCACCGCCGCCGCACCGGCGGACGTGGACCGCTGGTGGCAGTCCTTCCTCCGCCGCTTCGACCTGGAGCACACCTTCCGGCTGATGAAACAGACCCTGGGCTGGACCGCCCCGAAGGTCAGGAACCCCGACACGGCCGACCTGTGGACCTGGCTGATCATCGCCGCCCACACCCAGCTCCGCCTCGCCCGGCCCCTCGCCGAGGACCTCCGTCGTCCCTGGGAACGGCCCGCAGAACCCCGCCGCCCCACCCCCGCCCGGATCCGCCGGGGGTTTCGCAACGTCCGCGCGACAGCAGCCCGCCCGGCAAGCGCGCCGAAACCGTCCCGACCAGGCCCCGGACGGCCTCCCGGCTCGAAAAACAAACAACGGGCCAGGCGCCACGACGTCGGCAAGACCGTCAAACGCGCCGAATCGATCAAGGAACACCAAGCCCAGCGAGGTTAAACGCCAAGCTGAGTAGGGTCGGGGACTGGCGCGGTGGCTGATGCTCCGTTTCCAGTCCCCGACCCTACTGAGGACAAAGACCAAAGGTCGGCATCGACCGTCGGCGGCCAGATGGACCTTCGTGGTCAGGCCGCCGCGTGACCGGCCAAGGGCATGATCGTCTGGCTCGCCGACTGCAGCCCCTTTTTGCGGGCGCCTGCGGCATGCTGGTGAGCACGCACGAGGGTGGAGTCGACTGCAACGACCCAGTCCAGGTCTTCCTCCGCGTCGGCCTGGGCGAGCAACGCGGTGAAGACGCGCTCCCAGGTACCGTCGATAGCCCAGTTCCGGAACCTGGTGTATTCGCCCTTCCACGAGCCGTATTGGTCGGGGAGGTGCACCCACTGCGAGCCAGTCTGAAACTTCCATGCGATCGCATCGATCACCTGACGGTGATCACGCCACCGCCCTCCCCGCTTCGGCGTCCGGTCCGGCAGCAGCGGCTCAATCCGCGCCCACTGGGCGTCACTCAAGAGCACGCCCGACCAACGATCTGATGATCTGAAAGAAACGCCCTAGGTCAGCACGCTACGGCTGTACCAGTTTGACGTGCTTCCGCTCTTTACGGTGGACGGGACCTGCTCTCTTCCACAAGGACCTCGCGCTGGCCGCCAAGAGGAAGGGCACTGCCGTCGTCAGCGCTCCAGAACAAGTGCAAGCCCCTGGCCGACTCCGATGCAGAGTGTCGCCACGCCCACACCCGAGCCCAAGCCATCGAGTTGGTGGGCGACGGTGGCGGCAAGGCGGGCGCCGGAGGCGCCGAGGGGGTGGCCGATGGCGATGGCGCCGCCGCGTGGGTTGAGGATCGCCGGGTCGAAATCGGGCCACTCGGCGATACAGCCCAGCACCTGGGCGGCGAATGCCTCGTTCAGTTCCAGCGTGCTCAGGTCTGTGAAGGTCCTTCCCGCCCTTGCCAGGGCCCGGTTGACCGCCTCCACCGGGCCGAGGCCGAAGTAGTGCGGTTCGATCGCGCACACCGCACTGGCGCTCACTCGGGCAAGAGGGACACGGCCCGTGGCTTGCAGTCCCTCCTCGTCGACCAGCAGAAGGGCGGCGACGCCGTCGTTCAACGGGGAGGCGTTGCCCGCAGTGACGGTGCCGTTCTCGGTACGGAACGAAGGACGGAGCCTGGCCATGGCTTCGAGGGAGGCGTCGGAGCGGACGCATTCGTCACGGTCGAAGACGACTGGTTCGCCCTTGCGCTGTAGGACCGGCAGCGGCACGACCTCGGCGTCGAACAGACCGGTGGCCTGCGCGGCGGCGGCCTTCCGGTGGCTGGCGAGGGCGAACTCGTCCTGCTGCTCCCGACTGATCTTGTGCTTCTCGGCGATGAGTTCCGCGCTCTCGCCGAGCGGGACGGTCCACTGCGGATCCATCCTCGGGTTGACCATGCGCCAGCCCAGAGTGGTGGAGTACAGCTCCGCGTGTCCGGCCGGGAAGGGACCGTCGGGCTTGGGCAGCACGTACGGGGCGCGGGTCATCGACTCGACGCCACCGGCCAGGGCGATGGAGACGTCACCCAGCGCGATGGCCCGCGCGGCCTGGATGACGGCTTCCAGCCCGGAGGCGCACAGCCGGTTCACGGTCACCCCGGGGACGGTGACCGGCAAGCCGGCCAGCAGCACCGCCATCCGGGCCACATCGCGGTTCTCTTCTCCGGCTCCGTTCGCGTTGCCGAAGAAGACATCGCCGATACGGCCCGGATCGAGTTCGGGCGTGCGTGCGAGGAGTTCCTTGATGACGTGGGCGGCCAGGTCGTCGGGGCGTACCCCCGAGAGAGCGCCGCCGTACTTGCCGACCGGGGTGCGGACGGCGTCGACGATGTAGACGTCGCGCGGGCGAAATCTCATGGGCTGATCCCTTCGGCCATGCGGACCTTGGCAGCGGTTTTCTCCTGGATCTCCTCGGCGGTGACACCGGGGGCGGTTTCCACCAGGACCAGGCTCTCGTGGGCAACATCCAGGACGCCGAGGTCGGTGATGATGCGGTGGACGCAAGCGCGGCCAGTGAGCGGGAGTTCGCACTCCTCAAGGATCTTCGGGCTGCCGTCCTTGGTTGTGTGCGTCATCGTCACGATGACGCGGCGTGCGCCGTGGACAAGGTCCATGGCGCCGCCGATCCCGGTGACCAGCTTCCCGGGGATGGCCCAGTTGGCGAGGTCACCTCGGGCGGAGACCTGCATGGCGCCGAGTACGGCGGTGTCGATGTGGCCGCCGCGGATCATGCCGAAGGAGAGGGCCGAGTCGAAGAAGGAGGCACCGGGCAGGACGGTGACGGTCTCCTTCCCGGCGTTGATGAGGTCCGGGTCGACGTCGTCCTCGTACGGGAAGGGCCCGGTGCCAAGGATCCCGTTCTCCGACTCCAGAACGACATGAACGCCTTGGGGAAGGTGGTTCGGTATGAGGGTGGGAAGCCCGATGCCGAGGTTGACGTACTCGCCGTCGCGCAGTTCCCGGGCCGCGCGGGCGGCCATCTCGTCTCGTGTCCAGGCCATCAGGCCCGCACCTCCCTGGGCGTGACCGTAACCTTCTCGATCTTCTTGTCGGCTGTTTGCTCTGGGGTGAGCCCGACCACACGCTGGACGAAGATGCCTGGCAGGTGGACCTGGTCGGGGTCGATCTCGCCCGGCTCGACGAGTTCCTCGACCTCGGCGATGGTGATGCGGCCGGCCATGGCGGCGAGGGGGTTGAAGTTGCGGGCGGACTTGTTGAAGACCAGGTTGCCGTGCCGGTCGCCCTTGGCGGCGCGGACCAGTGCGAAGTCCGTGGTGATGGCGTGCTCCAGCACGTACTCGATGCCGTCGAACTCGCGGACCTCCTTGGGCGGGGAGGCGAGGGCGACGCCGCCGTTGCCGTCGTAGCGCCAGGGCAGTCCGCCCTCGGCGACCTGGGTGCCGACGCCTGCCGGGGTGAAGAAGGCCGGTGTGCCGCAGCCGCCGGCCCGCAGCCGTTCGGCGAGGGTGCCCTGCGGGATCAGCTCGACCTCCAGCTCACCGGCAAGGTACTGGCGGGCGAACTCCTTGTTGGCGCCGATGTAGCTGCCGGTGACGCGGGCAATGCGGCCGGCGGAGAGCAGCAGGGCGAGGCCGGTTTCCATGGCGCCGCAGTTGTTGGAGACGACGCTGATTCCGCTGACGCCCTTGTCGTACAGGGCCTGGATCAGCGTGTTCGGCACGCCGCTGAGGCCGAAGCCTCCGACCGCGAACGACGCTCCGTTCTGGACGTCGGCCACGGCCTCGGCGGCCGACGCGACCACTTTGCCCCTCGTCATCAGGCCACCGCCGCAGCGATGTCGTCGAGAGCGGATGGACGGGGCGTCGAGAGCGTGATCGGGACCTCGTGTATCCCGGGGCCGAGTTCGTGCGGGATCGGCACGTCCGTGGTGACTGCGAACAGCATGGTGCTTCCTCTGCCGGTAGAGATCGGGGGTCCGTGATCCGCGGGGGGCCGGGTCAGTTCCTGCCGGTCTCGATCAGGCCGGTGAGCTGCGGCAGTACCTGGAACAGGTCGCCGACCACGCCGAAGTCGGCCAGGTCGAAGATCGGGGCCTCCGGGTCGGTGTTGACCGCGACGATGATCTTGGAGGTCTGCATGCCGGCCCGGTGCTGGATGGCGCCGGAGATCCCCGAGGCCAGGTACAGGAGGGGCGAGACGCTCTTGCCGGTCTGGCCGACCTGGTGGGAGTGCGGGTACCAGCCGGCGTCCACCGCGGCCCGGGAGGCTCCGACGGCTGCGCCCAGGGCGTCGGCCAGTTCCTCGACCAAGCGGAAGTTCTCGGCGCCTCCCACGCCGCGGCCGGCGGAGACCACGATCGCGGCCTCGGTCAGCTCCGGGCGGCCACTCGACTCACGCGGGGTGCGGGCGACGACCTTGGTGCCGGTGGTCAGCGCACCGAAGGAGACAGGTAGCTGCTCGACGGTGCCAGGCGCCGGGGCCGGCTCGACGGGAGCCGAATTGGGCTTGACGGTGATGACCGGCACGCCCCAGGTGATACGGGACTTGGTGGTGAAAGAGGCCGCGAACACTGACTGCGTAGCAACCGGTCCCTGCGTGCTGTCCTCGATATCCACGGCGTCGGTGATGATGCCGGAGCCCAGTCGCAGCGCGAGGCGGGCGGCGATCTCCTTGCTCTCGGCTGAGGACGGCACGAGGACGGCGATCGGGTTCACAACCTGGGCGGCAGACTCGAGGGCGTCCGCCTTGGGGACGACGAGATAGTCGGCGAACTCGGGCGCATCAGCCGCTAGGACGCGGGTCGCCCCGTGTTCCGCGAGCACCGGAGCGGCAATCTCCACGCCCGGGCCCAGGTGTACAGCGACGGGATCGCCGATGCGACGGGCCAGGGTCAGCAGTTCGAGGGTCGGCTTGCGGACCGCGCCCTCCACGTGGTCGACGTAGACGAGGACTTCACCCATGGCAATCGTTCTCCTGCGGAAGGTCGGAAGATTCGAGGCGATATGGAGGGCGGTTGCGGGTCCGAGTGGGGACAACTCGATCGGAGACCCGCCCGACGGCGACTAGATGAACTTCTGGCTCGCGAGGTAGGCCGCGAGCTGCTTGCCGCCCTCACCCTCGTCCTTGACGATCGTGCCTGCCGTGCGCGCCGGGCGCTGCGCGGCGGATTCAACCTCGACCCAAGCACCCTTGAGACCGACCTCGTCCGCCTCGATACCCAGGTCTGCCAGGTCCATGGACTCCACCGGCTTTTTCTTGGCGGCCATGATGCCCTTGAACGACGGGTAACGGGCCTCACCCGACTGGTCGGTGACCGATATGACGGCCGGGAGGGAGGCCTGCACCTGCTCGCGGGCGGCGTCACCGTCGCGGCGGCCGGTCACCGTGCCGCCCTCGATACCGATCTCGGACAACAGGGTCACCTGTGGGATACCCAGGCGCTCGGCCAGCAGCGCCGGGACGACACCGGACGCGCCGTCGGTGGAAGCCATGCCACAGATCACCAGGTCGTAGCCGACGTGCTCGATCGCCTTGGCCAGCACCAGCGACGTACCAATGATGTCGGTGCCGTGCAGCGCGTCGTCCTCAACGTGGACGGCCTTGTGCGCCCCCATCGACAGGGCTTTGCGTAGCGCGTCCTTGGCGTCTTCGGGTCCCACCGTCACAACGGTGATCTCCGCGTCGTCCGTGGCCTCCGCGATCTGCAGCGCCTGCTCAACCGCGTACTCGTCCAGCTCCGACAGCAGGCCGTCGACAGCGTCCCGGTCAGTGGTCAGATCCGCGGCGAAGCGCCGGTCGCCCGTGGCATCGGGCACGTACTTCACCGCGGCTACGATCCTCAAGCTCACGTCGGCTCTCCTCACTATTACGGCTCGTGGCAGGCCCTGGCAGGTCAGAACTCACCGGGCTTGAGGTCGGCTCCAGACCATGCATCGGTGACGAGCACCCGAAGGGACTCGAAGTCCAGCGGCCGTGGGTTGGCGTAGGGGCTGTCGAGAAGCTGCGCGGTGACGTGATCGATCCCGTCTTCCGGCATACCGAGCTCATGCAGCGACGCGGGAAGGCCCAGATTTTCCGTGAAGTCGCGGAGCGTCGAGGCAGCGTCGTTTGCGTCGGTACCGATCGCGTCTGCGATGCGTCCGACGGCGGCCGGGGCTGCCGGTGCGTTGAACGCGACGACGTACGGGAGGACGACAGCGTGGGTGAGCGCGTGGGGAAGGTCGAACATGCCACCCAGGACATGGCACAACTTGTGGTGCAGGGCCATTCCCACGGTGGCCAGGCACGTTCCGGCCAGCCAAGAGCCGTACAACGCATCCGTACGGGCGCCGAGATCGTCCGGCACTGCGACGATCTTCGGCAGGGCCCGTGACAGGGCGCGCAGCGATTGTTCCGCCAGGGCCGAGGTGAGCGGGTTGTGGTCCGGGCTCCACAGCGCCTCAGCGGCGTGTGCCATCGCGTTCACGCCGCTGGCCGCCGACACCGGTGCCGGCAGGCCGAGGGTGAGTTCTGCGTCGTAGATCACGGTTTCCGGTAGCACGGCGAGCGTGCGCTGCGTTGCCTTGCGTCCCTCGCTGGTCTCACCGATGACCGGGGTGACTTCGGAGCCGGCGTAGGTGGTGGGCAGCACGATCTGCGGAAGGTCCGTGCGCAGGGCGATGGCTTTGCCGAGTCCGATGGCGGAGCCGCCGCCCACGGCGACCACGCAGTCGGCACCGGCCTTCCGAACGGCCTCTATCGCCTTCTCAGTTACCTCGACCGGCGTGTGCATCGCTGCACCGTCGAACAGGCCGTGGTCGTAGGGCCCGAGATGGCTTCGTACGGTGTCGACCACGTCGTCCATGCCCGGTGTAGCGAGCAGCAGCGCTCGGCGGCAGCCCAGGCTCTCGATCTCGTCCGCGAGCTGGGCCCGGGTACCGGTGCCGAACACGATGCGGTACGGCAGTCCGCTGTAGGTGAACTGTTCGTGACCGGCGAGGGGGCTGTCGTTCATGGGGTTCCCGTCGGTGAGGCGGTCGGGTGGTCGCGCAGCATGTGCCGGACTTCGGGTCGGCGGATCTTGCCCGCGGGGGTGCGCGGCAACGCGCCGACGGTCTCCAGTCGCCGGGGGATCTTGTAGCGGGCGATGCGGGAGGAGAGGAATTCCTGGAGCTCGGGCAGACTCGGCGGCTTGGGGCCGACGGGAACGATGACGGCGGCGACGCATTCTCCCCAGAGCGGGTCGTCAACTCCGATCACGACGGCTTCGGCCACTCCGGGGTGGGCGGTGAGCGCGTGTTCGACCTCGATGGGGTCGACGTTCTCCCCTCCGGTGATGATCACGTCTTTCTGGCGGCCGGTGATGACGACGGCGCCGTCGGAGTCGATCAGGCCTCGGTCCCCGGAGTGCAGGCCATCACTGCGGAAGGTTTCGTCGGTGGCGCGCGGCTGGTTCCAGTAGCCGCACGCCAAGTGGGGTCCGCGGACGACGAGTTCACCGATCTCCCCCGCATCGACCGCCTTCCCCTCCGGGTTGACGACGGTGAGGTCGGTGAGCATTGCCGCCGGACCGGAGGAAGTGGGTTTGACCGCGACCTGTGCGGGGGTTCGGAACGACACCGAGGGCCCCGCTTCGCTGAGTCCGTAGCTGGCGAGCAACGCGACCCCCAGGCGTGACCAGGTCGTGACGGTGTCGGGTGAGAGCGCGGCCCCGCCGACGAGCATCCAGCGCAAGCTGGACAGGTCGGCCTCCGCGAAGGCGGGGTGACGGCTCAGCAGACCGAGCATCGTGGGGACGGCGAACATGGTCGTAACGCTGTGCTCCTGCACTGCCTGAAGGCAGGCCGCAGGGTCGAAGCCGCGTTGGAGTACGACGGTGCCGCCTTTATGGAGCGTAGCGATGGCGAGGGTGTTGAGGCCTCCGACGTGGAACATGGGGGTGTTGACCAGTGTCACGTCATCGCTGCACACATCGAGCCCGAGCAGTGTATTGATCTGATTCCAGAACAGGGCACCGTGGGTGAGTACGACGCCCTTGGGCCTGCCGGTCGTGCCCGACGTGTAGACGATCAACGCCGGGTCGTCGGGCCCGACCGGTTGGGGATAGGGTGCCGTGTCGGGCGTCGGGTACGGGATATCGATGCGGTGGAGCCGCGCGGGCCGGGAACCTTCGGTCTGGGCGGACAGGCGTACCGCCTGCTCCAGCACTCCGCGTGTCGTGTCCTCGGCGAGGGCGACAGCAGGCGCGGCATCCTGCAGCAGACCTGCGATCTCGATGACCGGGGCTGCCGGGTTGACGGGGACGAAGATCGCGCCACACCGGGCGGTGGCGAAGAGCGCGATCAGAATCTCGGGCCGGTTGCCCGACATGCACACCACGCGGTCCCCGGGTCGCACACCCCAGTCCAGCAGGGCCCCGTGAAAGCCAAGGATGCGATCGCCGAGCTCCTGGTACGTCAATGTCATGCCCTCGAACGTGATCGCGGGCCGGTCGGGCTGGCGAGTCGCACGCCGTTCGACGAGCTCCCCGTACCGGGTTCCGGGGACTCTGGTGGGATCCACCGACACTGGTGCTCCTCTGGGTTTAGCCGTTGTACGGGTCAGATCGGGTAGTGGCGGGCGCCGGCCTGGACGGTGATCCAGCGCAGTTCGGTGAATTCCTCGAGCGCGGCGCGGGATCCGAACCGTCCCCAACCACTGGCTCCCACTCCCCCGAAGGGCATCTGGGGTTCGTCGTGGACGGTGGCGCCGTTGATGTGGCAGATCCCGGACCGGATGCGCTGCGCGATCTGCAGTGCGGCGGCCGCGTCCCTGCTGAACACGGCGGCGGACAGTCCGTACTCGGTGTCGTTGGCGACCGCGATGGCCTCCTCGGTACCGTCTACCTCGATGATGGAGGCGATGGGCCCGAACGACTCCTCGGAGTAGATGCGCATGGCCGGGGTGACTCCGCGCAGCACGGTGGGCGGGAAGTACAGACCCTGGGTAGGTCCACCGGCCAGGCACTGCGCCCCGGCGGCGACGGCGTCCTCGACGAGCGCGCCCACGTGGCTGGCCGCGGCCACGTTGACGAGCGGCCCGATCTGGGTCGCCGGGTCCTGCGGGGCGCCGACCACCAGTGCCGCGGCTCGTTCGGCCAGCCGGATGGAGAACTCGTCGGCGATGCTCCGGTCGACCACGATCCGCTCGGTCGACATGCAGATCTGGCCCTGGTTCATGAAGGCGCCGAAGCAGGCCGCGTCGACCGCGGCGTCGAGGTCGGCGTCGGCCAGTACGAGCATCGGGGCCTTGCCGCCGAGTTCCAGCACGACCCGGGTCAGGTGGCGGGCGGCGTGCTCGCCGATGATCCGGCCGACGCGGGTCGAGCCTGTGAAGTTGACGCGGGTGACGGCCGGCTGGGCGATGAGGGTCTCGACGATTTCGGCGGCGTCCTCGGGCGCGTTGGTGATGAGGTTGATAGCGCCCGCCGGCACTCCGGCGTCATGCAGGGCCGTAACGATGGCCGCCTGTGTGCGGGGGGCCTGTTCCGAGGCCTTGAGGACGACCGTATTGCCGTAGGCGAGAGGCATCGCGAGCGCACGGACACCGAGGATCAACGGAGCGTTCCAGGGGGCGATCCCCACGACGACCCCGGCGGGTTGGCGTACACCGAGCGCGGTCAGGCCGGGAACGTCGGAGGGGATGACCTCGCCGACAGCGGCGTAAGCCTGCGCCGCGGCCTCGACCAGCATGCCGTGCGCGACATGGACGTTGAAGCCGGCCCAGGCGGCGGTGGCACCCATCTCACGGGTCATCACCGCGCAGATCTCGGCACTGCGTTCGAGCAGCAGTCCGGCCGCGGCGTGCAGGACCTCGCGGCGGCGGGAGGGTGCCCAGCTGCCCCAGGTCCGCGCGGCGTCGCGGGCGGCCTCGACGGCCCGGATCGCGTCGGCGGCCGAGGCTGCCGCGACCTCGGCGGCGTACTCCCCGCCGAGCGGGGATGCCACCATGGCGGTCCGTCCCGTCTCGGCATCGGTCCACTTTCCGGCGATGAGTAGTTGGCCGGGCTGCGCGGTGGCCACCTCTGCCTGGGAAGCTGTCGTCGTCATGTCGGCTCCTTGCGGGTGCGTCTGTCGGGTGATCTGGTGCGTCGGGGTCAGAAGGCCGCGTTGGGCAGGTTGAGCAGGGTGTCGTCGGTGTGCCCGGCCACGACGAGGTCGGCAGCGATCCGGGGCAGCACCGTCCGGGTAAAGAACCGGCCTGTAGCGACCTTGCCTGTGTAGAACGACGCGTCGGCCTCGGTCAGGCCGCCGGAGGCGAGAGACCTTGCGGCGATCTCTGCGCTGCGCAGAAGCAGCCAGCCGCAGAGCAGATCGCCCGAGGCGAGCAGGAGCCGGGTGGTGTCCTGCGCCGCAAGCGTGCGGCCATGTGGTTCCTCGTGTTGCCACCGCCGTTGCAGGAGGCCGACGAAGTCGCGGAACGCGTTCAGGGCCTGCGCGAGCTGGTCGCGTTCGACGGCGAGCTCGTCGGCCTCGCCGATGCGCGGCGAAGCGGTCGCAGCGACCTCGGCAAGCAGGGCGTCCAGCGTTGCACTCTTGTCGCGGAGGATCTTGCGGCTGAACAGATCCAGGCCCTGGATGCCGGTCGTGCCCTCGTAGAGCGTGTCGACCTTGGTGTCGCGGACATACTGCTCGAGCGGATAGTCCTGCAGATAACCGGAGCCGCCGAGCACCTGCAGTGACTCCTGTCCGAGTAGCCGCCAGCCCGTTTCCGAGCAGTAGCCCTTGACGATGGGCAGGAGCAGTTGGTGGGTCGCGTCGGCGAGCTTGTCCGGCGCACCGGCCTGCTGCGAGATGACGAGGCGGTCCTGGATGGAGCCGGTGTAGAGGATCAAGGCCCGCATGCCTTCGGCGTGGGCCTTCTGCGTCATCAACGAGCGGCGGATGTCGGGATGCTCGATGATCGCGACGGGGCTGCGGGACGCGTCGGCGGCAAGCGAGGGGCCCTGGACGCGCTGGGCCGCGTAGTCACGTGCGGTGAGGTAGCCGGTCGACAGGGTGGCCATGGATTTGACGCCGACCAGCATGCGGATCGCCTTGATGATCTCGAACATCTGGCGGATGCCGTCGTGCTGGTCGCCGAGCAGCCACCCGACGGCCGGCGCGTCGACTCCGAAGGTGAGCTCGCACGTCGGGTTCACGGTGAGTCCCATCTTGTGTTCGAGACCGGTCACCACGACTCCGTTGCGCTCGCCGAGGGCGCCGCTGTCGAGGTCGACGTGGAACTTGGGAACCACGAACAGGGACAGTCCCTTGGAGCCGGGGCCGCCCGCTCCGGCCACTCCGACGGGTCGTGCCAGGACGACATGCACGATGTTGTCGGTGATGTCGTGGTCCCCGTATGTGATGAATCGCTTGATGCCTTCCAGGTGCCAGCTGCCGTCGGGCTGCGGGCGGGCGACCGTGCGCGCCGCGCCGACGTCGGAGCCGGCGTCGGGCTCGGTCAGCACCATAGTGACCATCCAGTGCTGGTCCACGATGAGCTGGGCGAGGCGCTGCTGGTCGGGGGTGCCGAACTCGTGCAGCAGCCGCACCACCTGGGGGACGACGTACGCGCCCATCGGGATCGGCGGGTTCGCCCCCAGCATCATTTCCAGAATGGCGAGCCGCAGCGACGGCGGGACGTGCTGTCCGCTGATGTCGGCCGGCAGCTCGGGGTCCAGCCACCCGGACTTCAGATACGCGGCGAAGGCGTCCCGGAAGGGGCCCGGCAGGGTCACGCTGTGCGTCGCCGGGTCGAACCGCAGGGGGGCATGGCTGCTGTCGGGAAAGGACGGTGCCATGACCTCGGTCGCGAACCGCTCGGCCTCGGCCAGCATGGTCTGGGCGAGGTCCAGATCGATGTCGTCGAAGGGCTCGGCACCGTAGACCGCGTCGCGGCCGAGGAGCTCGCGCAGGACGAACACGGTGTCGCGAACGTTGGTGCGGTAGTGGTTCACGCGGACCTCTCAACTCTGAGGATCGGCCGTCCCGGCACGGGACATGAAAGGGAACACGCTCGCCGGAACGGCGAGCACCATGATCACGCCGGTGACACGGTCACCGCTTGTTCGGCGTCGTAGGAGTACAGCCAGTCGTTGTGCCCCAAGGGGTCCTCGGCGGCGAACGCCAGGTCGCGTTCCCGCTGGTCCGGCCCATCGGGCAGGTGATGGTGGTCGAGCCTGCCCCGGCTCGCCTCCTGTACCCGGGTTGCCCTGGGCAGGCGAATGCGCTCGTAGGCCGCCAGTGCCGACGGGACGTTCATGCCGCCGTTGGTCAGGCAGCCGGCCAGCACGGCGGCGTCTTCGATGGCCTGGCCGGCGCCCTGGGCGAAGAACGGCAGCATGGGATGGGCGGCATCACCCAGCAGAACCAGGCGGCCGCGGACCCAGGTTTTCAGGGGCGTACGGTCGAGAACTGCGTATCGCCCGACCCGCTCGGCGGCGCCGATCAGCGCCTCCAGCCTGGGGTCCCATCCGGCGAACTCGGCGGCGAAGTCCTCGGCGCGTCCTTCGGCGGACCACGATTCGACGTCGCTCGCCTGCATGGGACTGAACGCGACGATGTTCACCAGCCGCCCCCCGGACACCGGGTAGTGGACGAAGTGGCGGCGGTGCCCCAACCACAGTGTCTGCACCGGCCTGCGCGCCAGGTCGGGACCGGCGTCCGCGTCGACCAGTGCGCGCCAGGCGCACAGCCCCGATTGCCTCGGCTCTGTCGGAGGCGTGACATGGCCCCGGAGCATCGAATGGATTCCGTCGGCGGCGACAACGACGTCGGCACGGACGGTCGAGCCGTCGGCGAATTCCACCGTGGCGCCGTCCTCGTTCTGGGTGATCCCGACACAGCGCCGGTTGAGATGGATCAGGTCACCGGGAAGTGCCGATCGCAGGACATCGAGAAGGTCGGCGCGGTGCACTGTCCAGGTGTTCTCGCCGTAGCGCTCCAGGCACGTCGCACCGAGCTCCTGTGAGAACAACACAGTGCCGTCGGCCCAGCGGCGGAACTCCCAGCCGTGCTGCAGCGCGACACCGACATCTTCGAGTGCGGTCGGTGGACCGAGCCGACGCAGCAGACGCGCCGCGTTCGGGGCCACGATCAGGCCGGCCCCGACTTCCAGCAGCTCGGGCGCCTGTTCGAAGACCTCGGCCGACAAACCGGCACGGCGCAGGAAGGCCGTCGTGGCAAGCCCTCCGATACCGCCGCCGATCACGGCAACCTGCACCCGCCGGTCACTCTGTGCCATACCGCCAGCCTCCTGGTCCGTTCGGCGCCTCTCTGGCGTAGACCGAGTGTCTGCGTGTCCTGGTGCGGGGAGCAGCCCTCATCCCACTGGACGGCACGCTACATATCAACTAGCTTGTTATCAAGCTCCTTGATTCTCAGGAAGGGCAGGCGCGATGGCCGGTAATCAAGCGACGCCTGGGCGCACGGTGGCCAGCAAGGTGTCCCAGGTTCTCGCGGCGTTCGCCGGAAACAGCACCGAGCTTTCCCTGGCCGAGCTCCGTCGCCGAACCGGTCTCCCAGCTTCCACGGCACATCGGCTCGCACAGGACCTGCTGCGTGAAGGCATGCTCGAGCGCTCACCCCGCGGCGACTACCGGATCGGGCTGCGGCTGTGGGAAATCGCCGCACGATCGGTGCGCGGCTCCGGCTTGCGCGAGGTGGCCATGCCGTACCTGCAGAACCTGTACGAGGCCACCCAGCAGCACGTCCAGCTCGCCGTCCTCGACGGGGATCAGGCGCTGATCGTGGAAAAGATCTCCGGCCCGGGCGCCGTACCCACCGTAGGACGTGCCGGAGGGCGCCTGCCGTTGCACGCCAGTGGTGTGGGCAAGGCGATCCTCGCCCACACCGATCAGGGAGTACAGGACCGCGTTCTCGCGGGTCCGCTCCACCGGTTCACCCCGCACACCGTGACCTCGCCGAACGAGCTGCGCGCCGCACTCGCCCAGATCAGACGGGATCGCACCGCGTACTGCCACCAGGAGCTCACCCTCGGCGCGGTCTCCTGCGCCGCACTGATTCCGACCCCGGAATTGACGACTGTGGCGTCGGTCTCGGTCGTGGTCACCGCCGACGAGGACGTGGCCCTCCTTGCCGCCGCGGTCCGCACCGCCGCATTCGGCATAGGCCGGGCGCTGCGCGCGCATCAGGGCGACAGGGCGGGCCCCATGTGGAGCGCCCCGGGCGCCAGGCGCGGCGTGTGAACCAGTTCGCTTGCCATCCAGCGGGATTGAGCTGGCGACGGGGCAGGGGGCGCCGGGAACGATGGTCGACGAACGAAAGGTAGGACACTCCATGACCAGCAATGCGATCGCTGCGGATCTGTCGCCGGCGACCCTCACGGACACCGTCGTCGACAGCTTCGCCCGGACTCCAGACGCACGGCTTCGTCGCTGTCTCGACGTGTTGACGCGACACCTGCACGCCGCGATCCGCGAACTGGAGCCGACGGTCGCCGAGTGGGAGACGGCAATCGAGTTCCTCACGGCCACCGGGCACAAGTGCTCCGAGGTACGCCAGGAATTCGTCCTGCTCTCCGACGTCCTCGGGATTTCTGCACTGGTCGAGACCATCAATGACAGTGACCTGCCAGAGGTCACCGAAGCCACCGTCCTCGGCCCGTTCCACATGGTCGAGTCACCGCGACGCCGACACGGCGACCTCATCTCCGAGGCCGACCCCACGGACCAGTGCCTGGTCACCGGCCGCGTTCTCGACAGCGACGGCAACCCCCTGACGGGCGCCGACGTGGACGTCTGGCAGGCCGACATGAACGGCTTCTACGACGTGCAGCAGCCCGGCATTCAGTCCGCCGGCAACGGCCGCGGGCTGTTCACCGCCGGCTCCGACGGCGGCTTCCACTTCCGGACGGTCGTCCCGAGCCCTTACCCCATCCCCACTGACGGCCCGGTCGGGACACTCCTGGAGGCCACCGAGAGGCACCCGTATCGCCCCGCCCACATCCACTTCATCGTCGACATTCCCGGGTACCGGCCGGTCACCACGCACGTGTTCATCGCGGACAGCCCCTACCTGGACTCGGATGCTGTCTTCGCGGTCAAACAAAGTCTGATCAACGAGGTGCGGCACGGCAACGATCCGATCGTCGCCCAGCGGTACGGGCTTCCCGTTCCCTACCGTCACCTGCACGTGGATCTCGTGCTCGCACGAGCCGACGACCAGGACGCCTGAGCGCCGGCAGGCGGAAGCGCTGCCCCTGTTCAAACAGACGGGCATCGTGCGGGGAGGACTACTCGGAACCAGCCAGCTCAGGCAGGTCGCGCAGCGCAACAGCGCAAGCCAGCAGCCCTTCCCTCAGCCGGTCCACCGACTCCGGGTCAAGTGCGTTCAGCATGTGGTCTTCGATGCCGTCGACCGCCGCTTCGCACGCTTCGAGACGCCGCTTGCCTTCCTCGGTGAGCTCCGCACGCAGGATCCGACCGTTTCCAGGATCAGGCGCCCGTGTGATCAGCGCTTCGGCTTCGAGCTGGGCAACGATCTGGTTCATCGCCTGAGGCGTGACGAAAGCTCGCCGCGCCAGCTGCGCCGACGACAACCCGCCCCGCCGGGCAAGGACGCTCAAGGCCGCGTACTGCGGCGTGGTCAGCCCGAATCCCCGCACGGTCTCGTCCAGCGCCGTTCGAACCCCCCGCTCAACCTGCTTGACGAGATAGGTCACCCGAGCAGGCAAACGCTCCATTTTCGGCTCCACCCATTGACTTTACATCAAGTAGCTTGTTATTTGTATATCAAGCTACTTGATACACCGGAGGTCGGTAGACATGCCCGAACCCACTTACGACTACGAGAACGTCCTCGTGGAGATCATCGACGGAATCGCCTGGGTGGCACTCAACCGGCCGGACAAGCGCAACGCCATGAGCCCCTCCCTCAACGAGGACATGCGCAACGTGCTGATCGAACTGGAAGGCGACGACCGCGCCCAAGTCGTCGTGCTCACCGGCGTGGGCGAGTCGTTCTCGGCGGGAATGGACCTGGAGGAGTACTTCCGGAAGGTCGACGAATCGCACCCGTCAGTGCAGATCCACGTCCGCCGGGTCAACGCCGAATGGCAGTGGAAGCACCTCCAGGACTACTCCAAGCCGACGATCGCCATGGTCAACGGCTGGTGCTTCGGCGGCGCGTTCGTCCCGCTGGTGAGCTGCGACCTCGCGATCGCGGCAGACGACGCGGTCTTCGGCCTCTCCGAGATCAACTGGGGCATCCCGCCGGGCAGCGTCGTCAGCCGCGCGCTGGCCGAGACCGTGCCCAGCCGCGACGCCCTCTACTACATCATGACCGGCCGCACCTTCGACGGCGCCGAGGCGGAGAAGATGCGGCTGGTCAACAGCGCGGTGCCCCGCGCGCAGCTTCGCGAGGCGGTGGTCGAGCTGGCCAACGACCTCAAGGAGAAGAACCCGGTGGTCATGCGGGCCGCGAAGATCGGTTTCCGCAAGTCCCGCCTGATGCCTTGGGAACTGGCCGACGACTACCTCTACGCCAAGCTCGAGCAGTCGCAGTTCCTCGACCGCGAGCGCGGCCGCCAGGCCGGGCTCCAGCAGTTCCTCGACGAGAAGACCTACCGGCCGGGCCTGGGCGCCTACGACCGGGAGAACAAGACCGTCGAATCCTGAACCGCCACCATCCCCACGGATACCCCGGACAAAGAGGTCCATATGATCCGACGAGTAGTCACCTCGGCGACCGAACAGGGCACATCCCTTGTCGCCCAGGACGGCGAGCCCCCGCGCACGTCGCACAGCAAGCACGTCCCCGGCCTCGCCGTGTCGCTGGTATGGGCGACAACACCGGATGCCGCTGTCGGTAGCGGTGACGTCAGCGATCCGACACCCGCCACCGGCTCGTTCGTCCCCTCGCCCGGTGAGACCCGCGTGCTCACCGTGAGCTTCCCGCCCGACAGCGTCATGGCCGGCCCCGATTTCGACCCGGCCGCTGCCCAGGCAGAACAGCTGCAGATCCTGCCCGGCCTGGCCGAACTCTTCGAAGCAGACGACCCGGGCATGCACCGCACCGATTCCGTCGACTACTGCGTCGTCCTAGACGGGCACATCACTCTCGATCTGGGCGACGGAAAGACCGCGAAGCTCGCGACCGGAGACGTCGTCGTACAGAACGGGACCCGGCATGCCTGGCGCAACCCCGGCACGGCCCCGGCCAGGATGCTGTTCGTCCTGGTCGGCGTCCCGCGCACCGCACATGCCCGGGACGGGCAACACACCGACAACCGGCCGGAGGAGCAGTCATGACCGCCGCAACGATGCGCGCAGCGCGCATGCACGACGTAGGCAAGGCGATGGAGATCGAGAACCTGCCCATTCCAGAACCGGGACCGGGCGAGGTTCGCGTCGCAGTGCAGGCCTGCAACGTCGTGCCCAACCTCGCCAACGTTCTGAGCAACTGGACCACCTGGTTCCCGCAGAACCCGCTGCCGACCCTGCCGGCCGTCTTCGGCCTGGACCCGGCAGGCTTCGTCGAGGCCATAGGCCCCGGCGTCGAGGGCGTCGATGTCGGCGAGCGCGTCTACGTCAACCCCGGCCGCGTCTGCACCACGTGCCGGTCATGTCGCGACGGCTATCTGACCACGTGCGAAAGCTACTGCTTCGCCGGCTACTTCGGGTTCACACCGTCCTCCCCCCAGCTGCTCGACCGCTACTCCGGTGGTCTCGCCGAGTACATGATCGCCCCTCAGTACGCCCTGGCCAGGCTGCCCGACGACGTCGAATTCGAAGCAGCGGCCCGGTTCGGCTATCTCGGCACCATGTACGCCGCCCTGCGCAAGCTGGCCCCGGAGCCGGGTATGACCCTGCTGGTCAACGGCATCAACGGCACCCTCGGAATCGGCGCGGCCCTGCTCGCCCCACACATGGGAGTGACCAAGATCTACGGCACCGGACGCGACCGCGCCCTGCTCGACCGCGTCCAGGCCCTCTCCCCGGACCGCATCGAGACCCACTCGCTGTACGACGGTCCCGTCGACGAGTGGATCGCAGAAGAGACCGGCGGACGAGGCGTCGACATGTACATTGACGCCCTCGGCCCCGGGGCACCCCACAGCACCTTCCTCGGCGGGATGCGTTCCCTGGCCCGAGGTGGGCGCGCGGTGAACATCGGGGCGGTCGCCGGCGAAGTGCCCATCGACGTCCATTCCATGATGGACCAGGAGCAGACCCTCATGGGATCGTGCTGGTTCACCCCAGGCGAGGGGCAGGCCATGGCGGACCTGGCTGCGGTCCACGCCCTCGACCTGTCCGTGTTCGAACACCGTCGTTACCCCCTCGACGCGGTCAACGAGGCGATTTCCCAGGTCGACAGCAGCGGAGCGGGCGGCTTCGCCAACTTCGTCGTCTGCCCGGCGAGTTAGTTCGGTCAACGCCCCGATGTCCAGGGGGCTCCTGACAACACCGGGCAGGCTCTGCAGGCCGGCCCGGTGTTGTCGGCAGCACCCCGGCTGTGGCGGGATGGTGCGGATACTGAGGACGGAATCGGCCAGCCCGGCATGCCGGGACCGTGCGGGTCGAGGCGGACTCCTGCATGGTCGCGGTAGCCGGGTCCCGCCTCGTGCGGCAGCCAGCGGGCCCTCGGCACGGACAGGCCCTCGCCCGCCCAGCGGTGGATCGGCCGCTCGCGCTCCGGCTCCATCCCCTCGCAGGCAGCGGCCGGTTCGTTCTGCTCGTGAACCAGGGATGCCGGGCCCTTCTGACCAGGATCGACCGCGTGCCGACGACATGAAACGCATACCGGCTGTCAGCGGGCGCAGGGAACCGAAGGGCATGTCGGCCTCCGGAAGTTGCTGAGCCGCAACCGATGGCGGGCTCCTCGGGGTGTATGCCAGAGGTGACTCGACAGTTGCCACAGCTAGATCATTTGCCCAAATATGGATCATTTGCTGCTCTTTCATGCGATGTTGAGAAGGTTTCATGACGTGGCCGGGGGCTGAGATTGGTAGAGGGGGCTCCGGCGTCGGTGGCGATGCGGGTGGTGCTTTTGTCGTGGTAGCCGAGTGCCTGGGCAATAACCGGGGCCGGGGCCTGGAGGACGAGCTGGCGGATGGCGGAGATGCGGCCCTTCTCGGCCGGGACGCCGAGTTTCCGCAGCGCGTCGCGCAAAGTGCCGGGGTTCATCGGCTGGCTCGCGGTGCGGCCGGGGAAGAGCCAGGGTGAGTTCTGGTTGATGACCGGGGTGCTGGCGGGCAGGGCCTGGAGGTAGTCGAGCAGGAGGGCGGCCACCGGTTCGGGCACTGGGGTGGGCGGGTCGCCGAGGCGGAGTGCGACATGTCGGCCGTCGTGGAC
The DNA here is from genome assembly GCF_044387825.1 of Streptomyces sp. NPDC020299. NCBI lineage: Bacteria > Bacillati > Actinomycetota > Actinomycetes > Kitasatosporales > Streptomycetaceae > Streptomyces > Streptomyces sp. NPDC020299. Next base: position 85,279 of record NZ_JBIRWL010000024.1, read on the forward strand.
GACGTCGTCGGTGACCATGCGGACGATCCGGCTGACGGGCTGGGCGAACAGCAGGACCAGACAGGCGGCGAGCCGGACTCTCGGCGAGGTGCTGTCGTCGGCGAGGACCCGTTGCAGGGCGGTGATGCGCTGGTGTTGGCCCATCGGGTGGGGGTTGGTGGTCGGGCGGTTCGGGATGATCAGCCGCGGCATCCGGCGGGTGTCCATGCACCAGCGCAGGAAGGCCTGTGCGGGGCGCCGGGTGGCGTACTTCTCCGCGTGCCAGGCATCGAGATCGGTCTGGGTGCAGGCATCCAGCGTGACGTGCCGGGCGGCGAGCCAGACCAGGAAGGCGGCCTGGGAGATCTGCTGACGGGATTCCTGCGTCGTGCTGGTGCCCAGTGGGCTCCGGGCCGCCTTGGCGCGGAGCTTGCGGAGCTGGTGGCCCTCCTTCTATGACAGTGAACCCAGCCGAAACGGCTGGGTTCACTGTCAAACGCCTGGCTTGGATGTGTGGGTTCTCGCGGCCCCTGCCCTACGGCGATTCCGTGACCTGTGACGTCTCGCCTTTCGGGCTTGGCGGTTGGTCTCGCGGCGTTGGCCAGACCTTCGAGACTGTGTGTCGGTCCGACGCTGAATCGTTTCGGGTCAGGGGACGGTGAGGACGATCTTGCCGAGGGCTCGGTGAGAGCGGAGCCGAGTGACAGCTTGGTCGGCGGTGTTGAAGCTCAGGATGCTGTCGATGAGGGGGCGCACGCGTCCGTCGGCGACGGCGGGCAGCAGGTCTTGGCCGGCGGCTGCAATGACGGCGCCGAGTTCCGCGGCGCGGGTGAAGCCGAAGGACACTCCGTGCACGCGCAGGTGGCGGTAGGACAGGGCGTCCAGGTCGATGGTGGCCGCAGCCGTGTCGAGACGGCCGACGTTGACCACAGTGCCGTCCACTTTGGTGGCCGGTAGGCAGGCGGCGAAGGTCTGGCCGCCGACGTGGTCCAGGGCCAAGTCGACACCTTCGCCGGCAGTGGCGTCGAGTACTGCCTGGGTGAGGTCCTGTTCGCTGGTGACAACGATGGTGTCGGCTCCGGCCTGCTCGAGCAGGCTGTGCTTGCCAGCGCTGCGAGTGGTGGTGACGATCGGGCCGGCGCCCAGGGCACGGGCGATCTGCACGCCGATGAGTCCGATGCTGGAAGTGGCGCCAGTGATCAGCAGTGACTGGCCGGGCTGGTAGCCGCCGGATGTGAGGGCGCCGTGCTCGGTGAGCAGTGCGGTGGGCAGCGCGCAGGCTTCCGTAAAGTCGAGTCCGTCGGGGATGGGCAAGACGTGACGGTGGTCGGCCGCCACGTACTGGGCAAAGCTGGCCGGAGTGGTGCCCATCACGCGCTGCCCCACGGTGGCGGTGTCGACGCCGTCGCCCACCACCGCGATTTCACCGGCGAATTCGTAGCCGGCCTGGTATTCCTTGCCGCTGCCGCCCGCGGTGGGGTCGGCAGCGGCAAGCATGGCAGCGTCGGCGTTGTTGAGCGCCACCGCGTGCGCGCGCACCACGATCTGACCGGGACCTGGCTTGGGTACGGGTACCTGGCGGGGGGTCCAGTCGGGGCCGGTGCCGCCGAAGAGGGCGGTCATCGTCGCGGTCATGCTCGGGGTACTCCTTCGCGCGTGGGTGGGGTCAGTGGCTGCTGCGGGTGCGGGGGGCCTGGTACTGGGCGTCGGTAACGTGCTCCAGCCAGGTGGTCTCCGGGCGGTCGTCGTCGGGGGCGGTGCCGTCCCACAGGGCGAGGTGCTGCATGAAGCGGTCCTCGGTGGCGCCGTGCCAGTGCTGTTCGCCGGGCGGACAGGTGACGGTCTCGCCGGGGTGGGCGGCGTAGACGGTGCCGTCGCGGGTGCCGATCAGGGCGACGCCGGCGATGACGTGCAGGGTCTGGCCGACGGCGTGGTGGTGCCAGGCGGTGCGGGCGCCGGGGGCGAAGCGCACCATGTTGGCGCGGATGCGGGACGGCTCCTGGCCTGCGTGGATGACGTCGAACCAGACGTCTCCGTTGAACCAGTCCTCGGGGCCCTTGCCGGTGGGCTGCGGCTTGACGAATTCCATGGCGTGCTCCTTGGTACGGATCGGGTGCCTGGGTCAGGCGGCGTCGGTGTGGGCGAGGCCGCTGCCCAGGGTGCGGGAGGCGGTGGCCTGGGCGGTGATCTGCTGGCCCTTGGCCTCGGCGGTGGGGATGGCGTCGTCGCCGGCGACGAACCGCAGCGGCGGCTCGTCGAGGTCAGTGACCTTGAGCAGGGCGTCGGCGAGCTTGGCCGGGTCGCCGGCTTGCTGCCCGTTCATCGACTGCCACATTGCCTTGGTGGTCTTCGTGCGCTCGGCGTAGTCGTCGATGGACAGTTCCGCCCAGCTGGTGGAGGCGTCCACGAGCAGCTCGGTGCGGAAGAAGCCGGGCTCGACGATGGTCGTCTTGATTCCGTACGGCTCGACGTCGTAGCGCAGCGACTCCATCCAGCCCTCGACACCGAACTTGGAGGCCGCGTAGGCGACGCAGAACTCCTGGCCGACCAGCCCGGCGATCGAGGAGATCGTGACGATGTGCCCCGCGCGCTGGGTGCGCATGACGGGCAGGACGGCGCGGGTGATGTTCATCGGGCCGAACAGGTTCGTCTCCATCTGCGCGCGCATCTGCGCGTCGGAGATCTCCTCGAAGTAGCCGGCCTGGAACGTGGCGGCGTTGTTGATCAGCACGTCGATGCGGCCGAACCGGGTCACGGCGGCGTCGACAGCGGCTTGGGCAGCGTCGGTGCTGGTGATGTCGAGGGCGGTGACCAGCAGGTTGTCGTGCTCGCCGCCGAGCGCCTTGAGCACGTTTTCGGGGCGGCGGCCGGTGGCGACGACCTGGTGGCCGGCGGTCAGGGCCTGGCGGGCGATGTCGGTGCCCAGACCGCGGCTCGCACCGGTGATGAAGATGACCTTACTCATGAGAAAGGGGATGCTCCTGTGCAGAAAGAATGGGGTGTCAGCGGTCCTGGCCGGCACCGGCGGCGGCCAGGATGGCCTTCAGCTGGGCGGCGGCGCCCATGGCGTTGGGCCAGCCGGCGTAGAACGCCAGGTGGGTGATGGCCTCGCTCAGCTCGGTCTGGGTCAGCCCGTTCTCCAGGGCCAGCTTGAGGTGGAAGCCGAGCTGGTCGGATCGGTACAGGGCGATCAGCGCGGTGACGGTGACCAGGCTGCGATCTCGCGGGGAGAGCCCCTCGCGCTCCCAGACGTCGCCGAACAGCACCTGGTCGGTGAGGTCGGCGAGCTTGGGGGCGATGTCGCCGATGGCCTGCTGTGCTGCGGATTCCTTTTCCGACACGATTGTTCTTTCCTTCCGCTGTCCTGTCTGGCGTAATTCCAGGCTTGCACCCTTACGCGCGCCTGTGCAGAGGGGAATTTGTTCCTGGGAATGGAACATCCTGGGAAGAATCCTTCCCCCTCACGGCGAGGGCTTCCGCTGCCACACTGGTGGCATGAGTCCGACACCGCATCTGAACGAGCTGGGCGAGTTCCTCAAGGCCCGCCGGGCCGAGCTGAGCCCGCGTGCCGTGGGCCTGCCCGACAGTGCAGGTCCCCGCCGGGTCGCCGGGCTGCGCAGGGAAGAGGTTGCCCAGCTCGCGGCGATCTCCACGGACTACTACACCCGGCTTGAGCAGGGCCGGCTGCCTCCCTCCGCACCGGTGCTGGAGGCCGTGGCCCAGGTCCTGCACCTGGACGACGACCAGCGCCGCTACCTTTTCGGCCTGGCCGGGAAGGAGGCGGCAAAGCCGCGCCGCAGGGCCCGGCAGAAGGTCCAGCCGCAGCTGCGCCGGGTCTTGGACGACCTCACCGCCACGCCCGCCATTGTGATGGGCCGCCGGATGGACATCCTCGCCTGGAACCCCCTGGCAGCGGCGCTCGTCACCGACTTTGCTGCCTTCCCGGAAAAGCATCGCAATTACGTGCGCATTCTTTTCGCCGATCCGGCGATGCGCGCACTGTATGCCGACTGGAAAGGTGTGGCTCGTATCGCAGTTGCGCAATTGCGCATGGAGGCGGCGAAGTATCCGGACGACCCCCGCCTGACCGCTCTGGTCGGTGAATTGTGCGTACAGGACGAAGACTTCCGCCAATGGTGGGCCGCACACCATGTCGCCACCCTCAGCGTGGGCACGAAGGTCCTCCACCATCCCGTCGCCGGCGAGCTCTCCCTGGACTGGGACACCCTCACCGCCAGCACCGATCCCGACCAGCAGCTCGTCGTGTGGACCGCCGAAGTCGGCTCACCCACCCACGACGGCCTGCGCATCCTCGCCTCCTGGGCCGCAGAGCAGTACCAGGCCACCGCAGAACCGGCCGAGTGAGGCCAGCCACCGTGGCCATGCCGCGGCACGTGCTGGCTATGACGCTCCTGCCTGCTCGCGGAGCACACCGGTGGATCGGCCCGACCCCGTAGACGAGCAGAGTCTGCGGGCCGGTACGGGCAGGGCCAAAGGAGCTGTCCGTCTAGCCGCCGGCTGATGCGTCAGGACGCCAGAGGGCGCCTCCCGTGGCCGCGTGAAGTCGGTGCTGGCCGGGCGCGACCGGCCAGTGCGGGCCGCGTCAGCGGCGTCGCTGGTCGGCGCGGAGCTCGAAGTCGCCGTAGCTGTTGTCGACCGGGTTGACCGTGACGCCGGGTGCGACGATCTCGTCGATGGCGTCGAGCACGTCCGGCGGAAGGGTGACGTCGGCGGCGGGCAGGAACGCCTCCAGCTGTTCCATGGTGCGGGGCCCGATGATCGCCGAGGTGACGCCGGGGTGGTTGATGACGAAGGCGACGGCGAGCTCGATGAGCGGGAGACCGGCCTTCTCCGCCAGGACGGCGAGTTGTTCGACGGCGTCGAGCTTGCGCTGGTTGGCGGGGGTGCTCATGTCGAAGCGGGCCTGGGGGCGGGCCGCGGAGGCGGGACCCTCGGTGGCGTGCTTGCGGTAGCGGCCGGAGAGCCAGCCGCCGGAGAGCGGACTGTAGGTGAGGGTGCCCATGCCGTGGCGGCGCACGGTGGGCAGTACGTCCTCCTCGATGCCGCGGACCAGGATCGAGTACGGCGGCTGCTCGGTCACGAACCGTTCCAGGTTCCTCTCGCGCGAGGTCCACTGGGCCTCGACGATCTGGGAGCCGGAGTAGGACGAGGAGCCGATGTAGCGGATCTTGCCCTGGTGCACGAGGTCGGAGAGGGCGCCGAGGGTTTCGGCGACGTCCGTGTCGGGGCTGGGGCGGTGGACCTGGTAGAGGTCGATGTGGTCGGTGCCGAGCCGACGTAGGGAGTTCTCGACCTCGCGGATGATCCAGCGCCGCGAGCCGCCTCGCTTGTTGGGGTCGTCCTGGTCCATCGGCATAAAGAATTTGGTCGCCAGGAACACGTCCTCGCGGCGGCCCTTGAGAGCCTTGCCGACGATCTCCTCCGAGACGCCGGCGGAGTACACGTCCGCGGTGTCGACGAAGTTGATGCCCGCGTCCAGGGCACGGTGGATGATCCGGATCGAGTCGGCCTCGTCCTCGTTGCCCCAAGGGCCGAACATCATCGCGCCCAGGCAGAGCGGGCTGACCTGGACGCCGGTGCGGCCGAGCGGTCGGTACTGCATGAAGGGGGTTCTCCTCACTGTCAGTCGTAGTCAGTCGTTCGCGGTTGGTACGACGGTCCCGGTGCTTGCCCAGCTGGCGAGGAGGCTCAGGGCCTCCTGCGCCGGGGAGTCGGGTTCGGGCGTGTAGAAGTTGAGGCGAAGGCCGGGGTCCGCGGGCAGTTCCATCGCCTCGTAGGGCAGGGCGAGATCGCCGACGAGAGGGTGGTGCAGGTTCTTCACTCCGGAGCGGTGGAACTTCACGTCGTGGTGGGCCCACCGGCGGGCGAAGTCGCCGCTTTTGGTCGTCAGCTCTCCGATGAGATCGGTCAGCGCCTTGTCGTGGGGTGCCCGGCCCGTCTCGGTGCGCAGGAACGCGACCGCGTCGTCGGCGCCCTTTTCCCAGTCGACCCAGAAGTCCTTGCTGGCGGGGTCGAGGAACATGAATCGGGCGCTGTTGACCGGGCCGCGCTGGGCGAACAGCGGCGAGTCGAAGAGGGGTGCGTAGAGCGCCAGCCCCAGCGTGTTCGCGGCCAGGATGTCGAAGCGCGCGTTGCGCACGTATGCCGGCACATCGGTCATCGAGTCGAGCAGGCGCAAGATCGTGGGCCGCACCCGGGACGCCGTCACGGTGGGGCGCCGGCCCGACGGTGTCGCCTCGCGGGCCAGGTCATACAGGTGAGTGCGCTCGGCTTCGTCCAGCTGCAGTGCGTGCGCGAGGGATTCCAGTACCGAGTCCGAGGCGCCGGAGAGGTTTCCGCGCTCCAGACGGACGTAGTAGTCGACGCTCATGCCCGCGAGCAACGCGACCTCCTCCCGGCGCAGGCCCGCGACGCGCCGGTTGCCGCCGTAAACCGGCAGTCCGGCCTGCTCGGGGGTGATCCGGGCACGCCGGGTGCTCAGGAACTCGCGGACCTCGGCGGCCACGCTTTTCTTGCTGTCTCTGTCTGCCATCGTCCAGATCCCTGAAATCGCTCCGGCGCCGTCTGATCGCGTCCCGGTGGGACGGTCCGGGCCCGACCTACGACGGTCGTGCTTTGACCTTCACCGTAGGTCCGTCCGCGAGGACCTGCGAGGTACTGCCAGTACCTGGAAGACCAGTGACTCCCACCCCTGTGCCCGCGCGGGGTTTTCTTGGAGAGAACCGAAGGCCGGGAGTCCGACACCGGGCCCTCACCCTGAAGGGAAGGACACCACCACCGTGCGCGCAGCGCTCAAGTACGACGGGACCGGCGACGTCGCCATGGCGGAATCCACGCCGCCCACAGCGGTGCGTGCGCCGGCCGCCCCTGCCGCCCCGGCCCGGGCGACGCTGATCCTCGCGATCATCTGCGTCAGCTACTTCATGGTCATCCTCGACAACTCGATCGTGTTCACGGGGCTGCCACAGATCCGCTCCGCCATGGGGTTCTCCGAGACGGGCCTGTCCTGGATCACCAACGCCTACGTCCTGGTCTTCGGCGGCCTGCTGCTCCTGGGAGCCCGGGCCGGTGACCTGTTCGGACACCGCAGGGTGTTCCTGTTCTCCCTGGTCGTCTTCGCGCTGACCTCGCTCCTTGTCGGCGCCGCACAGACCCAGTGGTGGCTGATCGGCGCCCGGGCGCTGCAGGGCGTCGGGGCGGCGGTCCTGGCCCCCTCCGCCCTGTCCCTGCTCACCCGCAGCTTCGCCGAGGGCTCGGCACGGAACCGGGCGATGGCCGCCTACAGCGCGGTGGCCGGGCTCGGCGCGGCTCTCGGCCTGGTGGTGGGCGGCCTGGTCGCCGACCTGATCTCGTGGCGGGCCGGGTTCTTCCTCAATGTCCCGGTCGGCATCGCGATGGTGGTGCTGGCGGTGCGGTTCCTGCCCGAGACCGAGCGCCAGGGTGGCCGCTTCGACGTCGCCGGGGCGCTCCTGGCGACTGCGGGCTCCACCGCCTTGGTCTTCGGCATCGTGGACGCCACCGACATCGGCTGGACCGCTCCGGCCACCCTGATTCCGCTGGTGGCCGGACTGGTGATGCTGGCCCTGTTCGTGGCGGTGGAGCGGCGGGCCGCGCAGCCGATCGTGCCGCTGCGGCTGTTCGCGAGCCGGGAGCGCAGCGGCGCCTACGTCACCCGGATGCTCTACATGGGCGCCATGATGGGGTTCTTCTTCTTCACCGCGCAGTTCGTGCAGAGCGTCTACCACTGGACGCCGCTGCAGGCCGGTCTCTCCTTCCTGCCGATGACGCTGGTCAACTTCGTCTTCGCCGTCCAGGTGCCGCAGCTCCTTGAGCGGGCGAGCAGGCCGCGGGTGCTCACCATCGGGCTGACCGTGACCATGGTGGGCATGGTGTGGCTCAGCCGCCTCGACCTGCACACGCCCTACCTGACGGGCGTGGCGTTGCCGATGGTGCTCATCGGCGCCGGCCAGGGCCTGGTGCTGGCCCCGCTGACTTCCAGCGGCGTGGACGGGGTCGCCCCCGCGGACGCGGGAGCCGCCTCGGGCCTGGTCAACACCGTGCACCAGATCGGCAGCGCGCTGAGCCTGAGCATCCTGACCGCCGTGGCCGCCGCCGTCGCCACCGGCCACGAGGCCGCCGACATCGCGGCCCGCTCGGGTGCCGCGCTGACCGGCTCCGCCGTCCTGCTCGCCCTGGCCCTCGCGGCCACCCTCACCCTCATCGTCCCTACACGTACCCGCCCGCACGAAAGGTCCCTGTGATGCAGACCCTCACCCTCAACAACGGCGTCGAGATGCCCGCCCTCGGACTCGGTGTCTTCCAGACCCCGCCTGACGAGACCCGGGCCGCCGTCACGGCCGCGCTCGAACTGGGCTACCGGCACATCGACACCGCCGCCGCGTACGGCAATGAACGCGAGGTCGGCGAGGCCATCCGCACCTCCGCCGTGCCCCGCGACGACCTTTTCATCGAGACGAAGATCTGGATCAGCGACTACGGCTACGACGAGACCCTGCACGGCTTCGCCAAGAGCGCCGCCAAGCTCGGCGTGGACCAGATCGACCTGCTGATCCTGCACCAGGCACTGCCGGCGGACTTCGACAGGACCCTCGCCGCCTACCGCGCCCTGGAGAAGCTCCTGGCCGACGGCAAGGTCCGGGCGATCGGCGTCAGCAACTTCATGGTCGACCACCTGACCGCGCTGCTCGACGCGACCTCCGTCGTCCCCGCCGTCAACCAGCTGGAGATCCACCCCTACTTCCAGCAGCGCCCCGTACTCGACTTCGACAACGACCACGGCATCCTCAACCAGGCGTGGTCCCCCATCGGCGGTATCACCTTCTACCCGGGATACGGCGAGGACCGCAAGAGCGTCCTTGAAGACCCGGTCGTCACCGCGATCGCCGAGGCGCACGGCAAGAGCCCCGCCCAGGTGCTGCTGCGCTGGGGCATCCAGCAGGGCCGCTCGGTGATCCCCAAGTCGACCAAACGCCACCGCATCGCCGAGAACATCGACGTCTTCGACTTCGCCCTCTCCACGGACGAGTTGAAGACCCTCGACGCCCTGGAGACCGGCCGGCGCGGCGGCCCCGAACCGGAGGCCGTCACCCTCGCGGCCTACGGCCGCGCCATCCCCGAAGCCTGACATCACCTCGTACCTGAGCAAAGGAACCACCATGCCCACCACCGTCAACGCGTTCGGCACCCACGAAGCAGGCAAGCCGCTCGTTCCCCTCACCATCGAGCGCCGCGACGTCGGCCCGCACGACGTCAAGCTCGACATCCTGTACTGCGGGATCTGCCACTCCGACATGAACTACGCCGACGGCACGTTCGGCCCGCTGCCCATCAGCCCGCTCGTCCCCGGCCACGAGATCGTCGGCCGGGTCACCGAGATCGGCCCCGACGTCACCCGCCACCAGGTCGGCGACCTGGTCGGCATCGGCTGCATGGTCAACTCCTGCCGCACCTGCGAGAACTGCCAGGCAGGCCAGGAGCAGTACTGCCTCAAGGGCAACACTCTCGTCTTCGGAGCTCCCGACCCCGCCGAGCCCGGCGCCCACACCCAGGGCGGCTACTCCGAGGCGATCGTCGCCCCCGAGGACTTCGTCGTCCGCGTCCCCGAGACCCTCGACCCGGCCGCCGCCGCGCCACTGCTGTGCGCCGGCATCACCGTCCACTCCCCGCTCAAGCGGTTCGGCGCCCGGCCCGGCACCAAGGTCGCGGTCGTCGGCCTCGGCGGGCTCGGCCACCTCGGCGTGAAAATGGCCAAGGCCATGGGCGCCGACGTGACCGTCGTGTCCCAGTCCGGCAGCAAGCGCGAGGCCGCCAAGGCCCTCGGCGCCGACCACTACGCAGTGACCGGTGACGGCTCGGCGTTCACCGAGCTGGCCAACACCTTCGACATCATCCTGAACACCGTCAGCGCACCTGTGTCCCTCCCCGACTACCTCGGGATGCTGCGCCTGCACGGCACCATGGTGAACGTCGGAGTGACGACCGAGCCCATGCCGATGGAGGTCTTCCCCCTCCTCCAAAACGGCCGGTCCTTCGTGGGATCACTGTTCGGCGGCATCGCCGAGACGCAGGAGATGCTCGACTTCGCGGCCGAGCACAGCGTCACAGCCGACATCGAGCTGATCGACGCACAGGACATCAACACCGCCTACGAGCGGATCCTCGCCTCCGACGTCCGCTACCGGTTCGTGATCGACGGCGCGACCTTCGCGAAGCCGAAGCAGGCATGACCGGCCCCCACGTGGACGCCGTACGAGGGCACTGAGACTCGCCCTCGTACGGCAGTGACCTTCGGAAACACCACCCGCAGGGGGACTTGACGCACAGGGCGCGCGATCGCGACGCCGAGTGAGACTGACGGCATGGGCGCTCATCCCACCCGTGCCCTGGCAAGGAGGAAACGAACATGCAAGCACAGCCGCTGACCGTGCTGGTGATCGGCGCCACCGGCAGCATCGGACGGCTCGTGGTGGCCGAGGCGATCGCCCGCGGACACACCGTCCGGGCTCTGGTGCGTGACCGCACGAAGGGCGCCCAGCTCCTCCCCGCCGACGCCGAGCTTGTCGTCGGCGATGTCACCCGGCCCGAGACCCTGCCCGAGGCGGTGGCCGGCGCCGACGCCATCGTGCTCACCCTCGGCTCCTTCGGCACCGGCGCATCCTCGCCGGAGACGGTGGACTACGCAGGCGTACGCAACGTCCTGACCGCCCTGGCCTCCCTGGACGGCGCACGGCCCCGCGTGGCGCTGATGACCTCCATCGGGGCCACCACCCGCAGCAGCAGCTACGGCCACCTGCTGGAGTGGAAGCGCCGCTCGGAGCGACTGGTACGGGCCAGCGGCCTCACGTACACCATCGTGCGGCCGGGCTGGTTCGACATGAACGGACCCGACGAACACCAGATGGTGTTCCTCCAGGGCGACCGCCGCCGCTCAGGCGGCCCCGCCGACGGATGTGTCGCGCGCGCCGACATCGCACAGGTCCTGGTGGCGGCCCTCACCGCTCCCGAGGCCGCTGGCCGTACCCTCGAGCTGGTGGCCGAACAAGGAGTCGCACCACGCGACTTGGGGCCGTTGTTCGCGGCGCTGGACCAGGACCCGCCCGGCTCCCTGGACGCGGTACGGGACGAGGCCAACATGCCGCTCGACGCCGAGTCGCAGCGGGTCCGCGACGACCTCGACGCCGTCCGGGCACGCGCCTCAGCCTGACGACAGCCCAGGCCCGCCACGCAACAGGGAGTCAGCGTGCCACCCACCCCTAGCCAGACGGACCGGGAGGCCATCCTCCAGGCCCACCACGCCTACCTGGACGCCATGGTCGAAGCAGACACACCGTCACTCGACGACCTGCTCGACGACGGTTTCACCCTCACCCACATGACGGGATACGTGCAGCCCAAAGCCGAGTGGCTGGCCGAGATGAAGGCCGGGCAGTTCGTCTACCACTCCATCGACGAGGTGGACACGGCACTCGACCTCGACGGCGGCACGGCGCGTCTGACCGTCCGGACCATGACCGACGCGAAGGTGTACGGAAGCCGGGCCAACTGGCGGTTGCTCCTGACCACCGACTACGGCCACCGCGGCGACACGTGGATCCCCCTGAGAACGGTCGCCACGACATGGTGACCCGCATCAGCCAAGGGATCAGGGGAGCCCCAAGAACTCCCATGAACCCAACGACCCCAACGGCCCCGAGGAGACTGCGTCGTGGCGGCCCTTGAGTTCGTCGTACTGCTCGGATGCGCCCTGCTGGTGAGCGGCGCCCTCGCCCACCAGCTCAAGGTGGCCACCCCCGTACTGCAACTGGCCGCCGGCGTCCTGCTCGGCTTCGTACCCGCGCTCCGCGAGACCGAGCTGCCACCGGAGGTGCTGCTGCTCGTCTTCCTGCCGGTGCTTCTGTACTGGGAGAGCGTGACAACCTCCTTGCGGGCGATCCGGCACGACCTGCGCGGCATCGTCCTGACCGGCACCCTCCTGGTGGCTGTCACCGCCTGGGCCGTCGCGGCCCTCGCGCACGCGCTCGGCCTGCCGTGGGGCCCGGCCTGGGTCCTTGGCGCCGCCGTCGCACCGACCGACGCCACCGCCGTGGGCGTGGTCTCCCGGCTACTGCCCCGACGCAACGTCACGCTGCTGCGCGCCGAGTCCTTGATCAACGACGGGACCGCACTGGTCATCTATAGCCTGGCCGTCGGCGTCACCGTGGGATCCGAGTACCTCAGCGCGGCTCACGTCAGCGGCCTGGTTGCCCTGTCCTACGGCGGCGGCATCGCGGCCGGCGTACTGGTCGCGTGGCTCGGCATCCGGCTCCGCCGCCTCGTACGCGAGTTCGGCGAGACGATGCTGGACAACCTCACGATCATCCTGATCCCGTTCAGCGCCTATCTGCTGGCCGAGCAGGTCGAGGCGTCGGGCGTGCTCGCGGTCGTGGTGTGCGGGCTGATCATGAGCCAGGCCGGGCCGAGCCTGGGCAGGGCCGAGGCCCGCCGGCAGACGATGGCCTTCTGGTCGCTGGCGATGTACCTGCTCAACGGCGCTCTGTTCGTCTTGGTCGGCCTCGAGGCACAGGCGGCAATCCGAGGTCTGTCCGGTACCGCCCTGACCGAGGCGTTGGTGATGGTGGCCGCAATCTCCTGCGCGCTGGTCGTCGTACGGTTTCTGTTCCTGTTCGTCGCGGTGTACACCATCAGAACGCTGGACCGGCGCCCGCAGCAGCGAGAGCGACGCATGGGCCACCGGGCCCGCGTGGTCAGCGCTCTGGCCGGTTTCCGCGGGGCCGTCTCCCTGGCACTCGCGCTGTCCGTGCCCTACACCCTCGACTCCGGCGGACCGTTCCCCGACCGCGACACCATCGTCTTCGTCACCGCCGGCGTCGTCGTGACCACCCTCGTCGTCCAGGCGCTAGTCCTGCCGTCGGTGGCCCGCCGGGCCCAACTGCCCTACGACACCGACGCCGACCGCGAACTCGCTCTCGCCCGGATTGCCGCGTCCGAAGCCGCACTCGACGCCCTCCCCACGGTGGCGGCCGACCTCGGTACCGACCCCGAGGTCACCGAGCGGCTACGCGCCGAGTACGAGACCCACTTGAACACACTCCGGGCTGCTGCAACCGCGGACGCCCCGGACGCCGATGCGCTCCTACGGCACCACCAGGAGGACACCGCCCTGCGCCTGGCCCTCCTGGAACACAAACGCTCCGCCGTCATCGCCCTGCGCGACGCCCGCCGCATCGACGACGCCGTTCTCCAGCGGGTGCAGGCCCAACTGGACGTGGAAGAGGTGCGCCTGGCCCCGGCGGCAGATACGGAGTGAGAGCACGCAACAGGTAACGGATGGGACTGAGGACAACAGCCAGCGGTCGCACACAGCGAGCAACCCGACCGGCAGGACCGACAGCAGGAACGGTCGATGGCCGGGCGCACGCTCCCAGTGGGCAGCCTCGTCACCACGTTCGAGCTGTCTTCGACCTCGTGTACGTCATTACGCTCGGGCCCGACCCAGCTCGCCGCCGCCTGTCTGCTCCTGGCCTGACTGCCAGCGGCGGTCGTGCTGCCGCCGCCGGCCGGGCTTGCGGGCAACGTCGTGGTCCTCGCGGCAGTCGCCGCTGCCGAGACCAAGTGGTACGGGGGCCTGCGCCGGAACGTGCCCCCGAACGCGTCGTAACCACCCCGTCCCCATGGCGGAGCCGGATGGGTCTCCCAGCAGCAATCGGTCTCAGCGAAGCTCACGATTCCTGAACCCATACCACAGGCTCGGGGCAGTGGTGGGGGCGTCTGCTACGACTCTCGACTCTGGGCCGGTCTCAAGACGCGGTCGCGGCTCGGCCGGGGGCCGGCCGCACGTCCACCTCACGACCGCCGTGCTGGAGCCGCCGACGCGGTGGGCCCGACAAGGGCGCCCGTAGCGGAGGCGCGTGCCGGTCATCTTCTACGTGGGCGACCTGGATAGGACCCGGCCGGACGTGAACCGCCGAGCCCTGCCCGACGCGGTGCAGGTCAGTGACCGATGGCACCTCTGGCGAAATCTCTGCGACAAAGTCCAGCTCGAGGTCCGCGCCCACGCCGGATGCTGGGCCACCATCAACCCGCCCCGGCCCGGCGGAGTACGCGAGCAGACCACATTCGAACGCTGGAACAAGATCCACGATCTCCTCGGCCAGGGCGTCGGCCTCCTCGACTGCTCCCGCCGCCTCAACCTGGCCCTGAACACCGTCAAACGCTACGCCCGCATGCCCGAACCCCAGGCCCTGCGCATCGCCCCCGCCTACCGGCCCACCCTCGTCGACCCCTACCGCGAGCACCTGCGTCGGCGCCGTGCCGAGGAACCCGCTGTCCCGGCCACCCACCTCCTCGAAGAGATCCGGGAGTTGGGCTACACCGGCAGCGCCAACCTGCTGGTCCGCTACCTCAACCAGGGCCGCGCTGAAGGCGACCGCCCCGTCACCACCCCACGTCACGCCAGCCGCCTCCTGCTCACCGACCCCGAAAACCTGCGCCCGAAGGAATCGACCCTGCTGGAGAAGATCGCTGCGGCCTGCCCGGAGATGACCGCACTCGCCGATCTCATACGCGGCTTCGCCACCCTGCTGAAACCGGCCGAGGGCAACGACGTGAAACTCACCGAGTGGATCACGACCGCCCGTGCCATCGACCTGCCCCACCTGCGCAGCTTCACCAACGGTCTCGAAACCGACCGGTCCGCCGTGAACGCCGGCCTCACCTTGCGCTACCACAACGGCCGCACCGAAGGCGTCAACACCCGCACCAAGAGGATCATGAGGCAGATGCACGGACGCGCCGGATTCGACCTCCTTCGCCACCGCATCCTCCTACCCTGACCGCTACTCGGCCTCACCACCGACTACGGGCCAGAGCCGCTCGTTTGACAGACCCGCTGCCGGGTCTCCAGCGGGGTGAGGTAGCCCCAGACTGGATGCCTCCGCAGCCGCTTGCGGTTGTAGAAGGTCTCGATCGATGAAGGTGAAGATCTCAGCGCGGGCGGTAATCCGGTCGGGCCAGTGGCGGGTGCCGATCTCCGCTTTCAGCAGCGCGAAGAAGCTCTCGGCGGCGGCATTGTCGTAGCACGAGCCGGTTCGTCCCATGCTCTGCCGCAGCCCCAACCGGCGTACTTCCCGGCGGAGTTCGTCAGCGCTCACGGCGCGTCGCGCTTGAACTCGTCCGAGTACCGCCTGCTGCGGTTGCTCTTGCTTCCCACCCGGCACTACTTCCTCTGGAACCTCACGTCCCAGTCTCCAGGTGTCCAACATCAAGGGGAAGCTTCACGCAGCCTCAGGCCTGCGCCGGGTGGGCAAAGTCCCTGCGGGCAAGACAGTGAATTGCACGGCTTCTCCTCGCAAGGATGAGTCAGGCGAAGCTACCTCCGACGATCGGAGTGCTTGGACGCTGCTCACTTCGATGAGGGCGCATTCTTAGCCGCAAGCTTCTTGGCGGGAGCAGGCTTCTTCGGAACCGTCGTCTTAGTCGCCGCCGCCTTCTTACTGGGAGCGGTCTTCTTCGCCGCCGCGGTATTGCGCGGCGCGGTCTTCTTGGCCACCCGGGACTCCTCTGTGCGGGCGGCAGCAGCCTTCCCGCGTGGCGCGGACGCGGGCGCCTTGCGACGCTGCTGCGGCCTCGGCTCTTCCGCCTCCTCTTCTTCCTCTTCATTCTCTTCTTCGTATTCGTCTTCCGGCTGGCCCTCCTCCTCTTCGCCACCCTGATCGTCTTCGTACTCGTCTTCCGGCTGACCCTCCTCCTCGTCTTCCTCTTCTTCCTCTTCCGGGGCGTCCTCGTCCTCGTCCGCCTTCCTTCCGAGCCTGGCCGTACGTTCACTGATGGCACCGGCAAGGGTGCTCATGCCCCGGTCAGCGGCAGCAGCCATTGCTTTGCGGCCCGCGTCCAGGACTTCTCCTCTCAAGCGCTCTTGCAGCTCGGCGACCTGCGGAATCTCCCCCAGCCTGCGCATCCCTTCGGCGGCAAGCTGGCGAGGCTCAAGGCCGAATCGGCGGCCGGCTAGGTAAGTCGCACCGGACAGAGCCATGCGGCCCTTTTTGGTGCGACCCAGCACATAGCCGCCCACCACAGCAGCCGCCAGGGCAACCGTTTCTTTGGTTTCCATGAGTGGGTCACCTTCGATCGTTTGGCACAGAACACGCTCTTCGCGGCCTCGCGAACCTTGCGTTTACCGATGGACGAGACAGCACTGCCGCTGAGTAGCTCGGGAATGGTGCTGCTGTAGCTGGCCGGCCCCCGCTCATGTCGGCGCCCGACCAATTGGACTCCGATCGCTCACCCGTGAACGTGAACGCCAGTCGACTGCAGCCCCTTTTCATCGGGTCAGGCATCTGCCGGCTGTCAGCGCTCGCGGGAAATGGGCGGCTGGCCGCGCGGGGTCAGTCACCAGTAGTGGCGTCGTCCGGCGACAGCGTGTCCCATCGCGCCGAGGACCCACAGGATGGCTCCGACGACCGCCAGGATGATCCCGATGGTCCACAGGATGGAGATGCCGGTGAGGAAGCCGACGATGAGCAGAATGATGCCCAGGATGATCATGATCTTCCCCTTGAGGAGTAGTGTGCCCGGCCCCAACCGGAAGGGGTGTGGACACGGGAGTGGCCGGTCGCCTCCTTACTGCGCGCGGTGCGCTTTGTGGTGGGCGACCTGTAGTCGTACCTCGGTGGGTATGGAAGGGGAGCCGGTGGACCGACGGGCTGTGCGGAGGGGGCCTGCGCAGAGGGCGTCGAGGGTGGCGCCGGGTGCCGTCTGAGGGGTGAGGGTAAGCCTGATGCGGGTGCGGGGGTGGGCAGGCCGGCCGCTGGTCTGGACAGCCGTTTGCTCGATCCCCGGCAGGACGTCGGTTTCGGTGGCGATCGCATCGCTGAGCGCGTGGTCGCGCAGTTGGACACCTTCCTGCGGGGGTGTGCCGCCGACGGGGAGTGAGCCGGGGCGGCGTCGGCGCAGTTGGGCGAGCAGCCACCACAGGGCGAGCAGGGCGACGAGAGTGAGGACGGCGATGACCGCGGGCCACCACCAGCCCTGACTGCTCCAGCGGGCCCGGTCGGCGGTGCTGAGCAGGACGTCATCCGGGGTGGTCAGGGGCCAGCCGACAGGCGGGATCAGTTCGTGTCGCCGGTAGACGTCGAAGCCTGCGAGGAGTACCAGCAGACCACCGCCGAGCAGGACCAGTCCGGCGAGGGCCAGCAGACTGCGGTTGAGTACGGGTCGCGGTGTCATGGTGCGGGCTCCGGGGCTGCTAGTTGTCGGTCAGTCGGCACGTCTCCGCACCCGTACGGCGATGCGGGGAGGGCGGGCCAAGGCGAGTCCGTCACGCTCCTCGTCGAGGACTGCGGTGAAGTCGTCCTTCACCTGCTGGGGGTCGCGGAAGCAGACGTCCGCGCGGGCTTTGACACGGTGGCGGCGCACCCGGATACGAGCCTTGCTGACCCCGGGTACCTGCATTGCGGCATCGCGCAACAGAGCGGCGGCGCCGTCGCGGTCCAGGGAGGCCATCAGCCAGGGCTCGGGGGAGCGCAGGGGCAGCCAGTGGCGTAGGCCAGGGGTGAGGGCCAGGATGATCAACCAGACGCCGACGGCGGCGGCCACGGCGGCTCCCGTGAGCATCCACACGTCGTCCACAGGGCGGGTGTTCAGTTCGTCGGCCAGGTGCCGTCGCCAGGCTGCCGCCGGGCGTCCCGCTCGTACGGCGACGACGTCGAACAGCGCCGCGCCTGCCGCCATGAGAACCACCGAGGCGACCGCCGCGGCCGGGAGCCGACGCGCGGACCAGGGGCGGCGGGCCCGGTGCCCTCTGTCGCGCTCGCCCGCTTCCAGACCCGGCGGAGGGGGCGCGCCGTGTTCGGGCGGACCGGGCTGTGTCGGCTCTCTCGGGTCCTTGGGCTCCTTCGTCAGCGGCACTGTGGCACGGCCTGCGGGTGGGGCGGAGCTGCAGTCGGGAGGGTGCGGGTCGGGTGTCATTCTGGTCCTCCTTCCCGCGCGGCGTGCCCGGCAGCCCGGGCCGCGTGACAGCTCACCGGACCCGTCCCCGGTTCACGCCGGCGGCGGTCACCAGCCGCCGGACGGTGAGGGTGACCTCTCCCACCTCCAAGCCGGTCAGCTGAGCCACCCGGTCGGCGACATCGCGCTGGATCCGCTCGCAGACGTGGGGGATGTCGGTGGGATAGGGCAGGTCCATGGTCAGGTGCAGGCGCACCGATCCGGTACGGACGGCGGCGGAGGCGTGGGGTTCCGCCGGTCCGCCGCGGTCGGGCGGTACGGCGGCGCGCCGGGACTGGGCCGTGCGTGCGGCCTGGGCGGCGATACGGGCGACCACCCTGTCGGGGATGACGGTGGCGCCCCGCTCGGCCGGGGGCGGCAGGCCGGCGGCCGGCGTCGGCGGGCCCGACCCCTCGTCGGGGGAACCGGGCCGGGTCTTCACCGCTGCCTCCGTGCCCGCAGGTCGAGATCGCCCTGCACGACGAGGCCGACGATCAGCCCCGCCGCGCCCAGGACCAGGACCAGCAGGAATGCCCAGAAGCCGCCGAAGTAACCGGCGAAGCCCAGGGCCATGCCGGCCGCGAGGCCCGTCGTTGCTGTGTTCATCGTGCACTCACCCGTCTCGCGCACCTACGTCACCGTGCGCGCGATCGCCCGCGCCCGCCCAGGGCGCGGCGGTGGATCACCTCACGCGGCCCTCATCCGGTTCGGCCTCTTCTTCCTCGTCGGGCAGGTGGACGTCGTCGACGGCGATGTTCACCTCGACGACGTCCAGGCTCGTCATCCGCTCCACGGCGCTGATGACATTGGTGCGTACGCCGCCGGCGACGTCGACGATGGAGACGCCGTACTCGACGACGACGTCCAGGTCCACGGCGGCCTGACGCTCGCCGACCTCGACCTTCACGCCTCGCGTGACGGCCCCGCCTCCGCCTGCGCCGGGGACGCGTTCCCGCATGGCGCCGAAGGCGCGGGCCATCCCCGCTCCCAGGCTGTAGATGCCCGGTACCTCGCGGGCAGCCATGCCCGCGATCTTGGCCACCACCCCGTCCGCGATGGTGGTCTTTCCCCGTGTCTCGGCCGGAGCCCCGGCCCCGGTACGGCCCTTCAACGCGCTCACGCCCGCATCGGGCCGACTGCCCCCGCCGACGCTGGTGGTGTTGTCCGTCATGGCGGTCGCCTCGATCGCTTGGTCGGACACCGGTGCGGTGCCCGTCGAAAGATTGGACATATCGGGCGCCGTGTTCCTCACGCTCTTTGTATGTGATGTACATCACATACTACCTGCCTCATAAACCTTTCTCGCCAGCTCCGCCAACGGCACCGACTGGTCCGCCCCCATCCAACTGCCCGGGGGAAGCCAGACGGCCCCTGCGCTGGCCGTGCGCAACAACGCGCTGCACCACGTCCGTGGTGCCGGCTTCAAGCTCTACCTCAACTACTCCACCAACGCGACTACCTGGTCAAATCACTCCGAGGTGCCCGGCCTTGGCCTGGTCGCCACCGGCCACGCGCCCGCACTGGCCACCCACCGGGGCAAGCTCTACCTGGCCTACCGCGACCTGTTCACCGGGCAAGTCACCATCACCACCCACACCGGCAGCGCATGGACCGCACCGGTCCGCCCCGCAGGAACAACGCCCGACGCCCCGGCACTGGCCGTGCGCGGTGACGTCCTCTACTGCGCCATCCGCGGCGGCGACGACCAACTGTGGCTCACCAGCCTCACCGGCGACAGCACCACCTGGAGCCAGTTCAACAAGATCCCGGTCCCCGCGATGACCATCTCCGCCCCCGCCATCGCCGCCCACAACACCGACGACCTGCACTTCGTCTACCGATCCGCCGAGTTCTGACCACCGGCTCCCGGGCCTCGGCGGCACAAGCACGGGGACGGTGCGGGAGGGTTTCGCCTATCCCCCACCGTCCCCGTTGGATCGGCCGCCCCTTCCTGTGCCCGTCGCCCCCGCCGCGCCCGTCGCGCTGAACACTTCCGAGCGCCACCGGCTGAAGAAGATGGCCTACGGCCACAAGACCCCGTTTCAGGCCCGTCAGCGGGCAACCATCGTGCTGCTGGCGGCCCGAGGGCACTCCAACGCCCGGATAGCCGCGCAGACGCGGATGCACGTGGACACGGTGCGCCGCTGGCGTGGCCGGTTCGCCAAGGCGGGCCTGCCCGGGCTCAAGGACCGTCAACGCTGCGGTCGTCCCACCTCGTTCACACCGCTGCAGGCCTCCGAGGTCAAGGCGCTGGCCTGCCGGCTGCCGGCCGAGACCGGCGTGCCAGTCTCACGCTGGTCGTGCCCGGAACTGGCCCGTGAGGCCGCCCGGCGAGGCATCGCTACGTTCGTATCGGCGTCCACCGTGCGTCGCTGGCTCGCCCGGGATGCGATCAAGCCGTGGCAGCACCGCTCCTGGATCTTCATCACCGACCCCGACTTCCGACTGAAGGCCGCCCGGGTGCTGGACCTGTACGCCCGCACCTGGCAGGGCGAACAACTGGGCGATGACGAATACGTGATCAGCGCCGATGAGAAGACCTCGGTCCAGGCCCGCTGCCGCTGCCACCCCACCCTCGCCCCTGGCAAGGCCAGGACAATGCGCGTCAACCACACCTACGGACGCGGCGGCGCCCTGGCCTACCTCGCCGCCTACGACGTCCGCCGGGCGAAGGTATTCGGCCGCACCGAAGAACGCACCGGCATCGCCCCTTTCATGAACCTGGTCACCCAGGTCATGGGCCAAGAGCCCTACGCCAGCGCCAAGCGCGTGTTCTGGATCGTCGACAACGGCTCCTCCCACCGCGCCCAGAAGGCCGCCGCCCGGCTCACCGCGGCGTTTCCGAACGCCGTGATGGTCCATACTCCCGTGCACGCCTCCTGGCTCAACCAAGTCGAGATCTACTTCTCTGCCGTCCAGCGCAAGGCCGTCTCGCCCAACGACTTCACCGACCTCACCGAGGTCAGGGACCGGCTCCGAGCCTTCGAAGACCGCTACAACGCCACGGCACAGCCGTTCCAGTGGAAGTTCACCACCACCGACCTGGACGATCTGCTGGCCAGACTCGACCGGCACACCGCCGATCACCACGAAGAATCCTCTGTCGCACCGGCAGCGTGAACAACCCCCGAAGGTTTTACAGCGCCGACCACTAAGAGGTCATCTCATTTGGTGGCTACATGTGGGGACTCCGCGACAAGTTGAGCCATCTCGCGCAGGCGGTGCCAGTACTCAGGGGCGTCCGCT
>NZ_JBIRWL010000025.1:0-105326 GCF_044387825.1 Streptomyces sp. NPDC020299
CCGTGAGACCGCCCCCGCACGGCCGAAGTCCCGCTACACTCCCGCCACCCGGCGAAAGACCAGGTCAGACAGCGAAATCCTGCTGGAGTACTAGTAATCCAGCAGTACTTCGTGGCTTGACCTGGGGAAACGCGGAGCGGTGGGAGTGTAGCGGGCAGAGGGCTGTCACGGACGGCTTCTGCCCGCCCGCCCCTCGAACGAGTGGCCCCGACGGCGATAGTGGCAGTGACGGGCAACGGCCTGGCGTCGTCGGCGCCAGCGCGACCAGTTCAACGCGTGGGTGTGGGCACGTGGGTGTCGGGGTGTGCAAGCTGCCAGGAGTCGCCGCACTTCCGCCACGGTGAGCTCGATGACCTCAGCCTCCTCACCAGCGCAGCCCCCTTTTCGCCCTCCCGCGCGGTCATCGCGGCCAGGAAGGCGTGCGCGAGCATCGCGAGGGTGATGTGCCGGTACCAGCCGACATAGCGGCGCACCTCGTACTGGTCCAGGCCGCACTCGTTCTTCGCCGTCTGGAAGCACTCCTCGATCGCCCACCGGAACCCCGCCACCCGCACCAGCACATCCACGCCGACATCCAGCGGTGCGTAGGCGAGGTAGTAGGAGATCTCGTCCGGCCGGTTCACGCTGCGCCGTGCCAGCGCCCACCGTCGACGGATCAGCACGCCGTCCTGGTGGTCGTACTCGGCCACCGGTCGCAACTGCACGGCCGCCCAGTCGTACTCGCGCTGTCCCTTCGCTCCCGCGCCGCAGGAACGGCGCTCCCATGCCTGGTCGGGGGCCTGCTCGAACACCATGTCGATGCGTGGTCCGGCCAGCGAGAACTGGGACTTCGGAACGGCGAGGACGTAGCCGACGCCGGATGTTTCCAGCATCCGGCGGAAGCGGTTGTCCTGTCCGTAGGCGGCGTCCGCCGTCACCCAGGCGATCGGCAGCGGTGAGGACAGCGCCCTGCGGACGATCGTCGCCGCGAGGGTGTTCTTGGTGGCGAACTCCCGCTCGTCGGGGACCTTCGCCGCGCGACAGCGCTCACGGTCGTCGGTCCAGGACTTGGGCAGGTACAGCTCCCGGTCCACCAGGGCGCGGCCGGCTGCGCTGGCATAGGCGGCGAAGACGCCGATCTGGCAGTTCTCGGTGCGTCCGGCGGTGCCGGAGTACTGCCGCTGGACCCCGGCGGAGGTGGTGCCCTTCTTCAGGAATCCGGTGTCATCGACGATCAGCACCCCGTCGGGGCGGCCGAGTTGTTCGGCGATGTAGGTCTGCAGGTCATCGCGGATGCCGTCGGGGTCCCAACGTGCGCGGGAGAGCAGGTGCTGCAGGCCGTCGGGCGTTAAGTGGCCGGCGTGCTCGGCCAGTTGCCAGCTGTTCTTGCGGCCCACCGGCGCGAGCAGTCCGCGCACGTAGTCCCGCATCCGACGGCGGGGTTCGACACGGCCGAAGCGGTGGCCGATGGTGGTGAAGAGGTCATCCAGGTCGCGGTCCCAGGTCTCTGCCTGTGCGGTCATCACGATCGGGGGCTTCCCCGCACAAATGTGCCCCCGCTGTCGGGGCCACTCGTTCGAGGGGCGGGCGGGCAGAAGCCGTCCGTGACAGCCCTCTGCCCGCTAAACTCCCACCGCTCCGCGTTTCCCCAGGTCAAGCCACGAAGTACTGCTGGAGTACTAGTACGACCTCAGTACGACCTCAGACCCAGAACACAACGGCAAGCGCGACAAGCGTCCCGACCGCGATCACCCCGCCGAACACCCCGAACCCGATGGCGATCTTCACGCTCGCGGGCCTGATCTCCCGCCAGCCCAGTTCCCGGGCCACGCCCCGGATCAGGCGGTGCCCCTCGGCGGAGGAGAAGCTGTACTCCTGGCTGCCGTCCAGGCTCCAGGACTTGCTGACGTACACGCTCCGGCCGGTGGACACCGTCTTGCCCAGGCGTACTCCGCCCAGGCCGGCCTCGTACTCGACGGTGCGGACGACGTCCGTGATCGTGAAGGTCTTCTCCTGCGGGCGCAGCGCGACGCGGTAGGTGTGGATCTGGTCGAGCCGGTGCCGGGTCAACAGCTCCTGCCACTGCGGAACGTTGACGTCCACCGTCAGTTCGAGGCCCCACTCCGTCCGGCGCGGGCGGTACGGCGTCCCGGTGGCGGCGGCCTCGATGCGGTTGTGGAACTCCTCGACCGTGTCCTCGGCCGCGCCCGTACTGTCGGCTCCTGTCATGGGCACGCACGGTAGCAGTGCCCACTGTCACACCTCACCGGTAACGTCGGATCATGGCTCAACAGGCGGGGAATCCCACGAACCCCACGGCCGCCACGGCCGCCACGGCCGCCACGGCCCCGACGACCCCCACAGGCGAACGCCGGCTCGCCGTGCTCGAAGGTGTGCTGGAGAGAATCACGTACGCCAACGAGGAGAACGGCTACACGGTCGCCCGTGTGGACACCGGCCGGGGTGCTGGCGATCTCCTCACGGTGGTCGGCGCGCTGCTCGGTGCCCAGGTGGGGGAGTCCCTGCGGATGGAGGGGCGCTGGGGGTCCCATCCCCAGTACGGCAAGCAGTTCACCGTCGAGAACTACACGACCCTGCTGCCCGCCACGGTCCAGGGCATCCGCCGCTACCTCGGGTCGGGGCTGGTCAAGGGCATCGGGCCGGTCTTCGCCGATCGGATCACGCAGCACTTCGGGCTGGACACCCTGACGATCATCGAGGAGGAGCCGAAACGGCTCATCGAGGTGCCCGGGCTCGGGCCGAAACGGACCAAGAAGATCGCCGACGCCTGGGAGGAGCAGAAGGCGATCAAGGAGGTCATGCTCTTCCTCCAGACCGTCGAGGTGTCCACGTCCATCGCGGTGCGGATCTACAAGAAGTACGGAGACGCCTCGATCTCCGTCGTCAAGAACCAGCCGTACCGGCTCGCCGCCGATGTCTGGGGCATCGGCTTCCTCACCGCGGACAAGATCGCCCAGTCGGTCGGCATCCCGCACGACAGCCCGGAGCGGGTGAAGGCGGGCCTTCAGTACGCGCTGTCGCAGTCCGCTGATCAGGGGCATTGTTTCCTGCCGGAGGAGCGGCTGATCGCCGACGCGGTGAAGCTGCTCCAGGTCGACACCGGGCTCGTCATCGAGTGTCTCGCGGAGCTGGCGGAGCCTGGGGAGGAGGGGGAGGAGCCCGGGGTCGTACGGGAGAAGGTTCCGGGCCCCGGCGGCGACTCGGAGCCGGTCACGGCCGTCTACCTCGTGCCCTTCCACCGGGCCGAACTCTCCCTCGCCGGCCAGCTGTTGCGCCTGCTGCGGACGGAGGAGGACCGGATGCCCGGCTTCCGGGGCGTGGACTGGGGGAAGGCGCTGGGCTGGCTGGGAGACCGTACCGGCGTCGACCTCGCCCCCGAGCAGGAGGCCGCCGTGAAGCTGGCGCTCACCGAGAAGGTGGCCGTCCTGACCGGGGGGCCCGGCTGCGGCAAGTCGTTCACCGTTCGCTCGGTCGTGGAGCTGGCCCGCGCGAAGAAGGCGAAGGTGCTGCTCGCGGCGCCCACCGGCCGGGCCGCCAAGCGGCTGGCGGAGCTGACCGGGGCCGAGGCGTCCACGGTGCACCGGCTGCTGGAGCTCAAGCCGGGCGGTGACGCGGCCTATGACAAGGACCGTCCGCTCGACGCCGATCTGGTGGTCGTGGACGAGGCCTCCATGCTGGACCTGCTGCTCGCCAACAAGCTGGTGAAGGCGGTGCCGCCCGGTGCCCACATCCTCTTCGTCGGGGACGTGGACCAGCTGCCCAGCGTCGGGGCGGGCGAGGTGCTGCGGGATCTGCTCGCCGAAGGGAGCCCGATCCCGGCCGTGCGGCTCACCCGGGTGTTCCGCCAGGCCCAGCAGTCGGGGGTGGTGACGAACGCGCACCGGATCAACTCCGGGCAGCACCCGGTCACGGACGGCATGAAGGACTTCTTCCTGTTCGTGGAGGACGACACGGAGGAGGCGGGGCGGCTCACGGTGGATGTCGCCGCCCGGCGCATTCCGGCCAGGTTCGGCCTCGATCCGCGTCGGGACGTACAGGTCCTCGCGCCCATGCACCGCGGCCCGGCGGGCGCCGGCACCCTCAACGGTCTGCTCCAGCAGGCCATCACACCGGGCCGCCCCGACTTGCCCGAGAAGCGGTTCGGCGGCCGGGTCTTCCGTGTCGGCGACAAGGTCACCCAGATCCGCAACAATTATGAGAAGGGCAAGAACGGAGTCTTCAACGGCACCGTGGGCGTGGTCACCTCGCTCGACCCGGTCGACCAGCGCCTGATGGTGCTGACGGACGAGGACGAGGAGGTTCCGTATGAGTTCGATGAACTGGACGAGCTGGCCCATGCGTACGCGGTGACCATCCACCGCTCGCAGGGCAGTGAGTATCCGGCGGTGGTGATCCCGGTCACCACCGGTGCGTGGATGATGCTCCAGCGCAATCTGCTCTACACGGCGGTCACTCGCGCCAAGAAGCTGGTCGTCCTCGTCGGTTCGCGCAAGGCGATCGGCCAGGCAGTGCGCACGGTGTCGGCGGGGCGACGCTGCACGGCGCTGGACTTCAGGCTCCATGCACGGCACTCGGCCTCAGGCCTCATGTAGGGCACCCGGCCTCGGGCTCCGTGCAAGGTACCCGGCCTCGGACGCCATGTAGGGCACTCGGCCTCAGGCCCCGTGCAGGGCACTCGACTTCAGGTGCCAGAGGCCGGACGGACCTGACATCCCGAAAAATGATCGATCAAATGAGTCGTGAAGGTCACAGAGCACTTCCAGATGCCGGATCGAGGGGGCAGGATGAGCAGGTTGGCGGCACTGAGTGCCGTCAATGGGCCCAATGGTCGACCCCGAGTGCACTCTCCTGAGCCAAATGGGGGATGGTAGAGACAGTCAGGGCACCTCGAAGAAGAGGCACTACGTCGGTGAGGGAAGACGTGAGCGACAACTCTGTAGTACTGCGGTACGGCGACGGCGAGTACACCTACCCGGTGATCGACAGCACCGTCGGCGACAAGGGCTTCGACATCGGCAAGCTCCGCGCCCAGACCGGTCTGGTGACCCTGGACAGCGGTTATGGCAACACGGCCGCCTATAAATCCGCCGTCACCTATCTCGACGGCGAGGCGGGCATCCTGCGGTACCGCGGCTACCCGATCGAGCAGCTGGCCGAGCGCTCCACCTTCCTGGAGGTGGCCTACCTGCTGATCAACGGTGAGCTGCCGACCGTCGACGAGCTCACCACGTTCAAGGACGACATCACGCGGCACACCCTGCTGCACGAGGACGTCAAGAACTTCTACAAGGGCTTCCCGCGCGACGCCCACCCGATGGCCATGCTGTCCTCGGTCGTCTCGGCGCTGTCCACGTTCTACCAGGACAGCCACAACCCGTTCGACGAGAAGCAGCGCAATCTCTCCACCATCCGCCTGCTCGCCAAGCTCCCGACGATCGCGGCGTACGCGTACAAGAAGTCGATCGGTCACCCGTTCGTCTACCCGCGCAACGACCTGAGCTACGTCGAGAACTTCCTCCGCATGACCTTCTCGGTCCCGGCGCAGGACTACGAGCTCGACCCGGTCGTCGTCTCCGCTCTCGACAAGCTGCTGATCCTGCACGCGGACCACGAGCAGAACTGTTCGACGTCGACGGTGCGTCTGGTCGGCTCCTCGCAGGCGAACATGTTCGCGTCGATCTCCGCCGGCATCAGCGCCCTGTGGGGCCCGCTGCACGGCGGCGCCAACCAGTCCGTGCTGGAGATGCTGGAGGGCATCCAGGCGACCGGCGGCGACGTCGACTCCTTCATCCGCAAGGTGAAGAACAAGGAGGACGGCGTCCGCCTGATGGGCTTCGGCCACCGGGTCTACAAGAACTTCGACCCGCGCGCCAAGATCATCAAGGCCGCCGCGCACGATGTGCTGTCCGCCCTCGGCAAGTCCGACGAGCTGCTGGACATCGCGCTGAAGCTGGAGGAGCACGCGCTCTCCGACGACTACTTCGTCTCGCGCAGCCTCTACCCGAACGTGGACTTCTACACCGGCCTGATCTACCGGGCCATGGGCTTCCCGACCGAGATGTTCACGGTCCTGTTCGCCCTCGGCCGGCTGCCGGGCTGGATCGCCCAGTGGCAGGAAATGATCAAGGAGCCGGGCTCCCGCATCGGCCGTCCGCGCCAGATCTACACCGGCGTGGTGGAGCGGGACTTCGTTCCGGTCGAGGAGCGCTGACACCTGCCGGTACGGGGCGCCGGGTTTCCGGTGTCCCGCCGCAATGGCGTGGTGGTGGCCGGGGGCCCGGGGGTGGTCCCCCGGGTCGGCACGGTCACCGGCGTGGTGGAGCGGGACTTCGTTCCGGTCGAGGAGCGCTGAGCCTCTTCCCCGGCGTCCGGGAGCGTGCGTGCCTCTCGGACGCCTGAGGCGTACAGCAGCACAGGCGTCCGATGGTGCACGGCAGCTCGGACGCCTGATGACGCACAGCAGAAGGCGCCCTGAGTCGCCGGTCCCCCCACGGGCCGACGACCAGGGCGCCTTCCCATGTCCCGGTGCGGATTCCCCCCACGGGATCCGGCCGGGCGCTCGGAGAGGACAGCGCCTGAATCGCTGTCTGAGCACAACGGGCAAAACCCGTCGTGCTCCAGTGATGCGGTGCGATCTGCCGGGACAACGCACGCAGGGAGGGCCGCTCAAAGCTTCCCGGTGTACGTGCCCCGGCAACGCATCTCTGAGGAAGTCCCCCAAGACATCCCCAGATGCCAGTCAGCGCCCCCCAAGACGCTGGTCTGACATCGCCAACTTAGACCTTCGAACCCCTTCGATGGTTACGTTCGCATCACTGTGATCTGCGTCTCTTGCATATGTCCGAAAGATACGCAAGAGCCCCGATACGACGATCGGGACTCAAGCGTAAGGATGATGCACGAGCCTTGTGAAGAGCTTATGTGAGGTATGCGTCTGACTCTAGGGGGACTCTTACTTCGACTGCCCGAACCCAGAAGTAACTTCGCGGGGCCTCAGTGGAACGTCCGCAGCCGCAGGCTGTTGGTCACCACGAACACCGAGGAGAAGGCCATCGCGGCGCCCGCGATCATCGGGTTCAGCAGCCCCGCCGCGGCCAGCGGCAGCGCGGCCACGTTGTAGCCGAAGGCCCACACCAGGTTGCCCTTGATCGTAGCCAGGGTACGCCGGGCCAGCCGGATCGCGTCCGCCGCCACCCGAAGGTCCCCGCGCACCAGCGTCAGGTCGCCCGCCTCGATCGCCGCGTCCGTGCCCGTGCCCATGGCCAGGCCCAGGTCGGCGGCGGCGAGCGCGGCCGCGTCGTTGACCCCGTCGCCGACCATGGCGACGGTCCGCCCCTCGCCCTGCAGCCGCCGTACGACCTCCACCTTGTCCTCGGGCAGTACCTCGGCGACGACCTCCTCGATGCCCACGGCCCGCGCCACCGCCTCGGCCACCGTCCGGTTGTCGCCGGTCAGCAGCACCGGTGTCAGGCCCAGCGCGCGCAGCTCGCGCACCGCCTCGGCGCTGGTCTCCTTGACCGCGTCGGCGACGGCGAGGACACCACGTGCCACCCCGTCCCAGCCGACCACGACGGCCGTACGACCCTCCTGCTCGGCCCGGGAGCGGGCGGCGGCCAGTTCGTCCGGTACGGCGGTGAAGAGCCGTCCCACGGCCACCTCGCGGCCCGCCACCCGCCCGCGCACGCCCCGCCCGGGGACGTTCTCGAAGTGCTCGGCCGCCGGCAGCGGCCCGACCCGCTCCTCGGCGCCCTCGGCGACCGCCCGGGCGACCGGGTGCTCGGAGGCGTGCTCCAGGGCTCCGGCGAGCCGCAGCACCTCGTCCTTGTCGGCGCCCTCGGCCACGTACACCTCCTGGAGCGTCATGCGGCCGGTGGTGACGGTGCCGGTCTTGTCCAGGACGAGCGTGTCGACGCGGCGCGTGGACTCCAGTACCTCCGGGCCCTTGATGAGGATGCCGAGCTGCGCGCCGCGCCCGGTGCCGACCATCAGCGCGGTCGGGGTCGCGAGCCCGAGCGCGCAGGGGCAGGCGATGATCAGTACGGCGACGGCGGCGGTGAAGGCGGCGACGGTGTCACCGGTGACGCCCAGCCACACCGCGAAGGTGCCGAGCGCGATGAGGATGACGGCGGGTACGAAGACCGCCGAGATCCGGTCCGCCAGCCGCTGCACCTCGGCCTTGCCGTTCTGCGCGTCCTCCACCAGCCGCGCCATCCGGGCGAGCTGGGTGTCGGCGCCGACCCGGGTGGCCGTGACGACCAGCCGGCCGCCCGCGTTCACCGTCGCTCCGGTCACGGCTGATCCGGGGCCGACGTCCACCGGCACCGACTCGCCGGTCAGCATGGCGGCGTCGACCGCGGAGACGCCCTCGACCACCGTGCCGTCCGTGGCGATCTTCTCGCCGGGGCGGACCACGAACCGGTCGCCGACGGCCAGGGAGGCCACCGGGACGCACACCTCACGGCCGTTCCGGAGTACGGCCACCTCCTTGGCGCCGAGCTCCATCAGTGCCCGCAGGGCGGCCCCGGCGCGGCGCTTGGAGCGGGCCTCCAGGTAGCGGCCGAGGAGGATCAGGGCGACGACTCCGGAGGCCACCTCGAGGTAGATCGTGGACGCGCCGTCCATACGGGAGACGATGAAGCGGAACTCGTCGTGCATGCCGGGCATGCCCGCGTCGCCGAAGAACAGCGCCCACAGCGACCAGCCGTACGCGGCGAGCGTGCCGACCGAGACGAGCGTGTCCATGGTGGCGGCGCCGTGCCGGGCGTTGGTCCAGGCGGCCCGGTGGAACGGCCATCCGCCCCAGACGACTACCGGAGAGGCGAGCGTGAGCGAGAGCCACTGCCAGTTGTCGAACTGGAGTGCGGGGATCATGGCGAGCAGGACCACGGGAAGGGCGAGCGCGGTGGAGACCGCGAACCGCTGGCGCAGGGCCGCCAGTTCGGGGTCCTGCTCGGTCCCGGCGGGTGTGTCGTCCTCGGCGGGCTCCGGCGGCGGGGGCTCCTCGGCCGTGTACCCGGTCTTCACCACGGTGGCGATCAGGTCGGCGACCTGGACCCCCGGGGGGTAGGCGACCTTGGCCTTCTCGGTGGCGTAGTTCACCGTGGCGCTCACGCCGTCCATGCGGTTGAGCTTCTTCTCGACGCGGGCGGCGCAGGAGGCGCAGGTCATCCCGCCGATGAGCAGTTCGACCTCGAAGGCGCCGGCTGTCGTGTCCGACGGAGCTTCCGACGGCGCTTGTGAGGGCGTGCCTATGGCTGTCTCTGCGGTGGTGGTGCTGGTCATGTCCGGACTCCAGACGACGGACCGAGCCGCACGGAGCCAGTATCAGCTGGTCGGTACGGCCCGGTCGGAGAGTGAACGGAGATCAGGCGCGGCCCGCCAGTTCGAAGCCGGCCTCGTCGACGGCGGCGCGGACGGCCTCCTCGTCGAGCGGGGCGGTGGAGACGACGGTGACCTCGCCGGTCGACGCGACGGCCTTCACCGAGGTGACGCCGGGAATCTCTGAGATCTCCCCGGAGACGGAGCCCTCGCAGTGGCCACAGCTCATCCCGCTCACCTTGTAGACGGTGGTAACGGATCCCGGGGTGTCGGTCGGGGCGGTCATGTCATTACTCCTCGTCGTGACTGGTGGGGCCGACGAGGCCCACAGTGGGGCCTGCACTCTTGAGATTATACCCCTAGGGGGTATTTCTCCAAGAGGCTCCGCGGCGCGCCAGCGAGCGCACCCGGGCGATGCCCAGGAGGGAGACGAGTACCAGTCCGCCGACCGAGAACACCGCCAGGAGGTGGTCCTGTGCGGTTGTCGGCCGTGGGACGTACCCCTGCGCGAACAGCTGCCGGGCCGGGTACGGCCCGGCCAGCCGGGTCACCAGCCAGAGGGCGACGCCGTGGGTGGAGTCCGACAGCGTGTGCAGCAGGCCGGCGCCGAGCCAGGCGGCGAGGGCCGGTGCGCCCAGGCGGAAACGGCCGTTCGGGCGGCGGTGCGCGAGCAGGGCCCCGCCCGCGATCGCGGTCCACAGGCCGTGTCCGAGCGGTGCGAGGATCCCGTGCAGGAGCTCGGTCTCCAGCAGGGTTCGCAGATCGAGGCCGTCCGCGGACAGGGCTGTCTCGAAGGCGTGGCCGGAGCCCTCGAAGGCCGCGAAGCCGCAGCCGACGGCCGCGCCCAGGACGAGGCCGGCCCGCATGCCGTGGATCCCGGGCAGCCGGCGCAGTACGAACATCAGCGCGCCGAGCTTGGCCGCCTCGGTCAGTCCGACGCCCGCGAACATCCGCAGCGACGGGTGGAGCAGGTGGTGCCCCGGCACCGACGCGCCCAGCACGCCGAGCGCGCCGCCGGCCAGGAAGCAGCCGAGGACGGCGCTGACGCCCAGGTCGCGGCCGTGCCGCTCGTACGCCCACAGGACGAAGGCGACGGGGAGGAGGAAGCCGCCGAGCAGGATGACGGTGGGCAGGAGCGTGGTGTCCGCCGTCGCGTACGTCACGAGCCCGGCCGCCGCCCACACGGCCAGCCCGGCGCCCAGGCAGAGTCTCCACAGGCCCGCGCGGATCCGCGGGTACGGGGGAGGGGGCTGTTGCGGGCCGGGGATGCGGGCGCGGGGGGTGCCGGGCGGTGGGTGGGTCACGGCGGTCCCCCTCGGGCTCCTGCTGGGCGATTTACCCGAACCCTATGCAGGTGACCTTTATGTCGCAGTCCGGGGGCGGCCGGTGGTGTCCGCGTGGCCGGGCCGGTCGTCGACGAGGGGGTCGAGGTAGCGGACCAGTACGTGCTTCAGCTCGCGGACGTACGCGTCGCGCTCGGCGCCCTCGTGGGCGAGGACCAGCTCCAGGCCGGCCTTGTAGATGCCTAGGCAGACGTGGGCCGTGCGCGTGAGTTCGGCGGGGGAGGCGTCGGCCAGGAGGACGGCCAGCAGGCCCTCGATGCGGCCGACCAGTGTGGCGTGCAGGGCGTCGTGCTCCTCGGCGATCCGGCCCGGAATGTCGGGGCCGTGCATCAGTGCGAAGAACACCGGGTGCTCGCTGTTGAAGGCGATGAACCGGTCGACGGCGGCACCCACGGCCTCCTCCAGCGAGGTGGCCGGATCGACCGGGGCGAGCGCCTCGCCGTAGGTCGCCCGCATCTCGTGCACGAGGCGGTCGCCCAGCTCGATCGCGATCGCTTCCTTGTTCGGGAAGAACTGGTAGAGGGTGCCCGGGGAGACGCCCGCCTCGCGGGCGATGGCGTTGGTGCTGGCGGCCGTGTAGCCGGTGCTGCAGAAGACGTCGGCGGCGGCTTGCAGCAGCTGGGCGATGCGGCGCTCGCCGCGTGCCTGGCGGCGGCGCGGCTGCTCCTTCCCCTGACTGTCGGCGGTGTCGTCGGGCACCCGTTTATCCCCAGCTCTCCGAACGTGATTGACAAACACGAGTGGTCGCTCGCATTCTTGAGAAACGCGAGCGATGTCTCGTGTTTGCCAGTCTATGGCTATGGCGACCCATGCCGCCTGTCTGCGTACGGCACGGGTCATGGTGAAGGGGACACCGCACGATGACCGAAGTCAACCGCCCACCCCAGCCCGGTGGCTGGACCCGCTTCGCCACAGCCCGCCCGCGGTTGTCACTGCTCGCGGCCCTGGTGCTCACCGTGCTCGCGGTGCTCGCCGGCAGCGGTGTCGCCGACCGCCTCGGCAGCGGCGGCTGGGAGGACCCGGCCGCCGAGTCGACGTACGCGACCAAGGCGCTGGAGCGCGAGTTCCCCGACTCCCAGCCCAACCTGCTCCTCCTCGTGGACTCCGGCCGCTCCTCGGTCGACGACCCGGCGGTCGCCGCCGAGGCCCGAAGTCTCGCCACCCGCCTGGCCGGTGAGAAGGGCGTCACGGGCGTCGGCTCCTACTGGCAGGCCGAGCCCTCGGTGGCGGCCGCCCTGCGCGCCGAGGACGGCCACGAGGCGCTGATCGCCGCCCGTATCACCGGCGACGAGAAGGAGATGGGCCGGACCCTGGACCGCATAGCCCCGTCCTACCGGGGGACGCACGGCCCGGTGAAGGTGCGGGTCGGCGGGGTCGTCGCCGTGCGGCACGAGATGCAGACGATCATCCAGGAGGACCTGGCCCGCGCCGAGATGATCGCGCTGCCGGTGACGCTGGTGCTGCTGGTGATGGTCTTCGGCAGCGCCGTCGCGGCCCTGCTCCCGCTGGGCATCGGCATCGTGGCCATCCTCGGCACCAACGCGGTACTGCGCGGCCTGACGGAGTTCACCGACGTCTCCGTCTTCGCTCTGAACCTCACCACCGCGCTGGGCCTCGGCCTCGCCATCGACTACGCCCTGTTCATCGTGCGCCGCTTCCGCGAGGAACTCGCCGCCGGAGCCGAGCCGCTCACGGCCGTCGCCACCACCCTGCGCACGGCGGGGCGCACGGTGCTCTTCTCCTCCCTCACGGTCGCGGTCTCCCTGGCGGCGATGCTGCTGTTCCCGCAGTACTTCCTGCGCTCCTTCGCCTACGCCGGCATGGCCGTGGTGCTGCTCGCGGCGGCGGCCGCACTGATCCTGCTGCCGGCGGCCCTGGTACTGCTGGGCCATCGGGTGAACTCCCTGGATCTGCGGCGGGCGTTCCGGCGGGGCCGCCCGGCGAAGGCATCCGGCGAGGAGGGCACGGCCTGGGGCCGCGCGGCGACCCTGGTCATGCGCCGGGCCCCGCTCTTCGCCGTGGCGACCACCGTCGGGCTGGTCGTCCTCGGACTGCCCTTCCTGGGCGTGAAGTTCGGCACCGCCGACGACCGTCAGCTGCCTTCGAGCGCCGAGTCCCACGTCGTGCAGCAGCACATCCGGGACGGCTTCCCGGGGAGCCCCGGCGGCGGACTCGAAGTGCTCGCGGAGGGCAGGGCGAGCCAGGCGCAGTACGCCGCCTACAAGCAGAAGGTGGCGGCCCTGCCCGAAGTGGCGCGGGTCGACGGCCCGCTGGTGAAGGGGGACGCGGCCTACTTCACGGTGCTGCCCAAGGGTGAGGCCGTCGACGACGCGGCACAGCGCCTGGTGGGGGACCTGCGCGCGGTGGACGCGCCGTTCAGCACTGATGTGACCGGCACGGCGGCCGTCCTGGTCGACTCCAAGCACGCGATAGCCGAACACCTGCCGTGGGCGGCCGCGTTCATCGCGACCGTCACTCTGCTCCTGGTCTTCCTGCTCACCGGCAGTGTGCTGATACCCGTGCAGGCGGTGGTGCTCAACGCGCTCAGCCTGACCGCCATGTTCGGCGCGGTGGTCTGGGTGTTCCAGGACGGCCACCTCGCCGGCCCGCTGGGCTTCACCAGCTCCGGCTCCATCGAGACGACCCTGCCCGTCCTGATGTTCTGCGTGGCCTTCGGCCTCTCCATGGACTACGGCGTGTTCCTGCTCTCCCGCATCAAGGAGGAGTACGACCGCACCGGCGACCACAACGAGGCGGTGCGCCACGGGCTGCAGCGCACAGGTGGGCTGATCACCGCGGCGGCGGTCATCCTCGCGGTGGTGATGGTCGCGATAGGTACCTCCCGGGTGACCAACACCAAGATGCTCGGCCTCGGTATCGCGCTGGCGGTGCTGATGGACGCCATGGTCGTCCGCAGCCTGCTGGTCCCGGCGATCATGCGGCTCACCGGGCGCGCGACCTGGTGGGCGCCGGCTCCCCTGCGCCGGCTCCACGAGCGGTTCGGTCTCAGCGAGGGCGAGGCGTCCCCACCTGCCGCAGAGTCGGAGGAGGAACGGGACAAGATCGGCGCGCGGGGCTAGGGCCTGTCGTCACATTCCCGTCTGCCCCGCGACGCCTGGCACGCTCCCCCACTGCCTCAAGGGCGTGGGAGGTGCCCCCACTCGCCGCACCGGGCGAAAGCCCACGTACGTCCGGTCCGTCGACGGGGCCTTCCGCCCGGCACGGCGAGAGCACGCGCCAGACGCCGCGGGGCCGCCCTTCGGGCGACGACGGGAATGTGACGACAGGCCCTAGCGTTCGCGGTGACCTGCGGACGGAAGGCGAGGGCGAAGAGGCATGCGCGCTGTGGTGTTCGAGCGGTACGGGGAACCGGCCGAGGTGCGGGAGGTGCCGGATCCGGAGCCCGCCGAGCACGGCGTCGTGGTGCGTGTCGAGGCCACCGGCCTGTGCCGCAGCGACTGGCACGGCTGGATGGGCCACGACCCGGACATCACGCTGCCGCATGTGCCCGGTCACGAACTCGCCGGGACCGTGGAGGCGGTCGGCGACCGGGTGACCCGCTGGCGCCCCGGTGACCGGGTCACCGTGCCCTTCGTCTGCGCCTGCGGCAGCTGTCCCGCCTGCGCGGCCGGCGACCAGCAGGTGTGCGAGCGGCAGACCCAGCCCGGCTTCCACCACCGGGGCTCGTTCGCGCAGTACGTGGCGCTCGACCACGCCGATGTGAACCTGGTCGCCGTACCGGACGACCTGTCCTTCGCGACGGCGGCCGGGCTCGGCTGCCGGTTCGCGACGGCCTTCCGGGCGGTGGTGCAGCAGGGGCGCGTGGCCGCGGGGGAGTGGGTCGCGGTGCACGGCTGCGGGGGCGTGGGCCTGTCGGCGGTGATGATCGCGGCGGCGTCGGGGGCGAGGGTCGTCGCCGTCGACGTGTCACCGGCGGCACTGGAGCTGGCGCGGACGTTCGGGGCGGCTCAGTGCGTGGACGCCACGCGGACGCGGGACACGGCCGCCGCGATCCGTGAACTGACCGGCGGCGGTGCCCACCTCTCCCTGGACGCGCTCGGTTCCCCTGCCACCTGCGCGGCGTCCGTCGACTCGCTGCGCCGCCGCGGCCGGCACATCCAGGTCGGCCTGCTCCCCTCACCTGACGGCACGACCTCCGTGCCCATGGCCCGCGCCATCGCCCTGGAACTCGAACTCCTCGGCAGCCACGGCATGGCCGCCCACGCCTACCCGGGCATGCTGGAGCTGGTCCGCGCGGGAGTGCTGCGCCCCGACCTGCTGGTGACCTCGACGATCCCGCTGGACGCGGCCCCGGCCGCGCTCGCCGCGATGGACACGGCACGCGGCGCGGGAGTCACCGTCGTCGAACCATGGAGTTGACGCCTGTCGGGGTACTAGGTCTGGTCCCGGCCGCGGTTGCGGGGTCTGGAGGCGACCCAGGCGCGGACGGTGTCGGCGTACCAGTAGGGCTTGCCGCCCTCCACGCGGTCGGGCGGGGGCAGCAGTCCGTGCTTGCGGTAGGACCGTACGGTGTCCGGCTGCACCCGGATGTGCGCCGCGATCTCCTTGTACGACCAGAGTCTTCGGTCGGTCATGAGTTGCACCTCCCCGCGCGCGCCACGGTCGGCGGCCGGGGGCGGCCGTCGGTGGAGCCGGGCGCTGCACTGGTGATCATCAGCCTGTGCCCGGTGAACGACACACGGTGACTGTCAGGGAGGGGCTGTCGAAGGGATGTGACGGGGGGTCCGCGTACACGGGACATGTGTGACAGGGGGCGCATGTTTGTGACAGAGGTGACGCAAACGGCCCACAGGTCACGGGACACGGCCCACGGTAGGACGGCCTACGCCCCGCAGGACCTCAGGAACGCCCGGGTCCGCCGGGCGATCGGGAGGGGCTTGTCCGGGTCGCACGGGTACATGTCCTGCTCGACGATCGCGAACAGGTCGACGTCCAGTTTCTGGGCCGCATCGAGGACCGGGCCGAGCGCGGGTACTCCGGCCGGGGGCTCGCACATCACGCCCTGGGCGACCGCCGGGCCGAACGGGGTGCCCTTCGCCCGTACGTCCGCGAGGATCTCCGGGTCGACCTGCTTGAGGTGGAGGTAGCCGATCCGTTCGCCGTAGGTCTCGATCAGCTTGACGCTGTCGCCGCCGCAGTAGGCGTAGTGCCCGGTGTCCAGGCACAGCGAGACCAGGGAGGAGTCGGTGCCGTCGAGGAAGCGGGTGACGTTGTCCTCGCTGTCGATGTGGGTGTCGGCGTGCGGGTGGACGACGATCGACAGGCCGTAGCGTTCCCGCACCTCGTGCCCGAGCCGCTCGGTCAGCGAGGTCAGGTTGCGCCACTGCTCGGGGGTGAGCGTGTCCGGCTCCAGTACCTCGCCGGTCTTGTCGTCGCGCCAGAAGGACGGGATCACGACCAGGTGCCGGGCGCCCATCGCCTGGGCGAGCGCGGCGTTGTCCGCGACGTGCGCCCACGTCTTCTCCCACACGGCCTCGCCGTGGTGCAGGCCCGTGAAGACCGTGCCGGCCGACACCTTCAGACCGCGCCGGGCCGTCTCCTCGGCGAGCACGGCCGGGTCGGTCGGCAGATAGCCGTAGGGGCCCAGCTCGATCCACTCGTAGCCGGAGTCGGCGACCTCGTCGAGGAAGCGCTGCCAGGGCACCTGTGCGGGGTCGTCCGGAAACCAGACGCCCCAGGAGTCGGGGGCCGATCCGATGCGGATGCGGGACAGTGGGGCTTGAGGCGGCAACGACGTCATGGCCGTCAGCCTGCGGTCGGCAGAAAGCGCGTGTCAAGCTCTGGTCCGAATGTCTGGACAAAACATTGACAGGCTCCCGGGTGCGGGGCTACAAACCGGGGGGAGAGCCGTGACGAAGGGAAGCCGGATGGCGTACGACCTGATCACCATGGGGCGGATAGGGGTGGACCTCTACCCGCTTCAGACCGGTGTACCGCTCGCGCAGGTGTCGTCCTTCGGCAAGTTCCTCGGC
This sequence comes from Streptomyces sp. NPDC020299, assembly GCF_044387825.1. NCBI lineage: Bacteria > Bacillati > Actinomycetota > Actinomycetes > Kitasatosporales > Streptomycetaceae > Streptomyces > Streptomyces sp. NPDC020299. The sequence goes on from NZ_JBIRWL010000025.1 coordinate 16,655, forward strand.
GGGTCGGCGACGAACGTGGCGGTCGCCGCGGCCCGCCTCGGCCGGAACACCGCCGTGATCACCCGGACCGGTGACGACGCCTTCGGCACCTATCTGCACGAGGCCCTGCGCGGCTTCGGCGTGGACGACCGCTGGGTGACCCCGGTCGCCGGGCTGCCCACGCCGGTCACCTTCTGCGAGGTCTTCCCGCCGGACGACTTCCCGCTGTACTTCTACCGGCAGCCCAAGGCGCCCGACCTGGAGATCGACGCCCATGAACTGGACCTCGACGCCATCCGCGCCGCGAGCGTCTTCTGGGTCACCGGCACGGGTCTGAGCGAGGAGCCGAGCCGTACGGCGACGCTCGCGGCCCTCGCGCACCGGGCCAAGGCCGGCACGACGGTCTTCGACCTCGACTGGCGGCCCATGTTCTGGACGGACCCCGACGCGGCCCGCCCCTTCTACGCCGAGGCCCTGCGGCACACCACGGTCGCCGTCGGCAACCTCGACGAGGTGGAGGTCGCCACCGGGGTGCGCGAGCCGCACGCCGCCGCCCGCGCCCTCCTCGACGCCGGCGTGGAGCTCGCGGTGGTGAAGCAGGGACCCAAGGGCGTCCTCGCGGTCAACAGTGCGGGCGACACCGCCGAGGTCCCGCCGCTCCCGGTGAACGTCCTCAACGGACTCGGCGCCGGCGACGCCTTCGGCGGCTCCCTCTGCCACGGCCTGCTGGCCGGCTGGGACCTGGAGACGATCATGCGGCACGCCAACGCGGCCGGCGCCATCGTCGCCTCCCGCCTGGAGTGCTCCTCCGCGATGCCCACCCCGGACGAGGTGGCCGCCGCGCTCGAGGCGGGAGCGGTTCTGTGAGCACCCAGCACGTCGTGAGCGCCGGGGACGGCGCCGGGCTGCCGAAGGTGGACGTCTCCGCGCTGGTCCACACCCGCACCCACCACCCCGAGGCGATCGCCGAAGCCGCCACCCGCCGCGCCCGCCGGCCGCTGCTGAACGACCACGGCCGGCTGATGATCGTCGCCGCCGACCACCCGGCCCGCGGCGCGCTCGGCGTCGGCGACCGCAAGCTGGCCATGGCCAACCGCGTGGACCTTCTCGAACGCCTCTGCCTGGCGCTCTCCCGGCCGGGCGTGGACGGCGTCCTGGCCACCGCCGACATCCTGGACGACCTGCTGCTGCTCGGCGCCCTCGACCACAAGGTGGTCCTGGGTTCGATGAACCGCGGCGGCCTCCAGGGCGCCTCCTTCGAACTCGACGACCGTTTCACCGGCCACCGCCCCGAGGACATCCAGCGCCTGGGCTTCGACGCGGGCAAGCTGCTGCTGCGCATCGACTACGACGACCCGGGCTCGCTGACCACCCTGGAGTCCACGGCCCGCGCCATCGACGAGATGGCCGCCCGCCGGCTCCCGGTCTTCGTCGAGCCGTTCATCAGCCGCCGTAACGAGGACGGGCGGCTGCGCAACGACCTGAGCGCGGAAGCGGTCACCAAGTCGATCGCCATCGCCTCGGGACTGGGCGGCAGTTCGGCCTACACCTGGCTGAAGGTCCCGGTCACCGACAATCCCGACGACATGGCGCGGGTCATGGAGACCTCCACGCTGCCCGCCGTACTGCTCGGCGGCGACATCGGCGACTCGCCCGAGGACCAGGACGCCGCCTACGAGAAGTGGCGGGGCGCGCTCCAACTCCCCACCGTGCGCGGCCTGGTGGTCGGCCGCTCGCTGCTGTACCCGGCGGACGGCGATGTGGCCGCCGCCGTGGACACCGCCGTCGGACTGCTGTGAGGGCCGTATGACCAGCAACGACCTGCACCTCCGCCAGGGCACGACCGCGGGCGCCCAGTATGTGCTCGACGTCGACCCCAAGCGGGCCGGCTGGACGTACAGCGGCCTGCGCGTGGTCGAGCTGGCGCCGGGCGGGACGCACACCTTCACCACCGGCGACAGCGAATGGATCGTGCTTCCGCTCAGCGGCGGTTGTACGGTGCGGGTGGAGGACGAAGAGTTCCAAATCCTGGGCAGGGACAGCGTGTTCGACGGGGTCTCCGACTTCGTGTACGCGCCCCGTGACGCCCGGGTCCAGATCGCCTCCGGCGCGGGAGGCCGCTTCGCCCTGGCAGGAGCGAAGTGCGAGCGACGACTCCCCGCCCGCTACGGCCCCGCGCCGGAGGTCCCCGTCGAAGACCGCGGCAGCGGCACCAGCGCCCGCCAGGTGCGCAACTTCGCCTCCGCGGACTCGTTCGACTGCGACCGGCTGATCGCCGTCGAGGTGATCACCCCGGGCGGGAACTGGTCCTCGTACCCGCCGCACAAGCACGACGAGCACCGGCCCGGCGAGGAAGCGGAGCTGGAGGAGATCTACTACTTCGAGATCGAGGGTCCGAACGGTTTCGGCTATCAGCGCGTATTCCCCTCCCGTGAGGGCGGATCGGACGTCCTCGCGGAGGTCCGCACCGGCGACGCCGTCCTCGTCCCCGACGGATGGCACGGCCCGTCCATCGCCCAGCCCGGCCACGCCATGTACTACCTGAACGTCATGGCCGGTCCGGGCGAGACGCGGGAATGGCGGATCTGCTTCCACCCGGACCACACGGAGGGTTACCGATGACTCCGACGACCTCAACGACGAGGCTCACGGTCGCGCAGGCGCTCGTCCGCTTCCTGTCCGCGCAAGTCACGGAGCGGGACGGCGCACGGCAGCGGCTGATCGGCGCCACCTGGGGCATCTTCGGCCACGGCAATGTGGCGGGCATCGGGCAGGCGCTCATCGAGTACACGGGCGACATGCCGTACCACCAGGGCCGCAACGAGCAGTCCATGGTGCACGCGGCGGTCGGCTACGCCCGTCAGTCGAACCGCCTGTCCACGCACGCGGTGACGACCTCCATCGGCCCCGGCGCGACCAACCTGGTCACCGGCGCCGCCCTCGCCACCATCAACCACCTCCCGGTCCTGCTGCTGCCCGGCGACGTCTTCGCGACCCGCCCGGCGGACCCGGTGCTCCAGCAGCTGGAGGTGCCGTACGCGGGGGACGTGTCGGTCAACGACTGCCTGCGCCCGGTGTCCAGGTACTTCGACCGGATCACCCGGCCGGAGGCCCTGATCCCGGCCGCCCTGCAGGCGATGCGCGTGCTCACCGACCCGGTGGAGACGGGCGCGGTCACCCTCGCGCTGCCGCAGGACGTGCAGGCCGAGGCGTACGACTGGCCCGAGGAGTTCTTCGCCGAGCGGGTGTGGAACGTACGGCGGCCGGGCGCTGACCCGGCCGAACTCGCCGAGGCGGTACGGGTCGTTCGGGCCGCGAAGCGGCCGCTCGTCATCGCGGGCGGCGGAGTCCACCACAGCCGTGCCGAGGACGCCCTCGCCGAGTTCGCGGCGGCTACCCGTATACCCGTCGCCTCCACCCAGGCCGGCAAGGGCTCCCTGCGCCACGACCACCCGCAGGACGTCGGCGGCGTCGGCCACACCGGCACCGCCACCGCCGACGAACTAGCCCGCACCGCCGACCTGGTGATAGGCGTGGGCACCCGGTACACCGACTTCACCACCGCCTCCGGAACCCTCTTCGAGAACCCGGACGTCCGCTTCCTCAACCTCAACATCGCGCCCTTCGACGGTCACAAGCTCGCCGGAACCCCGCTGGTCGCGGACGCCCGCAGCGGACTCCAGGAGCTGACCGAGGCGCTGGCGATGCACGGCCACCGGATCGCCGACTCGTACGCCACCGAGTACACCGAGGACAAGGAGCGCTGGGAGCAGCGCGTCGACGCCTGCTACGAGGCCGACGAGCCGGACGTACGGCCGACGCAGCCGCAGGTCCTGGGCGCGCTGGACGCGATCGTCGACGAGACGGACGTGCTCGTCAACGCGGCCGGCTCCCTCCCCGGCGACCTGCACAAGCTGTGGCGCACCCGGTCGCGTGACCAGTACCACCTGGAGTACGGCTACTCCTGCATGGGCTACGAGATCCCGGCCGCGATCGGTGTGAAGATGGCCGCCCCGGACCGGCCGGTCTGGGCGCTGGTCGGTGACGGGACGTATCTGATGATGCCGACGGAGATCGTCACGGCGGTGCAGGAGGGGATCGCGATCAAGATCCTGCTCGTGCAGAACCACGGGTACGCGTCGATCGGCGGTCTGTCGGAGTCGGTCGGCGGCGAACGCTTCGGCACCGCCTACCGCTACGCGTCGGAGGACGGCACGTTCACCGGCGCCCCGCTGCCCGTCGACCTCGCCGCCAACGCGGCCAGCCTCGGTATGCGCGTGCTGCGCGCGAAGACCGTACGGGACCTGCGCGCGGCGCTCGCCGAGGCGCGGGCCGCCGACACTCCCACATGTGTCTACGTGGAGACCGAAACCGCAGACACAGTGTCGGGCGCGCCCCCGGCGCAGGCCTGGTGGGATGTTCCTGTGGCCGAGACCGCGACCCGATCGTCCGCGGTCAAGGCACGTGAGCTGTACGAACGGCACGTCTCTACCCGACGCCGCCATCTGTGAAGGAGTACTCGGTCATGACGAAGATCGTCAACCACTGGATCGGCGGCAAGACCGTCGAGGGCGCCTCGGGTACGTACGGGCCGGTCACGGACCCGGCGACCGGCGCGGTCACCACGAAGGTCGCGTTCGCCTCGGTGGACGAGGTGGACGCCGCGGTCGCCGCCGCGAAGGACGCGTACCTGACGTGGGGCCAGTCCTCGCTGGCCCAGCGGACCTCGATCCTGTTCAAGTTCCGGGCGCTGCTGGACGCCAACCGGGACGCCATCGCCGAGCTGATCACCGCCGAGCACGGCAAGGTGCACTCCGACGCCCTCGGCGAGGTGGCGCGCGGCCTGGAGATCGTGGACCTGGCCTGCGGCATCAACGTGCAGCTGAAGGGCGAGCTGTCGACGCAGGTCGCGAGCCGGGTGGACGTGTCCTCGATCCGGCAGCCGCTGGGTGTCGTCGCGGGCATCACGCCGTTCAACTTCCCGGCGATGGTCCCGATGTGGATGTTCCCGATCGCCATCGCGTGCGGCAACACGTTCGTGCTGAAGCCGAGCGAGAAGGACCCGTCGGCGGCGGTCAAGATCGCCGAACTGCTGGCGGAAGCCGGTCTCCCGGACGGTGTGTTCAACGTCGTGCACGGTGACAAGGTGGCGGTGGACCGCCTCCTGGAGCACCCGGACGTCAAGGCCGTCTCCTTCGTCGGCTCGACCCCGATCGCCCGCTACATCCACACCACGGCCTCCGCCAACGGCAAGCGCGTACAGGCGCTCGGCGGTGCGAAGAACCACATGCTGGTGCTGCCGGACGCCGACCTGGACGCGGCGGCCGACGCGGCGGTGAGCGCGGCCTACGGCTCCGCGGGCGAGCGCTGCATGGCGATCTCGGCGGTCGTCGCCGTCGGCGCGATCGGTGACACGCTGGTGGAGAAGATCCGCGAGCGCGCCGAGAAGATCAAGATCGGCCCGGGCAACGACCCGACGTCCGAGATGGGCCCGCTGATCACCAAGGTCCACCGCGACAAGGTGGCCTCGTACGTCGAGGGCGCGGCGGCCGAGGGCTGCGAGGTCGTGCTCGACGGCACGGGCTTCACGGTGGACGGCTTCGAGGACGGCCACTGGATCGGCATCTCGCTGCTCGACAGGGTGCCGACCACCGCGAAGGCGTACCAGGACGAGATCTTCGGCCCGGTGCTGACCGTGCTGCGCGTCGACACGTACGAGGAGGGCATCTCCCTCATCAACGCCTCGCCGTTCGGCAACGGCACCGCGATCTTCACCCGGGACGGTGGCGCGGCCCGCCGCTTCCAGCTGGAGGTCGAGGCCGGCATGGTCGGCGTGAACGTGCCGATCCCGGTCCCCGTCGGCTACCACAGCTTCGGCGGCTGGAAGGACTCGCTCTTCGGCGACCACCACATCTACGGCAACGACGGCACGCACTTCTACACCCGCGGCAAGGTCGTCACCACCCGCTGGCCGGACCCGGCCGACGCCCCGGCGGGCGTGGACCTGGGCTTCCCGCGCAACCACTGACGCCGTACGGTGCCCTGCCTCTCCGAGAGGAGGCGGGGCACCGGTGTGTTCAGCCCTGCGTGCGCCGCTGTTGCTGCCGCTTCACCACGTCGGTGAGGTCGGCGGTCTTCGAGGCGGGCGGGGCCTTCACGGTGGCCGTCTTGCCGAACTTGTCGAAGTCCAGGGTCACCGTCATGGTGCCCATCTGCTGCTTCATCCGCACCGGAAGGTCATCGGAGCCGACCCAGACGTCCATGGTGATCGACTTGACGCCGAGCGCCGAGCCCATCGGGGAGTCCTTGCCGTAGGCCTCCTTGAACTTGCCCATGTGCGCCTGGTCGACCACGGCCCGGTAGTGGGTCGCGCGCCGCCCGTCCACGGTCTGCGTACCGAGGTTGTCGGCGTCGTTCGCGTACTTCAGCCCCTTCAGGGAGGCCGAAGGGCTGCCGCCGCTTCCCGCGAGGGCCTGTGCGCCCTTCTCCCCGAAGATGGCCGAGCCGTCGATCTTGATCCAGGTCTTGCCCTTGTACGGGCCGGAGGCCAGCGGGTCGACGTTGTAGTAGTAGGAACCGCCGACGAACAGGCAGCGGATCTTGGGGGAGTGCTGAAGGGCCTGCATCTTCGCGGCCTTGGTGTCCATCTCGACGTCCATGGCGTTTCCGTCGCCCCACGAGTACGTGCCGTCCATGGCTATCGGGGTGCCGTTGCCGAGGTCCGTCGTCGTCCGTACCTCGGCGGACCCCAGGGCCTCGGTCCGGTCCGTCGCCCGGGCCAGCGCCGCCATCGCCTTGCCGGCGCTGTCGACCGTCTTGGCGGCCGTCTTCGCCCCCTCCGTGCCGCACGCGGAGGTCGCCAGCAGCGCCGCCGCCGTACACGCCACCCAGGCAGCGCTCTTCCCCAGCCTCATGTATCCCCACCCCTTGCTGTGTTCCGGCTGTGACCGGTGAACCCTAGCGGGACACACTGACAGGTCCGGATGCCGGACGTCCTGACAATTTTTCGCCGTTCCCCTGCGGTTACCGCACGCCCCAATGGGGCGGAAGGGACTGCGTCGAATTGCTGTTTACGAGATGAACGGGGTGCTCGATCTACGAATTCCGTAGGTAAACACCCATTGACGCCTCGGTTTTCGTCGGGGTTCGATGCACCGCATGACCGACACGCTCCGCCCTGTCGAGCCGACCGCCCCAGAGGCGGGCGACAGCCCCCAGAAACTCAAGCGTTCCATCGGGGTGGTCGGCGGCACCCTCCTCACACTGTCCTGCGTGACGCCCGCTTCCACGCTCTTCGTGGTCGTCCCGGACCTGTTCGGCTCGCTCGGCACCGCCACCGCGCTGACGATCGCCATCGGCTCCCTCCTCTGTATCGCCGTGGCGTTCTGCTACTCGGAGCTGGGCACCCTCATCCCCAGCGCGGGCGGCGAGTACGCCATGGTGTCGACGCTGGCCGGACGGCTGGCGGGCTGGCTGGTCTTCGTGCTGTCCCTGCTGGTCGTCATGATCGTGCCGCCGGTGATCGCCATGGGCACCGCCGACTACCTCGCCCCGATCGTCCACCTCGACCCGGCCCTGACCGGCGCCGGCGTGATGCTCCTCGCCACCCTCGCGGGCCTGCTCGACCTGCGCGCCAACGCCTGGATCACCGGCGTCTTCCTGGTCCTGGAGGTCGTCGCCGCCGGGGTCGTCGCCGTCCTGGGCTTCACGCACGCCCACCGCGGCCTCGGCAGCCTCACCTCGATGCGGGTCGCCGGCGCCGCCGGGCACACCGACACCGTGACGGCCATGCTGGTCGTCTCCGGCCTGGCGATCGCCCTCTTCGTCACCCAGGGCTTCTCGACCGCCGTCTACCTCTCCGAGGAACTGGAGCACCCGCGCCGCAACGTCGCCCGCACGGTGCTGGCCACCCTCGCCATCTCCACCGTGGTCATCCTCGTCCCGGTCGCCGCCATCACCCTGGGCGCCTCCGACATCGAGGAGCTGACCGGCGGCGACATCAGCTCCATGGTCACCGCCTGGTCCGACTCCGCCGTCGGCACCTTCGTCAGCCTCTGCGTGGCCCTCGCGATCATCAACGCGGGCATCGTCATGGTCATCCAGAACTCCCGCGTCCTGTTCGCCTCCGCCCGCGACAAGGCCTGGCCCGAGCCGGTCAACAACGTCTTCTCCAAGCTCGGCCGCTTCGGCTCCCCCTGGGTCGCCACGCTCGCCGTCGGCGTCCCCGGCGCGCTGCTCTGCTTCGTCAACCTGGACACGCTGTACGGCGTCACGGGCGTCTCCGTGACCGGCATGTACCTGCTCGTCGCCATCGCCGCCCTGCTCGCCCGCCGCGGCCACCACCAGCACACCCCCGCCTGGCGCATGCCGCTGTGGCCCGCGATGCCGGTGCTGCTGATCGCGGTCCTGACGTACATCCTCAGCCGGCAGGAGACGAGCTACCTCCTGTGGACCGGCGGCATCACCGCCGTCGCCACCCTCTACTGGGCCCTCTACCTCCGCCCGCGCCGCGAGACCCGCTGGCTGGTGTCGATCCCGGAGGACGCCCAGGCCTGACGCTCACGTGAAGTCCCACGTCACCACCGAGCACGTACCGTCGCCCTTGCCGCCCGCACTGCGATACGCGGCAAGGGCGCCGTCGTTCCCGGTGTCGACCAGGACCCACATCCCGTAGCAGCCCAGCTCCCGGCCCACCGCCGCGAGCCGGCCGACCAGCGCCCGCCCGATGCCCCGCCGCCGGTACCGCTCCGCGACCGCGAGCTCGTACAGGAACATCTCCATGCCCTTGTCGGGATGGATCGTCCCGACGCCGCTGACGAAGCCGACGGGGACGTCCTCGCCGTCCCGTACCTCGTAGGCCAGGAGCAGATGGTGTCCGGCGGCCGTCAGGAAACGCTCGGCCCACTCGGGGCGGACGGCTTGGTCGAACAGGTGTTCGGCGGCGGTGACCTCGGCGACGGAGTGTGCGCGGCGAATCTCCATGGGCCTTCGTACCACGGCTGGTGTAGGCGGTGGCAGGCTCGTACTCCCAGGGGAGGGGCGGGGGTTCAACCCGGTGGTTGCATCGGTTGCCGGCGGTGGCCCGTACCGTGGACGCATGGATCTTCGATTGCCCGGCGTGCGCGGGTTGCTGCGGGGGCCGCGGCGGATGATGGCCGCCGCGGCCGCCGTCGTCGTGCTCGCCGGTGCCGGTACGTGGACGGCCGTCGCCTCCGACGACACGCCCCCGGTCCGCCGGACCGACCGGGTGATGAGCATGGGCGACGGGGTGCGCGTCGACACCTCGTACTTCACCACCGGCGGCTCCGGCCGCCGCCCCGCCGTCCTGCTGGCGCACGGCTTCGGCGGCAGCAAGGACGACGTACGGCAGCAGGCCCAGGACCTCGCGAGAGACGGGTACGCGGTGCTGACCTGGTCGGCACGCGGCTTCGGGCACTCGACGGGGAAGATCGGCATCAACGACCCCAAGGGCGAGGTCGCCGACGTCTCCCGGCTCATCGACTGGCTGGCGAAGCAGCCGCAGGTCCGGCTCGACAAGGCGGGCGACCCGCGCGTGGGCATGGCCGGCGCCTCGTACGGCGGGGCGATCTCCCTGCTCACCGCCGGATACGACCACCGGGTGGACGCCATCGCCCCCTCGATCACCTACTGGAACCTCGCGGACGCCCTGTTCCCCGACGGTGTCTACAAGAAGCTGTGGGCCGGGATCTTCTTCAACGAGGGCGGCGGCTGCGCCCGGTTCGAGCCCGCGCTGTGCCGGATGTACGACCGGGTCGCCGAGTCGGGCAAGCCGGACGCGGCGGCGCGGAAACTGCTCGAGGAGCGCTCGCCGTCCGCCGTCGCCGACCGCATCAAGGTGCCGACGCTGCTGACCCAGGGCCAGACCGACTCCCTGTTCACGCTCGCCCAGTCCGACGCGGCCGAGAAGGCCATCCGCGCGAACGGCGCCCCGGTCGACGTCGACTGGATCGCCGGCGGGCACGACGGCGGCGACATGGAGGCCGGCCGCGTGCAGGCCCGTGTGACGGCCTGGTTCGACCACTACCTCAAGGGTGACAAGGGCGCCGACACCGGCCCGGCCTTCCGGGTCACCCGCACCGGAGGCGTCGACTCCACCGACGGCGCCGCCCGGTTGCGGGGTGCGACCGCGGACACCTACCCCGGGCTGGAGAGCGGCCGCCGGGAGATCGCGCTCGACGGCGGTGAGCAGCACGTCACCAACCCGCCGGGAGCCAGCCCGCCCGGGGTCTCCGCCCTGCCCGGACTCGGCGGCTCAGGCGGCCTCTCCCAGCTGTCCTCGCTCGGCGTCGGGGTGTCCCTCGACTTCCCCGGCCAGTTCGCCGCCTTCGACTCCCGGCCGGTGGGCGGCGACCTCCAGATCACCGGCTCGCCCACCGTGACCGTCCACGTCACCTCGACGAGCGACGACGCCGTGCTCTTCGGGAAGGTGTACGACGTCTCGCCCGACGGCACCCAGAAGGTGCTGCCCTCCCAGCTGGTCGCACCGGTCCGGGTCGAGGGCGCCAAGTCAGGCAAGGACGTCACGCTCACGCTCCCGGCGGTCGACCACGACGTGCTGAAGGGCCACCGGCTGCGCCTGGTCCTCGCCTCCACCGACCTCGGCTACGCCTCCCCGGCGGCCCCCGCCACGTACACCGTCTCCCTGAAGGGCGACCTGAGCGTGCCGACGGCCCCCGGCGTGAGCACGGCGTCGGCGCCGCTGCCCGCCTGGGTGTGGTGGCTGCCCGTGGCGGGCGCGGCGGGCGCACTGGCGCTGCTGGTCACCGGCCGCCGCCGCACAGCGGCGCCCGGCCCGGACCCCGAGCTGGCCGAAGTGCCGTTGCAGATAACCGGCCTGAGCAAGCGGTACGCGAGGTCCGCGGACCGGTACGCCGTGCGGGAGCTGTCCTTCCGCGTGGAGAAGGGCCAGGTCCTCGGCCTGCTCGGGCCGAACGGCGCGGGCAAGACGACCACCCTGCGCATGCTGATGGGCCTGATCCGGCCGGACGGCGGCGAGATCCGCGTCTTCGGGCACGCGATCCGGCCCGGCGCGCCGGTGCTGTCCCGGGTCGGCGCGTTCGTGGAGGGCGCGGGATTCCTTCCGCACCTGTCCGGGCGGGAGAACCTGGAGCTGTACTGGCGGGCCACCGGCCGCCCCGCCGAGGACGCGCACCTTCAGGAGGCCCTGGAGATCGCGGGCCTGGGCGACGCGCTCGCCCGCGCGGTGCGCACCTACTCCCAGGGCATGCGCCAGCGCCTGGCCATCGCCCAGGCCATGCTCGGCCTGCCGGACCTGCTCATCCTCGACGAACCCACCAACGGCCTCGACCCGCCCCAGATCCGCGAGATGCGCGAGGTGATGATCCGTTACGCGGCGGCCGGGCGCACGGTGATCGTCTCCAGCCATCTGCTGGCGGAGGTCGAGCAGTCCTGCACGCACCTGGTGGTGATGGACCGGGGCCGGCTCGTCCAGGCGGGACCGGTGGCCGAGATCACCGGGTCCGGCGACACCCTGCTGGTCGGCACCGCCACGCCCGTGGAGGAGCCGGTCGTGGAGAAGGTGGCCGCGCTGCCCGGTGTCGCCTCGGCCGTCCTCGCCGAGGGCGGGATCCTCGTCCGTCTCGACACCGGCGGGAGCGCACCGCGCCTGGTCGCCGAACTGGTCCGGCTCGACATCCCCGTCGAGTCCGTCGGCCCGCACCGCCGCCTGGAAGACGCCTTCCTCACCCTGATCGGAGGCACGGCATGAGCACGCTCGCCGAGCAGCCGGAGCCCGTCGCGCACACGGAGCCCGTCGAGACCGCCTCCGGCTACCGGGCCGGCCGCACCCTGCCGCTGAGGGTGGAGCTGGTCCGCCAGCTCAAGCGGCGCCGCACGCTGATCATGGGCGGGATCCTCGCCGTCCTGCCGTTCGTCCTGGTCATCGCCTTCGCCATCGGCGGCGACCCGGGGGGCCGCAACAACCAGGTCACGCTGATGGACACGGCCACCGCGTCCGGGGCCAACTTCGCCGCGGTGAACCTGTTCGTGTCGGCGGGTTTCCTGCTGGTGATCCCGGTCGCCCTGTTCTGCGGGGACACCGTGGCCTCGGAGGCGAGCTGGTCCTCGCTGCGCTATCTGCTGGCCGCGCCCGTGCCCCGGGCCCGGCTGCTGTGGTCCAAGCTCGTCGTGGGGCTCGGGCTCAGCCTGGCCGCGATGGTGCTGCTGCCGGTCGTGGCGCTGGCCGTCGGCACGGCCGCCTACGGCTGGGGCCCGCTGCGGATCCCCACCGGCGGCGCGCTCGACCCGGGCACGGCGGCGCAGCGGCTGCTGGTGGTCGTCGCGTACATCTTCGTGTCCCAACTGGTCACCGCCGGGCTCGCGTTCTGGCTGTCGACGAAGACGGACGCCCCGCTGGGCGCGGTCGGCGGCGCGGTGGGCCTCACCATCGTCGGCAACGTCCTCGACGCCGTCACCGCCCTCGGGCACTGGCGCGACTTCCTGCCCGCGCACTGGCAGTTCGCCTGGGCGGACATCGTGCAGCCGCGGCCCGAGTGGTCCGGCATGATCCAGGGCACGGCGATTTCCGTGACGTATGCCGTGGTGCTGTTCGCTCTCGCATTCCGGGGTTTCGCCCGGAAAGACGTGGTGTCGTAGGGGCCGTCCAACCGGGTGAATCCCCGCAACCAATTCCCTGCCGCCGGGTTGATGAAGCAGTGGGGCATGTGACCTGCCCGTTCCGATCGACCTGTACGGCAGATCGGTCGCATTTCCCGGCTGTGTCATGGCCGGCCTCGGACGTCGATCCCCGTCCGAGGCCGGCTTTCCCAATTCTTCAAGCAGGAAGATAACCACATTGCGACAGACCATGTGCAGGGGAGCGCTCGCGGCGGCCGCCGCCACGGGCATTCTCTCCCTGTCCTACAGCGCCGCCTTCGCTGACTCGAACGCGGCGGGAACCGCCAAGGATTCCCCCGGTGTCCTGGCCGGCAACAGCGTTCAGGCGCCAATCGACGCGCCGGTGAACGTGTGCGGCAACACCGTCAACGGGGTCGCCGCGCTCAACACCGCGTTCGGCAACGACTGCGAGAACGACTCGGCGCCGGGGCCCTCCGCGGCCGCCACGCCCGCCAAGCCCGCCACGCCGAGTGTGAGCGTGACGCCTTCGCCCAGCGACGACTGCGCCACCCCCACACCGTCGGCCAGCCCCACCCCGCCCACGCGGGTCGTGGAGAAGCCGCGTCCGACGCCCCCGCCCACGCGGACCAGCCACACGCCGCCGCCCAAGCAGGCCGTCCACGAGCCGCCCCAGCTGGCCGAGACCGGCAGCAAGACGATGCTGGCGACCTCGGCCGCCAGTGCCGCGCTGATCGCGGGCGGGGTCATGATGTACCGCCGCGGCCGGACCGCCGCCCAGCGGTAGCCGCCCCCGGCCGGGCCGCTGACGACTCGCTCTGCGTCAGCGGCCCGGAGAGGCCCGTGCACGGCTGCGGTCAGCGGCGCACCGGCGTCGGCGACCAGTCCCGGCTGCCGCTGCCTCCCGGTACGGGAATCGTCCCGCCCACCGGGGTCTTCCTGAGCCGGCGGCGCACTCCTCGGACGAGGGCCTCCGCCGTGAAGGTCGCGCCCTGCACGAAACGCATGGCCGGACCGAACCCGGAGGCGGTCACCAGACCCGCCATGAACAGGCCGGGCTGGGACGACTCGAAGTCACGTCCGACCGCGGGGGTGCGGTCGGGCAGGGTGGCCAGCGACCCGCGAAGCTCCTCGGAGAGCAGTCCGAGCCGGTCGCAGTGCGCCTTGAACCCCGTGGCGGCGATGACGTGTTCCGTCTCCAGGGTCCGCAGCCCGCCCTTGAGGTTCATCAGGTTCAGCCGCAGACCGCCCGGCACCGCGCCGGCCGAGGTGACCTCGTGGCCCGGCAGCAGCTCCACCGGCCCTTCCACCCGGTCCCGGACCCACCAGGCCCCCGCGGGCCCCAGTGCGGTGGCCGCGATGCGCTGCCGGGTCGCCTCCGGCAGCTGCCGGTAGAGGCCGGGGCGCTCGCTGTAGAACCAGTTCCGCCAGCCGGGGCCGAGGCCGCTGTGCGGGGAGCGGATGTTCTGCCACAGGGGGCGCTCCAGGGGCGGCGGCACATCGTTCCATCGCAGCCCGTCCGCCCGCGCCAGCACCCGTACGCGGGTGCCCTGTTCGGCGAGCAGCGCCGCGGTCTCCAGGGCCGCCTGGCCGCCGCCGATCACCGTGACGTCGCCGCCGCGGAAGCGGTCGAGGTCGCTGTGGTGACTGCTGTGCGTCACCAGCGCGGGGTGCAGTCCGCGCAGCGCCTGCGGCACCTCGACGAACGGCATCACGCCGACCGCCAGCGCCACCGCCCGCGCGTACAGCATCTCCCCGTCCTCGGTGACCACCGTGAAACCGCCGGGTCCTGACGCCACCCGGGTCACCATGCGCTCGTCCACCTCGGGTACCGCGTGCCGCGCGAACCACATGCCGTACGACGCGAACGCCTCGACCGGGATCGGCTCCGCGTGACGCGCCGACAGGCCGTGCTCCGCGCAGTACACGTCCAGGCGCCAGCGCCCGCCCGGATCGGAGAGGTTGGACGCCCACGGCTCCGACTTCAGGAACATGCCGCGGGGCATGTTGTCCCGCCAGGACGCCATGGGCCGCCCGAACACGCGCAGGTTCAGTCCGGCGGCCGCGGCATGGGACGCGATCGACAGGCCGTACGGGCCCGCGCCCACCACCAAAAGGTCGTACTTCATCAATTGCTCGCTTTCTCGTTGTCGGTCAGGGCGGGCGAGGCCGCCCGGGGGATCAGGAGTGGTGCGGGTGCCGCCTTCCTCGCGCCGACCCGCTCCCGCAGCCGGCGGGAGACGTGACGGCACCACAGGGCCCACATCGCCCATCCGGGGGCGCGGTCGTCCGGGGCGTACCAGGCGAGTTCGCGCCCGCCGGGCGCCGGACGGAGCGCGGCGAGCGGTGCGTAGTTCTCCACCACGAACGCCCGTCCGGCCAGCGGGGCGCCTTCGGGCAGTCGGCGGCCCGTCAGGTCCAGGTGCAGGGCGCGTACGACGTCCAGGCCCGCGCCGTCGGCGAAGAGCCGGAACTGGGCTCCGGGCCGCGGGTTGAAGTCGAGGAGGTGGTAGCGGCCCGTCGTGCCGCAGCGGCGGAAGTCGAGGTCGAGGACACCGCGGTAGCCCAGCTCGTCGGTGAGGCGCTCGGCCAGCGCCTGCACCTGCGGGTTGGGGGTCCAGCAGCCCACCGCGGTCAGGCCCGCGCCGCGCGGCCAGGACAGCTGTTTGCGGCCCGGCCCGCCCGCGCGCACGGTGCCCGAGCGGTCGGCGTAGCCGTGGAAGAACCAGTCCCGGTCCTCTCCCGGCGGCAGATAGGCCTGGAGCAGCAGCCTGCTGCCCGCCTCGTCGGTGCGCGAGTGGAGTTCGAGGGCCTGCTGCGTGGAGTGCACCAGCACGGTGCTGCGCAGGTCGCTGCCGGTGGGCAGCAGCCATGGTCGGCTCCACTTGGCCACCATCGGCAGCCCGAGCCTCCGCGCGGCGTCAGCGGCCTCCGCGGGGCTGTCCGGGACCAGGGTCACCGGGTGCGGGATGTCCGCCGAGGCGCAGACGGCGGCGAGTTCCGCCTTGTCGGCGACGCGTTCGGCGAGTTCGCCCGGCAGCGGCGGCAGGAGGTAGGAGGGGGCGAGTTTCTCCCGCATCCGTGCCGTGGCGATCGCGGTCGCGTCGTCCATCGGGATCAGGACGGCGGGACGGCCGATCCGTTCGGCGACACACCGCAGCACGGCGCTGATCTCGTCCGGGGACGCGCCGGGGGGCGGCGGGGGATGCATCCGGCGGACAAATCGCGACCGGTGGACCGGACTTCCCGCCGAGTCGGCGACGACATGCACCTCCACTCCCGCCCGGCCGAGCGAACGCACGGCCCCCAGCGTTCCGTGGTGAAAGGGATTCCGGTCGGTCCGCAGCAGTACGGCGGGGACTCGGGTGTCGAGCAGCGACACGAATTCTCTTTTCTTTGGATCGTCTTTCGGATCGGCTCACCCGTACGGGCGAGCGCGGTACTCGAAAGCCGCAATGGCGGTGGCGCCATGGGCTTTCCTGTGCCTGACTTCATATGACAGTGCGTCAATAATGCGGACAAAGGCAGAAAGCCGGACGAGAGCGAAGAAGGTGCAGGCATGGCCCCACAGCACGAGCGGGCCCGGAGCCGCCGACTGGCCGTGGGCGCGGCGGCTGTCGTCGCTTCCGCGGCGCTGGCCTCCGGTCACGCGGCGGGGGTGGAGGTGCCGCCCCCACCGCGGCCCGCGGTGACCGTCCCGGCCGTTCCTGCCGTCCCCAAGCCGCCGAAGCCGCCGAAGCCGCCCGCGGTGACCCCGCCGGCCATTCCCGACCTGGGATCGGCGTTCGGGGCCTTCCTCAGCTCCGAAGCCGATGGCGTGGCCCGTATTCCGCAGCTCAGCCACTGGCTGGGCGGTGCCGAACTCCGCGTCGGCCACACCTACCTGCCCGGCAACGACTGGAGCGAGATCGAGGGCGACCTCGACTTCCTCGACGCCTGGGCGCGCTGGCGCAACGAGAAGGCCGACCGGATGCTCGTCCTCAACGTCCCCCTCCAGGAGCGCAACGAGGCAGGTGTCTCCGACTCCGAGGTGAGGCAGTTGCTGCGGCGAGGCGCGGCAGGGGAGTTCGACCACCACTTCCGTGCCCTCGCCGAGCGGCTGGTCCGGCTGAAGGTGCCGGACACGGTTCTCGTGCTGGGCTGGGAGATGAACGGAGTCACCTACACCCATCGGTGCGGGCCGGACCCGGAGGCCTGGAAGACGTACTGGAGACGGATCGTCACCACCATGCGGTCGGTGCCGGGCCAGCGGTTCCGGTTCGACTACGCACCGAGCCGCGGCCAGGACTCCGTTCCCTGGACGCGGTGTTATCCCGGGGACGACACGGTCGACATCATCGGAATGGACTCCTACGACCAGCCGACCGGGGAATCGTTCGACGAGCAGGTGAAAGAGCCGTACGGACTGCAGGCGCAGGTGGATTTCGCCAAGGCCCACGGAAAACTCATCTCCTACCCCGAATGGGGGCTTTTCCGCAACGGCGACAACGCCGAGTACATGCGGCGCATGCTCGCGTGGATGGACGAGCACAAACCGCTCTACAACACGCTGACCGACTACTGCCCGCACGGTGTGTTCCAGTGCCGGGCCAACCCGAAGTCGGCCGACGTCTACCGGTCCTACCTCTTCGGCCGCACCGACGACGAGACCCCGGCCCCCACCCCGACTCCCGCACCGGTCCCCAAGCCGACCCCGAAGCCGACGCCCACCGCGCCGCCGGCCTCGCAGGACTGCTCGAAGCTGAACCTGGGCAGCTGGGTGGAGCAATGGCTCGGCGGCAGGCCCTGCGTCCACTGGTGGCCGCGCAGCCACTAGCGCGCCGAGTTCGCCCGGGCGCGCCGTGGTCACCGCTTGCCCCGCTTGCCCAACTTGCCCGGCACGGCGGCGGGGGTGACGGGGGTGGCGGCGGCCGGTGCGGGCACCGAGGCAGATGCGGCGGCGGTGGCGGCGGTGGCGGCGGGGACGGGGTCGTCGTCCTGGCGGGGCCGCCTCGGCCGCGCCAGCAGGGCCAGGCCGCACAGCAGCCCGCCCGCGCTCGCGCCCACCAGGCCGGTCACCGCCGTCGACGCGGAGGTCGGCTCGATCGGCTTGCCCGCCTTCGCGAACTGCACGAGCTGGACGTGGGTGCTCTTCTTGGCGGCGTTCGCCTGCCGGGCCAGCGCGCGGGAGACGGCGTTGGCCATGTCGGAGGCAAGGGCGGGGCGCGAGGAGGTGGCCGACACCGCGACCATCGGAGCGTCCGGTGAGGTCGCCGCCTGCACGTTCCGCTGCAACGTGCGCACCGGCACGCCCGTCGTCACCTGCACGTCCGCCAGCACCGTGAGCTGCGTGGCGACCCGGCCGTACGCCTGCGCGAAGCCCAGGGCGGAGCCCGGGTCGGACTTCTCGGTCGGTACGGCGACGACATAGCTGGTGGCCGTGTACGTCGGCGGGGTCAGCATGCCGTACGCGCCGCCGGCCAGGCCGCCGACGACGGTGCCCGCCGCGAGCAGGGACCACGACGGCAGCTTCCTGACACCGGCCAGGGACAGGCGGCGCCGGCGGGTGGGAGTGTCGGTCATGAGGGGCTGGCTCCCAGAGGTGAGAGGGGCGAAGGCGATGAAGGCGATGAAGACGACGAAGACGACGAAGACGACGAAGACGACGCCGAACTGGAGACCGCTGCCGCGTACACGTCCATGAGGCGGTCCGCGCTGCGGGTGATGCTGTAGCGGTGCGCGGCCTCCGGGACCGCGCGCGGACGGGGGCCCGCCGCCCGGACCTCGGCGATCGCGCGGGCGTACGCGCCGGGTCCGCCGCGTACCCGCCGGGCGCCGGCGGTGGCCCGTGGCGGCAGGTCCTCGATCGCCGGGCAGGAGGCGTAGAGCACGGGCAGGCCGGCGGCCAGCGCCTCCACGACCGCCAGGCCGAAGGCCTCGTCCGCGGACGGGGACGCGAGCAGGTCCATCGCGGCGGTGAGCGAGGGCAGATCGGGGCCCGGTGAGCCGTCCGGGACGTAGGGGCGTTCGCCGGTGAGCAGGACGCGCCCGGCCACGCCGGCCTCGTGTGCCGTGCGGCGCAGGAGGTGTTCCTCGGGACCACCGCCGACGAGCAGCAGCCAGTGGTCGTCCGGCAGCCGGCTGATCGCGCGCACGAGGACGTCGAACCGCTTGCCCTTGGCGAGCCGGCCGATCCCGCCGACGACGAACGCGTCCGCGGGCAGGCCGAGGCGCCGGCGGGTGAGCTCGCGCCGCTCCTGGTCGAAGCGGAAGCGGTCCAGGTCGATGCCGTTGGGGACGACCTCGATGCGGGGCGCGGGCACGCCCCAGCGCCTCAGGCGGTCGGCCACCGTGGGGGAGACGGCGACCGTCGCCGAGCCGAGGCGCTCGCTGGCCAGGTACAGCGCGCGTACCCCCGCGGTCAGCCTGCGGCCCTCCATCTGGGAGTCGCCCAGGGAGTGTTCGGTGGCGACGACCGCGCGGACCCCGGCGAGGCGCGCGGCGAGCCGGCCGTAGACGCAGGCCCGGTACAGGTGCGTGTGTACCAGGTCGTAGCCGCCGGCGCGGATCAGCCGGACCAGGCGCGGGAGCGCGGCCAGGTCGCGGTTGCCGCTCATGCCGAGGTGCGCGACCCGCACGCCGTCCGCGGTGAGGCCGTCGGCGACCGCGCCGGGGTTGGTGAGCGTCACGACGTCGCAGTCGACGGGCAGATGGCGCACCAGCAGGCGCAGCTGCTGCTCGGCCCCGCCGGCGCCGAGGCCGGTGATGATGTGCAGAGCCCGCATCTCAGAGGCCCTCCACCGGGCGCCGGCGCAGCCGGTGCAGACGGTGCTTGAGGTGCAGGCGCCAGGTCGTGTCGTTCTGCCCGACGTGTACGCGCGGCAGGGCGTGCGGGCCGGTCAGCGGGCCGGGGTCGATGGCGCAGGCGTAGGCGTACCCGGCCGCCCTTACGGCCTCGACGGCGCGGGCGTCGACCGTGCCGTACGGGTAGCAGAAGCCGTCGACGCGGGCGCCGGTCAGCTCCGCGATCCGCGCGCGGCTTTCGGTGACCTCGGTCTTGAGGGTGAGGTCGTCCGCCTTGGTGAGGTCGACGTGTGTCAGCCCGTGCGAGCCGATCTCCACGCCCTCGGCGGCCGCGCGCCGGATGCCGTCCGCGGTCAGCAGCGGCTTGCGCGGGCCCAGCGGGTCCCAGGCGTTGTTGCCGCCGAGCCGGCCGGGAAGGACGAAGAGGGTGGCGCCGCAGCCCCAGCGGCGCAGCAGGGGCAGGGCGTCGCTGACGAAGTCGGCGTACCCGTCGTCGAAGGTGAGCCCGACCAGCCCCCGCCCCTCCCCGCGGGCGCGGGCGGCGAGCAGCTCGGCCACGGACACGCCCCGCAGCCCGCGCCGCCGCAGCCACGCCAGCTGCCGCTCGAGCCGCCCGGGCGTGACCGTGATGCGGTACGGGTCGTCCGAGCAGTCGCCCACCGAGTGGTACATCGCCACCCAGGGGACGGGACCCGGGCGGGGGGCGGGGAGTCTGCCGGTCTCGACGGCATCGACTGCATCAGCGGCATTGACGGCATTGACGGAATCAGCGGAATCAACGGAAGAGGCCATGTGTGAGCCTTCGTGTGACGGTGCGTACGGAGTGCAGTGCGGATGCCTGGCCCAGGGCGCCCAGGGCCAGGGTGAGCGGGAGGAAGACGACGGTCACGGTGAGGCAGCCGGCCGCGAGGCCCGCCACCGGGGACTCCGGCCGGCTCGCGACGAAGGCCCCGGCGACGGTGGCGACGATCGCCGCGCGCACCGGCCTGCTCAGCTCGGCCAGTACCTGCCGGATGCGGATCGAGACCCCGTGCGGGTTGTCCTGCCGGCCCGTGCGCAGGCCGGTGAGCATCACACCGGCCGTGAAGGTGATGCCGATGGCGTTGGCGGCGGCGATCCCGCCCACGCCCCAGGTGCCGACGGTCGCGGCGCCGATCCAGGAGGTCACGGCGATGCCCGCGGCCATCGCGCCGACGGGATACCAGGTGGGCCGGCCCGCCGAGAAGTAGGAGCGGGTGAGTGCCCCCACCAGGGTCTGGCCCAGCAGGCCGAAGGCGTACACGCGCATGACGTCGGCCGTGGCCGCGGTGTCCCGCGCGGTGAACGCACCCCGCTGGAAGAGCAGTTCGATCATCTGCGGGGCGCAGGCGATCACCGCGCACATGCCCAGCAGCACCAGGGTGGAGGCCACCGCGAGATCCCGCTCCACGCGGCTGCGGGCCCGTTCGGTGTCGCCGTCCGCGAGTGCCCGCGCCACCACCGGGAAGGTGACGGTGCACACCATCAGCGACAGCGTCATCGGGATCTGGGCGACCTTCTGCGCGTAGTTCAGGTGCGAGATGGCCCCGGCGGGCAGGGTGGACCCGAGGAAGCGTTCGACGAGGACCTGCGACTGGCGGCACAGGGCGAACAGGAGTACGGAGGCGACCACGGGGAGTTGCACCGGCCGCTCCTCGACGCCGGTCCCGGATCCGCGGGGCTGCCGTTGGCGTGAGGTCAGCTGCCGCCACAGCGAGGGGAGTTGCACCGCCACCATCAGGCAGCCGCCCACCGCGACCCCGACCGCCGCGGAGCGCACGCCCCAGTCCCCGCCGAGCAGGAACATCGCGGCGACGATGCCGGCGTTGTAGACGATGTAGATCGCCGCGGGCGCGAGGAACCGGCGGTGTGCCCGCAGAGCGGCGCTGCAGTAGCCGGCGAGCCCGAAGGTCAGTACGCAGGTCGACGTGAGCCGGGTGCAGTCGGCGGCGAGCTGGGGGTCGGGCAGGCCGGGCGCCAGGGCCTGGACCAGATAGGGCGCCGCGCCGGCGATCACCGCGGCCACCGCGGCGAAGGCGAGACACAGCCGGGGCAGCGTGGAGACGACCAGGGCGCGGACCGGGTCGCCCGGCCCGCCCCGGGCGCGGCGGGACAGCGCCATGCTGAACGCCGGGATCAGCACCAGCGCCAGCCCGTCCTCGATGAGCAGCGTGGCGGCGAACTCCGGCACCGTCCACGCGACGAGGAAGGCGTCCGTGTCGCTGCCGGCGCCGAACAGCCGCGCCAGTGACTGGTCGCGCACCAGGCCCAGCAGGGAGCCGACGATGGACAGCGCCGCCGTGACGAGCGCGGCTCTGGCGAGGAACTTCCGCGAGGCCGGGGCCGAGGCCGGGTCGGTGCCGTCCCCGGTGACGGTGGCGGTACGCGCCGGGGGAAGGGTCGCGCCGTCGGCTGCGGATCCGGGGGTGTGCGTGGGCCTCACCGTCATCGTGCCAGGGCCTCCTCGACGCGCTCGCGCTTCCCGGCCCGCGGCAGGACGTCCGCCTGCTTCTGGCCGGTCAGCGCCCACCACGCGGCGAGCCCCAGGCACATGCCGGTCAGCACGGTCGAGGGGCCGCCGATGTCTCCGTACATGAAGTCGGTCAGCAGCCAGATCAGCAGTCCGCAGGCGACGAGTGCCGAGTCGCCGCCTGGTCCGCGGTCGCGGTGGCGTCTGCGCAGCCCGCGCACGAGCAGCGCCAGCCAGCCCCCGGCGAGCGTCAGCAGCCCGATCAGGCCCTGCTCGCTGAGCACCAGCAGGTACATGTTGTGCGGGGACAGCAGTGCCTGCCTGCGGTACGTCACTCCGGCGCCGGCGATCTCGGCGCCCGACGACAGCGCCAGGGTGGCGTGCCCGTCCCGGTACTCGGGAAAGCCCTTCAAGCCGACCCCGGTCAGCGGGTGCTGGCGCCACATGCCGGTGGCGGACGCCCACAGCGTGTACCGGTCGATCACGGACTGGTCGGGGGCGTCGGTGACCTGCGCGATGCTGTCGATCCGCTGCTGCAGCAGTGTCGTACCGACGCCGAACCCGCCCACCAGGACGACCCCCGCGGCGGCCACGGCCGCGGCCATCCGCAGCGCGCGCCGCAGCCCGGTCAGCACCAGCTGCACGGTGATCGTCACGGCGGTCGCGATCCAGGCGCCCCGGCTGAAGGAGACCGCGAGCGGCGGCAGCAGCGCCAGCGCGCAGCCGGCGGCGACGGCTCGCTGCCGTGCCGACGTCCGGCTCAGCGCGATCCCGGTCGCGCACACCAGGCCGAGGGCGACCGCCGACGCCATGCCCATCACGTCCTGCGCCCCGAACGTGCCGACCGCCCGGATGTCCGCGCCCTGGTAGGAGGCGCCGGTCCGGGTGACGTACTGGTGCACGCCGATGGCCCCCTGCCACAGCGCGAGCCCCACGAACGACCAGGCCAGCACCTGGAAGTCGGCGCGGTCGCGAATCAGCAGCAGCACGGCCGCGGGGACGAGCACGAAGACCTGGAGGTATCGGCCGAGGCCGGTGAGCCCGGCCGTCGGCGAGGAAGCCCCCATGGCGGCCAGCGTGAGCCCCACCACCGGCAGGCCCAGCACCATGGCCGCCGAGGGTGCCAGCGGGCGCCGCCGGTCACGCAGGAGACGGATCACGCAGTACACCACCATCAGCCCGGAGACCGCGTCGGCGGGTTCCGCGCCGCCCGGCGTCACCGGCAGGGCCAGCAGGACCATCACCGCCACCGCGGGCAGGACCGGTGCCAGTGCGACGGTCCGGCGCGGGAGCAGGGTCAGGGCATGGCTCACGTGTGTCAGCTCCCCGTCGGACGCACCAGGGCGGCCGCGGTGCGCAGCAGGATGCAGATGTCCTGCCACAGCGACCAGTTGTCGATGTAGGCGTTGTCGAAGCGGCTGCGGTCCTCGATGGAGGTGTCACCGCGCAGGCCGTGGACCTGGGCGAGGCCGGTGATGCCGACCCGCATCCGGTGCCGGGCCGCGTAGCCGGGGTAGGTCTGGCCGAACTGCGAGACGAAGTAGGGGCGTTCGGGCCGGGGGCCGACCAGGCTCATGTCGCCGCGCAGGACGTTCCACAGCTGGAGCAGCTCGTCGAGCGAGGTGCGCCGCAGCATGCGGCAGAACCAGCGCATCTCGTGCTCGTTCGCCACGCTCCACCGGGTCGCCGACTCGTGCTCGTCGACCGGGCGGTGCGTACGGAACTTCAGCAGTGTGAAGGGCTTCCCCTTCTTGCCGATGCGCTCCTGCCGGAACACCACGCCCGGCCCGTCGCTGATCCGCAGGTTCGCCGCGCACACCAGCAGCAGCGGGCTGACCAGCAGCAGCAGCGTCCCCGAGACGAGGATGTCGAGCATCCGCTTGCCCATGCCCTCGCGGCGGGCCTCGGCCATGTCCAGGCGCCGGCAGGCGAACCCGGCCAGCCGCTCCTTCGTCCCGTACGACGGGGAGTCGGGGTCGACCTCCCACACGGCACAGCCGGCCTCGGCCAACGCGGCCAGCAGCGGCCCCTGTTCGGTGCGCACGGCAGGGTGCACGGCCAGTACCGCCCGCACGCCGTTCTGGATGACGGCGCGCTTTACTTCCTCGCTGCTCGTCAGCACGGGCAGGCCCTCGGTGCCGTCGGGCTGGCCGGCGACGATCCCCACCGGCCGTACACCGCAGTGCGGGTGACGCAGCACGGCGGCGGCCACGCGCTGCGCGGTCGCCTCCGGGCCGATGAGGAGGGCGGTGTGCGGGTGGCGCAGCAGCGCGGCGCGGCGCCGCCCGTGCACCGCGCCGCGCAAGACGAAGCCGGCCGCCGCTTGGAGGGCGAGGCCGGTCAGTACGGTGCGGACGGACAGGGCGTGTTCGGGCTGGTAGGCCGCCACGAGCGCCGCGAGTGCCAGCCAGGCCACCGTGATGCGGCCCCACAGAGCGGGCAGTTCGTCCAGCAGCGCCGGCACCGGTGGCCGGGTCCCGCGGGGGCGCAGCAGCACAGACGCGACGATCAGCAGGGCCACGACCGCCGGGTGGTGGGTCTCGGTGAGCGCCAGGCTGCCAACGAGGGCGGCGATGCCGTCCGCGACGAGCAGCGGCACCGGTGAGTCCGAGCGCGCCGGTGGCCGGGGGGCGGGGAGCCGGATGCCGGGGGCGGTGCCGCGCGGCGGCATGACCGAGACGGGTGAGGACTGGTGGTCCCGTGGCTGCAGGCCGGGGGAGGGGACGGTACGTTCGGCGGTCACGAGTGGTTCGACTCCCTGTGCTCGGTGGGCGCGACGCGCTGTCTTGTCTGGTTCGCCTCGGCGCCACCGCCTGTCAGGCCCGCTCTTGCGGTGGCGGGCCAGGTGCCGAGCAGGTCGCGGTAGACGTCCGCGACCGCCTTTGCGGTGTGCCGCACGTCATGGGTGGACAACACGTGCAGGCGGGCCCGGTCGCCGAGCGACTCGCGCAGCGGCGGGTCGAGCAGCAGCTCCGTGACGGCCCCGGCCAGCACCGCTGGGTCTTGAGGGGGTACCAGGCACTGGGCGGCGAAGGAGGGCGGCAGGCTCTCGCGGGCGCCGTCGACGTCCGTCACCACCACGGGCCGGCCGCAGGCCATCGCCTCCAGCGGGGCCAGCGCCATGCCCTCCCAGCGGGAGGGCAGGACGACGAGATCGGCGGCCTGGTACCAGGGCGAGGCGTCGGCGACGGCGCCCGTGAACACCACGGATGCCGGGGCCTCCTGGCTCAGCCGGTCGCGGTCCGGTCCGTCACCGACCAGGACGAGGCGGGCGTCGGGCACCCGTCGTACGACGGTGTCCCATGCCCGCAGCAGGACGTCCTGACCCTTCTGCCGGCACAGCCGGCCCACGCAGACCGCGAGCGGCGCCGCCGGGTCGATGCCGGCGAGCGGGGCGAGGCCGGCCCGTACGGCGTGGGCCGGGGCCGGGCGGAAGCGTTCGGGATCGATGCCGTTGGGGATGACGGTCCACCGGCCGGGGATCCGGGCGCGTACCCCGGTGGCGCGTTCCGCCTCGCTCACACACACCACGCGGTCGGCCCAACGCGCGCCCCGTCGTTCCCACTTGAGCGCGAGGTTCGCGGTGATCCCGCCGACCGCCTCGAACGACCAGGCGTGCGGCTGGAAGACCGTCGGAATCCGCCCGCGTACCGCGAGCCGCCCGGCGAGCCCGGCCTTCGCGCTGTGGGCGTGCACCAGATCGGGGCGCACCTCGTCGATCAGCCGCGCCAGGTTCCGTACCTCTCGCGCGAGTGCCGGACCCGGCGACCGGGTCGCGGACCAGTGCCGTACGCTCGCGCCGAGCGCCCGCAGTTCCGCCGTGAGCGTGCTGTCGGGGCAGGCGACGACGACGTCCGCGCCGTCGCCCAGCTGTTCCCGGACCAGGTCGGTCACCACGCGCGCGACCCCGCCGTCCACCGGTTGGGTGAGGTGCATGACCCGTGGCCGGCGGCTGGTGGATGACAGATGCATATGCGCGGCTTCCTCGCTCGCTAAAGCGTCCGAAACGGGGGGCGACGGATTCACCGCTGGGCGTCGACGGCGGCGAAGAGAACGCCGGCCCAGGCCGAGTCCCGGTCGGAGACGAGCCGCAGGTTCACCCGGTCACCGGCCTGCTGCAGGCCTCTTCCGAGGTCGAACACGTCGGAGTCGTAGCCGAGGTTGTTGGCGTACGCCGGCACGCGCGCGACGCCCCAGTCGGCGATGGTGGAGTTCAGGACGTCGTCCGGCGGGTTGGCGGGGCCGGTGAGATCGATGGATCCGTCGTGGCCGGTCGACATGGTGAGCGAGTCGCCGGTGACGCCGCGGTCGCCGTTGTAGGCCACCAGGCCCGCGTAGCCGCCCGCGCCCGCTGCGAAGTCGGCGTCACGGAGCCGCAGTTCCGCGTCGTGGGACTTCAGCCGTGCGAAGCCGTCCCAGATCGTGAGGTCCCGCAAGGGCTCCGCCGGGTTCTCGTACGCCACCACCAGCGTCCAGCCGCCCCAGGCCCCGGCCTCGGACCTGCCCATCGCCACGTTGACCTGGGCCACGGTGTACAGGCCCGGCACGCTGTCGCGTACCAGCTGGGTCACGTCCGCCGAGGCCTGGAATGCTTCCGCGCCGTCGGCGGCGCGGTGTCCGACGACCGTGTCCGCGCGGAGCGGCTTGTACTCGCCGCCGGGTTCGGCGATCAGTACCTTCTCGTTGTCCTCCGGCGGCTTCTGCTCCCCCACGCGGAGGTTGCCGCCCCAGTACAGACGCGCGTACGTGACTCGGGAGCCGGCGGGCAGGCGGACCTCGGCGCGGGAGGAGTTGTAGGTGTTCGGGTCGCCGTCGACGTCGGTGTAGAACATGTCGAAGTCGCCGTTCACCCCGCCCCCGCCCGCCTGCACGTCCGAGCACACGGGTGCCGGCCGGCAGCTGATGGAGGTGTTGGCCGCGCGCACGATGCCGCCGTGCTGGTGGGCGCGGTACCGCTGGGCGAACGAGACGCTGCTCGCCTCGGGTGCGGCCTTTGCGGTTTTCGTGGCCTTCGCGGCTGTCGCGGCGGCCGGGAAGCCGCCGGGCGCCCACGTCACGGCAAGGGCGAGGACGCCCACCGTCGCACGGCGAAGCAGCGGACCCAGGGAATGGGGCATGACCGTCGTGGCCCTTTCGGAACAGGTGGCGATGGCAGCAGCGGCAGAGTGCGCGTGCCAGCCCAGAGGGGGTCGTCGGGAGATCCGCACGCTAATCGCTAACCGGACAAGTATGGTGAAACGCGACAAGTGTGTCGGAATCGTGAAACCCATCGGCCCCAAAGAATCACGCCATTGGCGCACAACCGGTCACAGCGCCACGCGTTAATCCAGAGCCGGGCACACCGCCCGGATGTTCTGCGTCAACTGCAAGGAGCACTTCTCCATGTCGCGTATCGCCAAGGGCCTGGTCCTGACCTCCGCCGCCGTCGCGGCCGTCGCCGGCGCTGCCGGTGTCGCCTCCGCCAACAGCAACGCGAGCGGTGCCGCCGCCAACTCCCCGGGCGTTCTGTCGGGCGATGTCATCGAGGCCCCGGTCCACGTCCCGGTCATCATCTGCGGCAACACCGTCAACGGTGCCGGGTTCCTGAACCCGACGCTGGGCAACTACTGCGTCAACCGCTGACGCCGGCGACCATCCCTTTGGCGGCCGCCCTCCCGGAGTTCTTCCGTGGAGGGCGGCCGGCGTCGTTCCCCCGTCCTCCCCTCCTTGTTCCCTCTAAAGACCTTGAGCGGTTGCAGGCAGTCGCGGGCGCTTCCACGGTGGGCTCAGGATCAGACGCCCATCGAAAGGAACTCCCATGCGCGCTCTGCCCGCACGGCGTATCGCGTCCAGCACCCTGTGCGCCGCCCTTCTTGTCGGGGTCACCGGGCCGGCCGCCATGGCAGCCGACTCTCCCCGCGAACGCGGCCACGCGACGTCGCCGGACGCTCCGCGCCTCCGCGCGGACGCGCTCCTCGCGCAGGTCAGGAAGCTGAACGCCTTCGGAAAGGACGTCGTCCCGGTCACCGACCTGCTGACCGCCGTGCTCAAGGCGGACCACGGCAGGCTGAGTGCCGCCGAGGCCAGAAGACTCGGCGGCCCGGCGAAGCGCGCCCTGGCCAAGGTGGTCGCCAGGGCAGAACCCAGGGCGTCCGAGCGGCGCGCCGCCGCCCCCGCCGACCTGCTGGACGACCTGGAGAAGGCCCTGGAGGACCTCCTGGAGTCGATCACCGCCGGTGACACCGACCAGGTGCTGCCGTCGCTCAGCGGTCTGCTGGGCGACCTCATCGACCTGCTCACCGGGGCGCTGATCGACGGCGCGCTGCCGACGCCTGCCGCCTCGACACCGGAGGCACTGGAGCCGGCCGACACACTCCCCGCCGACACGATCCCCGCTGTCACACTTCCCGCCGTCACGCTCCCCGCCGTCACGCTGCCGGCGCCGGTGCAGGCGCCGGCCTCCTGAGCGGCGCGCGAGCGTCGTACCGGAGCGTGAGGTCCGGCCCTTCGGCAATCTCATATGAGGACTAGCAATCTTCGGCGCCTCCGGTTTCCGCACCGGTCAGGGCTCGTTAGGCACGGCGACAGAGAGTCACCTCCGGCAACCCGCGTTGCCGAAGAAAGGAACACGATGAAGTCCCTGAAGGCTGCCGCCGTCCTTGCCGGGTCCCTGATCGCCGCCAGTGTCGCCGGGCCCGCGTTCGCCGCCGAGGACGTGGCGAACACCGGCTTCAGCGGCACCGTGAACACCAAGCTCCCCCTCGACGTGCCGCTGCACCAGTCGGAACTCGCATCCGGGAAGAGGGAAGGGCTGATCGAGTCGGTGAAGGGCGCCGCGAACGCGCTGAACGAAGCCCGGCCGCTGCACCACTCGACGAAGGACGCCACGTCCGCGCTGCACGACGCCAAGCCGCTGCACGGCGGTCTGTCGCTGTAGGTCTGAGGCCACGCCGTACGGAGGGACGGCCCCCGGTGGAGTCCGGGGGCCGTCCCTCCGTCGTGCGCGGCGAGCCGATCACTGTCCTGGCCGAGCGGCGGTGACCGCTCGGCGCGTTCGGCGGTTACGGGTACGGACCCGAACCGTACGAGGAGTGGACATGGTCGTCAGCAGTACACGGCGGGACGCGACGCGCGGGCTGCTTGCCTGCGCACTGGGCACCGCGCTGGCCCCGGTGGTCGTCGCCGAGTGGCCTTCGCGCCGGGAACCCGGGTCCGGGAGAGCGCCGTCCGGGAGAGCGCCGTCCGGGAGCGCGCCGGACGGCACCGGCTTCACGGAGACCTACCGCGGCCGCGGCATCCAGGGGACGTGGACCCCCGCCGACGGCCCGGCCGGGGACGGCCACTGGCGTGTCACCGTGGACGGCCGCCCGCTGCACCTGATGCGCCGGGCCGACGGCACCTGGCTGAGCATGGTCGACCACTACCGGCCCTACCGGACACCGCTCGAGGCCGCCCGCGCCGCGGTCGACGAACTCGGTCTCGGTGAGCGGCTGCGTGACCTGGCACCGGGACCGGTGGACGCGGGGCACTCGCACATGGGGGGCCGGCATGACGTACGTGCGTAAGGATGCCGCCACGCTCACGGCGGGTGAGAAGCGACGGTTCGTCAACGCGCTGCTGGAGGTCAAACGGCGGGGCGAGTACGACGAGTTCGTGCGGACGCACCTCGCGTACTTCCCCACCGACGGCGAGGACGGACTGCGCACCGCGCACATGGCGCCCTCCTTCCTGCCCTGGCACCGCCGGTTCCTGCTCGACCTGGAGAGCGCGCTGCGCCGCGTGGACTCCTCGGTGACCGTTCCGTACTGGGACTGGACCCGGGACCGCACGAGCACGTCCGTGCCCTGGACGGCGGACCTCCTCGGCGGCGACGGACGCGGCTCCGACCGCCGCGTGATGACGGGGCCGTTCGCCCATCGCGAGGGCCACTGGACCATCAAGGAGGGCGTGACCGAAGGGAAGTTCCTCACCCGCGACCTCGGCCGCGCCCGCGATCCGCTCGAACTGCCCACGAGGAACGACCTGGAGTGGGCGCTGCGGGACCCCGACTACGACGTCGCGCCCTGGGACTCGACGGTCACGCGGGGCTTCCGCAACAGGCTGGAGGGCTGGAACACCGGCCGGGACAGCGTCTCTTGGCGCAACCACAACCTGGTGCACCGCTGGGTCGGCGGGGCGATGCTCGGCGGCGCCTCCGTCAACGACCCCGTCTTCTGGCTGCACCACGCCTTCATCGACCTCCAGTGGTACCGCTGGCAGCGCCGACACCCCGGGGCCCGCTACCTCCCCGCGACGCCGCCGGGCCCCGGGGAGGCACAGCACGACCGGATCGTGGCACGGCACCAGAAACTGCCGCCGTGGAACGTGACGCCCGGCGAACTGGAGGACGTGGGCCGGATCTACCGGTACGCGTGAGGTGACGCGGACCCATGGGAAGAGCCCCGGCGCTGGACGGCACCGGGGCTCTCACAACAGGACGGCAAAGGCAGGTCAGTTGCCGTATCCGGTCACCGGGTGGCCGTTCTCGCAGACGTTCCCGAGGGCCGGGTTGAGAGCGCCGATGACGGTGACGGTGTTTCCGCAGACGGTGACCGGCACGTGGACCGGCACCTCGACGACATTGCCGGACGCCACGCCGGGCGAGCCGACCGCCGCACCCTCGGCCCCGGAGTTCGCCATGGCGAGGCCGGCTCCGCCGAGGGCCACGGCGCCGGTACCGAGGGCGACGGTGGCCGCCTTCATGATGCGAGACATCACGTTCTCCTTAGTGACTTGGTAGCTGCGGCAGCAGGACACGCGGCCGCACTTCCCGCTCAACGCGGCGGCGCCGGACGAGTCACGGCGTGCTTCCCCGGATCACCCTCCCGGTGCCGGGCGCGGCACGCCGTGGTGACACAACCAGCTTTTTCAAGAAACTTACGCAATTCGGCGTTTCATCCTTCAAAAGCCGCACATGTCCTTTACGTTGGTGACTGTCAGTGGCCGGTCATCACGGACCGTGTCGGACATGAGAAACGGAGAGGTAATGCGCAAGTTCCAGAAGGCCGCAGTCGTCGTGGCCATGCTCGGCAGTGTCAGCTTCCTGGGTGCCGGCGTCAGCCAGGCCCACGACGACGACGGCAAGTTCCGTCTCGACAACAAGCAGAACCAGGCCTGCTCGCAGAACGACACCACCCAGGGTCTCGTGAACGTCGACGACGTCAACGTCAACGTCGCCGCCCTGCTGGGTCTCGGCAACCAGGACAACCGCGAGGTCGAGTCGCTGACCTGCAGCCAGGCCTTCGGCATCAAGTAGATCCCCGTCAGGTGATCTAGCGCGCCTCGGGGCTCGGACCCCATGTGTTCGAGCCCCGAGTCCGTCTGCGAATGCCGCATTAGAGAAATTTACGCGATTCGGCGTTTCAACTGCCAAAGATTCCGAAGTGCCCCTTATGTTAATCACCGAACGTGGCCGGTTCATCACGAACCGTGCCGAAGCGAGAAACGGAGAGGTAATGCGCAAGTACCAGAAGGCCGCAGTCGTCGCAGCCATGCTCGGCAGTGTCAGCATGCTGGGCGCCGGCGTCAGCCAGGCCGGCGACGACGCGGCGTTCAAGCTCGACAACAAGCAGAACCAGTCGTGCGAGCAGAACACGTCGACCCAGGGGCTCATCAACATCGACGACGTCAACGTCAACCTCGCCCTTCTCGGCCTCGCCAACCAGGACAACCGCGAGACCAAGTCGCTGACCTGCAGCCAGGGCTTCGCTCTCGGCGGCAAGTGATCACTGGTCAGGTGATCTAGGCAGGCCTAGTGGCTCGGACCCGAGTGTCCGGGCCCGGGCCTGCCTGGCTCGTGTACCGGTCCGTACTCATGTACCGGTCCAGCTAAGGAAAAGGTAGATGTTCAAGTCGAAGAAGATCGCGGCGATGGCGGGGATCCTGGGGAGCTTCGCCCTGATCGGCGTCGGGGCCGCTCAGTCCTTCGGTGCCGACAACCCCAGCAAGTGTGCTGACGACGGCAACGGCCACGTCCGCTGCGTGCAGGTGAGCGAATACCACGTCACCACCGACAAGCAGGGAAACGTTCATGTCGTGAACGACTCGACGCAGACCTGCCCCTCCTCGGAGGGCGAGGTCAGCTGCGTCAGCACCGTCGCTCTCAGCGGCAAGAAGTAGTCCTGACGTCCTGCGGAGAATGGCCGGGACCCGATACCGGGTCCCGGCCATTCTCCGTTTGTACGGTCAGGTCACACGCCGGCGGCGCACAGCGACTCGACGGCGTTGCAGTACGACAGGCCGTCGACGGGGCGGTCGGTGCAGAACCGGCCGATCAGGTCCGAGGCCTCCTCCATGCGCTCCAGCGTGACCAGGTGGTCGGCCTCCTTGACGGTCGTGAACCGCGCCACGGGCATCGTCGCGGCGACCTCGCGGCCCATCTCGGGGGTGCACAGGCTGTCGTACTCGCCCGTGAACACCAGGGACGGCACGCGGGGCACGGGCAGCGGGCGGTAGCAGCCGTGCGTCATCAGCCTGGTGTTGTGCTCCACGGCCTTCTTGAGCTCGTCCGGGGTCTGGCTCATGAACTGCCGGTGCAGAAGGCGGGCCACGGCCGCGTGCTTGCGGACCCGGCCGGCACCGGGGTTCGACATGAACATCCGTACGAGCCCGTCGGCGGCCCCGGTGATGTCGCCGCGCTCGAGTGCCCGCGACAGCCGCGGTACGGCGTCGGCGTAGATACCCGGAAGGCGCATCGCCGCGCCGCAGAAGACGATGCGGCTGACGAACTCGGGATACAGCTGCGCGAAGCGGAGGCCGACGACTTCACCGAAGCAGCCGCCGAAGAGATTCACCCGCGGCACCCCGGTCTCGACCAGCATGTTCCTGAGCGCGGCGGCGAGGAAGTCGATGTCGTATCGCGCGGGCAGGAAATCCGAGTCGCCGTAACCGGGCAGGTCCACGGTGATCAGCGTGCACAGCGGTGCCAGCCATTTCTCGTGTCCCTGCCATGAGTATCTGTTCTGGGACGAGCCTCCGAGCAGCACCAACGGTTCCGTCACCGGGGCCCTCTGATGGACGATGCGGCACTCGTACGCGAAACCCTCGAAAGCGAGGCTCCGCTCCTCCACCTGCTCCGATGTGACGGCAGTGATCATGGATGGCTCCGGGAAAGAGGGAACGACGGCGGACCATCCCATAGTTACCAGAAATCTCACCAAATTGACGTAATCACCCATTTGTGGGCGATAAGGCTTTACTTGGCTATATCTCTAACTCCGCTCCATTTGGGCGAAGTGCTGATTCTTATTCGACAATATGACCGCCGATAAGCGGCCGGCTTCATCGGTGATCGCGTGCCGTTGCTCTGTGAGCGGTCGAAGAACGGGGCTTCGTGTGCGAGTGGATGGCCTGCCCGTGCCGCTCCAACTCGGCATGCGCATCCGCGACTTCGTGGGCTACGGCAGGCTCCGCTCGGCAACCTGACCCGAACGGGCGGCAAACCTGCGCCCCCTGCCTCCTCCTCAGGGAGGCGGGTGGCCGAGAACCGTCAGCCGACCCCAGGCCTGGAGCTTCGACGCGTGTTCGACGCGGCCGACCGCGAAGACCCGGCGGCGGGCGGACGGCCCCGCGGCCCGTCCTTGATCGTCGAGGGGGCTCGCGGGGCTGGCCCGGGTCGGGCAGGGTCCGGCGCGACCAGCAAAAACGCCCTCCCGGAGGAGGGCGGGACATGGGCGCCCCCGGCAGGACTCGAACCTGCGGCCAAGCGCTTAGAAGGCGCCTGCTCTATCCACTGAGCTACGGGGGCCGGGGACAAGGATAGGGCTCCCGGTTCCTTGTCCCTGTTGCTTCGCCTCCGTGGCTCGATGTGGAGGTTCAGTGAAGCGGTCCTGATAATCGCAGGCAGGTACGAATCGTGCACCGCTTTTGGCCTCCGACGCCATCGGGTGTTGTGCACTCGTTATGCCTGGACTGTGCCCGTGCCCCAGTAGTCCCTTGTGCCCGTTCTGTCCCTTCGGCGCGCAGACATGTCTATATGCTTCAGAATTCCCCCAAAATTGGGCATTCTTCGCATGTGGTGACCTTGGACGTACGGCCTCAGCTGCTCGACGCACTCTCCGCCCTGCGCGACCGTGTGGCCGCCGCGCGCTTCCCGCTGCCCCTGGCGGGGGCCCCACGCGCGCGTGCCAACCGCGACGAACTACTCGCGCAGCTCGACGACTACTTGGTGCCCCGCCTGCGGGAGCCCGAAGCACCGTTGCTGGCGGTCGTGGGAGGCTCGACCGGGGCCGGCAAGTCGACGCTGGTCAACTCCCTCGTGGGGCGACGGGTCAGCGAGGCTGGCGTGCTGCGGCCGACTACCCGGACGCCGGTGCTGGTCTGCAACCCGGAGGACCATCACTGGTTCAGCGGCATGCGGGTGCTGCCCGATCTCAACCGCGTGTGGGCGCCCCAGCGGGATGCGGGCGACGACTTCGCGATTCCCAACGACGATCCCGCGCGCCTGCTGCGGATCGAGACCGCCGAAAGCCTCCCGAGCGGGCTCGCCCTGCTCGACGCACCCGACATCGACTCCCTGGTCGCAGACAACCGTGTCCTCGCCGCCGAACTGATCTGCGCGGCCGACATCTGGGTGATGCTGACCACGGCCGCCCGGTACGCCGACGCGGTGCCCTGGCATCTGCTGCGCACCGCGAAGGAGTACGACGTCACCCTGGTGACCGTCCTCGACCGGGTGCCCCACCAGGTCGTCTCCGAGGTCTCGCGGCAGTACGGCGCGCTGCTGGCCAAGGCCGGGCTCGGCGACGTACCCCGGTTCACCGTGCCCGAGCTGCCCGAGTCGGCCTGGGGCGGGGGCCTGCTGCCGGCCACCGCCGTCGCCCCGCTGCGGGCCTGGCTCCTGCAGCAGACGCACGATCCCGGATCCCGGCAGCACGTCATGGGGCGCACGGCGTACGGCCTCCTCGACTCGCTCAAGGCGCGGCTGCCCGAACTGGCCGCCGCCGCCTCCGCCCAGTACGCGGCCGCGCTGCGGCTCACGGCCGCCGTGGACGCGGCGTACGACAGCGAGCACGCGCGCGTACGGGGACGGCTGCAGGCCGGGGCCGTGCTCGCCGGGGACGCGCTCAAGCGCTGGCGGGCCTTCCCACTCGACTGCACCCCCGGGGAACTCCTCGACGCCCTGGCGGAGAGCCTGGCCGCACTGCTGCTGTGCGCCGTCACCGCCGCCGACGAGCGCGTGGACGACTCCTGGCGGCGCGAGCCGGCCGCGGACGGCCCCGGCCTCACCGAACGGGATCCGTCCCCGGAGAGCGCCGAACACCGCATCGGGCTCGCCGTACGGCGCTGGCGGCGCGAGCTCGAGGAGTACGCCGAGGACGAGGTGCGCGAGCTCGACCGCAGCGTCGCCCCGGACCCGGAGCTCGTCGCCGCCCTGGTCGCCACCGCGCTGCTCGGCGGCCGCCGGGCGCGCTCCGCGAGCGAGGGGCTCGGCGAGCGGCTCGGCGCCCACGGCGCGCTGCGGCTGCGGGACCGTGCCGGACGGCTGCTCGCCGACTACGTGGACCGGGTCGTGCACGGCGAACGCGAACGCCGTCTCGCCCCGCTCGACGCCCTCGAGGTCCATCCCGAACCCCAGGCCGAACTCATCGCCGCGCTGTCCGTACTGCAGAAGGAGAGGTGACCGGTGACCGCCGTCACTGACCAGGACCACACCGGCCACATGGAGACCACCGGCCACATGGAGACCACAGGTCACATGGACGATCAACCCGGCCGCATCGACCACATCGGTCGCATGGGTCAGGCCGACCCCATCGAACGCAGTACGGATCGCGGCCCCGACCGCAGCACGGACCGCGCCCTCGACCGCGGGGCGGACCCCGGCGCGGACGGTGGCACCGACCGCGCCGATCACAGCGTCCCCGATCCCACCGGCGAAGCGGCCCCCCACGAGCCGCCCCCCACCCCCGTGAGCGAGGCGGACGGCCGCCCCGCCGAGGACCCGTCACCAGGTGCCTCCCGTCCGGCCCGCCCGGAGGAGACCGCCGCGCAGGACACGCAGGACGCACGGGACACGGACGGAGGTGAGGCGGCGGACAAGGGCGAGCAGGCGCGGAACGGGCAGCACGCGCGCGTGCGGGACGCCGCCGTCCCCGAACCGGCGGACGACCCCGCCGACGTCTGGGACGACGGCCTCATCGCCCGGCGCGTGACCGAGGCCACCGCCGCGGCCGCCGCCGAGCAGGTCTCCGCCTTCGACACCAGGAAGGCCGGCGCCCAGCCGGTCACCCCCCTCGCCTACGACGGCCCCCTGCGCTCACGCCTCGACGCCCTGCGCGAACTGGTCGGGCTCTCCCGCACCCGGCTCGACAGCCGGACGCTCGCCGAGGCGGGCCGGGTCCTCGACGAGGCGGCGGCCCGCCGCAAGCTCTCCGGCCAGCACACCGTCGTAGCCATCGCCGGTGCCACCGGCAGCGGCAAGTCGCAGCTGTTCAACGCCCTCGCCGGGGTCGCCCACTCGGAAACGGGTGTACGGCGGCCGACCACCGCCGCGCCCATCGCGTGCAGCTGGAGCGACGGCGCGGCCACCCTGATCGACCGGCTCGGCATCCCCGGACGGCTGCGCCGCAGGCCGATGCTCAGCGCGGAGAACGACCAGCTGCGCGGGCTGGTCCTGATCGACCTGCCCGACCACGACTCCGCGGCCGTCGAGCACCGGGAGCACGTGGACCGCATCCTGCGGCTGGTCGACGCGGTCATCTGGGTCGTCGACCCCGAGAAGTACGCCGACGCGGTGCTCCACGAGCGCTATCTGCGGCCCCTGGCGGGCCACGCGGAGGTCATGTTCGTCGTCCTCAACCAGGTCGACCGGCTCCCCGGCGAGGCCGCCCACCAGGTCCTGGACGACCTGCGGCGGCTGCTCGACGAGGACGGCGTCGCCCTGGGGGAGTACGGCGAATCGGGCGCCGTCGTACTGGCCCTGTCCGCCCTCACCGGGGACGGCATCGGCGATCTGCGTGAGGCGCTCGAGCAGTTCGTGTCCGAGCGCGGGGCGGCGGCCCGCCGTATCGCGGCCGACGTGGACGCCGCCGCCGACCGGCTGCGGCCGGTGTACGCCACCGGGCGGCGCATCGGGCTGAGCGAGGAGGCGCGGGAGGAGTTCGCTGCCCGGCTCGCGGACGCCGTGGGCGCCACCGCCGCCGGCGAGGCCGCCGAACGCGCCTGGCTGCGCAACGCCAACCGCGCCTGCGGCACGCCCTGGATGCGGTTGTGGCGGTGGTGCCAGGGCCGGCACGAACCCACCACGGGACGGCTTTCCGTGGGTCTCCCGGCGGACGAGGAGGCCACCGCCCGCCAGCGCGTCGAGCAGGCGGTCCGTACGGTGGCGGACCGGGCCTCGGCGGGGCTGCCCACACCCTGGGCGCAGGCGGTGCGGGAGGCGGCCGTACGCGGCTCCCAGGGGCTGTCCGAGACGCTGGACGAGCTGGCGGCACGGGCCGGAATGCCGGCCGGGCGCCCGCCGCGGCCGGGCTGGTGGCCGGTGGCCGTGCTGGCCCAGGCGG
The DNA here is from genome assembly GCF_044387825.1 of Streptomyces sp. NPDC020299. Lineage (NCBI taxonomy): Bacteria > Bacillati > Actinomycetota > Actinomycetes > Kitasatosporales > Streptomycetaceae > Streptomyces > Streptomyces sp. NPDC020299. Next base: position 54,041 of record NZ_JBIRWL010000025.1, read on the forward strand.
CGATGACCCTGCTTCAGATCGTGGGCGGCCTGTGGCTGCTGGGGCAGATCGTCGGCGTCATGACGCCCAATCTGGGCGTGCCGGTGCTGCTGATGGTGTCCGGCATCGTCGGCGGGCCGCTCGTCGAATGGGGCTGCCGGATGGCGGCACGGGGCCCGGCACGGCGCTACGGCCTCGAGGCGGAACGCCGGCTGCGGGAGGCCGCGGCGGGCTGCGGCCGGTCCCGGGTGCTCGATCCGGTGGCCGCGGAGCTGCTGCGGTACCGGGAGGTGCGGGAGCAGTACGGGCGGGTGACGAGAGCGGGGGCGAGAGTGGGGTGATCCCTGCCATCGGGAAGGTGAACCACTCGTCCGGGTGAGGGAGTTCTCCACAGCCGGCCGGTGGTCCACAGCGCTCGGCGGGCCCGTCCCGACGGCGGCAGTCTGGTCCCACGGCGATCGCGACGCACGACGTGGCGGTACGCGATCGACGGCACCGGACGCAGCCGTACGGGACGGGCCCGTACGCGTAAGGGAGGGATCCGCGATGAACGAGACGATGGTGTGCGTGGTGGGCAACGTGGCGACGAAGCTGACCTACCGCGATCTGGCCTCGGGCCCGTCGGTGCGGTTCCGGCTGGCGGCCACGCCGCGCTACTGGGACCGCGAGAAGAACGTCTGGACGGACGGCAGCACGAACTACTTCACCGTGTGGGCCAATCGTCAGCTCGCCGCCAACGTGGCGGCCTCGCTCAACCTGGGCGATCCCGTCGTCGTCCACGGCAGGCTGAAGGTGCGTGAGGAGACGCGCGACGGGCAGAAGTGGGTCTCCGCGGACATCGACGCCGCGGCGATCGGCCACGACATGGCCCGCGGCACCTCGGCCTTCCTGCGCACGCCCAGGCCCGAGCCGGCGCTCCCGCGCCGGCCGGAACCCACCTGGGAGACACCGCCCGCGGAACAGCAGCCGGAACCCGTCGCGGTGACGTGACGTCAGCCACAGCCGCGATAACGATTCCGAGTCGGATCGGTCATCCGACGATATGACCGCCGAGCGCGGCGCGCTTGATCCATAAGATGCCGGGCGTAGCTCTCAGGGCTGCTGATTCTGCTGGTGGGACCGTTCCCCCCACGTCAACGGGTCCTGCTCGAAGGGGAATTTAGTGCTTTCTGCGTTCTCAGGGCCCTCGGGGTTCGCCATGGCGTCCGTGCGTGCCGCGCGCGGCCGCGGGCCGGCCCGCGTCGCCGCCGCGACCCTGGTCACCGGGCTGGTGGCCGCCGGGCTGCTGGCCGGAGCCGGTGCGGCCGCCGCCGACGGGACGTCGCAGCACCAGGGCGGCGCGACCGCCACCATCGGCGGCCTGAAGACGTACGGCGAGGCCGTGATCCACGAGGACGGCGGCGACCAGCGGGTGTCCGCGGGCCTGTTCGAGATGTCCGTCGAGGGCGGCGGCACCCTGCAGACGTACTGCGTCGACCTGCGCAACCCCACGCAGAAGGACGCCAAGTACCAGGAGACCCCCTGGAGCGAGACCTCGCTCGGCACCAACAAGAACGCGGGCAGGATCCGTTGGATCCTGCAGAACTCCTACCCCCAGGTCAACGACCTCGCGGCACTGGCCGGCCGGGCCGGTGTCCGCGGCCTCACCGAGCAGGACGCCGCGGCGGGCACGCAGGTCGCCATCTGGCGCTGGTCCGACGGCGCCCACGTGGACGCGGTCGACCCGCAGGCCGAGAAGCTCGCGGACTACCTGGAGAAGAGCGCCCGCTCCATGGCGGAGCCCGCCGCCTCCCTCACCCTCGACCCGCCCGCGGTCTCCGGCCGGCCCGGCGGACTGCTCGGCCCGGTGACCGTGCACACCAACGCGCGCAGCGTGACGGTGACACCGCCGTCGGACGCGGCGATCACCGGCGTCCGCATAGTCGACAAGACCGGCAAGCCGGTCACGTCGGCCGCGGACGGCAGCCGCCTCTTCTTCGACGTCCCCGAGGACGCGGCTGGGGGTACCGCCCACGCGTTCAGCAGTGGGGGAGGGGCGGCCCAGCTGACGGTGCAGGCGTCGACCAGCGTCCCGGTCGGCCGTGCCTTCACCTCCGACAGCCGCAGCCAGACCCAGATCCTGGCCGGCTCCAGCGAGTCGACGGTCTCCGCCACCGCGAGCGCCGACTGGGCCGCCAAGGGCGCGATACCGGCGCTGTCGGCCACCGAGAACTGCGCCAAGGGCGCCCTGGAGATCACCGGCGCCAACACGGGCGACAAGCCGTTCACCTTCTCGCTGATGGAGACCGAGTACACCATCCCCGCGGGCGCCACCCGCACGGTGACGGTCCCCCTTCAGGAAGACCAGGCCTACGACTTCACCATCACCGGCCCGAACGGCTTCCAGCAGCGCTTCACCGGCGTCCTGGACTGCCACACCCAGGCCGCCGCGACAGGCGACACCGTCCAGACCCTCAGCGAGCCGAGCCCCGCATCGGTGGGCGGCACGACCACCGACACGAACCTGGCCGCGACGGGCGGCTCCCCGATCACCCCGCTGATCGCGGGCGTGGCGATCGGGCTGGTGGTCATCGGGGGCGGGGTGCTGGTACTGCTCCGGCGGCGGGAGTCTTAGGGTTGATTTAAAGGTTCGCCTTGAGCCGGATGGCCTCGGAGTATGTGGGGCGAGGCGACGTGAGTGATGAGCCCGGGCGGCACTCGGTTGCGACCGCGGCGGTGGAAGAGTCCGCGGCGGCACAGTCACGCGCACGCCGGGAGGCCCGCCGCAGGTTCCTCCAGGTACTGGCAGTCGTCGCGGTGGGCGGATCCCTGGGCGCCACCGCCCGCTACGAAGCGGCACTGCTCTGGCCGACGGGCAAGGCCGGGTTCCCGTGGACGACGCTGGGTGTCAATGCGGTGGGGTGCCTGGTCATCGGCATGTTCATGGTGCTGATCACGGAAGTCCTCACGGTGCACCCGTTGCTGCGCCCGTTCTTCGGCACGGGCGTGCTGGGTGGCTTCACGACCTTCTCCACGTACTGCGTCGACATCGAACGTCTGGTGCGTGCGGACCGGGCCGGCATCGCCCTGGCCTACCTGGCGGCGACCGTGGTCATCGCACTGGCCGCCGCGAAGACCGGCATGGTCGCCATCCGGCGCATCCTGGTGACGAGAGGACCGTGATCATGAGACTCCACGGACGCGCACTGCGCCTGACGATCATCGTCGACGACACCGACACCTGGCAGCACAAGCCCCTGTTCACGGAGATCGTGCACCGCGCCCATGCCTCCGGCCTCGCGGGGGCGACGGTCTTCCGGGGCGTGGAGGGTTTCGGGGCGACATCGGTCGTGCACACCACGCGACTGCTGTCCATGGCCGACGACCTGCCGACGGCCATCGTCATCGTCGATGAGGAAGACCGCATCCGGGCGTTCATGTCCCAGCTCGGAGAACTGCCCGTGAGCGGCCTCATCACCGTGCAGGAAGTGGAGGTGGTCCACTACAAGGGCCGGGAGGCCGCGGCCTCATGAGGTATCTGCTCGTCATCCTCGGTGGAGCCGTCGGTGCCCCCCTGCGGTATCTGATCGACCGGACCGTCCAGGCGCACCACGACAGTACGTTCCCCTGGGGAACGTTCGCGGCCAATGTCACCGGATCCATGATCCTGGGCACGCTGGCGGGAGCGGCCCTCGCCGGAGCCGGCTCGCAGAGCATCCAGCTCCTCCTGGGCACGGGCCTGTGCGGGGCCCTGACCACGTACTCGACGTTCTCCTACGAGACGCTCAGCCTGGCCGAGGCCGGAGCCCGTTTCCTCGCCGTGGCCAACGTGGTGGCCTCGGTCGTGGCCGGGCTCGGAGCCGTCTTCATAGGCATGACCTTCGCCCAGGCGGCCTTCGGCTGACCTAGGCATGCGCCTGAACGGGGTCCCGCTCCGCGCGCTGGACGACCTCGATCCGCTCGACGATCACGAGCCCTTCGTCGATCAGTTCGCGCAGTACCGGAACGAAGCGGCGTACCCGTTCCTCGTCGTCGACGATGATGATCGCCAGCGGCAGGTCCTGCTTCAGCGACAGGAACCGGGGCCCGTGTATCACCGACGAGGCCCCGAACCCCTCGACCCCACGCAGCACCGTCGCGCCGGCCAGCCCCGCCTCATGGGCACGGTGCACGATCTCGGCGGACAGGGGCCGGTGGTGCCAGGTGTCGCTTTCCTCGACGAAGACCGTCAGCTGCAGGGCCGTTCCCATGTCTTTCATTCCGTGACCCTCCTACTCGCGCGGGCCGACACAGAGGCCGAGATGACTTCACGAGTAGGGACTGTTGGTGGCACCGGATGCCACGGTTCGGGTACGGCGAGCCCCACCGCCGCGTGACCGCCCCCGGAGAACGACTTCGGCCACGCAACCAAGGTATCCCCGATCGGCACGGCACTCAACGACACCCGACAGCACCGGAAGCCCCCCGCCCGCCGACACCGAAGCCCCAGGTCAGAGGTGCCCGCCCCAACGCGTTTCCGCCCAGGGGTGGCCGTACGGCAAGATGGGGTGTATCTGCCCACTGCCAGATTTCAAGCTGCCGGACGGTTTCTCTTGGCTGAGTTCATTTACACCATGCGCAAGGCGCGCAAAGCGCACGGCGACAAGGTGATCCTCGATGACGTCACCCTGAACTTCCTGCCGGGGGCGAAGATCGGCGTCGTCGGTCCGAACGGTGCCGGTAAGTCGACCGTGCTGAAGATCATGGCGGGGCTGGAGCAGCCGTCCAACGGTGACGCCTTCATCTCGCCCGGTTACAGCGTCGGCATCCTGATGCAGGAACCCACGCTGACCGAGGAGAAGACCGTCCTGGAGAACGTCCAGGAGGGTGTCGCCGGGATCAAGGGCAAGCTCGACCGGTTCAACGAGATCGCCGAGCTGATGGCGACCGACTACTCGGACGCGCTGCTCGACGAGATGGGCAAGCTCCAGGAGGACCTGGACCACGCCAACGCCTGGGACCTCGACGCCCAGCTCGAGCAGGCCATGGACGCGCTGGGCTGCCCGCCCGGCGACTGGCCCGTCACCACCCTCTCCGGTGGTGAGAAGCGGCGTGTGGCGCTGTGCAAGCTGCTGCTCGAGGCGCCCGACCTGCTGCTCCTCGACGAGCCCACCAACCACCTCGACGCCGAGTCCGTGAACTGGCTGGAGCAGCACCTCGCCAAGTACGCGGGCACCGTGGTCGCCATCACTCACGACCGGTACTTCCTGGACAACGTGGCCGAGTGGATTCTCGAGCTCGACCGCGGGCGCGCCTACCCGTACGAGGGCAACTACTCCACGTACCTGGAGACCAAGGCCACCCGCCTCAAGGTCGAGGGCGCGAAGGACGCCAAGCGGCAGAAGCGGCTCAAGGAAGAGCTGGAGTGGGTGCGGTCCAACGCCAAGGGGCGGCAGGCCAAGTCCAAGGCGCGTCTGGCGCGCTACGAGGAGATGGCCGCCGAGGCCGAGAAGATGCGGAAGCTGGACTTCGAGGAGATCCAGATCCCGCCGGGCCCGCGACTGGGCAGCGTCGTGGTCGAGGTCGACAAGCTGAACAAGGCCTTCGGCGAGAAGGTGCTGATCGACAACCTGTCCTTCACGCTGCCGCGCAACGGCATCGTCGGGGTCATCGGCCCGAACGGCGCCGGCAAGACCACGCTCTTCAAGATGATCCAGGGGCTGGAGACGCCCGACTCCGGCGACATCAAGGTCGGCGAGACGGTCAAGATCTCGTACGTCGACCAGAGCCGCGAGAACATCGACCCGAAGAAGACGCTGTGGGCCGTCGTCTCCGACGAGCTCGACTACATCAACGTCGGCCAGGTCGAGATGCCGAGCCGCGCGTACGTCTCCGCCTTCGGCTTCAAGGGCCCGGACCAGCAGAAGCCGGCCGGGGTCCTCTCCGGCGGTGAGCGCAACCGGCTCAACCTCGCGCTCACCCTCAAGCAGGGCGGCAACCTGCTGCTCCTCGACGAGCCGACCAACGACCTGGACGTGGAGACGCTGTCCTCCCTCGAGAACGCGCTGCTCGACTTCCCGGGCTGCGCCGTCGTCGTCTCCCACGACCGGTGGTTCCTCGACCGTGTCGCCACGCACATCCTCGCCTACGAGGGTGAGTCGAAGTGGTTCTGGTTCGAGGGCAACTTCGAGTCGTACGAGAAGAACAAGATCGAGCGGCTCGGCCCGGACGCCGCGCGTCCGCACCGTGCCACCTACAAGAAGCTGACCCGGGGCTGATCGGTCTTGCGCCACATCTACCGCTGCCCGCTCCGCTGGTCGGACATGGACGCGTACGGGCACGTCAACAACGCGGTCTTCATCCGCTACCTGGAAGAGGCCCGTATCGATTTCCTGTTCCGCCCGGAGAAGGATTTCAAGCAGGGGTCCGTGGTGGCGCGCCATGAGATCGACTACAAGCGGCAGCTCGTCCACCGCCACCACCCGGTGGACGTCGAGCTGTGGGTCACCGAGATCAGGGCCGCGTCCTTCACCATCACCTACGAGGTGAAGGACGACGACCTGGTCTACGTACGGGCCTCGACGGTGGTCGTGCCGTTCGACTTCGAGGGCGAGCGGCCGCGCCGGATCACCGCGGAGGAGCGGGAGTTCCTCCGGGAGTACATGGACGACGAGGCGGAGGCCGTCGCCGCATGACGGTGCCGCAGATGCTCCATCTCGCCGACGAGGGGGAGGCGGCCGATCTCGCCGCCTTCCTCGGCCGGCTGCTCCACTACGACCGTGGGGCCGCCGTACGTCTCCAGGCCGCCGGGACCGCGCTCGCCGTGTTCGGGCGGCCGCCGTCCTTCGAGGTGCTGGCGATCCGTGCGGTGCGGCTCGAGAAGCCGTACGAGGACGGGCTGGACCGCACCCTGGACGTGACCGTGTCGGCGGGTGAACTCCTGGAGTCCGTCGACGAGACGGCGGCCACGGCCGTCGCGCCGGGCGCGGTGACCGGGCCGCCGTGGGCGGGGGTCCTTCCGCCGCGCGGCGGCTGGCGGGCGGAGCCGGGACTGCCGGCGCCCGACGCCCTGCGGACCATGGTCGCCGCCTCCGTCGCCGAATTCCGGTCCCGTACGCAGGAGCTGGCGCCCGAGCTGCGTACCCGCGCGGAACTCGACCGGATCGGGCGGGAGATCTGGTCCCGGGCGGTCGCGGACACCGGCCTTCCGGTGCGGGCCGTGCACGCGGCCCAGTCGCTGGGGTTCCTGCGACCCGGCGGCCAGGGCGGCCTGGGGCTCTTCTCGTCGGGCGCGTGGCTCAGGCTGCGCACGCCGTACGGGTCCGTCGCCGTGCGCACGGCCGGGCTCGGGACCCTGGGCCTCAGCGTGCGCTGAACCCGGGACCGCCTCGGTCACTCTGCCTCGGTCAGTCCGGGGTGTTGATCATCGAGGCCGCCGCGTACGTCAGGTAGTTCCACAGCTGGCGCTCGTGCTCCTCGGACAGGCCGAGCTCGTCGACGGCCGCCCGCATGTGCTTCAGCCAGGCGTCGTGCGCCGCCCGGTCCACGGTGAAGGGGACGTGGCGCATGCGCAGGCGGGGATGGCCGCGGTTGTCGCTGTACGTCGTCGGGCCGCCCCAGTACTGGATGAGGAAGAGCGTCAGCCGTTCCTCGGCCGGACCGAGGTCCTCCTCCGGGTACATCGGCCTGAGCAGCGGGTCCTCGGCGACCCCCTGGTAGAAGAGGTGGACCAGCCGGCGGAAGGTCTCCTCCCCGCCGACCTGCTCGTAGAAGGTCTTCTCCTGAAGCGTGCCGCGCCGGATCTCATTCACGTACCCCATGGTCTCAGACGCCCCGGCCGAGGACTGTGGCCCTAGGACCACTCGCCTCCGGCCGCTCCGCGCCGCACAGTGGACGCATGGGCTCGTACGCTCTCGACGACGACAGGGAACTCGCCGAACTCGCCGCCTCCGCGCGGGCCGCGCTGGTGCGGGAGATCGACGCGAGCGGCGCCTGGAACGCCGATCCGGTGTGGCGGGAGGTCTTCGCGGCGGTGCCGCGGCACCTCTTCGTGCCGTACTACTACGTCGGCACCGCCGGCGGATACGAGCGCAGATGGGGTGAGAGCCCGGATGCCGAGGCGCGGGAGCGCTGGCTGAGCGGTGCCTACGCCGACGCCCCGCTGGCCACCCGGCTGCGGGACGGGGAACTGCTCTCCTCCAGCAGCCAGCCCTCGCTGATGGCCCAGATGCTCGCCGAGCTGGGGGTCAGGGACGGCGACCGGGTGCTGGAGATCGGCGCGGGCACCGGCTACAACGCCGCCCTGCTCGCCCGCCGGCTCGGCGAGGACGATCTGGTCACCACCGTCGACCTGGAGCCGGAGATCACCGAGTCGGCCCGGCGGCACCTGGACGCCGCCGGACACCACCCGGCCGTGGTCACCGGGGACGGGGCGCGCGGAGTCCCGGAACGCGCCCCCTTCGACCGGGTCATCGCGACCTGCGCCCTGCCGTCGGTGCCGCATGCCTGGCTCGCCCAGTGCCGTTCCGGCGCGCGCGTCCTGACGCCGCTCGCCACCGGCCTGGTGGCGCTGACCGTACGGGACGCCGGGCACGCCGAGGGCCACTTCCTCGCCACACCGGCGTTCTTCGTCCCGCTGCGCGGCGAGCACCGGCCCGAGCGGGAGCCGGTGTCCCTGGAGGGGCTGCCTCCTCGGGCCCGCCAGCAGGAGCTGTTCCGCTTCCTGCTCGCGCTCACCCGCGGCAGCCTCACCCCCCAGGAGGCGTACGCGCTGTGGGTGCGCGAGGGCAGGCCCCCGCGCGAGCGGTACGGCATCACGGTCGACGGCGACCGCGAGTGGGCCTGGCTGGACGACCCGGAGGGGCCGCACACCTGGCCCCTCCCGTGATGCCCCGACCGGCGGCTAGCCGCGCCGGATGGTGATCGTCGTCCAGGCGCCCACGTGCACCCGGTCGCCGTCCTGGAGCGGCACCGGCACGAAGGGCTGGATCGGTTCCTCCCCGCCGTTGACCGTCGTGCCGTTGGTCGAGTTCTGGTCGACGACCGCCCAGCTGCCGTCGGGCTGCTGGACCAGCACCGCGTGCTGGTGCGAGACGCCCGGGTCCTCCGGCGGCACCGACAGGTCGATGTCCGGGGTGTCGCCGGTGGAGTGGCGGCGGCGGCCGATGGTGACCTGGTTGCCGGTGAGCGTGCGCTGCTGCTCGGGCGAGTACGCGGGCAGGTTCAGGCCCGTGGCCTCGGGGCCGGAGCGATGCATCATCGCCATGAAGTACTCGCGGTCCGGGCCGATGGTCGCCGTCCAGGTGACCGGGCCCTGCGGAACCGGCGGGTAGCCGTAGCCGGACGGGGCCTGCGGGGCCTGGGTGGCGCCGGGCTGCGGGTAGCCGTAGCCCCCGCCGGGGCCGCCCTGGCCGCCGGGGCCGGAGGGGTTCGCGGACGACGGCGGGGAGATCACCCAGTCGTCTTCACCGCCGCCGAAGGACGGGCCGCCCGCCGGCGGCCGGCCGGTCTCCTGCGGGAAGGCCGGCGGGGCCGGCGGACCGGCCTGCTGGAACGCGGGCGGCGGACCACCGGCCGTGGCACCGGGGCCGGGCGGCGGAACCGGCCGCGACGGGTTCCCGCCGAAGCCACCGGGACCACCGGGACCACCGGGGCCGCCAGGACCACCGAAGCCACCAGGACCACCGGGGCCGGGAGAGGTGGGCGGACCGGGACGACCGGCGGGAGGACCCGACGGCTCACGGCCGAACGGCGGGGGACCGGCCTGACCCTGACCGCCATCGAAGCCGCCCTGGCCGGGACCGCCCTGGCCGCGCTCGCCGCCGTAGCCCTGGGGACCGGGGCCCTGACCGGGACCGCCCGGTCCGCGCTCGCCGCCGTAGCCCTGAGGACCCGGGCCCTGACCGGGACCCTGACCCGGTCCACCCGGCCCACGCTGCCCCCGCTCGCCGCCGAACGGCGTAGGGCCGGACGGCTCGCTGCCGAAGGGGTTCGGCGGGAGCGGCTCGGCGGGCCGGTTCATCTGCGACGGGCGCGAGCCCTGGTACTCGAACGAGTCGCCGCCGCCGTAGGACGGGCCGGGCGGCTGGAAGCGGGGGGCGGCCGGGCCCGAGGCGGGCGGTCGCGGGGCGGCCGGGGTGTAGGAGGTGGCCGTGTTGGTCAGGAAGTTCCAGCGGCACTCCTCGCAGAACGGCGCACCGCCCTCACGGGGCGTGCGGCACTGCGGGCAGAGCTCCGGCTCGTGGTGCGGCGCGGAGGACAGATGGCGCCCGCCGGGCTGGCCACCCTGACCGGGAGGCGGCGGCGGGAACCCGTACCCACCGCCGGGGGGCGGCGGGGGAGGGGGCGGAGGTACGGCACCGGCCATGCGGTGACCGCAGACCTCGCACCAGTCGTCGGAACCCGACTGGTGTCCGTTCGGGCAGGTCGGCATGTCGGCGCGTCCCCCTCTCTCGCAGGGTCCTGCTGAGTCGATCCGGGTCGTCCCAGGGTGTTCCCGGGGTGTTCCCGATTGTTGTTTCCGGGTTGTTCTACGTCACTTCTTTACACGAACAGTCTTTGTGGACCGTGTCTCGAGAGTCATCTCGTCGGCCTCCGCGACCTTCGCCTTCAGTCGCACAGTACCTGTCGCGGCGTCGACCACGTCCACCACCTTCGCAAGCAGTTTCGCAGTATCCGCGTTCCCCGAGGCACTGGCGAGCTGAACCGCCCGCCCCAATTTGGCCGTTGCTCCATCGAAATCGCCCGCTTTGCGAAGGTCGAGCCCCTGCTTGATCGCCTGCGCCAGTTCGGCCTGCCCGGTGTAGTGGGCGACCTGCGGGTTGATCGAGGTGGAGGCGGTCATGTCGTCGGTCCACACGGCCCGTACGAGGCCCTGGGCGCCCAGGTTCCGCACCGTCCCGTCGGGCTGCGGAACGACCAGCGAGACCCTGGCGGCGAGCATCTCCTGGCCGATGCCGGCCGCGGGGACCTCGACGCATACGTGGTAGTCACGCGACTCGTCGCCCCAGGAGCCGGTGGGGTAGTCCCCGGCGCGCGGGCCCGCCTCGGTGCGGCGGTCGGTCAGCTCCTCGACCCTCGGAGCCACCTGCTTGACGAACCGGATGGTGGTGCCGACCGGCGTCCACAGCCGGAGGGCGACGTCGGCGACCTCCTTGCCCATCGCCGTCTCCATCATCCGCGTGAAGTCGGCGGCGAGACCGGCCGGGTCGGCGACGATGTCGGCGGTGCCGAGCAGCGCGGAGGCGATCCCTGTGACTTCTTTCACTTCCCAGTCGGTGCCCACGCCCCGCGCGTCACAGGTGAAGCGTCCGGCGCACTCGGCGAGGGCGGTCTTCAGATCCTCCGGCGACTCGTGCTCGTTGCGGCCGTCGGTGAGCAGGATGCCGTGCCGGATGGCGACGTCCGCCGAGGACAGCAGGCGGTCGGCGAGCCGCAGCCAGGTGCCGATGGCCGTACCGCCGCCCGCGCTGAGCCGGCGCAGCGCCTGCTTGGCCTGCTCCCGGGTGGTGGCGTCGGCCACCGCGAGCCGGCCGCCGCCCGGGTAGACCTCCTTGGCCACGTGCGTGCCGCCGATCACCGCGAAGTGCGTGCCGTCGCGCAGGGTGTCGATCGCCGCGGCCGTGGCGTCGCGGGCGTTGCGCATCTTGGTCGGCGGGTAGTCCATCGACCCCGAGCAGTCGACCATGACCGCCACGGCGGCGGACGGGCCCTGGCCGGCGGTGTAGAGGTGGGGTGCTGCCGCCGGGCTCCCGATCGTCCCGCCCCCGGTCGCGGTCACCGTGACGATCGCGTTGACCTCGCGGCCGCTCTCCGGCAGGTACTCGTTCTGGTACACGTCCACCGTGAACTGCGGCACGTTCGACTTCGAGAAATTGGCCATGATCTCTCTGAATCCCCCTCCGAACCCACGATGCCGTGGGCGATGACTTTATGCGGACCGGTCCCCTCCGGTCCGCCGGGGCTTCCCCGTGTGCGGCCCCTCAGGCCGATCCTGCCCCCTGCGGCGGGGCCGGGAACGGCAGGACGGCCACTGTTACGTTGTCGTGGCCCCCGCCGTCCAGGGCGTGGCCGACCAGTACTTGGGCGGCGTGCAGCGGACGGACGGCGGCGTCGGGGGGGATCGCCTCGGCCATCTCCCCGGCCGTCTCCGCGTAGTTCCACAGCCCGTCCGTGCACACCACCACGACGCCCGGCCGGTCCGGCTTGAAGGACGCGGTGTGCGGCTCCAGTTCGTAGGCGTCCGCGCCGAGCCAGCCGGTGATGGCGTGGGCCCGCTCGTCGGCGTACGCCTCCGCCTCGCTCATCAGGCCCGCGGCGACCATCTGCGCGGCCCAGGAGTCGTCCTCGGTGAGCCGGGCCGGGGGCGCGGTGCGGTCCAGCGGCACCCAGTAGGCGCGGCTGTCGCCGACCCAGCCGACGACCAGCAGGCCGGAGGTGACCACCGAGCCGACGATCGTGCAGGCGGGGGCGTTCTGGTGCACGGCGTGCTCGCGGGCCCCGGCGGGTTCGTCCGCGAGGGCGTTGACCGCGTGCGAGGCGGCCACGATCGCGTCGTGCATGGCCTGTTGCGGGTGGGTGCCGTGCGTCAGGGCGGCCAGCAGCGACTCGCCCGCCACCCGGGACGCGGCCATCGAGGCGTCGTCGGGGCGGGTCGCGGAGGAGACGCCGTCGCAGACGACCGCCAGGGTCACGGGCGAGCCGTCGGGCAGCGCGACGTGGCCGACGGCGAAGGCGTCCTCGTTGCGGTGGTGGCGCAGACCGCGGTCGCTGACGGCGGCGACCGGACCGGACTCCTGCTCCATGTGGTCGCGTTCGCGGGGCTGGGCGTGCCCGCAGTTCTCGCAGTAGCCGTCGCTGTCCACCCGGCCCGCCCGGCACGCCACGCACACCTTGGCCTCCTCGGCCGCGCTCGCGGCGCCGGCGGCGGCCCGCGGGTCGGGCGCCTGCAACGGGTAGTCGTCGGGCTGCGGAGGCCGGTCGAAGCGGACGCCGGAGACCGGGGACGCGGCGGCGGCCGGGGCCTGCGCGGGGACCGCCTCGGGCGCGGGTGCGCCCGGTGGCAGCGGGGAGCCGCCGGAGTCGGTGCCCGGCAGGTCCGTCGGCAGGTGCGGCGCCGCGGGGGTGCCGGAGCCCGGCTCCGGGGCCGGCACGCCGGGCCAGGCGGGCCCTTGGCCGGGGATCAGGCCGGGGACCCGGCCGGGACCGTCCGAGCCGTTCATGGTGAGCGTCGGGTGGTCCTGCGGCGGCGCGGGCACCGCCGACAGGTCGTACCCGCACACACCGCAGAAACGGTCATCCGACTCAAGCGGCTCCGCGCAGTTCGGGCACTGCGACAGCGCGGCCTGCTGGGGCATCTGCGACATCAACTACACCCACGTCCGGGGGCGGTAACGGTTGGCCCGTTCCACCAGGTCGATCCTCTCCTCACCGCCGGGCGCCAGCCTGGCCAGCGTGCGGTAGGCGCGCTCAAGGCCGAAACGGAGGCCCCGCTCGTCCAGACCGCTGCCGAGCAGCACCCGTCCGCCGGCGGCGGGCTGGGTGCCCTCGCCCCCGGAGAGTATCCAGTCGAGCGCGCTGCCGAGCACTTCCGCCGACAACTGCTCGCGGCGCGCCGGGTCGAGACCGTACGCCTGCAGTGCCTCGACCTGGGCCGCGGCGGCGGTCAGGTCCTCCAGGAACGGCGTGTCGGCGGCGGTCGCCGTGCGCTGCCTCAGCCGGGCCCGCACGGCGGCCACGCGTGCCGCCGTGTAGTGGATGGAGGACTCCGGCACCGACTCCAGCGTCCGTACGGCATCCCGCCGGTCCCCGGCCGCGAGCTGTACGCGGGCCAGGCCGAACGCGGCGCTGACATGGCTCGGGTCGGTCGACCACACCAGACGGTAGTACTCGGCGGCGTTGTCGAGCTGCCCGAGCACCTCCGCGCACAGGCCGAGCGCCAGTTTGGGGGCGCTCTCGCCGGGGAAGGCGTCGAAGATCGCGTCGAAGGAGAGCGCGGCGCCCTCGAAGTCCCCGGTCACCAGCGCGGCCACGCCCCGGTACCAGACCACCCGCCAGTCGTCGGGCCGTTCCTCCTCCAGCTGCGCCAGGTTCGTCAGCGCGGCCCCGGAGTCGCCGTGCTCCAGCCGGGCGCGGATCTGCCGCAGCCGGGTCTCCACGGTCTGCTGCGGCGCCGCCGCCAGCGCGCCGATCAGCTCACCCGGCGCGGAGGCCATCAGGCCGGCCAGGAAGCCCGCGTTCGGGTCGGCCGGGTCGACGTGCGGCACGGGCAGGGCGAGGGCGGCGGAGGGCGTGTGGACGGGCCTGACGAGGCCGGCGGCGCCGGCGGGGGAGTTCCCCGGGACGACGGGCAGGGCGGCGGGCGTGGCTCCGCCCTTCGCCTGCACCGCTCTCGTCCCCAGCAGCGACACGTCCCCGTCCAGTTCGGGGAACAACTCCGTGTCCGTGACCTTCACCTCGGGCCCGAACAGCGTCGACAGCGCGGGCCGGGGCCGTCCCGTCTGGAGGGACACCACCTCCCGCAGGACGCCCGTCAGCTGCTCGGCCATCTCCTGCGCCGAGGCGAACCGGCGGGCCGGGTCGGGGTCGGTGGCGCGGACCAGCAGCCGGTAGAAGGACTCGTACTGGCGGAAGACCTCGATGTTGTCCGGGTCGGGCAGGGAGTCCACGAAGACGTTCGTGTAGCCCTGGAAGTCGAAGGTGAGGACCGCGAGCGTACGGCCCACCGTGTACAAGTCGGACGCCACCGACGGGCCGACGTCGGCGACCTCCGGCGACTGGTAGCCCACCGTGCCGTAGATCGCCGACTCTTCGTCGTCCATGCGGCGCACCGCGCCCATGTCGATCAGCTTGAGCTGGTCCTCGGTCTGGATGGCGTTGTCGACCTTGAAGTCGCAGTACAGCAGGTTGCGGCTGTGCAGATGGCCGAGCGCCTCCAGCGCCTCGATGCCGTACGCGCACGCCTGCTCCACCGGCAGCGGGTCCCGTCTGCCGTCCGGGGCGCGGCGGGCGTTGGCGATCTCCTTCAGGGACTTGCCGCCGACGTACTCCATGACGATGTAGCCGTCGAGGGAGCCGGTGCGCTGGTCGAGGTGCTCGACGAAGTTGTAGATCCGCACGATGTTGGCGTGCTCGATCTCCGCGAGGAAGCGCCGCTCGGAGATCGCCGCCGCCATCGCGTCCTGGTCGCCGGTGTCCAGCAGGCCCTTGAGCACCACCCACCGGTCGGAGACCGCGCGGTCCACCGCCAGGTAGATCCAGCCCAGGCCGCCGTGCGCCAGGCAGCCCACGACCTCGTACTGGCCGTGCACGATGTCCCCGGCCTTCAGCTTCGGCACGAAGGAGTACGGGTGGCCGCACTTGGTGCAGAAGCCCTCCGTGCGCCCGGCGCGCTCCCCGCGGGCCCGGCCGACCGGCGCACCGCAGTCCGAGCGCGAGCAGAACCGCTTGCGCTCGGGCACCTCCGGGTTGTCCAGGACCATCGCGCGCGGGTCGGGCCGCGGCACCTGCGGCACCGTCACCAGCCCGGCGCCCAGCCTGCTGCGCCCCGACGACCCGGCGCTGGAACCGGAGCTGCGCACCGACACCGAGCGGCCCGTCGACTTGCCCGACACGGACCGCGAGAGCCGCCCCGACACCGAACGGCGAGACTTCGACGAGTGCGAGGACGTGCGCGAACTGCGGCCGGTGGAAGGCGTGCTGGAGCTGCCGGAGGAGCCCTTGCCGCCGCCGGTGATCCCGGTGGGCGGCGAGCCCACCATGCCGCTCGCGCTGACGACCGGGGCGAGACCGCAGGTGTCGCAGTACAGCTCGCCGCCGCCCACGTCCTCGTAGCCGCCCTCGCAGCCCGGCCGCTGACACGTCTGCTGTGCCTGACTCACGTCTGTTCCCCCCTACGGTCCTCGGGCCCGCCCTGCTGCGGCACGCGCGGCGCGCCGATCAGTTCGGCCGCCGCGTGCTGGTAGCGCAGCACGGCCTGTTCGGCGACCCGCAGGTCGCAGGGCGCGCTCCACAGCATGCGGCGCGCCGCGTCGTAGCGCTCGACGAGGAACGGGTCCTCGGCGAGCCCGTGCCGGGCGACCTTCGCCTTGTACGCGTCCAGCCGGCCGCGCAGTTCGGCGCGGACCGCCAGCGGTGCGGTGACCGCGGTCAGGGACTCGCGGGCGCGCAGCAGTTCGTCCTCCGCCTTCTGCTCCAGCGACTCCAGGAGCGGGGAGAGCCGGTGCCACTGGGCCTGTCTGCGGTACTCGGCGGCCGCCGCCAGCTGTTCCTGGAGCACGGTCGGCGGGCCGCTGACCACCGGCACCTCCGTCGCGGCGATCTTCGCCAGCACCTCGCCGCGCGCGGTGCGGGCCTCGGCGAGCGTGCGGTCCGCGCGGGAGAGCACGTCCCGCAGCCTCACCAGCCGCTGCTCGGCGTCCTGACGGACCGTCAGTACGGCGTCGATCTCCCGCCGTACGTCCTCCAGGGCGCGTGCCTCACGGTCGTACACGGTGGTGTCCGGCCTGCCGCCGCCCGGCGCCGAACTGCCCTCGGCCGGCACCCAGAAGGCGAGCGGGTCAAAGACCACCTGCTCCCGCAGCCGGGTCAGCGTGCGCGTGATGCGCTCCAGGTCGTCGCCCGCCGGATGCTCGCCGGGGCGCACGCCGACCGAGTGCGCCAGCTTGCGCGTGCGCTGGAGCTCCGCGGCCAGTAAATCGATCCGGGCGGGCAGCGCCGACCACACCGCGTCGGCGGCGACGACCATGTCCAGCGAGCGCGCGTACAGCTCGTTCATCCGGTCCACCAGACCGGACAGCGAGAACCGCTCGCTGAGCCGGCCCCCGGCGGACAGCAGCGTCGGCGCGTTCGCGGTCGCCGTCGCGCCGCCCGCGACCGTGACGGACTCGCCGCGCAGCAGCTCGGTGAGCTCCACCAGGTCCTCGCGGCTGGACCAGCGGCGCCGGCCGCGGATCTCCCGGGCGCCGCGCAGCGCGGCCGTGTACGCGTCGAAGTACGTCCACAGCAGCGTGATCGACGCCTCCGTGGCCGTCCAGCGCTCCTGGGTGACGCCGGTCAGTTCGGCGCCTTCGAGGAGTCTGCGGCCCGCGTGGTCCTGAAGGGCGAACAAGGAGGTCTCGATCGCCTCGTGCTCCGCGCCGAGCCGCGCCAGCGCACGGTCCACCTCGTCCCGGTCCATCACCGGCCCGGCGGGGTCCGTGACGCCCATCGATCACCTCTCGCTCTCGTCGCCTGAAGTCTGCTGGAGTTCATGCCCGAAGGTCGCCCGCGCGACGCCCCGGTCAGCTCTTGCGCAGATACTCCGGGGCGGGTGGCTTCGACGGGCCGGAGTCCGACCCCAGTGTGGCCGACAGCCACTTGTCGTACGACGCCTGCCAGCCGCTCGCGCGGTACTGCACCAGGATCTGATTGACCCGGCGTATCAGATCCTTCGCGTCCTTGTTCATCGCCACACCGTAGTAGTCGGTGGTGAAGGGGTCGCCCTTGAGCTCGACCGTCGGGTCCTGGGCTGCCTGGCTGGCGGCGAGCGCGGCGTCGGTGACGACGGCGTCGACCTCGCCGAGCTGGAGCCGTACCAGGCAGTCGAGCTGGTTGGGGACGCCGACCAGCTTGCCGGCCGTCCTGTCGTGGTCCAGCCGGGCGTAGGCGGTCGAACCGGCGGCGGCGCACACCCGTTGGTGCGCCAGTGTGGGGCCGTACCCCTTGATGGACGACGACTTGGGGGCGAGTACCTGCTGGCCGGTCTTGAAGTACGGCGCGGAGAACGCGACTTCGTCCAGGCGTTCGCAGGTGATGGTCATCGTGCGGACGACCATGTCGACGCGGCCGCTCTTGACGGCCTCGGTGCGCTGGCTGGTGGGGATGGCCTTGAACGTGACCGCCGTCGGGTCACCGAGGATGTCCTGGGCGATCCGGCGGACGAGGTCGATGTCGAAGCCCTCCAGCTCCGCGCCCTTGGTGTTGGGGTTGCGGTAGCCCCAGCGGTAGCTGTTCTGGTCGACGCCCACGACGATCTTGCGCGCGTCGCCCTTGCGGGCCTTGATCTTGTCGATCGTGGGACCGTCCGCGCCCGACGGGGACAGCGTCTGCTTCTCGGGGTCCGTGCAGTCCTGCGCCCGCACCTGCCGGCCGTTGGCGACCCCCTGCCCACCGACGCCCTGCCCACCGCCCCCGTGCGGCTGGCTCAGCGGCAACAGCAGCACGAAGCCCAGCGCCAGCGCGCACAGGACCGCCATCGCCCCCACACCGCCCCAGCCCCGCAGGGCGGCCCGCACCCGTCGTGCGTTCATGTTCGCGCCCCTTGTCACCGGTACTCCGAAAGCCTGCGGCCGATGCCGAACACGGCGCCGGCCGCGCCGAGGACCGCGAGGACCGCGGCGCCGGCCGGGAGGCCGGTCATGGCGTCGCGGCCGGCGCCCGCCGACTGCTGGAACTCGGCCTGCTCGTGGCCGAGGGCGTCCTTCAGGTTGCTGTCGACGGCGTCGAAGCACTCACCGGTCGCGCCCTTGGCGCCGATCACGAGGCGGAGGGCGTCCTCGTAGTTGCCGTGCTCGTCCTCGTCACGGGCCGACGCGTGGCGCTTCGTCCACTCGGCCATGTTGCCCTCGGCCGCCTGGACCGGCTTGCTGCCCGCCTGGTCGTCGGCGAGGCCGGCCGCTTTGGACAGGCCCGCACCGAGGGCCTTGATGTCCTTGTCGAAGTCGTAGTAGTAGGTGTCGTAGGTCGTGTCGCCGACCGTGACGGTCTCGGCGCCGCGCGCCACCAGGCTGAGGTTCTCGTTGCCGCGCGCCTTCAGGGAGGCGATGCGGGCGTCGTGCAGCACGTTCAGCGAGCGGACGCCGTGGTCGTAGGAGCCGTCGAGGCCCGCGCGGGCCACGGAGTGGCCGACGACCAGCCAGAGCAGGACCACCGTGGCGGCGGCCGTCGCCGCGACCAGGCCGTGGTTCAGGACCCGGTTGGTGCGCCGGTACTCGCGGTGCTGGGCCCAGGCGAGCCCGGCCAGGGCGAGCACCCCGAGCGCTATCGCGGCCCACGGATAGGGCGTGGCGTCCGCGTAGTCCGCGCTCAGCCGCTGGTTCTCCTTCTTGTAGAGCTCCTCGGCCGCCGGGAGCATCTCCTCCTGCATCTTCTCGTTGGCGTACCGCAGATACGCGCCGCCCACCGGATAGCCCTGCCGGTTGTACGTGCGGGCCCGCTCGATCAGGCCCTTGTACTCCGGGAGCAGCTTGTTGAGCTTGGCGACGGTCGTCTCCGAGGGGGAGCCCGGATCGGAGGCGGCGGCGGCCGTGACGAGCCCCGCCGCGGCGGTACGGATGTCCCTCTCGTACCGGTCGCGGGAGTCCGAGGTCTCCTGACCGCCCGCCAGGAACCCGCCGGACGCCGTCGTGTTGGCGTCCGCCAGGGAGCGGTAGATGTCGGCCGCGCCCGAGCTGAGCGGCTGGCTGCTGTGCAGCACGTCGTCGGCGGCGGCCGCCCGGTCGCTCTCCTGCCATGCGGTGACCGCGCCGAACGCGACGACCAGCAGGGCCAGCAGGGCACCGATGATGCGCAGCCGGCCCGGTTCCGTGGTCGCCGCGGCGCGCAGCCGGTCGACGCCCTCGGCGAACGCGGTGCGCCGGGGCGGCGCCGGGACGGGCGCCGGTGCCTGCGCCGGTACCGGTGGCGAGACCGGTGGCGGGACCGGTGGCGCCGCGCTGCTCGTCGGCGGTTGTGTCACGTTGACCTCCCCCATGGTCATCTGCCTGCCGACCAGTATCACCGCCGGGTCCGACAATGGGCAGCGGGGGGCAGCTTTGTCACCTCCCCGTGCCCATGAATACGCGCCGGGATTCTGTTCGGTTCCACGGAATCGGTTCCACGGGAGGGGTGCCCGCCGGCGCCTCAGCCTTCCCAGTGGCTGCGCGCCCGTTCCCCCGCCTCGGCCGCCGCCCCCAGCCGGTCCAGGCCCAGCAGTGCCGCCCCGAGGACCGGGCTCGCCGTCACCACCCGTGCCACCGCCTTCGGTGCCCGCGCGGCCAGCAGTTCCCCGATCCGGTCGTCGAGCTGGGCGTGCCCGGCCGTGAGGACCCCGCCGCCGAGCAGGACCGGCGTCTCCTCGTCCAGCAGGTCCAGCCGGGACAGCGCCACCGAGGCCATGGTCACCACCTCCTCGGCCAGCCGGTCCACCACGGCCCGTGCCACCGCGTCGCCGTCCGCCGCCGTCGCGAACAGCACCGGCGTCAGCTCGTGCCGCCGCAGCTGCTCGACGCGTTCCAGATGAAGGGCCTCGATGAGGGCGTACATGGAATCCAGCCCGAAGTGGGCCGGGAGCGTGCGCGAAAGCTCGGTGGGCTCGCCCCGGCCGTCCTCCGCGCGCGCGGCGAACCACAGGGCCTCCTCCGCCAGGCCCCAGCCGCCGCCCCAGTCACCGGAGATGCGGCCCAGGGCGGGGAAGCGGGCCGTGCGCCCGTCGGGGCGCATGCCGACGCAGTTGATGCCCGCGCCGCAGACCACCGCGACGCCCCGGGGCTCGGCCACCCCGGCCCGCAGGATCGCGAAGGTGTCGTTGCGGACCTCCACCGTCGCCCCCCACGCGCGCGCGTGCAGCGCGGCCGCCAACTGCTCCTCCTCCACCGGCAGATCGGCGTTGGCGAGACAGGCGGAGACATGGGTGACGGAGTTGACGCCGGCGGCCGTGTAGGCCCGGCCCACCGCCCGCGCCAGCTCGTCCACCGCCGCGGGCACGCCCACCGTCGGCGGACGGAACCCGCCGCCGCGGGCCGTGGCCAGGACGCGGCCGTCCGCCGCCAGGACCGCGACGTCGGTCTTGCTGTTGCCCGCGTCGATGGCGAGGACACTTGCGGTCAGGCCCACGCGAGGTGCTCCCGGTTGTGCGCGATCAGCTGGTCGGTGAGGGCTTCGGCGTACTCGTACTGGCCGATCAGAGGATGGGACAGCAGGGCCCGGAACACCCGGTCCCGCCCCCCGCGCAGCGCCGCCTCCAGGGCCAGCTCCTCGTACGCCGTCACGTTCGCCACCAGTCCCGCGTACAGCGGGTCGACCTCCGGCACGGGCAGCGGGACGGTACCCGTCGGCCCTACCGCGGCCTGCACCTCGATCACCGCGTCGTCGGGCAGGAACGGCAAGGTGCCCCGGTTGAGGGTGTTGACCACCTGGTACGGGCTGCCGGTGCTGCCCAGCAGGGCCGCCGCCAGGTCCACCGCCGCCTCCGAGTAGTAGGCGCCGCCGCGCCTGGCGAGCAGCTCCGGCTTCTCGTCCAGGGCCGGATCGCCGTACATCGCGAGCAACTCCTTCTCCATCGCGGCCACTTCGGCAGCCCGGGACGGCTTGGTGCGCAGCTCCCGCACCACCGCGTCGTGCGCGTAGTAGTACCGCAGGTAGTACGACGGGACCACGCCCAGACGGTCCAGGAGCGGGCGCGGCAGCCGCAGGTCGCCGGCGATGGTCTCGCCGTGTTCGGCCAGCAGCTTGGGCAGGACGTCCTCGCCCTCGGGGCCGCCGAGGCGGACGCCGGTCTCCCAGGTGAGGTGGTTGAGGCCGACGTGGTCGAGGTGGACGTCGGCGGGTGTCACGCCGAGCAGGCCGGCGAACTTCCGCTGGAAGCCGATCGCCACGTTGCACAGCCCGACCGCCCTGTGCCCGGCCTGGAGCAGGGCACGGGTGACGATGCCGACGGGGTTGGTGAAGTCGATGATCCACGCGCGCGGGTTGGTGCGGCGGACCCGCTCGGCGATGTCGAGCACCACCGGGACCGTCCGCAGCGCCTTGGCCAGGCCGCCCGCACCGGTCGTCTCCTGCCCGACGCAGCCGCACTCCAGCGGCCAGGTCTCGTCCTGCTCGCGGGCCGCCTGCCCGCCGATCCGCAGTTGCAGCAGCACCGCGTCCGCGCCCTCGACGGCCGCGTCCAGGTCGGCGGTCGTGACGATCCGGCCGGTGTGGCCCTGCTTGGCGAAGATCCGCCGGGCCAGGCCGCCCACCAGCTCCAGGCGGTCGGCGGCCGGATCGACGAGCACCAGTTCCTCGATGGGCAGGGTGTCCCTGAGGCGGGCGAAGCCGTCGATGAGTTCGGGCGTATAGGTCGAGCCTCCGCCGACCACGGTGAGTTTCATACGTGGTTAACCCTTCACTCCGGTGAGCGTGACGCCCTCGACGAACGCCTTCTGGGCGAAGAAGAACACGAGGATCACGGGGGCCATGACCAGTACGGTGGCGGCCATGGTGAGGTTCCAGTCGGTGTGGTGCGCGCCCTTGAAGGACTCCAGGCCGTAACTCAGGGTCCAGGCGCCCGGATTTTCGGAGGCGTAGATCTGGGGCCCGAAGTAGTCGTTCCAGGCGTTGAAGAACTGGAAGAGGGCGATGGCGGCGATGCCGGGCTTCGCCATCGGAAGGATGACCTTCAGCAGGGTGCGCAGTTCGCCGCAGCCGTCCACCCGCGCCGCGTCGACGTATTCGTTGGGAATGGTCGTCAGGAACTGGCGCAGCAGGAAGATCGAGAAAGCGTCGCCGAACGCCAGCGGGATGATCAGGGGCCAGAGCGTGCCGGACAGGTCCAGCTGCTTCGCCCAGAACAGGTACATCGGGATGACGACCACCTGCGGGGGCAGCATCATCATCGAGATCACCAGCATGAGCACGAGGTTGCGGCCCCGGAAGCGGAACTTGGCCAGCGCGTACGCCACCGGGACCGACGAGACGACGGTGAGGACCGTTCCCAGTACGGCGTAGATCAGCGTGTTCTTCCACCAGGTGAGGAAGCCGGGAGTGTTGAGCACGGATTTGTAGTTGGACCACTCCCAGGTGTGCGGGATCAGGTCCCGGCTGAGCGCCTGGGAGTCGCTCATCAGGGAGGTCAGGAAGACGAACACGAAGGGGAGGGTGAAGAAGAGGGCGGCGGCGACCCCGAGGGAGTGGATCGCGACCCACTCCAGGAACGCCTTCCGGCGGGCCGTGCGCTCGGCGGGCGAGGCGGGTGCCTCCACCTTCACGGGTCGGTCGAGTACTTGGGCCACGTCAGTCACCTGCCTGGATGAGACCGCCCCGGCGCCGCATCAGAAGAGCGGTGAACGCCATCGACAGGACGAAGAGGACCAGCGCCACGACACACGCCGAGCCGTAGTCGAAGCGCTGGAAGCCGAGGTTGTAGACGAGCTGGGGGAGGGTGAGCGTGGAGTGCTCGGGGTAGCCGGGCTCGAACATGGTGCCGGCGCCCTGGATCACGCCCGAGGCGACCTTTCCGGCGACCAGGGGCTGTGTGTAGCACTGCATCGCCGCGATCACGCCGGTGACGACCGCGAACATGACGATCGGCGCGATGTTGGGGAGGGTGACGAACCGGAACCGCTGCCACGCCGACGCGCCGTCCAGTTCCGCCGCCTCGTACTGCTCCTTCGGTACGTCGAGCAGCGCGGCCATGAAGATGACCATCAGGTCGCCGACTCCCCACAGGAACATCAGCGTGAGGGCCGGCTTGGACCAGTTCGGGTCGTTGAACCAGCCCGGAGCCGGGATGCCGATCTTCTCCAGGATCGAGTTGACCGGGCCCGTACCGGGGTTGAGGAGGAACGCGAAGGCCATGGTGGCCGCTACCGGCGGAGCGAGGTAGGGCAGGTAGAAGAGGGTGCGGAAGACACCCGTGCCGGTCTTGATCTTCGTGATGAGGAGACCGATCCCGAGTCCGAAGAGGACGCGGAGGCTCACCATGATCAGCACCAGCCAGAGGGTGTTGCGCAGGGCGGGCCAGAAGTAGGGGTAGTGCTCGAAGACATACGTCCAGTTCTTCGTCCCGCTCCACGTCGGCGGTTTGAAGCCGTCGTAGTGCATGAACGAGAAGTAGACCGTCGAGATCATCGGGTACGCGAAGAAGACCGCGAAGCCGATCAGCCAGGGCGAGAGGAAGGCGAGGGTCCGCAGCGTCGACCGGCGGCGCTTCGACCGCAACGTGGGTGCGCTCATCGCTACTTCGCCTGCGCGATGTCCGTGTCGATCTGCGCGGCGGCCTTCTTCAGGCCCGCCTTCAGGTCGGTGAGCTTGCCGCTCTCGTAGTCATAGCCGAGCTGCTGGATGGTGGTGAGGTAGACGCCGCCGTTGATCGAGGCGGGGGACGTCGTCGAGTCCGGGTTCGTCGCGATGTCCAGGAACGTCTTGAACCGCGGGTCGTACTTCAGCTTGGGGGACTTCAGAGCGGCCAGCGTGGAGGGCACGTTGTGCAGGTTGTTGGAGAAGTTCACCACCGCGTCGGTGTCCGTGGTGATGTACTTGACGAACTCCCAGGCCGCGTTCTGCTTCTTGCTGGTGGCGGCGATGCCGGCGATGGTGCCGGTGATGTAGCCCTTGCCGTACTGGCTCACCTGGTCGTCGGGCACGGGCAGCGGGGCGACGCCGATCTGGAACTTCGGCTTGGCGGCGAGCGCCATGCCGAGCCGCCACTCGCCGTCGAGCTGCATGGCGACCTGGCCGGTGTGGAACGGGTGCTTGGGGCCCCACTCGTCGCCGAGCGTGGAGCGGAATTTCTCCAGCTTCTGGAATCCGCCGAGTTCGTCGACGAGCTTCTTCTGGAGGGTGAAACCGGCCTGGAAGGCGGGGTCCTTGGCGAGGTTCGACTTGCCGTCCTTGTCGAAGTACGTCGGGGAGAACTGCGCGAAGTAGTGCTCGGTCGTGGTCTCCCAGCCGTGGTAGTCCGGCATGACCCCGAGCTGCTTGTAGCCGTCTCCCTGAGTGATGGTCAGTTTCTTGGCGTCGGTCTCGAATTCGGACCACGTCCTGGGCGGGTTCTTGATACCCGCCTTCTTGAACGCCGTCTTGTTGTAGTAGAGCCCGTACGCGTCTCCGAGCAGGGGTGCCGTGCAGCGGTCCCCGTCGAACTGGGTGTACTCGTTCATCGGTTTCGGGAACGTCTTCGCCGGGTCGATGTCCGACTTCTTGAAGAAGGGGTTGAGGTCGACCAGGGCGCCCGAGGAGCAGAACCTGCCCACGTTGTTGGTGGTGAAGGAGGAGATCACGTCGGGCGCCTTGTCACCGCCGGCGCGCAGCGCCTGGTTGATCTTGTCGTCGGTCATGTTGCCGACGACGTTCACATGGATGTTGGGGTGCGCCTTCTCGAACCCCGCGACCAGCGAGTTGACGGCCTTCACCTCGTTCGGCGCGCTCCAGGCGTGCCAGAAGGTGATGGTGGTGTCCTTCGAGGCGTCGTCGGAGGCGGTCGAGCCGGACTGGCCGGTGCATGCGGTGGTGAGCAGCGCCAGCGAGGCAGTAAGGGCGAAAGCCGCTTTTCGGGCAGCTGTGGGTATGGCTTCGGGCATGACGGGGTCTCCCAGGAGGGCGGTGAGGTGAGGGAAGGGCCGTGCGGGAAGAGAGGGGGTCGTGCGGGAAGGCTCAGCGCGAGGTGTCGAAGACCTCGTCGCGGGTGGTCGCCAGCGCGCTCTCCAGCGCGCCGCGCAGGACGGGATGTTCACGGACGTCGCCCACGACCAGGTGCGGGCGGGGTGCCGCCAGCTCCTCCAGTTCGGCCTGGACGAGCGCGCGGAGCACCTCGCCGCCGGCGGTGAGGGAAGCGCCGCTGAGGACGACGAGTTCGGGGTCGAGGACGGAGACGAGGGAGGCGAGACCGGTGGCGAGCCGGGTCGCGTAGGTCTGGAGCAGCTGCCGGTGCGGGCCGCCCGCGTGATCGGCGGCGTCGGCCACCAGCTCGGCGGCGACCTCGGCGTACGGGCCCGTCGGCAGGTCGCCGATGCCGAGCTCACGGGCCAGCCTCGGGATGGCCTGCGAACCCGCCAGTTCCTGGTAACCGCCGCTGTTGGCCTTGGTCACCTGGCGGACCAGGGGGGTGCCAGGGACCGGCAGGAAGCCGACCTCGCCGGCGCCGCCGGTCCAGCCGCGGTGCAGCCGCCCGCCGAGGACCAGGGCGGCGCCGAGGCCCTCCTGGTTCCACAGCAGGACGAAGTCCGCGTGGCCCCGGGCCGCGCCGAGCCGCTGCTCCGCTATCGCGACGAGGTTGACGTCGTTCTCGTACTCGACCGGCATCGGCAGCGCGTGGGCGAGTTCGTCGAGCAGCGCCGGGGAGTGCCAGCCGGGCAGGTGGGAGGCGTAGCGGAGCCGGCCGGTGCCCGGGTCGAAGGCGCCCGGAGTGCCGATGACCAGCCGGTGGACGTCGTCCCGGGCCAGTCCCGCGGCCTTCACCGCGCCGTCGAGGGCGTCGGTGACCTGCCGGACGACGGGCTGCTCCGGGCGCCTGCCGGGGGTGAGCAGTTCGTACTCGCCCACCGTGCGGCCGGTGATGTCGGCGACGGCGGCACGGATCCGGCCCGGGGTGACGTCGAGTCCGGCGGCGTGCGCGGCGGCGGGGTTGACCGCGTAGAGCTGCGCGTTGGGTCCCGGGCGGCCCTCGCTGGTGCCGGTGGCCAGGACCAGGCCCGCCGCCTCCAGCCGGGCCAGGAGCTGGGAGGCGGTCGGCTTGGAAAGGCCGGTGAGCTTGCCGATCCGCGTGCGGGACAGCGGCCCGTGCTCCAGGAGGAGGTCCAGGGCGGCGCGGTCGTTCATGGCGCGCAGGACGCGCGGGGTGCCCGGCGTACCGGCGGTTCCTGCCATGGGTGCGACACCTGCCTTTCCAACTGCCCAGCTTCCCAGTGACCTGGGGATCACGTCCACCCGGTGATCACCGATCGATCACTGTTAGGAAAGTTTCCTATTCGGGTGGGAGGAAGGTATGCCCAGGACGAAGCGGGCGTCAATAGACACCGCCCCCGAGGCAACGGAGTCGTTACCTCGGGGGCGGGTGGCCTTCGGCCGGTTCAGCCGGTGAGGAACGGGGCCGTGTCGAGGGTGGGGTAGGGGCCCGGGAGGGGGAGCGGGTCGCCGAGGTCCACCTTGGTGTCGGTGTCGTAGTAGGCCTCGGTGGGGTCGTCGCCGGGGAGTACGGGGTCCGTGTAGCAGTGGGCCGTCCTGGAGTGGCGGTCGATGAGGACGTACACCGGGATGCCGGCGGCGGCGTAGCTGCGGAACTTGGGGCCGGTGTCGGTCTCGTGGTCGGTGGAGGTGACCTCGCCGACGAGGGCGATCATGTCGATGGGGTACCAGCCCTGGTGCCGGGCGTAGTGCGCCTCGTCGGCCGCGGTCGGGCGGTGGTGCAGTACGTGGACGTCCGGGATGGGCAACGCGGTGGTGGACCCGGCCCCGTCGGTGCATCGGAAGCCGTTTCCTCTCCCGGCGTGGGTGACACCCGCCAGGTGGAGTTGGAAGAGCAGCGACATGACGGTGTCGTTGTGTCGGTCGCCGGGAGGTGCCGAAGGTACGTAAGCCCGGCCTTCGATGTACTCCGGGCTCACGGGCATCGGCGAGGCCGCCTCGTACGCGGCCAGGAGGGACACGGGCTCCAGGCGGGACATGGGGTCGGGGGCGGTGACGGCGTCCATGGGGAGCACTGTGGGCCCATGGACCTGCTCCGGCCGGTTTCTCCTCCCGCCGTTCACTCGAACGAGTGTGCTGAGCCGTTCCGCTACTTCCCCGGAGGCGTCGACCGCTGGACGGCGATCGGTGTCGCCGCCGCCACCTGCGGGGAGTCCGCGTTGGAGTACACGGACGGTGCGGCCACCGCCGCCGTCGGGTCGGGGATCTCGGCCTCCTCCGGGACGGCCGTCGCGCCGCCCACGATGCGGATGCTGGCGGCGTCGAAGGCGCGCTTGACGCGCCAGCGCAGCTCGCGTTCGACCGACAGGG
This sequence comes from Streptomyces sp. NPDC020299, assembly GCF_044387825.1. Classification (NCBI taxonomy): domain Bacteria; kingdom Bacillati; phylum Actinomycetota; class Actinomycetes; order Kitasatosporales; family Streptomycetaceae; genus Streptomyces; species Streptomyces sp. NPDC020299. Next base: position 81,686 of record NZ_JBIRWL010000025.1, read on the forward strand.
ACTTGCCGGGCATGGTCTTGGCGGAGACCCGCACCACCATGGAGTCGAGCAGGACGCTGTCCAGGCCGAGCACCTCGATCGGGCTCCACAGGAGCTCGTTCCAGGGCTCTTCCTTGCTCATCTTCTCGGCGACCTCGTCGAGGGTGGCCTTCACCCGGTCCAGGTCCTCGTTCGCCTTGACCGTGACGTCCACGCCCGCCGTCGCCCAGCCCTGGGAGAGGTTGCCGATGCGCTTGACCTCGCCGTTGCGGACGTACCAGATCTCCCCGTTGTCGCCGCGCAGCTTGGTCACGCGCAGCCCGACCTCGATCACCTCGCCGGAGGCGACGCCCGCGTCGATCACGTCGCCGACGCCGTACTGGTCCTCCAGGATCATGAACACGCCGGAGAGGAAGTCGGTGACCAGGTTGCGGGCGCCGAAACCGATCGCCACACCGGCCACACCGGCGGACGCCAGCAGCGGGGCCAGATTGATCCTGAACGTGGACAGGATCATCAGCGCGGCCGTGCCGAGGATCAGGAAACTCGCCACCGACCGCAGCACCGAGCCGATCGCCGCCGCCCGCTGCCGGCGCCGCTCGACGTTCACCAGCAGCCCGCCCAGCGCGGAGCCGTCCACCGCCTGCACGGACCGGGTCATCCGGTCGATGAGCTTGGTGATCGCCCGCCGCACCACCGCTCTGAGCGCGATCGCCACGACCAGGACCAGCAGGATCTGCAGACCCATGGCGAGCCAGGTCGACCAGTTCTGTTCGACCCAGCTGGCGGCGTTCGTCGCGCTCTCCTGGGCGTCCTGGAGCGACGGCACGGTGGCCGTCGTCCCCGAGGGGGAGGGTGACGGCGACGGCGACGCACCGGCGGCCAGTAGGACGGCGGGCAAGGACACGGCAGGTACCTCCAGGCGCAAACACCCGTCCGGTGCGACGTCAATGTCGCTCAGGTCACGGAAAGGTCACCGGACGGGCAGAACCACCACACTAACGGGGCATTGTGTGTGCCAACGCCGGATCCGTGAAGGAGAGACCGTGCTCACCTGCGCTTGAACAGGCCATGATCCGGGGGATGAATGCGGTGTGGTCGAAAACACTCCCAGCCCGTTACCAGGAGATGGTGGCGCTTCCACCAGCCCTGAGGGGAGACTGACTACAGATCGTCCCGGCGCGAGCCACGCGCCGCCGACGCCCAAGGAGGCACCCGTGCCGCACGTCCTGGTCCTCAACGCGTCGTACGAGCCGCTCGGCGTCGTACCGCTCCGCCGCGCGCTCATCCTCGTACTGGAGAACAAGGCCGTCTCCCTCGAGGAATCCGGCGCCTACATGCACAGCGCGACCGTCACAGTCTCCGCACCCAGCGTGGTCCGGCTCAAGCGATTCGTACGGGTTCCCTACCGGGGGCCCGTTCCTCTGACCAGGCGAGCGCTCTTCGCCCGAGACGGAGGCCGGTGCATGTACTGCGGTGGCGTCGCAACCAGCGTCGACCACGTCATCCCGCGCAGCCGCGGGGGCAAGCACGTCTGGGACAACGTGGTGGCGTCCTGCCGCCGCTGCAACCACGTGAAGGCCGACCGGCATCTCGTCGAGATCGGCTGGCGGCTGCGCCACAAACCCGCCCCGCCCACCGGACTGGCCTGGCGCATCATCGGGACCGGCCATAGGGACCCGCGCTGGCTGCCGTACTTGCAGCCGTACGGCGCGGACGACGCCTTGGCCCGGATCGACGGCATTTCCGCCTGACGCTCCGGGCCTTCGCACACCCCGGGGCGCGTACGGCGTGCGGCCCCGGGGGTTCCCCGTGCCCCCGGGCCGGGTGGTGAGGTGGCCGCTGTCGGCGGGTGATACGTATCCCTCTCCGGCCGGGACCAGCGGCCGCCGTCTCCAGGCGCGGTGCCCGGCCGGGCACGGTCCGCGGCACTTCTGTGGCGACCCGCGCCTTCGGGCGTCCCGAAGCGCGTGGCGGGCGGGTCTGGGTGTCTCCGTGCCCCCGGGCCGGGCGGTGAGGTGGCCGCTGTCGGCGGGCGATACGCGTCCCCCTTGCAGGCCGGGGCCGGCGGCCGCCGTCTTCAGGACCGTGCCCGGCCGGGCACGGTCCGCGGCGCTTCTGTGGCGACCTGCGCCTTCGCGCGTCCCGAAGCGCGCGTGGTGCGGCCCCGGGGGTCCCCTGTGCCCCCGGGGCCACGCACTTACCCGGCGGTCACGCGTAGCGCAGTTCCGCCGGGTGTACCGAGCGGCGCAGCAGGGGCAGTGAGGTGGCCGCCGCCAGCAGGCAGCACGCGTACACCACGACCGGGACCAGCAGGCCCGCCCACGGCACGGGCGGTGCGATGTGGCCGGGGGCGGTCGAGGCGTACCCGATGCCGATCGCCATGCCACCCGCTCCCGCCAGCGCGACCGCGGGGGCCAGCGGCAGCGCCGTCTCCAGGAGCAGCGCCCGGCCGAGCACGTTCCGCGGCACCCCGGCGGCGACCTGCGCGGCCAGGCCGCGGCGGCGGTTCGCCAGGGACTCGGCGGTGCCGACGGCGAGCCCGGACAGGGTGATCGCGAGGGCGACGACGATCGCGGCGGCGGTCAGGTCGATGCCCGTCGTGTAGAAGGACATGCCCGTGCCCAGATGGCCCCGGCGGTCCAGGTCGTGCAGATCGGCGAGGAGTGCCTGGCGGACGCCGACGAAGCCCGTGCCGACGACCGTGACCAGCAGCACCGCCGCGTGCGTACGGGCCGCCGCCCACGGGTCGTCGCGCAGTCGTTCCGCCGAGATCAGCGTCGCCGCCGAGCGGGCCCGGGCCGCGAGCAGCCGGCCGATCAGCCCGGCCGTGCCGCCGGCGAGCCACACCGTGCCCGCGCCGACCACCAGGACCAGGCCGAACACCGTCAGCGGCAGCTTCCCGCGGTCGGTGCTGGACGTGTTCACGACGGCCCAGAGCGCCAGCAGCAGGACGACCACCACCCCGCCCGTGAACACCAGCCCCGGCCCCCGCCCGCTGCTCGGCCGCACCCGGCGCACCCACCCGAGCGGCGAGGCCACCACCCGGCGCAGCGCCAGCGCACTCGTCGCCGCGCCCAGCACCGGCACACCGAGGGCGACCAGCACGAGGCCCGCCCAGGCCAGGACGGTCGGCTCGGTCCACTGGCCCAGCAGGACCGGGATCGCGACGGCGGTGGCCGGCAGCGAGCCGAGCAGACAGGCGAGCCCGGTCTCCAGCGCGGCGATCCGGCGCACCTGGGCCGGGGTGGCGCCCGCCAGCCGCAGCCCGGCCAGCCGCCGGTCGCGGTGCACGGCGCCGATCCGGGCGCACTGCCCGAGGAAGCCCAGCACCGGCACCAGCAGGAGCAGCAGGCAGACGATCACCCCGGAGCGCTCGCCGGGGTGGTTCAGCAGCCCGCCGCCGACGGACACGTGGCGATACCCCCGGACCGAGGCCAGCGTGACGGCGGTCAGGGAGAACCCCGTGGCCAGTGCCGCGCCCACCGCGGTGAGCGCGACCCGCCACCACTCGCGCCGGTCGGAACCCCGGGTCAGCTGCCAGGCGAGACGGAGGTCGGCGGCGATCACGCGGCCACCCCCAGCGGCACCAGGGTCCCGTCGTCCATCCGCACCTCGCGGTCGGCGTACGCCGCGACCTGCGCGTCGTGCGTGATCAGCAGCACCGCCGTGCCGGACTCGCGGGCCGTGTGCACCAGCGCCGTCATCACCTGCTCGCTCGCCAGCGAGTCCAGCGCCCCCGTCGGCTCGTCCGCGAAGACCACCCTCGGGCCGGTCACCAGCGCCCGGGCCAGGGCGATCCGCTGCGCCTGGCCACCGCTCAGCTCGCCCGGCCGCAGCTCCTCCTGCCCGCGCACCCCGAACCGCTCCAGCCACTCGCCCGCCCGTTCCCGCGCCTCGGCGCGCGCGGTTCCGGCCAGCATCAGCGGCAGCGCCACGTTGTCGACGGCGGTCAGCTCCGGGATCAGCTGCCCGAACTGGAAGACCACGCCGAAGTCGGAGCGGCGCAGCTCGCTCAGCCGCCCTTCCGGCAGTCGGTCGAGCCGCTGCCCGTCGTACGCCACCGAGCCCTCGTCCGGGCGGGCGATGCCCGCGAGGCAGTGCAGCAGCGTGGACTTGCCGCTGCCGCTGGCCCCGGTGACGGCGAGGATCTCGCCGGCGCGCAGTTCGACCGAGGCACCGCGCAGCGCCCGCGTCCTGCCGTGCGCCTTGACGAGGTCCCGGCCCGCGAGAAGCGGCGCCGGGGCGTCCCCCTTGCTGTTCATGCTGCGTCGACCTCCGCGGTCAGAGTGGTCAGCCGGGCCGCCGTGGTGTTCATCCAGCGGAGGTCGGCGTCGAGGTGGTTGAGGGCGTAGTCCGCCGAGAGCACGGTCGCCAGATCGGAGTCCACGGCGGTCTTGAGGACCGTCAGCTCCCGCATCCGCTCCATGTGGGCGGCACGCTGGGCGCCGAGGTAGGCGGCCGGTTCGCCGCCCGCGAGGATGGACACGACGACCTTGGCGAAGATCTCGTTCGTCACGAACGGAGCCGGCGGGGCGATCTCGGCCGCCCACCGGGTCAGTTCGTGCGAACCGGCGTCCGTCGAGCGGTACAGGGTCCGCTCCGGCCCGCCGTCCGCGTCCGTGCCGTCGATCTCCGCCAGGCCGTCACGGACCAGGCGCTGCAACGTGGTGTAGACCTGCCCGTAGGCCAGTGGCCGGGCCTGCGGGAACCGTTCGTCGTGGCGTCGCTTGAGGTCGTAGCCATGGCTCGGCCCCGTCGCGAGCAGCCCCAGAAGGATGTGCCGGGTGCTCATGCGGATCAGTATGCACTAGATACATGTACTGAGTGAATAGTGGTGGACGGGGCGCGAGGACAGGTCGACCGGGATGTCGTATGCCTCACGTTGTTCCCGGTCATACGTCTGCCATCGCGTCCACTGGGTAGGCCTGCGATATCCCGCCCGCCGTACCGACGCACCAAGGAGGCCCCCGTGGCCGCACTGACCCAGCCCCTGCTCCCGGCCCCGTCCAAACCCGTGGCGGAGCCGTCCGCCGACACCCAGGAGTTGTACGCCTGCGCCTTCAGCGCGGAGAGCAGCTGCGTCGAGGCGCCGCTGACCAGCGAACCGCCGCTGCCCGAGGCCGAGCCCCTGACCAGTGAACCGCCGTTCTACGACGCCGCCCCGCTGACCAGCGAGTCCGACCCGACCCCGGACTCCTACGGCCCGGGGCTGTAGATGGCCGGACCCCTCGACGAGGAGTTGTCCCGGCTCGCGGAGCTGCATGGCGTCGCCACCTCCTACAGCCCGTCCCCGGACCGTACGGTCGCGGCCTCCGCCGATGCCGTCGTCGCCGTCCTGGCCGCCCTCGGTGTCGACGCCTCCACGCCCGAGGCCGCCCGCGACGCCCTCGCCGACCGGGAGCGGGAGCTGCGCGAGCGCCTGCTGCCGCCGACCCTGGTCCACTGGACCGACGCCGGAGCCGGTCCCGCCGCCCTCGCCGCCCTGCCCGCGGGCGCCCGGCTGAGCGTGGAGACCGAGCAGGGCGAGACCCGGGCCGCCGCCGAGGGACTCCCGCCGGGCGTCCACCGCGTCACCGCCGCCGCCCCCGACGGGCGCACGGCCGAGGCCCACCTGATCGTCGCCCCGCCCCGGCTGCCCACACCCACCGGACGCTCCTACGGACTCCTCGTCCAGCTCTACTCCCTGCTGTCCTCCCGCTCCTGGGGCATGGGCGACCTCGGTGACCTCGCCGAGCTGGCCGCCTGGGCCGGACGCACAGCCGGCGCCGGATTCGTGCAGGTCAACCCGCTGCACGCGGCCGTACCCGGCGCCCCCACCGACCCCTCGCCCTACCGGCCCTCCTCCCGCCGCTTCCCCGACCCGGTGCACCTGAGGGTCGAGGACGTCCCGGAGTACGCCTACGCCGACGATCGTGAGCGCCTCCAGGCTGTCCTGGAGCGGGCCGCCCGGCTGCGCGCCGGGGTGCTCGACAAGGGCGCGCTGATCGACCGGGACGCGGTGTGGGAGTTGAAGCGGGAGGCGCTGGAGACGGTGCGCGAGGTCCCGCTCGGGCCGGGCCGGCAGGCCGCCTACGCCGCGTTCCGCGCCGGACAGGGCCGGGCCCTGGAGGACCACGCCACCTGGTACGCCCTCGCCGAGGCGCACGGCTCGGACTGGCAGACCTGGCCCGCCGGGCTGCGCGACCCCCGCTCGCCCGAGACCGCCCGCGCCCGCGCCGACCTCGCCGACCGCGTCGGCTTCCACTCCTGGCTCGCCTGGCTCACCGACGAGCAGCTCACCGCCGCCCAGCGGGCCGCCCGCGAGGCGGGCATGCCGGTGGGCATCGTCCACGACCTCGCCGTCGGCGTGCACCCCGGCGGCGCCGACGCCTGGGCGCAGCAGGACCACTTCGCCGCCGGCATGTCCGTCGGCGCCCCGCCCGACGCCTTCAACGCCCGCGGCCAGGACTGGGGCCTGCCGCCCTGGCGCCCCGACCGTCTCGCCGCCTCCGGCCACGCCCCCTACCGCCGGCTGCTGCGCGCCCTGTTCCGCTACGCGGGCGCCCTGCGCATCGACCACGTCATGGGTCTGTTCCGGCTGTGGTGGGTGCCGCAGGGCGGGCCTCCGACGCAGGGCACGTACGTCAGGTACGACGCCGAGGCCATGCTCGCCCTGCTGGCGCTGGAGGCCTCCCGGGCGGGGGCCGTGGTCATCGGCGAGGACCTGGGCACGGTGGAGCCCGGGGTGCGCGAGACGCTCCAGCGGCGCGGGGTGCTCGGCACGTCGGTGCTGTGGTTCGAACGGGACTGGGAGGGCGACGGCCGGCCGCTGCCGCCGGAGAGCTGGCGCGCCGACTGCCTGGCCACCGCCACCACCCACGACCTGCCGCCCACCGCCGCCCGCCTCACCGGCGAGCACGTCGAACTCCGCGACTCCCTCGGCCTGCTCACCCGCCCCCTGGCCGAGGAGCGCGCGGAGGCGGCGGCCGACGCCCGGGAGTGGCTGGCCGTGCTGGGCCGGCTCGGTCTGATCGGGACGGCGGTACTCGCGGAGGAGGCGGAGGAGGCCGAGATCCAGGCCGTCCACCGTTTCCTGCTGCGTACCCCGGCCCGCATGATCGGCGTCTGGCTCCCGGACGGCATCGGCGACCGCCGCCCGCAGAACCTCCCCGGTACCTGGGACCAGTATCCGAACTGGCGCCTGCCGATCGCCGACGCGGCGGGACGCCCGGTGACGCTGGAGGAGCTGACGGGGTCACCGAGGGTGCGGGCGCTGCTCGCCGTGCTGAAGGAGGGCTGAGCCTCGGGGTTATCCGTGGGGTTCACAGTCGTGGGGTTCACGGCCGTGGGGTCCACGGCCGTGGGGTCCACGGCCGTGGGGCTCATAGGCCACCCCGGACGCGCGGCACATTACGGCGTTCGATACTTTGGCAACGTGGACAAGAAGAACGCCCTGCGCGCCGGCGCCCTGGCCGCCGGTACGACGCTGATGATGCTGCTCATGTCGTCCCCCGCGCTCGCGGTGACCCGCGACGACGGTGACGACCCCGGCACGCCGCTGGGTGTGGGCGCGACGCTGGGCCTCTACGTCGCGCTGCCGCTCGTGATCTTCGCGGTCATCGCCGGTCTGGTCATGGTGCTGGACAAGTCCGACAAGACGAAGCGCGTCAACACCAAGGCCAAGGCCAAGGCCTGACCTTCGCGACTCCCGTCGAGGGCGCCGGTGATGCCGGCGCCCTCGACGTGTTTCCCGGCGCCCGGGATCAGACGGGATCGGGCGCCGTCAGATAGCGCTGCACGGTCGGCGCGAGCCACGCCACGATCTCCTCGAGGGTCAGGGCCATGGCCGGCTCGACGCGCAGCACATGGCGGGTGAGCGCGAGCCCCAGCAGCTGTGAGGCGCACAGGGCGGCCCGTACCGGGGCCTGGTCGGGGTCGGGGCAGGCCTGCCGGGCCACGGGCAGCAGCTGGTCCCGGAAGATGCCCCGCATGCGCTCGGCCCCGGCCTGGTTGGTGACGCCGACCCGCAGTACGGCGGTCAGCTCCTCGTTGTCCTCCCACAGCCCGAGGAAATGGGTCACGAGCGCCCGCCCGATCTCCTCGCGCGGCAGTGCGTCCAGGTCGGGCAGCCGCAGGTCGATCGCCACGGCCGCCGCGAACAGGCCCTCCTTGTTGCCGTAGTACCGCATCACCATCGACGGGTCGATGTGCGCGTCCCCGGCGATGGCGCGGATGGTGGCCCGCTCGTACCCGTCGGTGGCGAAGCGCTCCCGGGCGGCGGCGAGGATCGCGTTGCGGGTGGCTTCGGAGCGGCGGGGGCCGGTGCTGGCGTTCATGCCGAGAGAGTAAGTCAACAACTGTGGGCCAACAAGTGTTGACTCCGCTGCCGAGGCGGTCCTAGGCTTGCCAACAAGCGTTGACCAACAGACGTTGGCCGACAGACGTTGACAGGCAAGCGTCGGCACCCAGGAGGCCCTCATGAACGGCACGACTGGCACCACCCGCACCGCCCCCCGCGTCGTCGTCGTGGGCTCCGGTCCCACCGGCCTCCTGCTCGCCGGCGACCTCGCCGCCGCCGGGGTCCCCGTCACCCTCGTCGAGAAGCGCCCGCACCGGATCAGCAACCTCTCCCGCGCCTTCGTCCTGCACGCCCGCGCCCTGGAGCAGCTCGACGCCCGCGGTCTCGCCGACGACCTGGAGGCGGTCGGCCGCCCCCTCGACCGGCTCCGCCTCTTCGGCCGCCTCACCGTCGACCTCGGCGCCCTCCCGTCCCGCTTCAACCACCTGCTCGTCCTCCCGCAGTACGAGGTCGAGAAGGTGCTGGAGCGACGCGCGGTGGAGGCGGGCGTCGACTTCCGGTACGAGACCGAGCTGACCGGCCTGACCCAGGACGCGGACGGCGTCACGGCCGAGGTCCGCGGCCCGGACGGCGGCGCCGGGACGCTGCGCGCCGCCTATGTCGTCGGCGCCGACGGGATGCGCAGCGCCGTGCGGGACGCGATCGGGCTGCCGTTCCCCGGCAAGTCGGTGATCCGCTCCGTCGTCCTCGCCGACGTGCTGCTCGCCGAGAAGCCGGAGAGCCTGCTCACCGTCAACGCCGTCGGGGACGCCTTCGCCTTCATCGCCCCCTTCGGCGACGGCTACTACCGTGTGATCGGCTGGCACCGCGGCCGCGACGTCCCGGACGGCGAGCCCCTGGAGCTGGCGGAGGTCAAGGAGATCACCCGGCTCGCCCTCGGCCACGACTTCGGGATGCACGACGCCCGCTGGATGTCCCGCTTCCACAGCGACGAACGCCAGGCGCCCGCCTACCGGGTGGGCCGGGTCTTCCTGGCCGGCGACGCCGCCCATGTGCACACCCCGGCCGGCGGACAGGGCATGAACACCGGCCTCCAGGACGCGGCCAACCTCGGCTGGAAGCTCGCCCAGGTCGTACGCGGCCACGCCCCCGAGGCACTGCTCGACACCTACCAGGCCGAGCGCCACCCCGTCGGCAGGTCGGTGCTGCGCAGCAGCGGCGGCATCGTCCGCCTCGCCATGGCCAAGCGCCCCTGGGAGCTGGCGCTGCGGGCCGCCCTCACCGCGTTCCTCGACGCGGTCGGCCCGGCCCGCCGCAAGGTCGCCGCCCAGGTCACCGGCATCGGCTACGACTACGGCGCGCCGAAGGGCACCCACCGCCTCACCGGCACCCGCGTCCCGGACGTCCGCCTGTCCGGCGGGGGCCGCCTGTACGAGGCGCTGCGCGGCGGCCGGTTCGTACTGATCACTCCGGAGGCGTACGAGGACGGGCCCGGGCGCGCGGACCGGCTGGCCGTGGCGCGCTGGGCGAGCGACCGCCGTACGGCCCTGCTGGTGCGGCCCGACGGATACGTGGCCTGGGCCGCCGACGCGGCCGGACCGGCGGAGGTCGAGGCGGCCCTCGCCGCCCACATGGGGTGAGCTACGACCCCGGGCGCACGGTCCCCGCGAGCAACTCCCGCAACAGACCGGCCAGTTGGCCGGCCTGTTCGCCGTCCAGGGCGGAGAGGGCGGCCGTCTGCTCCGCCAGACCCGCGCCGACCGCCTCGTCGATCAGCCGCAGCCCCTTGTCGGTGAGCGTCACCTGGAGTCCGCGCCGGTCGTGCGGGTCGGGGGAGCGGCGCAGCAGCCCGGCCCGCTCCAGCTTGTCGAGCCGGCCGGTCATCCCGCCGGTGGTGAGCATGAGCGTGGCCGAGAGCTGGCGCGGGGAGAGGGTGTGGGGCTCGCCGGAGCGGCGCAGGGTGGCCAGGACGTCGAACTCGCCGCGCGAGATGCCGTAGGGCTCGTACGCCTTCTCCATGCGGTCGCCCATCGCGCGGGAGAGGCGGAAGATCCGGCCGAAGACCTCCATCGCGGCGGTGTCGAGGTCGGGCCGCGCGGCGGCCCACTGGTCGATGATCGCGTCGACGGCGTCCCTCTGCTCTGCGCTCATGCGGGGAGTATCCGCCGCTGCTGGGATCGCTCGCAAGAAACTTGCTTGACGCTAAGTCACTTAGCGCTAAGCTACTTAGTGTCGAGTTAGTTTCCGCTTCCCGTCCGAAGGCTGCCTCCCATGGCCACGAGCCGCCCGGCGCTCACCGCCCTCACCGCCCTCGCCCCCGTCTCCTGGGGCACGACCTACGCCGTCACCACCGAGTTCCTGCCGGCCGACCGCCCCCTGTTCACCGGCCTGATGCGCGCCCTGCCCGCCGGGCTGCTCCTGCTCTGTCTCGCCCGGGTGCTGCCGCGCGGCGCCTGGTGGTGGAAGGCCGCCGTCCTCGGCGCGCTGAACATCGGCGCCTTCTTCCCGCTGCTGTTCCTGTCCGCCTACCGGCTGCCCGGCGGCATGGCGGCCGTCGTCGGCTCGGTGGGCCCGCTGTTCGTCGTGGGCCTCTCGGCGCTGCTGCTGGGCCGGCGGCCCACCGCCCGCACCCTGCTCACCGGGGTCGCGGCGGCCCTCGGTGAAACAGCCTGGTCGTACTCAAGGCGGCCGGCGCGCTCGACCCCGTGGGCGTGCTGGCCGCCCTCGCCTCCAGCGCCTCCATGTCCACCGGGACCGTCCTGACCAAGCGCTGGGGCCGCCCGGACGGCGTGGGCCCGCTGGCGCTCACCGGCTGGCAGCTCACCGCGGGCGGTCTGCTGATCGCCCCGGTCGCCCTCCTCGTCGAGGGCCCACCGCCCGCCCTCGACGGCCGTGCGCTCGGCGGCTACCTCTACCTCGCCCTGGCCAACACGGCGGTCGCGTACTGGCTGTGGTTCCGCGGCATCGGCCGCCTCACCGCCACCCAGGTCACCTTCCTCGGCCCGCTCTCCCCGCTGACCGCGGCCGTCGTCGGCTGGGCGGCCCTCGGCCAGGCGCTGACGCCGGTGCAGCTGGCGGGGATGGCGCTGGCCTTCGGGGCGACGATGGCGGGGCAGCTGGGGCCTGTCGCGCCGGTCACCCGCCTGGTGGCGCGAAGGGGCGCCCGGCGTACTGCCGGGCGCCCCGTGGGTGCGGGTACCCCCTAGGGCCTGCCCGGCGGATCATGTCGCAGACGCGGGGCTTGGCACGCCCTCCCCCACTCTCGGCTTCGCTCGAGCGGGCGGTGCCCCCACCGGCGTTGTCGTCGGTTGCCGACTCCCCCACGCTCGGCTTCGCTCGCGCGGGGGGACCCCCACCGCGTCGACGCCCTCCTCCGCCTTGCAGCTGGACGCACCAAGCCCCGCTCACCAGCGCTGATGAGGCACCGCCCGTTTCCTGCGACCTGATCCGCCGGACAGGCCCTAGCCGGCCGCGGCCGCGTCCGCCGCCTGCGCCTTCAGCGCGCGCTCGATGCCCGCGCGGGACTCCGAGACCAGCCGGCGCAGGGCCGCGCCCGGCTCGGCGGAGGACAGCCAGGCGTCCGTCCTGGAGAGGGTGTCCTGCGTGATCTGGACCGACGGGTAGAGGCCGATCACGATCTGCTGGGCGATCTCGTGCGAACGGGACTCCCAGACGTCCTTCAGAACCTCGAAGTACTTGTCCGTGTACGCCGCCAGCAGCTCCCGCTGGTCGGTCTGCACGAAGCCGCCGATGACGGCCTCCTGCACGGCGTTCGGCAGCTTGTCCGACTCGATGACCGACGCCCAGGCCTCCGCCTTGGCCTCCACCGTCGGCCGGGCCGCCCGAGCGGTCGCCGCGTGCCGCTCACCGGCGGCCGTCCTGTCCCGCTCGTACTCGGCCGCGATCTCCGCCTCGTCGAACCGGCCGACCGCCGCGAGCCGCTCCACGAACGCCCACCGCAGCTCGGTGTCGACGGCCAGGCCCTCGACCGTCTGGCCGCCGTCCAGCAGCGCCTCCAGCAGATCCAGCTGCTCCGGCGTACGGGCCGTCGCCGCGAACGCCCGCGCCCACGCCAGCTGGTGGTCGCTGCCCGGCTCCGCCGCCCGCAGATGGGCCAGCGTGGCGTCCGTCCAGCGGGTGAGCAGCGCCTCACGGGCGGCGGGGTCGGCGTACACCTCGATCGCCAGCTTCACCTGCCGGTGCAGCGACTGCACGACACCGATGTCCGACTCCTTGGCGATGCCGGACAGCACGAGGGAGAGGTAGTCCCGGGTGGCCAGTTCGGCGTCCCGGGTCATGTCCCAGGCCGACGCCCAGCACAGGGCGCGCGGCAGGGACTCCTGGAAGTCGCCGAGGTGTTCGGTGACGACCCTCAGCGACTCCTCGTCCAGCCGGACCTTGGCGTACGACAGGTCGTCGTCGTTGAGCAGGATCACCGCCGGACGGGGCTTGCCGACCAGCTGCGGTACGGCCGTCAGCTCGCCGTCCACGTCCAGCTCCACGCGCTCACCACGCACCAGCTTGCCGCTCGCGGCGTCGAGGTCGTACAGACCCACGGCGATGCGGTGCGGCCGCAGGGTGCCACGCGGCGGAGCCGCATCATCGGATACAGCGCCCTTGGCGCCGACGGGCAGCGCCGGGGCCTCCTGGCGGATCGCGAAGGAGGTGACGACCCCGTCGGCGTCCGTCTCGATCTGCGGCCGCAGCACGTTGATGCCGGCCGTCTCCAGCCACTTCTTCGACCAGGTCTTCAGATCCCGGCCGGAGGTCTCCTCCAGGGCGCCGAGCAGGTCGGACAGGCGGGTGTTGCCGAACGCGTGCTGCTTGAAGTACGCCTGCACGCCCCGGAAGAACTCGTCCTCACCGACGTACGCCACCAGCTGCTTCAGCACGGAGGCGCCCTTGGCGTAGGTGATGCCGTCGAAGTTGACCAGCACGTCGTCCAGGTCGCGGATGTCCGCCATGATCGGGTGGGTGGACGGCAGCTGGTCCTGGCGGTACGCCCAGGTCTTCATCGAGTTGGCGAACGTGGTCCACGAGTGCGGCCACTTCGAGCCCGGCGCGGCGGCCTGGCAGGCGATGGAGGTGTAGGTGGCGAACGACTCGTTCAGCCACAGGTCGTTCCACCACTCCATGGTGACCAGGTCGCCGAACCACATGTGGGCCAGTTCGTGCAGGATGGTCTCCGCGCGCACCTCGTACGCCGCGTCCGTCACCTTCGACCGGAAGACGTACTGGTCGCGGATGGTCACCGCACCCGCGTTCTCCATCGCGCCCGCGTTGAACTCCGGCACGAACAGCTGGTCGTACTTCTCGAACGGGTACGCGTAGTCGAACTTCTCCTGGAACCAGTCGAAGCCCTGCCGGGTCACCTCGAAGATCGCGTCCGAGTCGAGGAACTCGGCGAGCGAGGGCCGGCAGTAGATGCCGAGCGGCACGGACTGCCCGTCCTTCTCGTACACGCTGTGCACCGAGTGGTACGGCCCGACGATCAGCGCGGTGATGTACGTCGAGATGCGCGGCGTCGGCTCGAAGACCCAGACGTCGTCCTTGGGCTCGGGCGTCGGCGAGTTGGACACGACGGTCCAGCCCGTCGGCGCCTTCACGGTGAACTGGAAGGTCGCCTTCAGATCGGGCTGTTCGAAGGAGGCGAAGACCCGGCGGGCGTCCGGCACCTCGAACTGGGTGTAGAGGTAGGCCTGGTCGTCGACCGGGTCGACGAAGCGGTGCAGGCCCTCACCGGTGTTGGTGTACGCGCAGTCGGCGACCACGCGGAGGATGTTGCGGCCGTCCAGCAGCCCGGGAAGGGCGATCCGCGAGTCCTTGAACAACTCGGCGGGGTCGAGGGGATCGCCGTTGAGCGTCACCTCGTGCACGGCCGGGGCCACCAGGTCGATGAACGACTCGGCGCCGTTCTCCGCCACGTCGAAGCGCACCGTGGTCACGGACCTGTAGGTACCGCCCTCCTGCGCGCCGGAGAGGTCGAGATCGATCTCGTACGAGTCAACGGTCAGCAGCTTCGCCCGCTGCTGCGCCTCTTCGCGAGTCAGGTTTGTGCCAGGCACGCGGTCATCTCCTCGTTATGTGTCGGTTGCGCCATCCTTCCACGTGACCCGCGCCGAACGCGATGTCCGGATCCCGCCGGTGGGTGGCGCGGAATCACGCCAGCCTGGGCCCATGACCACGTACACGGCACGACCCATCGACGCGCGGGCCCTGAAGGAGCTCCGCGAAGCTGACGACGCCGGACGGCGAACGGTTCCCGTGACCGACGAGGAGGGCGGCTCCCCGCTGCGCTGCTGCCTGCGCCCCAGCACCCCCGGCGAGCGGCTCGCGCTCGTCTCCTACGCGCCCCTGCGCCGCTGGGCCACGGAGCACCGCGCCGACCCGGGCGCCTACGACGAACAGGGCCCGGTCTTCATCCACGCGGACGAGTGCCCGGGCCCGGACGGCGACGGCCACCCCTTCGCCAACGCCCACCGCACGGTCCGCCGCTACTCCGCCGACGGCCACATCCTGGGCGGCCGCCTCGTCGAGGACCCCGCGGGCCCCGAGGGCTTCGACGCGGCCTTCGCGGAGGCCTTCGCCGACCCCGCGGTGGCCCTCGTCCACGTACGGGCGGTGGAGTACGGGTGCTTCCTGTACGAGGTGCGCCGGCCCTGACAGCGCCGAGGGGGCGGTCACCCTGACGGCGGTGAGGCCGCAGGTGACCGCCCCCTGTGCGGGCGTACTGCTCGGGTGACAGGTCCTACTCGGGTGCCACGGCCTTCTTGGCCGAGGACAGCTCCGCCGCCACCAGCTCCGCGATCTGCACGGCGTTCAGGGCCGCGCCCTTGCGGAGGTTGTCGTTGGAGACGAACAGGGCCAGGCCGTTGTCGACCGTCTCGTCGCCGCGGATGCGGCCGACGTACGACGCGTCCTTGCCGGCCGCCTGGAGCGGCGTCGGGATGTCCGTGAGGGCGACACCCGGGGCACCGGCCAGCAGCTCGGTCGCGCGCTCGACGCTGATCGGGCGGGCGAAGCGGGCGTTGACCTGGAGGGAGTGGCCGGAGAAGACCGGGACGCGCACACAGGTGCCGGAGACCTTCAGCTCGGGGATCTCCAGGATCTTGCGGGACTCGTTGCGGAGCTTCTGCTCCTCGTCGGTCTCGTTCAGGCCGTCATCGACGATCGCGCCGGCCAGCGGCAGCACGTTGAACGCGATGGGCCGCTTGTAGACCTGCGGCTCGGGGAAGTCGAGCGCCTCACCGTCGTGGGTGAGCTTGTCGGCGTCGGCGGCCACCTTCTGCGCCTGCCCGTGCAGCTCCGCCACGCCCGCGAGGCCCGAGCCGGACACCGCCTGGTAGGTGGCGACGACCAGCGCCTCCAGGCCGGCCTCCTCGTGCAGCGGCTTCAGCACCGGCATGGCGGCCATCGTGGTGCAGTTCGGGTTGGCGATGATCCCCTTGGGCCGGTTCACGGCCGCGTGCGGGTTCACCTCGGACACCACCAGCGGCACCTCGGGGTCCTTGCGCCACGCCGAGGAGTTGTCGATCACCACGGCACCCTGGGCGGCGACCTTCTCGGCCAGCGCCCTGGAGGTCGCCCCGCCCGCGGAGAACAGCACGATGTCGAGCCCGGTGTAGTCGGCGGTCGCCGCGTCCTCCACCGTCACCCCGTCCAGCACCGTGCCGGCCGAGCGGGCCGAGGCGAACAGCCGCAGCTCGGTGACGGGGAAGTCACGCTCCACGAGGATCCTGCGCATGACCGTGCCCACCTGACCGGTGGCTCCGACGATTCCGACCCTCACTGCGACTCCTTCTCCGTGGCTGGCGGGTGCCCCCTGCGTGGCCGGGGCCTTTCCATCATGCGGCCGCCCCCGGCCCGCGTGTCCAATCTTTTGGCGCGCGTGCCCGAGGCGTGGGACGCGATCACCCTGCGGCCGGTTGCGGTCCTGCCGTCCGTACCGCGCTGAGCTGGAGAAAATTCCCCGACGGGCCCTCCCCGCCGCAAGCTGTGCTGCCCCGCCCCTGCCCGTCACCGCCCCGCTCACACGGCGGTGTGACGTATGCCTCTGCCCGCACCGCGAACGGGAGGCCGAAGGAGGCCGAAAAAGGTGCCGCCGCGCGCCGAACGTTTCCCGCCCCTCCAGCGTCGTAGGGGAAACGCGGCGAGGGGAGGAGCGGCTGTGCTGCGCAGAAAGGCCCGCCGCGGCCACGGGGCGGACCACGCAGGGGGCGACCCGCTGGACGCGGCACAGGAACGCCGGGTGCGGGCGGTGCTCGCGCTGGGCGGGGTACCGCAGGCGGACCTGCCGGACGGGGTGCAGCAGGTCCGCCTGCGGCTGCTGGAGCGGGCCGCGGGAGGGCAGGAGGCGCCGCGCGACGTGTCCGCGTGGGCGGCGGTCGTCGCCTCCAACCTCGCGATGGACTGGCACCGAGCCAAGCGCCGCCAGGAACGGATCGGCGAGCGCCTGGCCGCGCTCCGGCAGGCCGACCACCCCTCCGGCGAGGACACCAGCCTGCTCTCCCTCGCCGTCGCCCGGGGCCTGGACGACCTGCCCGACGCCCAGCGCCAGATCCTCGTCCTGCGCTTCTACGCCGACCTGCCGGTGCGCGGGATCGCCGAGGAACTCGGCATCCCCGAGGGCACGGTCAAGAGCAGGCTGCACACGGCGGTACGCGCCCTGCGCGCCCGCCTGCACGAGGACGAGGTGGTGTGACGTGACCGCCCAACACGACGGCTACGACGGTTCCGGCGGCTACGACGGCTACGACTGCTCTGGTGGTTCCGGTGGCTCCGGCGGTGGCGACGAACTGGACGCGTTGCTGGCCGTGCTCGCCGACGAGCCGCTGCCCGACGAGGCCCGCGCCGACGCCGCCTTCATGGCCGAACACCGGGCGGCGGCGGCCGATGTGGCCCTGCTGCGGGAGCAGTTGGGGATCATCGGCGACACGCTGGCCGGTCCCGCGCCCAGCCCCCGCCCGGCACCGGCCCCGGCCCCGCCCAAAGAGCGCTGGTACCGCCACCCCGGCGTGCGGACCCTCTCCTTCGGCGCGCTCGTCACCGCATGTGCCGCCTCCGCCGTGCTCGGCCTGGGCTGGCTCGTCGCGTCGAACGGCGGCGACAGCGCGGACGCGGGCGGCGGCTCCGCGAGCGACAAGTCGGCGGCGAGCGGGAGCAGCGCCCGGGGACCCGCCCGCCTCGCCTGCTCCCGCCTCCTCGTCGAGGGCGACATCACGAAGGTCCAGCCGGTCCGCGGCACCGCCGAGGACCGCGTCACCCTCCGCGTGACCCGCTCCTACGTCCCCGTGAAAGGCAAGAAGAAGGAGGTGACCTTCCAGGTGGAGCGGGTGGTCGCCCCCGGCTCACGGCCCGGGCAGCACGTCCTCGCGGGAATCCAGAGGGACGCCACGAACCCGAACCTGTGGATCACCGACACCGCCGGGATCGCCAGGGAACGCGCCGCCATCACCAAGGAGCTGCCCGCGTCCGGCGACGTCGCCTGCGAATGACGCGAATGACGCGAATGACGGACGGGCGGCTCAGCTCTCCTTGGAGCGGGCGTAGTGGCGGGACGCCTTCGCCCGGTTGCCGCACGCGGCCATCGAGCACCAGCGGCGGGTGCCGTTGCGCGAGGTGTCGAAGAAGTGCAGGACGCACGTCTCGTGCGCGCAGGTCCGGATCCGGTCCGGCGCGGCGGTCAGCAGTTCCAGGTAGTTCCGGGCGGCGAGCCAGGCGGGCGCCCACGAGACGTCCTTGAACTCGGCCCGCTCGGCCGGCCCCTCCACGCCGAGCCCGGCCCGGATACGTCCGTGCTCGAGCACGGCGTCGACGAGCGGCGCCCCCTCCTCCGGCGACCCGTCCACGACCGCCTTCAGGGCGTCCCGGGCCTGGAGCAGGTGCCGCAGCGTGCGCGCGTCGGGCTCGTACTCCAGCCCGTTGCCCGCCAGCCACACCGCCAGCCCGTCGGTGTCGGCGAGCAGGTCCTGCGTGACGCCCTCCCGGTTCCACCGCGTGTTGAGCAGGTCGAGCGCGAGCGGCTCACCGGTGAGGGGGCGGGGGTCGCGGGCGGGGGCGGGCATCGGCACTCCTTCTTCGCTAACCACTCAAGAGTACGTGACCGGTTGACGCATACGATTCTAACTGCTTAACCTCTTTATAGAGGTTATATCTATTGAGGGGACCAGCCATGACCTTGCGCACCGGCCACACCGGCCTGAACGTCACCGACCTCGACCGCTCGCTCGCCTTCTACCGGGACGTCCTCGGCTTCACGCCGCTCGCCGAGGGCAAGGAGGACGACCGGCGGTACGCGTTCCTCGGCGACGGCGGCGACAGTCCCGTCCTCACCCTCTGGCAGCAGGCCGAGGGGCCGTACGACCGCGCCCGGGCCGGCCTGCACCACCTCGCGTTCACCGCCGACTCCTTCGCCCGGGTCGAGCAGTACCAGCAGGCGCTGAGCGCCCACGGCGTCGACTTCGCCTACGAGGGCGTGGTCGCCCACCGTGAGGGCGCGGCCTCGGGCGGCATCTTCTTCCACGACCCTGACGGCACCCGCCTGGAGATCTCCGTACCGCACGGCCTCGAAGGCGCCCCCGCCCCGCACACCTCCGCACCGACCTGCGGTTTCTTCTAGCCATGGCCGTCTACCACCACGGCTCCCGGGCCGTGCAGGACCGCGTCGGCGTCCGAGAGCTCGCCGACCACGTGGGCCGCGCCATGGGCACCGGCATCAAACCGGTCGCCGCCGCCTTCCTGGAGCTCCAGCCGCTGCTGATCCTGGGCGCGGCGGACCCGGACACCGGCAGGGTCTGGGCCACGCCCCTGTCGGGCACCCCCGGCTTCGTACGGGCGACGGGCCCGCACCGGATGTCCGTCGCGGGAGGCCCACCCCCCGCCGACCCCCTCGCGACGGCCCTCACCACACCAGGCACCCCCGTCGGCACCATCGCCCTGGACCCCCGCACCCGCCGACGCATGCGCCTCAACGGCCGCCTCCACCCCACGGAACGGGGTTTCGCGGTCGAGGCGGACCAGGTGTTCGCCAACTGCCCCAAGTACCTCCAGAAGAGGCAGACCTACGAGACCGTGCCCGACCGCGTCCCGGGACCACCCCGCCGGACCACCGAACTCTCGCCTGCCCAGGCCCGGTTCATCGAGACGGCCGACACCTTCTTCCTCGCCACCGTCCACCCCCACGGCGCCGACACCAGCCACCGCGGCGGCAACCCCGGCTTCGTCCAGGTCACCTCACCCCGCGAACTCACCTGGCGGGACTACCCGGGCAACTCCATGTTCCTCACCCTCGGCAACCTCCTCACCGACCCCCGGGCCGGCCTGCTCCTGATGGACTGGACGACGGGCACCACCCTCCAGCTCACCGGCGAGGCCCGCACCGAGTACGGCACGGACGGCGAACGCCGGGTCCGCTTCACCCTCACCGAGGCCGTGGAGACCGAGTTCGCGCTGCCGCTGCGCTGGTCACCGCCGGAATACTCACCGGCCAACCCGGACCCGGCAGGCTAACGTCGGCCCATGCGCCAAAAGTTGAGGGTGGCGGCCTACGCCGTGTGCGTCCGCGACGGACAGATCCTGCTCGCCCGTTCACCGGCCCCCGACGGCACACCCGAATGGGTCCTGCCCGGCGGCGGCATGGAGCACGGCGAGGACCCGTACGACACCGTCCGCCGTGAACTGACCGAGGAGACCGGCTACCGGATCGAGGTGACCGGCCTCCTCGGCGTGGACTCCTCCCGCCACGTCCTTGGCCGCCGGAGCCTGCGCCCCCCGACCGACCACCACGGCGTACGGATCATCTACGAGGGCCGCGTCACCGGCGGCGAACTCCGCAACGAGGTCAACGGCTCCACCGACCTGGCCGCCTGGCAGGACCTGGACGCGGTACCCGGCCTCACCCGGATCCGCCTGGTCGACGTCGCCCTGCGCCTGTGGCGCGAACGCCCCGCGGCGGGCCGCGTCCCGGACGGGGCGGAGGAAGCCGGGTAACGGCCCCGGGGTCTGCCCCCTACCCCGCCAGATGAACGCGGAGTGACCGCCCCCCGGCCACCCGCGGGCGGCTCCATGACCGCGCCCGGTCACCGTGATCCACGTACGGTGATCGGCGTTGCCCGTTGCCGTCTCGTTCACGCGCAGGTCATCCCCGGTGCCAACGATCCAGAGCGAGCGGGATGTTCGCGACAGCGACCACCCGCGACCACTGCCGACGCAGTTCGCACTCGGGGAGATCGCGCCATGTCGCGCATACGCTCTGTCGCCAGCACCGCGCTGGGGGTCAACCGCCGTACCGTCCTGGCCACCGCCGGGGCGGTGACGCTGTCCGCGGGCATGGGATACGCCCTGCGCCCGACCGACAGCCAGGCCGCCACCACCACGACGACCGATACGTCCGAACAGGCGCCGGTCGCCAACTCCCTCCCCCAGTCTCGACTACGCTCGACCGGGGGGACCCCCATCGCGCCTGCCCCGCCCCTCGCCCCCTACACCAAGGGAACGACCGTCGCGAGCGTCGCCGCCCCCCGCAACAGCTCCGGCTACCGCCGCCTCGGCGACGGCGCCGGCTGGAAGCGCGTCGTGAGAAGCGAACTCGCCACACCCAAGTCCGGGCGCGCCGACCGCCGTACGGCCCTCGCGGCGTTCGTGCAGTTCACCGACCTGCACCTGATGGACGTCCAGCACCCGCTGCGCCTGGAGTACCTGCGCGCCACCGACGTGCACGCCTGGCGCCCGCACGAGGCGCTGACCGTGCAGGGCGCCATCTCGCTCGTCGAGCGGGTCAACGCGCTGCGCGGCGCCCCCGTCACCGGTTCCCCGCTGCACTTCGTCATGACCACCGGCGACAACACCGACAACAACGCCCACTCCGAACTGGAGTGGTTCATGAAGGTGATGTCCGGCGGCCGGATCACCCCCAACTCCGGTGACCCCAGGCACTACGAGGGCGCCCAGAACAGCGGTATGAAGCTGTACTGGCAGCCCGACGCCACCCTCCGCGACAACGACAAGACGCTCGGCTTCCCGCACCTGGGGGGCTATCTGGCCGCCGCGATCCGCGAGGCCCGCAGCCCCGGTCTCAACCTGCCCTGGTACTCCACCGTCGGCAACCACGACTCCCTGCCGCTGGGCTGCTACGGCTCGCACGGCGACTCCTACCTCGCCGAGGCGGCCATCGGCGGCAAGAAGCTGCTGAGCGTGTCCGCCGCCGAGGCCAAGAAGCTCCAGGACGCCATCAAGAACGCCAAGGACCCCAGGGGCGTGCAGTACCGGGACTTCCTCAAGGCCCACGCCCGGTCCATGCGTTCGGTCACCCCGGACGAGAAGCGCGCCCCCTACACCCCGGCCGACTACCTCAAGGCCCACCTGGACCCGGCCCACCAGGGCCTCGGCCCGGTCGGCCACGGTTACTCCTCGGCCAATGTGGACGCGGGCACGCAGTACTACGCCTTCCGCATCTCCGACGACGTGATCGGCATCAGCCTCGACACCACCGACGCGGGCGGTCACTACGAGGGTTCCATCGGCACCAAGCAGCTGAACTGGCTGGACAAGACCCTCACCGACAACAAGGACTCGTACGCCGTCGTCTTCAGCCACCACACCAGCAAGACGATGACGAACACCCGCCCCGACCCGGCCCATCCGTCGGAGCGGCGCCACAACGGCGGCGAGGTCGTGTCCGTCCTGGCCCGCCACGCCAACGTCCTCGCCTGGGTGAACGGCCACATCCACAAGAACGTCGTCACCCCGCACAAGGCCTCCGGCAACCGCTCCTTCTGGGAGATCTCCACCGCCTCCCACGTCGACTACCCCCAGCTCGCCCGAGTCATCGAGCTGGTCGACAACAAGGACGGCACCCTCTCCCTCTTCACCACCCTCATCGAGTCCGCCGCCCCCCACCGCACGGACTTCACCGACCTCTCCCAGACCGGCCTCGCCGCCCTCTACCGCGAGCTCTCCTACAACGCCCCCGGCGCCAACAAGGCACTCGCGGGCGACCCGGCCGACCGGAACACGGAGCTGGTCCTCAAGAAGGGCTGAAAACCGCCCAACCGGCATATCCCGAGTCAACCCCCGCGTGCGGCGTAGTGTCCCTCCCGGCGACCGAGCTCGACGGCACAGATGGGGGAAGACATGCGTGCACGCAAGGCACTGGTCGCGGCGGCGGCCGCCCTGGCCCTGTCGGCGACCCTGGCGGGACCGGCCCTGGCGGCCACTCCCACCGGGGAAGCCACCGGCCACCCGGCCACCGGGAAGGCCGTAGAGGCGGCGGTCGAGGCCGGCGTCCCCGGAGTGACCCTCACGGCGAAGGACGCCCACGGCACCTGGTCCACCACGGCCGGAGTCGGCAACCTCCGCACGGGTGCCCCGCGTTCGGCGGACGACCGCTACCGCGTCGGCAGCATCACCAAGACGTTCGTCTCCACCGTCCTGCTCCAACTGGAGGCGGAGGGCCGCCTGTCCCTGGACGACAAGGTGGAGAAATGGCTGCCGGGCGTGGTGCACGGCAACGGCCACGACGGCCGCGCGATCACCGTCCGCCAACTCCTCAACCACACCAGCGGCATCTTCAACTACACGGCCGACGAAGACTTCGGCCGCACCTACTTCCTCAAGGACGGCTTCTTCAAGCACCGCTACGACACCCTCACCCCGCGGCAGCTGGTGGCCATCGCCATGCGCCACAAGCCGGACTTCGCGCCGGGCACCTCCTGGAACTACTCCAACACCAACTACGTTCTGGCCGGCATGGTCATCAAGAGCGTCACGGGCCACTCGTACGCCCAGGAGATCACCCACCGCATCATCGACCCGCTGCGGCTGACAGGCACTTCGGTTCCCGGCACGCGGGTCACCGTCCCGCACCCGAGCAGCCACGCCTACGGCAAGCTGGCGCAGACGGCGACGGGCCCCACCTACGACGTGACCCGCCTCAACCCCTCCATCGCCTCCTCCGCGGGCGAGATCATCTCCGACTCCGCCGACCTCACCCGCTTCTACCGCGCCCTCCTGCGCGGCGACCTCCTCCCGCCGAGGCAGCTGAAGGAGATGAAGACGACGGTGAAGATCGCCCAAGCCCCCAACATCCGCTACGGCCTCGGCCTCATGGACACCACCCTCTCCTGCGGCGTCCACGTCTGGGGCCACGACGGCGGCATCCACGGCTCCTCGTCCTGGGCATCCACGACAGCGGACGGCCGCCACGCGCTGGCCTTCAACTTCAACGCCGACTGGACGGGCGACAGCGACGCGGTGGTCGACGCGGAGTACTGCGGCACGTGAGCCGGCTCTAGGGCCTGTCTGACAATTCCCGTCGTCCGCCCGAAGGGCGGGCCCCGCGGCGTCTGGTGCGTGCGATCGCAAGGCGCCGGAGCGCCCTCGTGG
>NZ_JBIRWL010000026.1:0-105279 GCF_044387825.1 Streptomyces sp. NPDC020299
ATGGTACTGCAGGGGGGACCCTGTGGGAGAGTAGGACACCGCCGAACAAATATTGAGAAAGCCCCCGCACTTCGGTGCGGGGGCTTTCTGCGTTTTCGGCACTGCTTTCCTGAATTTCTAGAAGGCCACATCCGCCGTTTCGACGGTCCCGCCCTCGCGGCCGGGCGCGCTGTGCCACTTCCAGTAGAGGTTGGTGTGGGCGATCACCTGCTCCGGTGCGGGAGCGCCGTACTCGGTGTTGTCCTCCGTGGTGTGGGCGTCGGCGACCAGCGTGGCGTCGTACCCACGGACGAGGGCGCCGTGCAGCGTCGAGCGGATACAGACGTCGGTCTGGGCACCGGTGACGACGAGCCGGCCTACCTTGCGCTCGGCCAGGGCGGCCTCGAGTTCGGTGTCCTCGAAGGAGTCCGGCCAGGACTTGTGGACGAGGGGCTCGGTGTCGTAGCGGGTCAGCCCCGCCACGTACTCCCAGCTGTCGCTACCGCGTTCGAGGTGTTCGTCGTTGTGCTGCACCCAGATCACCGGCACGTCCTCCGCACGTGCCTTGTCCAGCAGGGTGTTGATGTTGGCTATGACGGCGTCACGGCCGGGCGAGCCTGCCATCACGCCGTTCTGTACGTCGATGATGAGGAGTGCTGTGTGGGGCCGACCGAGCAGAGTCGTCATAGGGCTTCTCCCTGGTTCGCGTGTGCCTGTCGGCACGGAGCATGCACGGCAAAACAGTAGGACCTGCCACTGACATCGGTACTACGGTGGCTTGCATGACCACCATGACCAGCGGTGACTACGTGATCCGGGCGATTCGCGCCGACGAGTGGCCCGCCGCCAAGGCGCTGCGGTTGCTCGCGCTCCAGGATCCGGTCGCGCATCTCGCCTTCTTGGAGACGTACGACCAAGCCATGGCGAAGCCCGATTCCTTCTGGAAGGGGCGGGCTGAGGGAGCCGCGGAGGGCGCCACCGCGGCGCAGCAGATCATCGCCGAGGGGCGGGACGGGGAATGGGCCGGGACGTTGACCGTGCTGGTTGAGGAGGCAGGAACGAAGGACTGGGCCGGTCTTCCCGTGGAGCGGAGGCAGGCGCATGTCGTCGGAGTGTTCGTGCGGCCCGAGTGCCGAGGGATCGGCCTGACGGAAGTACTCTTCAACGCCGGCGTGGAGTGGGCCTGGGAGATGGGGGCCGAGCGCGTGCGGCTGATAGTTCACGAGGACAACGGGCGTGCCAAGAGGTTCTACGGCAAGGCCGGATTCGTACCCAGTGGGGTCGTCGTGCCGTTGGAGCAGACGCCCGGGGAGACCGAGTTGGAGTACGTCCTTGAGCGGGATGGAAGCTGACTGACGGGCTACACGGGCAACTCGTCGTGCGGCCAGCGGCTGCGGGCCTGTTCGCGGGAGCGGAGGAGGGCCAGGGCCGGCAGACCGTGGTCCGCTCCCGTGGACAGCAGGTCCGGGAGCCGCGGGAGCGGGGCCACGGCCGCGATGTCGTCCAGGACCAGGGTCAGTGGTGGGTCGAGCCGACCGGAGGATGACCGTTCGGCCATGTGCCGGCCGCGCTCGACCACGCTGGAGACGAGGGCCGTCAGGAGCGGCATCGCGCCGGGGTTGGTCCTGGGGTCCTCGATGGATTCACCGACCACATAAAGCGTGCCCCCTTCGTCGACGAAGGAATCCAAGGCGAGGGCATCAGTTCGGTTTGGAGTGCATGCTTCGCGGATGTTGACCGTGGAGAGCGCGGACAGGGCACGGCTCGTCAGTTCGTGGGCCATGTCCCGGCGTTCGGGATGCGAGGTGAGCGCGGCCTCCAGTTCGCCCGCGGCGCCGGGGGCCGCCTTGGGGTGGGTGCGCAGAGCGCGGACCGCGTCCTGGATCTGCGTGCCCTGGGCCCAGCGATGGACGTGGCGGATGCTGCGGCTGTCGAGGGCGGCGGCGTGGAGGTAGCTGCGCAGGAGGATCTCGGCGGTGTCGCTGACGGCCTGGTCCAGACGGGCGGTCGGCTTCACCGGGGCGAGCAGGGCGGCTGCCCGCTGGACCGCCGTCTGCTTGTCATGGCAGCCCGCGGCGGGGGACCAGTGCAGTCGGGCGGGGGTGTCGCAGAGGTGGGTGGGGTCGTAGAGGAGGACCGGGCCCAGTTTGGCTCTCGCGTCCTTGGTCTCCTGCCAGAGGCCGGCGTTGGACGTGACCACGATCAGGGGGCCCGCCGCGTCGCGGATGGCCTGGGCCGCCGTGGCCTGGCGGGTTGCCGGCGTGCCGTACAGCACCGCGCCTTCGGCGCGGTTCGTCTCCCAGCCGCCCACTCCTCCATCGCCTGCGAGGGGGACGGCCGTTTCCACAGGCTCCGGCTCACTACGAGGCGCAGGCACCTCGGGCAGCGGCTCGGGCGCCCGAACAGGTGCCGGTGCCGGCACATCTGCCGGCGCCGGGGAAGCCGCGCCCGTCGCCGCCGCAGCCTCCGTCCCGGCACCTGTCCCGGCACCCGCCCCGGCCTCCATCTCGTATCGCCGCCGGGCCCGCCCCGCCCGCCACCGCGCGACCGTCCCGATCACGAACACGGTCAGTACGAACAGCACCATCAGCTGCCCTATGAACAGCCCCCAGAACAGCCCGTACCCCGACAGCTGTGCCGCCGGGGTGTCCGGCCAGGCGCCCGTGATGTCGTGCGGATGGCCGATCAGGTGGCGCATGGCCACGGGGGTGCCGGTGAAGGTGACGCCGGACGGCCAGGCGCCGCCCGCGAACCAGCCCGCGAGGCCCGTGGCCGACCACACCAGCAGGGTCATGCCGAGCAGGAAGGCGAGGAGGCCGATCAGCAGGCCGTCCGGGATGCCGCCCTGGCCGTCCCGCCGACCGCGCCCGTCGTCGTATCGCCCGCCGTCGTATCGCCCGTGGTCGCGGCCGTCGGGTCTCACGCCGCCTCCCCTACGCCACCGTAGACTCCGACGACCCGTCCAGGTCGCCGATGTGCTGTTCCACGAAGGCCGCCGCCCGCTGTTCCGCCTCCAGTTCGGCGGCACGCAGGGCGTCGTCGGCGGCCAGGTCGAAGGACGACTCGGTCATCGCGCGGTCGGTGAAGACCAGCGGGCGTTCCGTCTCCGTCACCAGGTGCTTGACCACCTGGACGTTGCCGTTGACGTCCCAGACGGCGATGCCGGGGGTGAGGGTGGGGATGATCTCCACCGCCCATCTGGGCAGCCCCAGCACCCGGCCCGTGGCCCGCGCCTCGTCGGCCTTCTGGGCGTAGATCGTCCGTGTCGACGCCATCTTCAGGATCGCCGCGGCCTCCTTCGCCGCCGCTCCGTCCACCACGTCGGACAGATGGTGGACGACCGCGACGAAGGACAGGCCGAGCCGCCGGCCGAACTTCAGCAGCCGCTGGAACAGCTGGGCCACGAAGGGGCTGTTGATGATGTGCCAGGCCTCCTCGACCAGGAAGATGCGCTTCTTCCGGTCGGGGCGGATCCAGGTGTGCTCCAGCCACACGCCGACGATCGCCATCAGGATGGGCATGGCGATGGAGTTGCGGTCGATGTGGGAGAGGTCGAAGACGATCAGCGGGGCGTCCAGGTCGATGCCGACCGTGGTCGGGCCGTCGAACATGCCGCGCAGGTCACCGTCGACGAGCCGGTCCAGGACCAGAGCCACGTCCAGGCCCCAGGCCCGTACGTCGTCTATGGCGACGTTCATCGCCTCGGCGGACTCCGGTTCCGGGTGCCGTAGCTGCTCGACGATGTCGGTGAGCACGGGCTGGCGGTCGACGATCGTCTCGTTGACGTAGGCGTGCGCCACCTTCAGGGCGAAGCCGGAACGCTCGTCGAGGCCGTGCCCCATCGCGACCTCGATGATGGTCCGCAGCAGCGCCAGCTGACCCGTGGTCGTGATCGCGGGGTCCAGTGGGTTCAGGCGGATGCCGTGGTCCAGGGCCGCCGTCGGGTCCAGCCGGATCGGGGTTATCCCCAGCTCCTCCGCGACGAGGTTCCACTCGCCGACGCCGTCCTCGCCCTGTGCGTCCAGGACGACGACCTGGCGGTCGCGGAAGCGCAGCTGGCGCAGGACGTACGTCTTCTCCAGCGCCGACTTGCCGTTGCCGGACTCGCCGAGGACCAGCCAGTGCGGGGCGGGGAGCTGCTGGCCGTACAGCTGGAACGGGTCGTAGATGTAGCCCTTCCCGGAGTACACCTCGCGGCCGATGATGACGCCGGAGTCGCCGAGGCCGGGGGCGGCGGTCGGCAGGTAGACGGCCTGGGCCTGGCCCGTGGAGGTGCGCACCGGCATCCGGGTCGACTCGATCCTCCCGAACAGGAAGGACGTGAAGGCTTCCGTGATGGCGGACAGCGGGTCCCGCATCAGCGCATCAACTCCTACCTTCGGATTCCGGTGGCGAACGGGAGCGTGTTCACGAACGCGCGGTGGTGCTCGCGGTCGCACCATTCGAGCTTCAGGTACGACTTTCCGGCCGACGCCCTTATCGTGCGCTTGTCGCGGGCCAGCGCCTCGGGGGTGCGCGAGGAGACGGTGATGTAGCCGACCAGATTCACTCCGGCGGCGCCGCTGGCGAGGTCCTCACCGCGCTGGTCGAGGCGGCTGTGGGCGGCCACGTCGCGCGGGTCGACGGTCCGGTTCATCTTGGCGGCGCGGGAAGCCTCGGCCTCGTCGTTGGTCTTCTCCGTCAGCATGCGCTCGATGGCGATCTCGGTGGGTTCGAGGTCCATCGTCACGGCGACCGTGCGAATCACGTCCGGGGTGTGGACGAGGAGCGGCGCGAGGAAGTTCACGCCGACGGGCGTCATCGGCCATTCCTTGACCCAGGCCGTGGCATGGCACCAGGGCGCGCGGGTGGCGGACTCCCGGGTCTTGGCCTGGAGGTAGGTGGGCTCCATGGCGTCCAGTTCGGCCGGCCAGGCGTTGCGCCTGGTCATCGCCTGGATGTGGTCGATCGGGTGGTCCGGGTCGTACATGGAGTGGACGAGGGAGGCGAGACGTCCCTGCCCCAAGGGCTGGCGCACCCGGATGTCGGCCTCCTGGAGCCGCGAGCAGATGTCGGTGAGCTCACGCGCCATGACGACGGCGAGCCCCGCGTCCCGGTCCAGCTTCCGCCCGCCCTGCGGCCGGGCCGCCCGGGCCATGGCCTGTGCCTCGGAGGCCAGCTCGCGTGTGTAGTGCATGCAGGCGACGAGGTAGGCGCGGTGCTGCTCGCTGCTGGTGGACACCATGGACTGCAGCTGGTCGTACGACTGCTTGAGCCATCCCGGCGAACGGTCGTCCCCGCGCTGGGCGACGTCCTTGGCGTGGGCGTCGGGGTCGGCGGGCAGGGTGCGGGCGAGCATCTGCAGGCGGGTGACGAAGCCGTCGCCGTTCGCCACGTGCTTCAGCAGTGTGCCGAACCGGTCGACCAGGGCCTCCTGGTCCTCGGAGTCGCGCAGGCCGACACCCGGGCCCTCGATCTCGATGGCCGCGGTGACGGTCTTGCGGTCGGCGTGCAGCAGTACGGCGATCTCGTCCGGCCCGAAGGGCGCGGCCAGCCAGGTGATGCGGCCGATGCCGGGCGGCGGCCCGATCTCGACCTCACGGCCGTCCATGCGGGTACCGGCCTCCATGACGTCGGAGCGGTAGACGGCACTCCGCTTGACGGTGCGCTTGAAGCTGCGGTTGATCTCGAACCACTTGTAGAAGGTGCGGCGCTTGTACGGCACGTACACCGCCGCCAGCGCCAGCATCGGGAAGCCCGTCAGCAGCACGATCCGCAGGGACAGGACCGGGACGAGGAGGCCGCACATCATGCCGAGGAACGCGCCCGCGATGATCAGCGCGATCTCGCCGGACTCGCGGTTCCGGCCGATGATCCCGTTCGGCCGGGCGCGGCCGATCAGATACGTACGGCGGGGCGTGATCGGATGGGACATGTGGGACTCGGTCGTCAACGCCCTTCACCTCCCGAGCGGTTGCTGTTGCGGGTGTTGCTGGCGTGCGGGGTGTTGGCCGGGCTGGGAGCGCGCGGCGCGGGCGCGGCGCCGCCGCCCCCGCTCGGGGTGCGGCTGCTGTGCGCGGCGACTCCGCCGGAGGCCGGGTTGGCCGGGCGGGGGGCGCCGGACGACTGGCCGCCGCCTCCGGTGTTGTCGGCGCGGGTGCTGTGCGTCTTGATGCCCTGCGCGACCAGGGTCGCCGGGGAGCTGATGACCGCGGCGGCCTTGCCCTCGGCGCCCTGCATGATGCGGTTGTTGCGGCCGCTCGCGATCTCGTCGCCGAAGCCGGGGACGAAGCGGTAGATCATCGCGCTCGCGAAGATGGCGAGCAGGATGATGGCGAGGCCGGACACGACGGCGGAGAAGGAGTCCGGGCCGTTGTCGCCGGACAGCGCCCCGGCCAGGCCCAGCACTATCACGATGACGGGTTTGACCAGGATGACGGCGATCATGATCCCGGCCCAGCGGCGGACGTGTCCCCACAGGTTCTTGTCCACCAGGCCCGCGTAGACGACGGTGCCGAGGAGGGCGCCGACGTAGAGCAGGGCGGCGCGGATCACCAGCTCCAGCCAGAGGACGCCGGCGGCGAGAATGCTGACCAGCGACACCACGATCAGCATGATCGGGCCGCCGCCGATGTCGTTGCCCTTGTTCAACGCGCCGGAGAACGTGCCGAAGAACGTGTCGGTCTGGTCTCCGGTCGCCTTGGCCAGTACGTCCGTGACTCCGTCGGTGGCGGATACCACCGTGTACAGGATCAGCGGTGTGAACGCGGAGGCCAGCACCGTCAGCCAGAGGAACCCGACGGCTTCCGACAGGGCGGTGGTCATGGGCACGCCGCGTACGGCTCGCTTGGCCACGGCCAGCAGCCACAGCAGCAGCGTGAGGATCGTCGACGCCGCGAAGACGACCGCGTACTGCTTCAGGAACTTCTCGTTCGTGAAGTCGACGTTCGCCGTCTCCTTCACCGCGTCACTGAGCTTGCCGATGGTCCACGACGCGGCGTCGGCGCAGCCCTTGGCGAGGGAGGCGAGGGGGTCGAGGGTGTCGGAGAGGGGGTCGTTGCTGGTTAGGCCGGATTTGCCGCCGGAGCCGCTGCTGCCTTTTTCGCAGTAGTCCTTGGCCGGCCCGTGGATCAGGTCGCACGGGTCATTGCTCTTGGACGGCGACGGACTGGGTGCCGCGAAGGCACGGCCGGCCATGAGGACTGCCGCCGTCTGCACGGCCGTAATGGCGGCGGTCAGCTTGAGTACGCGGCTAGCGGGCATAGGTGAAGCCTCCGTACTCCTCGACTGCCTTCGCCATGTCATCAGCGCTGGAGGCCTTGTCGTCACCGGGGACGGGCGCCGGGCCTTCCTTCTGGGAGTGCGTCACGATCTTCCAGTCACCACCGGACCATTCCAGCTTCATGGTGATGGTGAACCAACTGTTGGTGACCGGGTTGGTGGAGTTGTCGCCCGCGAGCCCGAGCAGCCCGCTGCACCAGACCTCGACGGTAGCGTTGCTGGTGGTGAACTCGGTGACCTTGGTGCCGATCGGGCTTGTGCGGGAGACGAACGTGTAGCCCTTCGGGGCGGTGCCGTCGTCGTTCAGGCCGACACTCCTGCTGAACGCGGGCGTGTACGCCTGGTCGAGGGACGTCTCGAAGCTGGTGACACGGGATGGCGTGATGATGGTCTGCAGGATGGCGTCGCGCTGCGTCTTGCTGAACATCTCGGCCGAGCCCAGTGCAACGGAATAGTTGGCCGCCGCACTCTCCGCCCCCTGCTGATCCCGCGAGAACCCCGTAGGAATCCCCCCGGCCTTCGAAGTGACCGGCTTCGTGCCGCTCGCCGCCGTCGCCGCCGTCTTCGGCTTGTTCCCGGAACCGTTGTCGTCGCCGGAGGCACTGTCATCGCCCCGGTTCGCGAAGGCGATCGCCGCGATGAGGAGGACGACGACGCCGACCACCGTGACCAGGCTCCGGGAGGATGACCGACCGCCTCGGCGGGCCCCACCGTAGGGGTCGCCGCCCCGTTCGGGCAGCCGGGTTCTGGTCTCGCCCGCGCCGCCGTAATCCTGCTCGTCTCCGAGACTCATGCCGCGTACGCCCCCTCGACCTCGTACCGGAACGCGTAGATGTACGACGGTAGCCGTGCTGGCTCCCGCGCGGGCGCGGTGTGGTGACTCGACATCAGGGAAACGCAACCTCAGCCGGTGGGCACGACGGGCGGGTGGGGTGGTGGGGGCCGGGCGTGCCCGGAGGACTGGAGGAGTGGGGGGACCGCTACACGGCCATGCCGTACACGATGGTGAACAGCGTGCCCAGGGAGCCGATGATGAAGACTCCCGTCAGACCGGCGATGATGAGGCCTTTGCCCTGTTCGGCGCTGAAGGTGTCCCGGAGGGCCGTCGCGCCGATGCGCTGTTTGGCCGCACCCCAGACGGCGATGCCGAGGCAGAGCAGGATGGCGACGGCCATCACCACCTCGATCATCACCTTCGCTTCGTTGCCGAGGCTGCCGAAGGGCCCCCAGTCCGGAGCGATTCCGCCGATGATGGTGTTGATGTCTCCCTTGTCGGCCGCAAAGAACACGTAAGTCACCGCCCCTGGTGGGTATTTCCGCAGTCCCCCTGCGGTGTGCAGAGGTCAGGCCTCATTGTCGCCGACGATGGCGCCGCCGTATGTCGACTTGGCGTCATTGAATGGCGGGTTTCGCACGAGTGGACCGTACGGTCACTCTGTGTATCACGGCAGGTCACGCCGGGCAATGAGGCCTGAGCGGAACCTGTCGTGTGGTTCCGTCGTTGTGCTCCTCTATGACCCCGTGCGCTTTCTGACGGCTGGTCGGATGAGGTGCCGTCACGATGGTCTCACGACGAAGGGGCCCCGGCGATTGCCGAGACCCCTTCGGTAAGAGAAACGGGTCACGGCCGGCTGCCGTGACCCGTCCTCTTTGCGTGCCGCCGAGGGGACCCCACGTCCCCCTCACCGTGGCGGCTCCCCGTGACCCGACGGGGAGGTCAATCCCTGGTGCTCACCCGGTGAAGGCGTCCGTGCCCTGCGGGGTGCCCCAGCCGGTCGGGCCGTCGTAGCCGGACCCGGCGGTGCACAGGTAGGTCGCACTGGAGGAGCAGCTGCCGTTGCTGCCGCTGGTCACGTCGTTGAGGGCCGAGGTGCCGGCCGACTCGTACGGGTACTCGGCGGGGTAGTCGCCGCTGCCCGGGGTGCCCGCGAGGGCGTAGACGCCCGCGATGATCGGGGCGGAGGCGCTGGTGCCGCCGAAGGTGTACCAGCCGGCGGTGACCCCGTAGGAGTCGTAGACCGAGACGCCGGTCGCCGGGTCGGCGACGGCCGAGATGTCGGCGATGGTGCGCTTGGCGCAGCCGGTGTCGGTCTGCCAGCTGGGCTTGGTGTCGTAGGAGGAGCAGCCCGATCCGGTGCCCTCGGTGCTGCTGGTGTTCCAGACGCTCTCGGTCCAGCCGCGGGAGTTGGAGGAGGTCGACAGGGCGGTGCCGCCGACGGCGGTGACGTACTGGGAGGCGGCCGGGTACTCCGCGCCGTAGCCCTCGTCACCGGCGGAGACCGTGATCGCGACACCGGGGTGCTTGTAGTACTTGGTGTCGTAGGTCGAGTCGGAGGAGGACTCCGAGCCGCCGTAGCTGTTGGAGACGTACTTCGCGCCGAGGGCGACCGCCTCGTTCACCGCGGTGCCGAGGTTGGCGGTGGTGGCGGACTTGGCCTCGACGAGCGTGATGTCGCACTGCGGGCAGACGGCGGAGGCCATGTCCAGGTCGAGCGATTCCTCCTCGGCCCAGCCGCTGTCGGCGGTGGGGAGGGAGGCCGTGGAGCCGGTCTGGCTGACCTTCTTGAAGCAGCCGTTGGACGTGGTGCAGGCGCTCAGGCCGTAGTACGAGCGGTACTTCGCGAGGTCGGCCTCGGCGTTCGGGTCGTCGTAGGCGTCGACGATCGCGATGGTCTCGCCGGAGCCGTTCGAGGCGGCGGCGTCGGTCAGGCCGTAGGCGTCCTGGAGGTCGCTGGGGCCGAATCCGGTGGGGCTGGCGGCGGCGGCCTTCGGCGTGACCCTGGCGGCCTTGCCGGACTCCTTGGCCTGCGCTTTCTGGAAGGCGGTGGTTCCGCCG
The DNA here is from genome assembly GCF_044387825.1 of Streptomyces sp. NPDC020299. Lineage (NCBI taxonomy): Bacteria > Bacillati > Actinomycetota > Actinomycetes > Kitasatosporales > Streptomycetaceae > Streptomyces > Streptomyces sp. NPDC020299. The sequence goes on from NZ_JBIRWL010000026.1 coordinate 10,076, forward strand.
GTCACCCGGAAGGAGTCGCAGGCCAGCTCGCCCTTGTGCTTGGGCGTGGCGCAGGGGGTGGCGGCCCACGTCACCTTTGAGGAGACGGCCTTTGAAGATGCGTCCGTGGTGGTGGCGGCGTTCGCCTGGGCCGCGGTGCCGAGACCGGCGAACAGAAGTGCCGCGGTGGCGGCGCCGGCAGCACCGGCTCGGCGCCATCTGCCGGGTATGTGGGGGGAGTCGGGGGTGGTCGTACGCAACGTACAGCCTCCTGGGAAGGGGGGGACAGAGGCCTGCGGGTGGGGGGCCACCGGTGTGCTCACCGGTGGGGGCGGCGGCCCGCGACGACGATGTCTTGTTGAGTACGCGACAACAAGACGGGTGGCGGAATCCTGACTCCCGCGTTACTGAAACGGAGGCCGGGCTTACGGATCATTTGCGGGCGGATGGCACCGGGGTGGGGGCGGCTTGACCCCGCGCACAGCCCGGTCACAGCCTGGTTCCGGGGGCTGTCTACGCCGGTTGCGACGGCCCGTTCTCCACTCCCTCCACGAAGTGGTCGAACTCGCCCGCTTGCACGCCGAGCACGAAGGCGTCCCACTTGCGCCGGTTCGTGGTGACCACGTTCTCCGGGTCGCTCGTCTCCCGGATGTAGACGGGTGCCTCTCCGTCGTCCCCCTCGCCGAAGGCGATCTCGATCCAGGGCCCGGGCCCGGTCGCCTCCGGCGGGGCGGCGCGTTCCCAGGTGAGATCCGGGGGGAGGTCAGGCATGGTGTGACTCCTTCTTGAGGGCGGCGAGCAAGGCGCCGAAGGCGGTCGGGGTGGTGGTGAGGATCGCGGGGGTGGGGGCGGCCGATTCGGTGAGGTGGATCGCGTCGGGGTGGGGGGTGGGGGTGGTGGCTATGTGGATGCAGGAGTTGCCCTGGGCGCAGTAGGACGACTTCTGCCACATGAGTTCAGGCATCTTCGGTTCCCTCACAGGTCCTGGATCACTTTGCGGATGAAGTCCCGCGACTTCTCGGGTGAAAGTGCGCTGGCCTCCATGCGGTCGAGGAGGACCCGGTACTTGTCGAGCTGGGCTTCGGAGTCGAGGAACACCGGGCCGTGGGATTGGTCGAGGTTGACGGTGTCGAGCTGGGGAACGGGCCCCATGGAGTAATAAATGGACTGTCCCGAGCCCGGGAAGGTGCCGGCATCGAACGGAATCACGAGGACGGTGACATGGTCCCGTCCGCTCGTGTCCAGTAGGTGCTGAAGCTGCGCTCGCGTCACCGATGGCCCGCCGAACTGCATACGCAGGGCGGCCTCATGAATGATCGCGTGATGGGGAGTCGGTCGGTCGCGATAGAGCACCGCCTGGCGTTTGATACGGAACGAGATCCGGTGCTCGATGTCCGGCGGTGACATCTCCGGCACGTCCTGGCGGAAGATCTCGCGGGCGTAGTCCGTCGTCTGGAACAGGCCCGGAATGTGGATCGCCACCGCTGTGCGCAACCCGGTGGCGTGATGCTCGACCTCGGCGAGGTCGAGGAGTACGGCCGGCAGAAGCCCCCGGTACTCCTCCCACCACCCGCGCGTCCGCTCGATCGCCATATCGCTGAGAGCCTCGATCAGAGCCTTGTCGCCGCAGTCGTAGTGGCAGGCCAGAGTGCGCACTCGCTCGGGGCTGACACCAGCGCGTCCGGCCTCGACATTGCTGATCTGGTTCTGCTGCACGCCGAGGAGTCGACTCGCCCGAGTCGAGGTCAGGCCGGCGCGCTCGCGGAGTTTGCGCAGCTCAGTACCCAAACGGAGTTGGCGGCCCGTCGGGTTGTTTCTCACGGGTGTCCCGCCTTCCTCGTCACCCACACGGGTGGCAAATCAGCACTTTTACGAGAACCGTCTAAGAACTTTCCATCCGATCGCTACCTTACAACTGGGCCTCTCGCTCAGAAGCGCACCGTCCGACGGGACGGCAGGACACTGAGCTTCCAGTCAACTTCCCTCAGTGATCGGAAACTTCCATGGCCACCGTATCCCCGCCCTGGACCTACACCCTCCAACTCCCGCACGATCCACGCGCCCCGGGTATCGCGCGCGCGACTCTCCGGACGGTCCTGGCCGCCCACGACCTGTCCGCGCTCACCCCCACCGCCGAGCTCCTCGCGGCAGAGCTCCTCACCAACGCCCACCGGCACACCCGGGGGCCCTACGCGCTCCGTCTCCTCTCGACAGAACCGGGAGGGGTACGCGTGGCGGTCTGGGACAGCGACCCCCGGGTCCCGCCGGGCTTCGAGGCCGAGGGCGGTCCGGCCGTCGCACCGCCGCTCGACGCCGAAGGCGGGCGCGGGCTGCACCTCGTCCGGGCCTGTGCGGACTCGTGGGGGGCCTCCGTACTCCGGGAGTTGGGGGCTTCGAGGGGCGGAAAGCTTTTGTGGGCCGACTGCCAGGGGTAAGCGCGTCACAGTCAAATCTCAGATAAGGCGGGTATGAATCCTCACCTTCGTCGGACAAGGTGGGCCTGATGAAGCGCACCTCACGCATCTCGGTCACCTCACGTCCCGCCCTGCTCGGCGCCGTGGTGCTGCTGGCGCTGACGTCGGCCTCCGTGGCGGCCGCCGATGACGGCCCGGGCCCCTTCGGGGTCACCGTCGTGGCCGCCACGAACCGGGAGAGCGCGAGAGTCGGGGCACTCTTCGACGCGGACCGGGTCGGCAAGCTCGCCGGCGGGCACTTCTGCACCGCCTCGGTCGTGCACAGCGCTCACGGCAACCTCATCGTCACCGCCGCGCACTGCGTGGACGGTGACGACGGCGGCGACTCGGTGTTCGTGCCGGGCTACCGCGACGGCAAGGCGCCGTACGGAGTGTGGAAGGTGACGCGGCGGTTCCTGCCGGACGGCTGGTCCAAGGGGCAGGACGAGGACAGCGACGTGGCGTTCGCGGTCGTGGAAGGACTGGGCGGGGCGCGGGGGAAGCGGATCGAGGACGTCGTCGGCGCCAACCGCTTCGCCACCCGGACGACGACCGGGGCCACCGCCGTCACGGTCACCGGCTATCCCAACTCCGACGAGGCCCCGCTCATCTGCACCAACAAGCCGAGCGCGCACAGCGACACCCAGCAGCGGATCTCCTGCCCCGACTTCGCCGGCGGGACCAGCGGCAGCCCCTGGGTCAACGGGGACCACGAGGTCGTGGGCATCCTGGGCGGCCACGAGCAGGGCGGGACGACGCCCGACATCTCGTACAGCGTGGTGCTGGGGGCGGAGGCGGCCGAGCTTTACGGGGACGCGGCGAGCGATCCCTGAGGCCGCCGGGGCCCCCGGCTTTCCCACGGTTCCTTCACGTACTCTGACGATCTCTCAGTGGCCTGAATAGGCCGAAATGCTGGCCGAGTCGGTCGGTCTGAGGCCAAAGCGGACTTGAAGCGGGCGTGGATGGGGGAGGGTTGAGCCGTGCGGAAAGTATGGGTGGCCGGTGCGGCCGTGAGCGGGCTCGGGCTGAGCTTCGTCGCGCTGCTCGTGGTCGGGGTGTACGTCGTCGCCGGGAACCTCGCGGGCGGGGTGGGCGGCGGGGCCGTCTCGCTGGCCAAGGGAGCCGTGCCGGCCGCGTACCAGACGCTCGTTCAGAAGTGGGGCAATCTGTGTCCCGCCCTCAACCCGGCTCTGCTCGGCGCCCAGTTGTACCAGGAGAGCGGATTCAACCCGAGCGCCAGGAGCCCGGCCAAGGCGGAGGGGATCGCGCAGTTCATCCCGGGGACCTGGGCCACGCACGGTATCGACGGCGATGGGGACGGCGACCGGGATGTGTGGGACCCGAATGACGCGATCCCGTCGGCCGCTTCGTACGACTGTCAGCTCGCCTCGTACGTGAAGGACGTCCCCGGCGACGTCTCCGACAACATGCTCGCCGCCTACAACGCGGGGGCGTACGCGGTGATCCAGTACGGGGGCGTGCCGCCGTACTCGGAGACCCGGAACTACGTGAAGACGATCAGCACGCTCGAGAAGAGCTTCGCCGCCCCCGTCACCCGGGTCGACCCCAGCCGGCAGGCCGCCGCCGCCATCGCCTATGCGCAGAAGAAGCTCGGGACGCCGTACCTGTGGGGTGGGAACGGCACCGCTGACCAGGGCGGACGGTTCGACTGCTCCGGTTTGACCAAGGCGGCGTACGACAGCGTCGGGGTCACGCTTCCGCGTGTCGCCAACGATCAGTACAACGCGGGGCCGCACCCGAAGCGGGCGGAGCTGCTGCCGGGTGATCTGGTGTTCTTCTCGGATGATCTGACTGACTCTCGGGCCATCCGGCACGTGGGGATCTACGTCGGGGGCGGATACATGATCGACGCGCCCAAGCCGGGGGCCGTCATCCGGTTCGACCCCGTCGACACCCCCGACTACTTCGGAGCCACCCGGGTAACCGAAGATGGCGCGAAAGCGCTCCCGACCAAGGTGTGACCGTACGTGAACCCGCCCCCTGAGCTGCGGCTATGAGTCTCTCTTCGATAACGTCTGAGTGATCTTTCGGTGGAGAGTGGAACGTTGGGGCGGGGGACGTGCGTTCCTGTTGACGTAGCCGAGCGGACGACAGTGCGTCAGTGCAGCGGAAGCGGATCTACGAAACCACGGGGGTGGGTAGGAGCGGCGCACGAGAGGTGCGCCCGGAGAACGACGAAGGGGCCGCAGCACCATGGCTGTACTCGCCGATTCCGGATCTAACCCCGACGTCGACCTGCTGTACGACATCAACGGACTGGCCAAGGACGCGCCCCGGTGGGTCGACCGGGTGATGGAGTTCGTGGGTGAGTACGGACTGCTGCTCGCCATGGTGCTGGTGGTGCTGTGGTGCTGGTGGTCCGTGCGGAAGCGCTCCGCCAGTGGGGACGAGGCGGCCGCGTCCGTCGCCGGGCTCGTGTGGGCGCCGCTGGCCGCCGGGATCGCCGTGCTGGTGAACGTGCCCATCCGGGGGTTCGTGGAGCGGCCCCGTCCGTTCGTCGATCACCAGGGGCTGGACGTACTCGTCTCCGGGAAGAACGACTACTCGTTCGTGAGTGATCACGCGACGCTGACCATGGCCATGGCGGTCGGGCTGTTCGTCGCCAACCGGAAGTTCGGGCTCGTCGGGATCGGGCTGGCGCTGTTCGAGGGGTTCTGCCGGGTGTACATGGGCGTGCACTATCCGACCGATGTGGTCGGGGGGTTCGCGCTCGGGACCGCGGTGGCGTTGCTGCTGTCGCCGGTGGCGATGGCTTTGCTCACGCCGGTGATGAAGGCGGTGGAGCGGTCGCCTCGGGTGGGGTGGGTTGTCCGGCGGCGGTCATCGGAGGCCGAGGGTGCCTTTGTCCCCGAGGCGCGGAAGTCCGTGGCCTCGGAGGAGCGGGATCTCGCCGCGTAGGTGGCCGCCCCCCCCCGCCTACACTCCCTGCGGGTAGCTGAAGAACCTCTCCGGGTCGTACTGCTTCTTCACCTGGGCCAGGCGTGTCGCCGCGTCGCCGTAGTACGCCTTGCGCCAGTTCGTGAGGGTCGGGTCGGTGTAGTTCTGGTAGGCCGCGCCGGAGGCGTAGGGCTGCATGGCGTTGTGGGCCGAGGTGAGCCAGGACTGGGCCGTCGTGCCGGAGGCGCCCGCGCCCCAGGAGGCGATGTACTGGGCCAGCATCCGGGAGCGGCGGTGGACGAAGGCCGTGGCGGTGGGGGAGACGCGGTTGACGGCGCCGCCGAGTGCGGTGAGGGCGATGCTGCCCGCGCCGCCCCGCACCGACGTCAGCTGGGCCAGCAGCTTCTGGATGCCGGCCGCCGAGAGGGAGCGGTCGAAGAAGTCGGAGCGGGCGGCGTACGTTTCGCGGCCCAGGGCGCCCTGCGGGGAGCGGCCCGGGGTCGAGCCGGGGAGGTGGCACTGGGCGTCGGTGGAGAAGGAGGAGCAGCCCGCGTAGATCTCCATCGCCTCCTCGTAGCCCCGGCGGTGCAGCGAGACGCTGCTCGCGTTGGCGCCGACCTTGTCCGCGAGGCGGTCCACCGCGTTCTTGAGCTCGCCGTAGGTGCCGAGGGAGAAGGCGGCCACGGAGATCGTCGGGGTGTGGCCGGGGGTGTTCGCCAGGTGCAGGGAGGACCAGATCTCGTCGGGCTGGCTCGGGCCCCACTCCTGCCAGGCCTTGACCACCGCGGCGGCCTTCGCCCAGGGCCAGGTCAGGTATCCGGTGACGGCCTGGGGGGCGGGGTGGGTCTTGAAGTGGAGTTCGGTGACGACGCCGAAGTTGCCGTTGCCGGCGCCGCGCAGGGCCCAGAAGAGGTCCTTGTTGGTGGTGGCGTTGGCGGTGAGCTGCTTGCCGTCCGCGGTGATCAGGGTGGCCTGGGTGAGGCTGTCGCAGGTCAGGCCGTACGCGCGGGAGACCACGCCGTGGCCGCCGCCGAGCACCAGGCCGGAGACGCCGACCGTGGGGCAGGAACCGGCGGGGATGGTCACGCCCTTGGCGCCGAGCGCGCGGTAGACGTCGATCAGTTTGGAGCCGGCGCCGACGACGGCCTCCTGGCCGCTGACCCGGATCCGGTTGAGCTTGGAGACGTCGACTATGAGGCGGCTGTCGCCGGAGGACCAGCCCGCGTAGGAGTGGCCGCCGTTGCGTATCGCCACGCGTATGTCGTGCGCGTGGGCGTAGGCCAGCGTCGTCCGGATGTCGTCGGCGTGGGCGACGTAGGCGACCGCGGCCGGTTTCAGGCCGTCGAAGCGGGTGTTGTACAGCTGGTGGGCGGTCTTCCAGGCCGTGTCGCCGGGGCGGACCAGGGTGCCGTCGAGGTCGCGGGCGAGGCCCGCCCAGTTCGCGGCGACGGCCGCGCTGGTGGTCTTCATCGGCGTACGGGAGGATGTCGACGTCAACGCCCGCGCCGACGGGTCCGACGTGCCCGTCGCGTGCTTCGCGGGCCCGTCGGCCAGGCCGCCGCTCCCCTTGCAGCCGGCCACCGCGACCGTGGCCACCGCGGCCGCGCCGCCTGAGATAAACGTACGCCGTTCCATGCCCGTGCCTTTCGTCGGCTCCCGTGGAACGAGACGGCGCTTTGGGGGCCAAAGGTTCCACGGTGCGTAACCCGGCCGTTGGAACCTGTGCGTGCCCTCCCCGTGAGCATTCCGTGACCTCACCGGGCTGACGGCAGGGGTTCACTCCCCGTTCACTTCCGGCCATCGGCGGCTTCACCTGTTCTGCCTAATTTCGGCCTTACCCGGTGCGGAGTGCGGCCTTGTGGGCGCGCTGGCGCATCACACGACTTCGCACGCCGCCGACGGTGGCGGCTCCTGGAAGGAACTCCCGAAAGTGAAGCTTCAGCGCAAGAACCGGCTCCGCGCCCTCTCCCTCGGTGCTGTGGCCGTCTCCGGCGCCCTGGCCCTGACGGCGTGCGGCTCCGACGACACGGGCAAGAAGGCGAGCGACGACTCCTCCTCGTCGACGAGCGCCAGCTCGATCAAGTGCGACAACGCCAAGGGTCAGCTCCTCGCCGACGGCTCCTCCGCGCAGAAGAACGCGATCGACGCGTGGGTGAAGAGCTTCTCCCAGGCCTGCGGCGTGCAGATCAACTACAAGGGCGGCGGCTCCGGCGCCGGTGTCACCGCGTTCACGCAGGGCCAGGTCGCCTTCGCCGGTTCCGACTCCGCGCTGAAGCCGGAAGAGGTCAAGGCCTCCAAGAGCGTCTGCAAGGGCGGTCAGGGCATCGACCTGCCGATGGTCGGCGGCCCGATCGCGGTCGGTTACAACGTCCCGGGTGCCGACAACCTGGTCCTGGACGCCCCGACCCTCGCCAAGATCTTCGACAGCAAGATCACCAACTGGAACGACCCGGCGATCAAGAAGCTGAACCCCTCCGCGAAGCTTCCGAACCTGAAGATCCAGGCGTTCCACCGCTCCGACGAGTCGGGTACGACGGACAACTTCACCAAGTACCTGATCGCCACCACCCCGGACAACTGGAAGTACTCCGGCGGCAAGGCCTGGCAGGCCAAGGGCGGCCAGTCCGCTCCGCAGTCCGCGGGCGTGGCCCAGCAGGTGAAGCAGACCTCCGGCGCCATCGGCTACTTCGAGCTGTCCTACGTCTCGGACGGCCTCAAGGCCGTCTCCATCGACACGGGCGCCAGCAAGCCGGTCGCCCCGTCCACCGAGTCCGCCACCGCCGACATCGCGGCCGCCAAGGTCGTCGGCACCGGCAAGGACCTGTCGCTCCAGCTCGACTACAAGACCAAGGCCGAGGGCGCCTACCCGCTCACCCTGGTCACGTACGAGATCGCCTGCGACAAGGGCAACAAGGCGGACACCCTGCCCGCCACCAAGGCGTTCCTCCGCTACATCGCCAGCGAGGACGGCCAGAAGGCCCTGTCCGGGATCGGCTACGCCCCCATCCCCGACGCGATCATCTCCAAGGTCCGCACCACCATCGAGGGCCTGAGCTGACCTGAGTGCGGTCCGGCCCCGGTTCGGGGCCGGACCGCATCGTCCGGTGCACCGCCGCCAGGAGCCGACCCTCGTGAACGGCTCCACCGAGCCGCCCACCCGCAAGCGGCTCCGCAGACCGGAGAACCCGATGGACATGACGACGCAGACAACCGACGCACCTCCCCCCGTACCCGAGCCGACCGTGGCCGAGCAGAAGCGCAACGCCCGTGGCGCGACCCGCCCCGGTGACCGCATCTTCCTCGGCCTGTCCCGTGGCTCGGGCATCCTGCTGCTGGTGATCATGGCCGCGATCGCGGTCTTCCTCACCTACCGCGCCTCCCTCGCGATCAGCAAGGACCACGGCAACTTCCTGACCACCTTCGAGTGGAACACCAACCTCCAGCCGCCCTCCTTCGGCATCGCGGTCCTCGCCTTCGGCACGGTCGTCTCCTCGATCGTCGCCATGGTCATCGCGGTCCCGGTCGCGGTCGCCATCGCGCTCTTCATCACGCACTACGCGCCGCGCAGGCTGGCCGGCCCCGTCGCGTACGTGATCGACCTGCTCGCCGCCGTGCCGTCCATCGTGTACGGCCTGTGGGGCGCGCTCATCCTGGTACCGCACATGACCGGCCTCTACGACTGGCTCGACAAATACCTCGGCTGGACCGGCATCTTCTCCTGGGAGGGCGGCGCCCCCCGGTCGATGCTCACCGTCGGCATCCTGCTCGCGATCATGATCCTGCCGATCATCACCAACGTGAGCCGTGAGGTCTTCCGGCAGGTCCCGCGGATGCACGAGGAGGCCGCGCTGGCCCTCGGCGCCACCCGCTGGGAGGTCGTCCGCATGTCGGTGCTGCCCTTCGGCCGCTCCGGTGTGATCTCCGCCTCGATGCTCGGCCTCGGCCGCGCGCTCGGCGAGACGATGGCCGTCGCCACCGTGCTCTCCCCGACCTTCAACATCCAGGCCAGCCTGCTCGACCCGGGTGGCGGCACCTTCGCCCAGAACATCGCCAGCAAGTTCAGCGAGGCGACCCAGGACGGCCGTGACGCGCTGATCGCCTCCGGTCTGGTCCTGTTCGTCATCACCCTGCTGGTCAACGGTGCGGCCCGGGCGATCATCGCCCGCCGCAAGGAGTACTCGGGGGCCAACGCATGAGCACCGCCAGCCTCGCCGACAAGCGCCCCAGCACGCTGCGCGGCGCCAGCCTCCCGAAGTGGTCCCCGTGGGCCATCGCCGCCGGATCCCTCGTGGTCGCGGCCGGCATCGGCCTCGCCGCCGGCCTCGACAACAAGGCCCAGTGGGGCCTGATCGCCGCGATCCTCTTCGTCCTCGGTACGTTCGGCATCGCCGCCCGCGTCGAGGGCCGCCGCCAGGCCAAGGACCGCGTCGCGACCTCCCTCGTCTGGGTCGCCTTCCTGCTCGCCGTGATCCCGCTGGTCTCCCTGATCTGGGTGACCGTGGCGCGCGGCGTGAAGGTCCTCGACGTCTACTTCCTGACCCACTCCATGGGCGTCGTCGCCGACTCCGAGCCGGGCGGCGGCATCTACGCCGCCATCATCGGCAGCCTGGAGCAGGTCGGGCTCGCCACCCTGATCGGCGCGCCGATCGGCATCCTCACCGCGATCTACCTGGTCGAGTACGGGCGGGGCAGGCTCGCCACGGCCGTCACGTTCTTCGTCGACGTGATGACCGGTATCCCGTCGATCGTCGCGGGTCTGTTCATCCTCAGCCTGATGCTGATCTTCGACATGCAGCCCTTCGGCTTCGCCGGCTCGCTGGCCCTGGCCATCCTGATGATGCCGGTCGTGGTCCGTTCCACCGAGGAGATGCTCAAGCTCGTACCGAACGAGCTGCGCGAGGCGTCCCTGGCGCTGGGTGTGCCCAAGTGGCGCACGATCCTGAAGGTGGTCCTGCCGACCTCGATCGGCGGCATCACCACCGGCGTCATGCTCGCCATCGCCCGTATCGCGGGAGAGACCGCGCCGGTGCTGCTGCTGGTGTTCGGCAACCCGTTCATCAACAACAACCCCTTCGAGGGGGCGCAGTCCTCGCTGCCGCTGTACATCTACCAGCAGTACTCGCAGAGCGCGGGTGCCAATGCGGCGTACGACCGCGCGTGGGCGGCGTCCCTCACGCTGATCGCCTTCGTGATGATCCTCAACCTGGTGGCCCGGGGCATTGCCCGCTGGAAGGCCCCGAAGACCGGTCGCTAAGGCGACACTATCCGGCTCCGCCGGGCGGGGCCTCTCAGCGACCGAAGAGTCTGGAAGTGAAGTAGTTATGTCCAAGCGAATCGACGTGAGCGGGCTCACCGCCTACTACGGCTCTCACAAGGCGATCGACGACATCTCGATGACGGTCGAGCCGCGCTCGGTGACGGCGTTCATCGGGCCGTCGGGGTGTGGCAAGTCGACGTTCCTGCGCACGCTGAACCGGATGCACGAGGTCACGCCGGGTGGGCGGGTCGAGGGCAAGGTGATGCTCGACGACGAGGACCTGTACGGGACCGGGATCGACCCGGTGTCGGTACGGCGTGAGGTCGGCATGGTGTTCCAGCGGCCGAACCCGTTCCCCACGATGTCGATCTTCGACAACGTGGCGGCGGGGCTGCGGCTGAACGGGAGCTACAAGAAGAGCGAGCTCGCGGACGTCGTCGAGAAGTCGCTCAAGGGCGCGAACCTCTGGAACGAGGTCAAGGACCGGCTGAACAAGCCGGGGTCGGGGCTGTCCGGTGGTCAGCAGCAGCGGCTGTGCATCGCGCGGGCGATCGCCGTCGAGCCGAAGGTGCTGCTGATGGACGAGCCGTGCTCGGCGCTGGACCCGATCTCCACGCTCGCCATCGAGGATCTGATCGGTGAGCTCAAGGAGCGGTTCACGATCGTCATCGTGACGCACAACATGCAGCAGGCCGCGCGTGTCTCCGACCGTACGGCGTTCTTCAACCTGGCGGCTGTCGGGCAGCCGGGGAAGCTGATCGAGATCGACGACACGGAGCGGATCTTCTCCAACCCGTCGGTGCAGGCGACCGAGGACTACATCTCTGGTCGCTTCGGCTGAGCCGGCGGTCTGCCGAGACCCCTCGCGGTGCTGCATGGCGGTGCCACCGCGAGGCTGTGAGGGCCCGCCCCTGGCTCCCGGGGGCGGGCCGCTCCGCTGGGTGGGGCCGTTTCTTGTACGTCCCGGGGTGTGCGCGCTCGCCGGGTTTTCGCGGGGCTCCCTGGGGCTCCGCCCCAGACCCCGCCAGGGGCTGTCGCCCCTGGACCCCGTTTCCCACCCACCCACCCGTGCGGGTCGGCTGGAAGGTCGCCCCACCCTGGGGCTCCGCCCCAGACCCCGGCGGGGACTGCGTCCCCTGCACCCCACCCTGGGGCTCCGCCCCAGGCCCCGGCGGGGACTGCGTCCCCTGCACCCCACCCTGGGGCTCCGCGCCAGGCCCCGGCGGGCTGCGGTTCGGGTGCTGGCGGGGGCTGCGTCCCCCTGCGGGCTTCGCCCCCGCCCTCGGCGCGGCTGCGTCTCGCAGTCCCGTGGGGGTGCGGGGGCGCAGCCTCCGGTGGGGTTGAAGGGGCGGAGCCCCTGGGGGTGGGAAGGGCAGGGGCGGAGGGGGCGAGAGAGTGGTTCGCAGGGGCGCCCCCCTGTACGCGACAGCGGCGGCGCGGGCCTCCGCCCCACCCGGGGCGGAGGCCCCTCCCCGCCTACAGGAAAGCCAGGTGCACGATCCCGAATGACGCCGCGGCCACCAGGGCGGCTGCCGGCATGGTGATGAACCAGCCCAGGACGATGTTCTTGGCGACGCCCCAGCGGACGGCGTTGACGCGCTTGGTGGCGCCTACGCCCATGATGGCGGAGGTGATGACGTGGGTCGTGGAGATCGGGGCCTTGAAGAGGAACGCGGTGGCGAACATGATCGACGCACCGGTGGTCTCGGCGGCGAAGCCCTGGGGCGGGTCGAGTTCGATGATCTTTCGGCCGAGGGTGCGCATGATGCGCCAGCCACCCGCGTATGTGCCGAGGGAGAGCATCACCGCGCAGACGAGCTTCACCCACACCGGGATCGGGTCGCCGAAGGTCTTGTGGCCGGAGATGACGAGGGCGAGTACCACGACGCCCATGGTCTTCTGTGCGTCCTGGAGGCCGTGGCCGAGGGCCATGCCGGCCGCCGAGACCGTCTGCGCTATGCGGAAGCCGCGCTTGGCCTTGTGCGGGTTGGACCGGCGGAACAGCCACAGGATCAAGGTCATCACCAGGTAGCCGACGATCAGGCCGACCACCGGGGACAGGAACATCGGGATGATGATCTTGTTGAGCACGCCGTCCCAGTGGACCGCGTCACCGCCCGCGAGCGCCGCGCCGACCATGCCGCCGAACAGGGCGTGGGAGGACGAGGAAGGCAGGCCGAAGTACCAGGTGATCAGGTTCCAGACGATCGCGCCGACCAGCGCCGCGAAGAGGATCGCCATGCCCGTGGAGCCCGTGGGCGTCTCGATCAGGCCCTCGCTGACGGTCTTGGCGACACCGGAGCCCAGGAAGGCACCGGCCAGGTTCATCACCGCCGCCATCGCCAGCGCGGCGCGCGGGGTCAGGGCCCGGGTCGACACCGACGTCGCGATCGCGTTCGCCGAGTCGTGGAATCCGTTCGTGTAAGTGAAGACGAGCGCGACCGCTACGGTCACGATCAGAGCGAAGGTGTCCATGAAGCGGTCAGGACTCCTTGACGGCGATGGTCTCCACCGTGTTCGCCACGTGCTCGAACGCGTCCGCCGCCTCCTCCAGCACATCCACGATCTGCTTGAGCTTGAGCACCTCGATCGCGTCGTACTTGCCGTTGAAGAGGTGCGCAAGAAGCTTTCTGTGGATCTGGTCGGCCTGGTTCTCGAGGCGGTTGACCTCGATCCAGTACTCGGTGAGGTTGTCCATCGTGCGGAGGTTCGGCATCGCCTCCGCCGTCAGCTCCGCCGCCCTCGCCAGGACCTCGATCTGCTGCTCGACGCCCTTGGGCAGTTCCTCGACGTTGTAGAGGACGACCAGGTCGACGGCCTCCTCCATGAAGTCCATGATGTCGTCGAGGGACGACGCGAGGGAGTAGATGTCCTCGCGGTCGAAGGGCGTGATGAACGAGGAGTTCAACTGGTGGAAGATCGCGTGCGTGGCGTCGTCACCTGCGTGTTCCGCGGCCCGCATACGCTCTGCGATCTCGGCCCGGGCGGAAGCGTCCGCCCCGAGCAGTTCCATCAGGAGTTTCGAGCCGGTGACGATGTTGTCCGCGGAAGCGGCGAACATGTCGTAGAAGCTCGTCTCCCTGGGGGTCAGACGAAAGCGCACGTGGGGTCCTCGGGGTGCTTCGGTTTCGGTCAGGCTGATGCTAGGCGCATCATCCGGCCACGGCTAATGGGCCGTCCCCCAGTGTCACCCATCAGTCAAACCGATCATCACGGGGGCGTACCAAGACGCGTATACCCAGCAAAGTTGGCTACCATATACCCTGTAGGGGTATCTGTCCGGAGCCGTTCCGGAGCTATGGTCCGGAACTCGCTGTGACTGGAGGGGCGCGATGACGACGACCGAGGCCGGTGCCACGGCGCCCTCCGAGGCGGGCGGCACCACGCACGGGTACCACAAGCAGAAGGACGAGCACCTCAAGCGGCTGCGCCGGATCGAGGGCCAGATCCGGGGCCTGCAGCGCATGGTCGACGAGGACACCTACTGCATCGACATACTCACGCAGGTGTCCGCCTCCACCAAGGCCCTGCAGTCCTTCGCCCTGCAGCTCCTGGAGGAGCACCTGCGCCACTGCGTCGCGGACGCGGCCGTCAAGGGCGGGACGGAGATCGACGCCAAGGTGGAGGAGGCCACGAAGGCGATCGGCCGCCTGCTGCGTACCTGAGTGCCCCCGCGGGTCAGCTGTCGCGTTCCTCCGCCACGCGCAGCACCTCGTCGATGCTCGCCAGGCTGAGCCGGTCCTCGGCGGCGGACGCCGCGATGATCAGCTCCCCGCACAGCTCGATCTCGGCGAGGGCCACGTGGTCCTGAACTGCCGTACCGCCGACCGGAGCCACGTGCATCACCTCTTCTCTGCCGTTACCGACTTCCTAGAGTAGGCAGGGCTCTACACACCGCGCATGGCACGGACGGGCTAGTTCACGGGCCGCCGCGCTGACTAGTGCCCGGGGTCGCCGGCCGGTGCGTCGGGTGGCTGGTTTTCGGCGATCCGGCCCGCGTAGATGTCCTTCGGCAGCGGCAGCCGGACGTCCACCGGGGTGCCGAAGCCGTACAGCAGGGTCGTGGAGGCGACGGCCACGGCGGCCTTCCGGCGGCCGTTCACAAATCCGAAGCTCTGCCGGAGCTTGCGGATGCGGCCCTCGTCGTCGAGGTAGGCGTCGAACGGCACCTCGGCCGTGGCGAACCCCTTCGCCGCCGCTGCCAGTGCCTCCCGGTTGCCAGCGGAGGCGTCGCGCGCCGCCGTGACCAGGTCCGCGGTGCCGCGGAAATGCCGCACGTCGATCCCGCCGAGCTCGGTACGCCCCACGTACGTCGCCGTCCGCGTGCCGCGCAGCAACTCCGCGGCGGCGTACGGGTCCGTCGCCCCGCCCGTGACCAGGTTGCCGTCGGAGAGGGTCGCGGTGTCCACCCGTACCCATTTGTCGGCGGGCACCCCGGCTCCGCGGTTCTTCATGAACAGCGCGCCGGGGGCGAGGAGTTCGGTGATCGGGCGGTGCTCGGCCTGCCCGGCCGGGTCCTGCGGCAGCTGCACGGTGAGCCGGCCCAGCTGTCCGCGGAAGTCGTAGACGCCCTTGCCGCGGATGGTGACCCGGGTGCCGCCGGTGGCCATCTCCATCGAGGTGGTGACCTTTGAACTGCCCGCCTCGCGCAGGGTGTCGGCGGCGCGGTGCAACGTGGTGACCGGGTCGCCCGCGCCGCGCCCGTCCTCGGCGGCGGCACCGCTGAAGGAGCAGCCCGTGACACCGAGGCCCAGACCGGCCGCGATCCCCACCGCGAATCCCGCTCTGCCGGCCGTCCCGCCCCGCCTGTACTGCCGCCGATCCATAGCCTGCCTACCCCCAGCCGGTACGTCCGTCACGGGCCCCCTGTCGATCCGGTTAACGACGAGTAGGGGGCGGCCGTCACGCGCGGGCAGAGCTTGGACGGGGGTGGACGTACGCTTTACTTCAAGTGGGTAACGTTGTCGGTGTGGCGCAGCAGGACGGTCCCGAACGAACCCGGCACGGGCAGGAACACCTCACGACGACGAGCGAACAGGGCCGCTTCTGTGTGGCCCGTTGCACGTGCGGCTGGCGCGGTCCCGCCCGCCGGGCCCGCAGCCAGGCGAGAGCGGACGCGGAGGGCCATGCCACCGCGAACTGACGGGTTCGCGGGTCACACCGGCGAGTCGCAGACCAGGTCGTCGACCAGGTCCCGGTCACGGGGCTGGGTCAGGCGGGCCCGGGCCGGGGCGGGCGCCAGCCACAGGATGCGGTCCACCTCGGCGTTGGGGGTGAAGTCGCCGGCGACGGCCTCGGCCGCCCAGTAACGGACCTCCTTGGGGCGGCCGTTGGCGTAGTAGCACACCGTGGGCAGTTCGGCGCCGGGCTCGGCGGTGTACCCGGTCTCCTCCGTCACCTCCCGCAGGGCGCCCGACAGGGCCTCCTCGCCGCGCTTGAGCTTGCCCTTCGGGTGTGACCAGTCGTCGTACTTGGGCCGGTGGACGAGACAGACCTCCAGGCCGCCGTCCACCGGCGAGCGACGCCACAGTACGCAGCCCGCGGCCTGTACGGGGGTGTCCTTCGCGGTCGTCACCGGTGCTTCACCGCCTCGCGTCGAGGGTCGAGGGTCGGAAAGGTCAGGGAGCAGTGACCGTCTGCTTCTGCCAGCACTGCTCGAACGCGAACCGCGACGCCTCCACCTCGTGACGCTGGTCGGCGTGGAGCACGCCGAGGGCGTACGCCGTCGCCGGGGCGATGCGCGGGGTGCGGGCCGCCTGTGCCGCCGCCGCGGCGGCCTCCGAGGCGTCCCGGTGCCGGTTCAGGGCCTGGCCGGCCGTGAGCAGGCGCATGTCGACGGGGGAGCCCGGGCCGTGCAGTACCTCGCGGGCGTAGCGGTGCAGGCGCAGCAGCAGGCGGACCTGGTGCCACGGGCCGTCCTGGGGGTGGGAGGACGGGTCCGGGGACAGACCGTGGATGAGGGCCTCCGCGTTGTAGGGGTGGCCCGCGGTGACCAGGGGGAGCGCGGTGACCGCGTCGGTGAGACGTTCCTCGGCGGCGTCCGCCATGGGGTGCAGGTCGGTGGAGGTGGCCGCGGGGGTGAGGGGGACCTCGCTGGCCAGTACGGCCACCTTGTCGGCGACGGCGTGGAAGCGGGAGGAGCCCAGGGCCTGGAGGGCCGTGGAGTGGGCGCGGGTCCGGGCGAGGGTGAGCTGGCGGTCGAGCAGCGCGCCCGCCTTCGCCGCGCCGACGGTCAGGTTGCCGTTCGGGGGCGTTGCCTTCAGCGGGGCGGGCGCCGCCCCGTCGGTGGGGCCGCCGACGGCCGCGCCGACCGCCTGCGCGGGCACCGCCGAGGACCCTGACAGCCGGTGCAGCGCGAGGAGCAGCCGCTCCAGCCGGCCCTCGTACGCGTGCTCCAGCCCCAACGTGCCGGACAACCAGGCCAGTTCGGGCCGGATCTCCTCCGACCATGCGGTCTCGAGCAGCGGGCGGAAGGTGTGCAGGCTGCCGCTGATGCGGCGGGCCGAGCGGCGTAGGGCGCGCGCCGCGTCGACGGACTCCTCCGCGCCGTTGGAGCTGCCCCCGGTCTCCCGGTGCAGCCGCAGCGCGCGGAGGAACTCCGTGGCCTGGGCGCGCAGGTAGCCCGCGAGGGTGTCCCCGGTCACCGCCCCGGCCGTGGGGTCCGTCGGGTCAAGGTGTTGCTGTGCCACGCCGGCGCCTCCGGGCGTCTATGAGCATCTCCTGGACGTTGCGCAGGGGTTGGCCGTCCCCGTCGGTCGCGTGCCGCAGCCACTCGCCGTCCGGGCCCAGGTGCCAGGAGATGGTGGTGTCGGACATGCCGGTGTCGAGCAGCCGGTTGATGGAGGACCGGTGGGCGGGGTCGGTGACCCGCACGAGGGCCTCTATCCGGCGGTCGAGGTTGCGGTGCATCATGTCGGCGCTGCCTATCCACACCTCGGGCTCGCCGCCGTTGCCGAAGATGAACACGCGGGAGTGCTCGAGGAAGCGGCCGAGCACGGACCGGACGCGGATGTTGTCCGACAGGCCGGGGACGCCGGGCCGCAGCGCGCAGATGCCGCGCACCCACACGTCCACCGGTACGCCCGCCTGGGACGCGCGGTAGCAGGCGTCGATGACGGCCTCGTCCACCATCGAGTTGACCTTGATGCGGACGAACGCCGGACGCCCGGCGCGGTGGTGCTGGACCTCCTTGTCGATCCGTGAGACCAGGCCGTCGCGCAGGGACTTGGGGGCCACCAGCAGCCGGCGGTAGGTCTCCCGGCGCGAGTAGCCGGAGAGGCGGTTGAACAGGTCGGAGAGGTCCGCGCCGACCTGCGGGTCGGCGGTGAGCAGGCCGAGGTCCTCGTACAGCCGGGCCGTCTTCGGGTGGTAGTTGCCCGTGCCGACGTGGCTGTAGCGGCGGAGCGTCTCGCCCTCCTGGCGTACCACCAGGGACAGCTTGCAGTGGGTCTTCAGCCCGACGAGGCCGTACACGACGTGGCAGCCGGCCTCTTCCAGCTTGCGCGCCCACTTGATGTTGGCGTGTTCGTCGAAGCGGGCCTTGATCTCGACGAGGACGAGGACCTGCTTGCCGGACTCGGCGGCGTCGATGAGCGCGTCGACGATCGGGGAGTCGCCGGAGGTGCGGTACAGGGTCTGCTTGATGGCGAGGACGTCCGGGTCGGCCGCGGCCTGTTCGAGGAAGGCCTGCACGGACGTCGAGAAGCTGTCGTACGGGTGGTGCAGCAGCACGTCGCGGCTGCGCAGGGCCGCGAAGATGTCGGGCGCCGAGGCGGACTCCACCTCCGCGAGGTCCCGGTGGGTGCCCGCGACGAACTTCGGGTACTTCAGCTCGGGCCGGTCCAGGGAGGCGATGCGGAAGAGGCCGGTGAGGTCCAGGGGGCCCGGCAGCGGGTACACCTCGGCCTCGCTGATCTTCAGCTCGCGCACCAGCAGGTCGAGGACCTCACGGTCGATGGACTCCTCGACCTCCAGGCGCACCGGGGGCCCGAAGCGGCGCCGCATGAGCTCCTTCTCCAGGGCCTGGAGCAGGTTCTCGGCGTCGTCCTCCTCGACTTCGAGGTCCTCGTTCCGGGTGAGCCGGAAGGCGTGGTGCTCCAGGACCTCCATGCCCGGGAAGAGCTCCTCCAGGTGGGCCGCGATGACGTCCTCCAGCGGCACGTAACGGCCCGGGGCGGCCTCCAGGAAGCGGGACAGCAGCGGCGGCACCTTCACGCGGGCGAAGTGCCGGTGGCCGCTGACCGGGTTGCGTACCACCACGGCCAGGTTCAGGGACAGGCCGGAGATGTACGGGAAGGGGTGCGCCGGGTCCACGGCCAGGGGGGTCAGGACCGGGAAGATCTGGTGCCGGAAGAGCGTGAAGAGGCGCGCCTGCTCCTTCTCCGCCAGCTCGCTCCAGCGGACCAGGTGGATGCCCTCCTCCGCGAGCGCGGGGGCGACGTCCTCGTGGTAGCAGGCGGCGTGCCGGGCCATGAGCTCGCGGGAGCGGGCCCAGATCATCTCCAGTACCTCACGGGGCTGGAGACCGGAGGCCGAGCGGGTGGCGACGCCCGTCGCGATACGGCGCTTCAGACCGGCGACCCGGACCATGAAGAACTCGTCCAGGTTGCTGGCGAAGATCGCCAGGAAGTTCGCCCGTTCGAGGAGGGGCGTGTTCGGGTCCTCGGCGAGTTCGAGGACCCGTTCGTTGAACGCGAGCCAGCTGCGTTCCCGGTCGAGGAATCGACCCTGTGGCAGCTGTACCCCGTCAACCTGCGATTCCTCGTAAGCGTCGAGGTCGGCATCGATGTCGGGTTCCAGGTCGGAGACCACGGCCGCCACGGTGTGCGGGCGGTGCGCGGCTATGGAGCCCACGGAGGGCTGCGCGTGCTGGACCTGTGCCTGGGTGTCTGGCTGGCTCATGACCCCATTGTTCCGCGCCAGGAGCGATACGGGCGCGTCGGAACGTGCGGGTGGGAGCTTCAGGGCCCCGTTCCCCGCTGGCCCCTCGGGGGGCGGCGAAGGTTCTGGCACGGCGGGCTTCATTGGCTGAGCGTCGCAAGGTCGTCTGAATCGATGGTTACGGAGACATGACGTGCGGGATATCTGGGGGCGGCTCCCGGGCGTTCGTCACGCTGGGAGCACGGTGAAGATGACGATGAAGATGACGATGAAAACGACGAGGAAATGACGATCCCGTACGTCCTTCCCCCCGTGGGAGGACGTACGGGATCGCCGGTCCCTCACGCGGTGCGCCGGCGCAACACCGTGTAGGCCGCCGTGGTCGCGGCGGCTGCCAGGGTGAGGACGATGCCGGTCTCCACCAGGTGGAGGGGCCAGTAGTGGGACTCCGGGTGGTAGACGGCGAAGTAGCCGTCGGCGTTCCGGCCCCAGTTCACCGGCCAGGCGTCGGCGGGCAGCACGGGCCGCTTCGGTGACGTACGGGTCACCGTCGGCCACAGGTCCGCCCGGTAGCGCTCCAGCACGAGGTGCAGCGGCCACATCGCGGCGAACGCGGTGCCGAGGGCGGCCAGGGCGCGGCGCAGCAGCAGCGCGGCGAGCGCGCCGAACGCGAGGGCGCACAGGCCGTACGCCACCATGAGCGGACCCCGGGCCACGAACACGCCGGCGAAGGTCCAGTCGTCGCCCATCAGGTCCCGGTTGGCCGCCCAGCCCCAGCGGTACGCCGGCACCAGGGCGGCACCGCCGGCCGTGATCGCCAGTGCGGGCAGCGCGAGCTTGGCGGTGAGCCAGCGGGTGGGGGTGACTCCCTGGGTCCAGGCCAGCTGGGCGGTCCCGGACTCCAGTTCCCGGCCGATCAGCGCGCCGCCCGCGAAGGCGGCGACGGCGAGGAAGCTGTAGCAGATCAGCGAGGCGATCCAGTCGGTCGGTTTGCTGTAGTCGAGGGAGGCCAAGGCGTCGGCGCACATGCCGTGGCGGGCGCAGGACCCTTCCACGCGGCGGACGTCGTCCGCGGTCACCTCGTTCAGCCAGACCAGCCAGCCGATCAGCCCGGCCACGAACGCGGTCCAGGCCAGCAGGGCCCGGCGGTGCAGCCGCAGGACCGTGCGGGGCAGGCCCCCGAGGGCGGCGGCGCTCATGCGGTGGCCGCCTTCGCGAGCCGGAACGCTCCGGTGAGCCGCCTGAGCACGAGGAACGCGCCCGCGGTGAGCAGGGCGGCCAGGGCCAGCACCAGGGCGGTGGTGGTCAGCTGGAGCGGCCAGTAGTGCGAGGCGGGGTGGTAGGTGTTGTAGTAGCCGACCCCGCCGAGCTTCTCGTAGAGCCGCCAGCACGCTTCGGACGTGCTCGCGGAGCACGCGGGCTGGGGGATGTGCGCGCCGGTGGCGGTGACCAGGCCCATGTCGATCTCTGGGCCGCTGTAGAGATCGCCGTAACCCTGCTTGAAGCTGGTCACGCGCGTGACGGCGGGCCACAGGCGCGGCATGAGCCAGTAGGCCAGGCTCCCGATGCCCGAGGTGAGGATCAGGGCGCCGGCCAGCGCGGCCAGGGTGCGGCGCAGGACCAGGCCCGCGAAGGCGCCGGCGGCCAGGCCGGCCAGGGCGAGGGCGACGGTGGTGGGGCCGTTGGTGTGGAAGGTCCAGAGGGTGTGCCAGGCGTCGAGGCTGCCGACGCGGCCGTGGGCCGCCGACCAGGCGCGGTGGTGCAGGAGCACCAGCAGGCTCGTTCCCGCGGTGATCGCGGCGGCGGGCAGTGCCAGCTTGGCCGTCAGCCAGCGGGCCGGGGTGACTCCCTGCGTCCAGGACAGCCGCGCGGTGCCGGACTCCATCTCCCGCCCGACGAGCGCGGCGCCCGCCCAGGCGGCCACCAGGAACGGCAGCGCGGCCATGGCGAGGGTGAGGTAGGTGTAGGTGTCGTTGAAGCGCACGATCGGCTTCTGGTCGTACGTGCACATCGGCGCGTCGCAGGATCTCCACTGCCGCCACCCCTCCGCCGCCGCGTCGGTGAGCGGCCCGGCCAGCCACAGCAGCAGCGCGGCCCCGAGGATCACCAGTCCCGCCCAGACGAGCAGCGCCGGACGGTGCAGACGCACCAGCCACCGGTTCAGCCGCGGGCCGCCGGCCTCTTGCCGCACGGCCTCCGAAGTAGACGCGGTCATGACACTCATATGGCGGCCTCCGCGGACGTCGTGGCCGGGGTGGCGGTGAGGGCGGGGGCCTCGGGATTGCGCAGGTGGGCGAGGACCAGTTCCTCCAGGGACGGGGTGCCGGTGCGCCAGTCGGCGGGCAGCGGGCCGGCCGGGCGGACGAGGGCGCTGAGCTGGCGGCCGGTGACGCGGGACTCGACGACCGTGTGCGGGGCGAGGCCGGCCGTGTCGGCGGGGGCGCTCACGCGCGTGTGGGCGGCGAGCAGGTCGTCGATCTCCCCGGCCAGCCGGATCCGGCCGCCGCCGACCAGCAGCAGGTGGTCGCAGGAGTCCTCCAGCTCGGCGACCACGTGCGAGGACATCGCGATCGTGGTCCCGTGCTGGGCCGCCTGGGCCATCAGTACGCCCATCAGCTCGTGCCGGGCCAGCGGGTCCAGGTCGGCCATCGGTTCGTCCAGGAGCAGCAGTTCCGGCTGCTTGCCGAGGGCCAGGGCGAGCGCGACCCGGGTGCGCTGACCGCCGGAGAGCGTGCGGACCTTGGCGTTCGGGTCCAGGTCGCCGGCTGCGGTCGTCCGCTCGGCGGTGGCCGCGTCCCAGCGCCCCGGGTTGAGGTCGGCGCCCATGCGGAGCGTCTCGGCGACCGTGAGCTGCGGGTGGAGCGGCTTGTCCTGGGCGACGTAGGCCACGCGGGTACGCGCCCCGGCAGGGCTCGTCCCGAGGACGGTGAGCGTGCCCTCGGTGGGGACGAGCAGCCCGGCGCTCAGGGTGAGGAGCGTGGACTTGCCCGCTCCGTTGGGCCCGACGACGGCACAGACACGTCCGGCGGGCAGCTGGAAGGTGCAGTCGCGCAGCGCCCACCCGTGCCGCCTGCCGTAGCGCTTGCCCAGCGCGTCGGCCCTCAGCGCCGTGTTGGTCATGACGGGTCTCCCTGGAAGTGCTTTTCGAGTACGGAGGTGAAGAGTGCGGCCACGTCGTCGCGCTCCAGCCCGGCGTCCTGGGCGCGCGCCGCCCACTCCTCCAGTTCGGCGCGCAGGGGTGAGTCGACGGGGGCGGCGCCCAGAGAACGCCGTACGAAGGTCCCGAGCCCCCGCCGGGCCTCCACGAGCCCCTCGCGCTCCAGCTCGCGGTACGCCTTCAGGACGGTGTTCGGATTGATCG
The DNA here is from genome assembly GCF_044387825.1 of Streptomyces sp. NPDC020299. Classification (NCBI taxonomy): domain Bacteria; kingdom Bacillati; phylum Actinomycetota; class Actinomycetes; order Kitasatosporales; family Streptomycetaceae; genus Streptomyces; species Streptomyces sp. NPDC020299. The sequence goes on from NZ_JBIRWL010000026.1 coordinate 32,904, forward strand.
CGGTGGCCTCCACGACCTCGCGCGCCGTGGGCAGCCTGTCCCCCGGCTCCAGCAGGCCCATGCGCAGGGCCTGCTTCGTCTGCTGGACGATCTGGACGTAGGTGGCCACGCCGCTGTGCCGGTCGATGCGGTACTCGACCACTCAGCACCACCCTTTCACTAATTGAGTAGTGAAAGGGTGGTGCAAGGAAGGGGGCGGCGTCAAGATCGCCGCCCCCTATGGTCCTTAAGACCCCTATGGGCTTTAAAAGAGGTACATCAGGTTTCGGTGCGGTACATCAGGTCCGTCTCGTACGTCGTGAACCCCAGCCGCTCGTACACCGACACCGCCGCCTTGTTGTCCGCGTCGACGTACAGCATCGCCGTCGGCAGCCCCTGGGCCGCCAGATGCCGCAGGCCCACCGTGGTGAGCGCCTTGCCCAGGCCGCCGCCCTGCCTGCCGGGGGCCACGCCGAGGACATACACCTCGCCGAGCTGCTCGGCCGCGTGGACCTTCGTCCAGTGGAAGCCGACGACCTCACCCGCCCGCTCGCCCGCCCGCTCGGCCAGGAAGAAGCCGGCCGGGTCGAACCACGGCTGGGCCTTGCGGTCGTCGAGGTCGCGCTGGGTCAGGGAGCCCTGCTCGGGGTGGTGCGCGAAGGCGGCGGCGTTGACCGCCAGCCAGGCCGCGTCGTCGGCGCCGGGCACGAAGGCGCGTACCGTCACACCCTCGGGCAGCACCGGATCGGGCAGGTCCAGATCGGCCAACGGCCGCCGCATCTGCCGCAGTTCGCGGAACAGGGTCAGCCCGAGCACCTGGGCGAGATGCCGGGCCGCGGAGTGCCCGCCGTGCGCCCACACCCGCAGCCGCTTGCCCGAGGCCGCCAGCAGGGCCGAGCCCAGCGCCCGGCCGTGCCCGTGCCCGCGGTACGCCGGGTGGACGACGAGTTCGGCGGCCGGCGCCTCCACCGGGTCGGTGTCCTCCAGCTGGGCGTACCCGACGAGTTCGTCGCCGACGAGCAGCAGCAGATGCGATACGCCCTCGCGGGCGCCGCCCGAGAGTTGCAGCCGCCCCTGCTCGGACACCGGCTGCTGCCCGTCGACGCGGGCGGCCTCCACGAGCAGCCCGAGCACGGCCTCGGCCTGGTCCGGGGAGAGCGCGGAGTAGGTCTCGATGGAACGGGTGCGGGCGGGCCGTACGGGGTCGTCGCTGGTCATGCGTATGAGGGTACGGGGAGGCGCCGGTCCGTCGCCGAAAGGTGGAACGGCAAAGAAAACGGCAAAGGGACACCGCGCGTCGACCCCGGGCCGTGCCGGGCCCGCCCTCAGGCGGACGCCTTCGTGGCGGGGGCTTCGGCGCCGGCAGCCTGCAAGGCCGCCAGCGCCCTGCGGGCGTACCACCGTGCCCCACGCTGCTGGAACCGCCACTCGGGTGGGTCCTCGCGCAGTACCTGCTGCAGCGCCGAGACGGCACGCGCCCGGAACTTCTCGCCGAGACCCGCCAGCAGTGCGGCCGCCAGGCCCAGCTCTTCGGCGTCCTGGCGGAGGATGATCTCGACGAGGTGCTCGGCCGCCTCGGACCGGTACTCTCCGCCCCGCTCGATCAGGAACTCGGCCATGTCCGTGCGTGGCATGCGATGGTCCCAGCGCGTCCGTCTGCCGGCCTCTCTCAGCGCCTTGACAGCGGTGTCGACGTGCTCGCCGCCCAGGGCCGCCAGTCTTTCCGCGGCATCTGTCCGCTCGTACGAGCGGGATTTCCGCCCGCGGATGACACCGAGCAGGACCGTGACGGCGGAACTCCGGTACTCCCGTCCCAGCCCGAGCAGGAACCCGCCCACCGTGAGTCGCTCGCCGGCGTCGGGCCGTCGGAGGAACCGCCTGCGGGCCACGGATCGGGCGATGACCCCGACGTAGGGCTCACCGAGGAGTCCGATGGTCCGCGCCACATCGCCGACGAGGTAGTACTTGGAACGGACCATCTGCTGGAACGCCCTGACGGCCGTAGGCCGGTGCGTCTCACCGAGTTGGAGAAGCAGGCGAGCCGCCTCCTCACCGAACACCGTGCGGCGGGGCTCCGAGCCGACGGAGTACACGAGCCCCGCCAGTTCCGCCGCCCTCTGCGGTTGCAGCAGGAGCAGCACCTCCAGGGCGTGCAGCCGCTCGGTATGGCTGCATTCCCGGTGGACGGCGATGTCGTACAGCAGGTCTGAGTCGACGGGCACGTGCGGTCCGTCCAGCAGCAGTAGTCCCCCTGCCGCCAGGCGCCGGGCTCCGGCGTCCGCTTCCGGACGCGTGGCGTCGGCCGCCAGCGACGCGGCGGCCGACTCGACGTGGGACTCGCCCAGTTCACGCAGCGTCCGCGCGGCGTGCCGCCGGTCAGAGGTACGGCGGTCGGTCAGGCGGGTGCGCAGCTCCGACGCGACGCGGCCCAACTGCTCCTCGCCCAGGGCGGTCAGTACCTCGACGCCCTTCTCCCTGATGCGGGTGTCGGTTTCCGGGTCGGTGACCAGCGTCCGCAGCAGCGCGGTGTCCACGGGGGGCCGGAGCTCGCCGAGGGCGAGCATGGCCCGTGCCGCCCCGAGCCGGGCCGCCCGGCCGGTGTCCGGGGTGGTGAGCCTGGTGCGCAACTCCTCGACGACCTCCCCCATGAGGGGCCCACCCAGCGACCGCAGCGGATCCACCACGGCCGGGTGGTACCGGGTGGGGCCGTCCGGCTCGCTCAGCACCGCACAGATGGCCGCCACCGGGTCGGCGGGGTACTTGCGGCCCAACCTCGCGGCCACTCCGACGGCCAGGTAGAGCGGATGGGACCGCGGATAGGTGACGTAGCGTCGCCAACGCTCCACGGCGTCGTCCTCGCCGAATCTGACCTTCAGACGCAGGAAGCGGCGGGTCAGTCCGTGTCCGACGGAGCCGACGCGTCGCGGGCTCGAACGGAGCGTCCCCACGCCCTGTTGCGCCTCCTGCGCGTAGGCGCCGCCGAGGCGCAGCAGTCCCTGTGTGGCGCTCAGACGGTCGGTGAACCCGGCATCCGCACGATGGAGGACGGCTCGGTAGGCGTCGGCCGCCAGGTCCTGGTAGTCGTCGCCGAGTTCTTCCAGCATCCGGGCGAACCCGCGTCGCTCGCGCGGGCTGGTACCGGTGTCGTCGACGAGGGCCCGGATACACCGCGCCGCCGCCTCGACATGGGGTCCGCCGAGTGCGATGAGCTCCCCCAACGCCATGCTGCGGTAGAAGTCACGGGTGAGCGGAGCCTCGACCACGGCGTGCAGGATCCGGGCCGCGGCCACCACGGACCGCCCACCCGATCTCGCCATGCGCCTGGCCAGGTCGATCTCCTGGTACGTGCCGCGCAACAGGGTGCGCGCCAGTCGGTCGATCCGGCGCTCGGCCTGCCGTGCGGGGGCACCATCCAGCTCGACCAGGCTCTGGAGCGCCAGGGCCTGGACGGTCGACAGCGGGGGCGGCGGCGCTTCGTCGACGAGAGCCAGCAACGCCCGGGCGGCCGACTCCACGTGTTCCTCTCCGAGTTCGGCCAGCTCCCGTGCCGCCGACAGCCGTTCGGTCGCGGAGGCGCGCCGGTGCCGCGTGACGGCCCGCAGTACCGTCGCGGCCTCCGCCGGATTCCGGGATCCGGCGAGGGCCTCCGCCGCCCGCTGCAGGGCCTGCGGTTCCACGCTCGGCAGGTCGGCGACCTGGACCAGGATCCGGGCGGCGGCCACCGAATCATGCGGCATCAGCGCCACCACGGCTTCCATCCGGCTGGGGGCATCCGGCTGATGGGCGATGCGATGCAGATACTCCTGGACTCTTTCGTGCCGGATTCGGCTCAGCAGATCCCAGATCCGTCCCTCGGGCGCCGAGACCCGCAGCGAGTCGACGGACGCCAGCAGCCGCCGATAGTGGATCTCCTCGGCCGGGCACCGGGCCGCCAGCAGTTCCCCGGCGAGCAGTTGGTGGGGATCCAGGCCCGCTTGCAGCCAGTCCAGCAACTTCCGTCCCCCGGCGCGGTGCCGATGGCAGTAGTGGGCCAGGGCCATGCGGTAGATGTGTTCGAGATGGTGTCCGGTACGTCCTGACGCGGCCAGGATCGCCGCTCGCCACCGCGGGTGTGCGATGTCGAACGACTCCGTCAGCTCCTCCTCCACGAGGCGCTCGGCCACGAGGTGTTCGGCGAACGTCGTGTGCAGGAACTCCAGATCGTGTCCCTTGCGTACCAGCAGGCCGGTCCCCAGCAGTGCGTCCGTCACGGCGTTGGGCCATCCCGCCAGTGGCTCGTCCGCTCCGAAGCGGCGCCCCGCCCCGTCGGCCGCGGTCTCCTCCCACCAGCGCCGCGCGACCTCGGGGAGATCCTGTTCACCACGGACGACCTGCGCGTGTGCGAGGTGCGCCAGCAGCGTCTCGACGCCGTCCCTCAGGCAGGCCACGGCGTCGCGCCCGCGGGAAGTGACCGAGGCGCGCTGCTCCAGCTTCCGCCACATGGTCTCGACCTGGCCGGATCGGGCCTCGCGCAGCAGCGCTCGGTACCGCAGATACAGACCCCGTCGGTTGTCCGGAAGCCGGTCACCGGGAGCGTTCTCGAAGACGATGGCGGTGACGGTGGCCAGCAGCGGGTTGCGCAGCGGATCGCTCAGCCCCGCGTCGTCGATCTGCCGCAGGAAGTCCAGGGCGAGCCCCGGGTGGCCGGAGTCCTTGAACCAGGTCTCGGCGAACTCCTCCAGGCGCTTGCGGTCGAAGGGATCGAGCAGGTGATGGTGAAACCCCGCTGCGACCAGTTCCTCGATGGCCTCGGGGTCGGGCCGGGTGGTCAGCACCATACGGATCGGTGACCGCGTGCCCTGTCCGGCCTGGTCCGCGAGGCGCCGGATGACGCGGCCGCGCTGATCGTGGTGGACCTCGTCCAGGGCGTCGACGAGGAGCAGCCAGCGGACGCCCTCCGGCAACCGGGGCAGGGTCCCGTCCCCCGGGCCGAGCCCGGTCTCGGCTGCCACCGCGCTCTCCAGCGAATGTCCGGCGCCGGCGAGCCTGGCCGCGGCGACCCACACCGGTACGAACCTGCCGTCGGCGACGGCGGAGTCCAGTGCCTCCCGGCCGTAGCGCAGGGCGCAGTTGTGCAGGAGCGTCGATTTCCCGGTGCCCGGGCCGGCCTCGACGAGCAGATGGCCGCCGGTGCCCTGCCCGAGCATCTCGTCGAGCACGTCCTCGAGGCGGCGAGGCGGGCCGGCCTGCTTCGCCGGGCTGGGACCCGCGGGTCTGGCCGGGGTCTGCCCCGGCCGGTGGGAGCCGCCGCGCCTGGGTCTGCCCTCCCGGACGGCGGGGTGCTCCTTCAGCTCCTCCGTGGACTTTTCCAGCTGCTCCAGGTCCGCGGGGTCGTCCGGCGCGATGCCCCGGCTCAGTACCTGCCGGATGTACACCGTGGTCAGCCGGCGTGTGCGGCGGTCCTGGTGGAAGCGGTACGGAAGCTCGTCCGCGGCCTCGCGCTGCCGGTCCAGCACCGCTCGCACGGGCGGTTCCAGCCAGTGGTGCACGGCATCGGCGGCGGTGGCGGTCCGCCGGATCGGGACGGGCTCGGCCTCGACGCGGTGCGCGGCGAGAAGAGACAGGAAGTCCGGGTCTCGCAGGTCGCAGAGGTCCGTGGCCGTGACGTTGCGCCGGTCCCGGCCGGGGAGGTGGCTGGTGGCGACCCCGGCGAGCAGTCCCTCGTCCTTGGTGAGGATGCCCGCGCCCGAGTAGCCCTTCCACGGTGAGTCTCCGGGGCGGGGTGCCCGCGGATCCGAGCTGTGCACGGACAGCTGAAGCTGGTGGGCCCGGCGGTCCGAGCCGAGCTGGATCGTTCCGTCGATCTGGTGTCCGCTCGGCCGGCCCTTCTCCTCGGTGAACCAGGGATAGCCGACCGCGTGTACCGCGATCTGCCCCATCTCCTGAGGCAGCAGGGCGAACCGGATCGGCGGCACGGTCAGGCACTCCGTGTCCAGGACCAGGAGTGCCACGTCCCGGTCGGGGTGCGGTACCACCCGCTGGACGACCGCCCGGGCGCCACGACCGGGACCGCGCACCTCGAGGCCGGCGGGCTTGTCCCGCACCGCATGGGCGGCGGTGATCGCCAGGTCGCCCACCAGCAGGAATCCGGACGCCTCGAAGTAGGTGTGACCGTCGCGTTCCCGGCGGACGACCTGCACGACGCGGTCCAGACGGCTCACCATCCGTGCTCTGCCCCCGTATGCCGCGGCCCGCAGGCGGTCAGTCGTCCGCCAGCGGCACCCTGTTGGCCGGGTCGGAACCGGTCAGCACCCGGTTGCCGTCAGCCGTCTCGGCCTTCAACTGGAGGGACACGGTGTGGGTGACGGCCTTGGAGGCCGCTGCCTTGCCGTTCGCCGACAGGACCCAGAACTTCACCCCGCCGCCCGCCTCCACACTGCCCTCGACGGCGACCTGGAGGTCCAGGTTGACCGTCTCGACATGCAGCCGCACCGGCTGGCCCTCTGCCTCCAGCGCGGCCTGCGCCAGTTCGTTGCGCAGCGCCCTGAGAGCCTCCGCGAGCCCGATCTGCATTGCTTCCCCCCACATCCGGCCTGACGTGCCGTCATGGTAGCGGCGCGTGAATAAACCTGGCAATGATCTCGGTAAGTTCCATGTGAGCGCGGTAATAAATTCTGTGTGAGTGGCGGGCTGGTTCCAAGTCGCTGCTGAAAATTTCACTCAGCCGCAATTCATCGAGGTCTAAGCGAAATTGGCTTTCTTGTGCGCCGAGGTGCCGTAATGTTTTCCATGTCGAAAGCGAACGATGACGAAAGGCAAAGCCAATGAGCTTCCGCAAGATCGCCCCGGTCAAGAAGGCCCACAAGTGCACCCCGGCCCCGAAGCCCGCCCCGAGGAAGCGCGAGCCGAAGAAGCCCGACCTCAAGCGCCCGGTGGGGCATAAGTAGGCACCGCTGTAAGCGGCGAGCAAACCAGGCTGAATAGCCAGTCCGAATAAACGCAGATAAACCTGAGAATCGTAAAGGAAATCCCTATGAGCTTCCACAGGATCGCCCCCGTCAAGAAGCACCACAAGCCCGCCCCGGCCCCCAAGAAGCCGGCGCCGAAGAAGCCCGCGCCCGCGCCGAAGCGCCGCCCGGTGGGACATCAGGGCTGAGGCATGCCGTGAGGCGGGGTCACCGGTTACAGCGTGGTCGCACCGGTGGCCCCGCCTCGGCCACGTACAAGGGAGTTGTCGACATGAGGGAAGCCCGCGAGGCCTTCCGCCGCTTCTGGCCGCTGACCCGCGGCGACCGAAGGTGGCTGGCGGCGATCGTGGCCTGCGTGGTGGTGTCCGCGCTCGCCGAGACCGCCGCGATCCTGCTCTTCGCCGACCTCACCGACAACGCCCTGAAGGCCGGCTCGCTTTCCGCCTTCTGGGGGCCGGCCGCCGCCTGGCTCGGCGTCGCCGCCCTCGGCGCGCTCGTCGGCTACCTCGGCAACTCGCTGGCCACCTGGACCGCCGAGAGATTCGTACTCCGCCTGCGCGCAGGCCTGTTCCGGCACGTCCAGGGCCTGCCACCGCACTTCTTCCAGAAGCACCGCCGGGGCGACCTGGTGGAACGCCTCACCGGCGACGTGGAAGCCATCGAACAGATGGTCGTGTCAGGCGTCGTCGGCACGATCTCCGCCGCCTTCTCCGCCGTCTTCTACGCCTGCGCCGCCTTCTGGCTCCGCTGGGACCTGGCCCTCGCCACCTTCGTCCTCGCCCCCCTCTTCCTCCTCGCCGCCCGCCGCTTCTCCGGCCGCATCAAGCAGACCTCCCAGGACGAGCGGACCGCCGACGGCGCGATCACCTCGGTGGTGGAGGAATCCCTCGGCAACATCATGCTGACCCAGGCGTACAACCGCCGCCGGGACGAGGAGAAGCGCCTGGACACCGAGGCCCGCGCCTGGATGCGGGCCAGCGTGCGCGGGGCGCGGCTGAGCGAGATGTACGAGCAGTTCGTCGAGGTCATCGAGACGCTGTGCGTGCTCGCGGTGATCGGCCTGGGGGTGTGGGAGATCTCGGCCGGCCGCATGACCCTCGGCCAGCTCCTCGCCTTCGCCGCCTTCCTCGGCTACCTCTACCCCCCGATCCGGGGCCTCGGACAGCTGGGCCTCACGGCCACCGCGGCCACCGCCGGCGCCGAACGCATCACCGAGATCCTGGACGCCGAACCGGCCGTCACCGACCCCGCCGAGCCGGTCCCCGCATGGCCGGTACGCGGCTGGGTCAGCTTCCACGGCGTGTCCTTCCACTACCCCGAGTCCCGCCGCGCGTCCCTGCGCGACGTGACCTTCACCGCCGGACCAGGGGAACTGGTCGTAGTAACGGGCGCGAGCGGCGCCGGCAAGAGCACCCTCTCCAAGCTCCTCACCCGCTTCTACGACCCCTCGACGGGCGCGATCTGCCTGGACGGCGTCCCGCTCACGGACGTAACGCTAGGGTTTTTGCGGGAGAACATCGCCCTCCTCCCCCAGGAGACCCTCGTCCTCCACGGCACCATCCGCGAGAACATCGGCTGCGGCCGCCCCGGCGCCACCGACACCGAGATCGAGCAGGCGGCCAGGGACGCGGCGGCCCACGACTTCATCGCCGCGCTGCCCGACGGCTACGACACCGAGATCGCCCCCGGCACCGCCGCCCTCTCCGGCGGCCAGCTCAAGCGCGTCGCCATCGCCCGCGCCATGCTGCGCGCCGCCCCCGTCCTGGTGCTGGACGAGCCCACGGCGGGCCTGGACGCGGTGGCCGCCCGCCAGGTGGTCCAGCCCCTGCGCCGCCTCATGTCCGGCCGCACGACCCTCATGATCACCCACGACCTGACCCTGGCCCCGGACGCCGACCGCGTCCTGGTGATGGACCACGGCCGGCTGGTGGAGACGGGCACCCACACCGAACTGGTCGCCCGGGGCGGGGTGTACGCGCGGCTGGCGTCACCGCTGCCGGAGACGATCGCGGAGCCGACGCCGACGGCGGCGGACGAGACGATGATCCTCAGGTGGTAACCGGGGGCATGCGCCGAGCAGCGGCGACGATGCCGCGCAGCACCTCCACCTCGGCGCGCAGATCCGCGACGAACCGCTCGTTGACGTTCGGCAGCGAGATCCGGCGGCCCGCGGAGTCGTACAGCCAGGCTCGGTGCCGAGGGGCGGACCCGCGCGCGTTGCCGTCGGTCTCGACGCGGAGGTCGTCGATCTCGCGCCAGGTCCACTTCCTGACCCGCAGCGGGGTGGCCAGAGCCCAGTGCAACGGCCCACGCCCCCGGTACGACCGCTCGATTCCGCCCCGTCCTGCCGCCCCGCCTTTATCCCCTCCCGGACCCCCGTTCGGGAAGAGGGTGGGCCGGGCAGGGTCTCAGGGGCTCAGGAAGCCGTAGGCGTCCAGCCCTCCAGCCAGTCCGCGACCTCCTGGTTCGCCGCCTGGGCGTCGGTCAGTTGGGGGCGGTTGGTGCTCGCCGCGCCCGAGCCGGGGCCGGTGTTCTTGTACTCGGCGAAGCGGTCGTCCTTCCAGGAGAAGCCGCTCATGTCGGTCCACGGGGTGGTCTTGATCGCGGCGCTCAGGGTGGTGTTGCGGACCGTGGTCTGCGGGTCGAGGGTCGCGTCGCCGCCGGCGTGCCAGGGGCGGCCGAGGTAGAAGCTGCGGTCGGACACGTCCCCGCTCACCGTGGAGTTGGCGATCAGGATGCCCTTGCGGTCGGCGGCGGTCGACGGGGCGGTGACGAAGCCGGCCGAGGTGCCGTTGTAGCGCTTCTTCAGGGTGATGACGGACTTGTCGATCACGGTGGTCGCGCGGCCGAAGATGAAGTCGACGTTGCCGATCACGTAGGAGTTGGCCATGTAGACCCGGCCGAGCTTCTCCTTGGCGGCCGTGTCCACCAGCAGGGTGTCCTGGTCGCCGCTGACGATCACGCCGTCGAGGAACACCTTGTCGGCGGCGGTGCGCAGGGCGACGGCCTGCTGGCTGATGTCCTGGTGTGCGGCCTCGTCGAAGTCGTTGGAGATGGTGAGGTTACGGGCCTGGAAGTCGTCGGCCTCGACGGCGACGGTGGCGCTGCCGCCGGTGCCGTACGGACCCGAACCGTCGGGCTTCTGCGTACCCGCCGCGTTGTTGTAGACGATCACCGTGTCCTTCCGGCTGCCGCCGGCGCCCTGGATGGTGACGTGCGGCTTGTTGGACGGCACCTTGACCAGCTCGCGGTACGTGCCCGGCTTGACGCTGATCACCACGCGGGAGGGGTTGCCCGCGGGGACGGCGTTCACCGCGGCCTGGACGGTCTTGTACTGGCCGGAGCCGTCCTGGGCGACGGTGAGGGTGGTGGCGGCCGCTGCCTTGGTGGTGGTGGCGGCGGTCGTCGTCGTTCCGATGGAAGTACGCGGCCCTGCACCGGACTTCAGGAGGGCGGGGATGTCCGCGGCCTTGTCGAGGGTGTAGCCGTAGTACGTCTTCGGGTCCCAGGCCGTGCCGCTGCCCCCGCTCTCGTTCCTGCCGCTCGTGCCGGAGAAGACGTTGCCGCGCTGGACCAGGGTGGCCGTGCTGTCCCGGATCACGGGGTTGTTCATGCCCTGGAAGTAGGAGTTCTCCAGCAGCATGTTCGTCCTGCCGCGCGAGTAGTCGCCGTAGGAGGACTTGATGGTGGTGCCGGCCTCGTCCTCCAGGTAGTTGTTGTAGAGGTGGGCGTGGGCCACGTTGTCCGTGGAAGGGTTGCGCTGTTCCGTCTCGCGGATCCAGTTGTGGTGGATCGTGATGTCCGCGGTGACGTTGTCGGTCCAGCCGATGCCGAAGGCCTTGTTCTCCTGGCTGAGCCTGTTCCAGGAGACGGTGAGGTAGGTGGTGTCCTTGCGGCTGTCGATGAGCCCGTCGGCCATGTGCCGGATGTCGTTGTGGTCGATCCAGACGTGGTGGGCGCCGTCCATCTGGATGCCGTCGTAGTCGTGCTCCTTGTCGTTCCAGGTGCCCTGGTACGCGTCCCGGATCGTGAGGTTCCGGATGATCACGTTGTGGACGCCCTGGCCGAGGAAGAACCCGCCGCCGACGATCTGGCCGGAGGTGCCGGAGCCGACGATCGTCTTGTTCGACTGGACCTTGATCTCTTTCCCGACCGGGTCCATGTTGATCGCCGCCGCGACGACGATGACGTAGGGGTCGGAGGAGGTCGCGTACTTCTCGAGGTCCGCGAGCGTCTTCACCGTGACGGTCTTGCCGTCCCGGCCGCCGTACGTGCCGTTCTGCCCCAGCGCGTTGACGGAGGCGAAACCGTCGGCGGTCGCGGTGGCCCAGGCGGGGGTGACGGCGGTCGCGGCCGAGGCCTTCTGCTCGGTGCCGGTTACTCCGTAGATGACGGCGGCGGCGGTGCTCAGCGCGAGGGGGACGCCGAGGGCGAGAGCGGTACGGCGTCTGCGGTGGCGCGGCTTCGAGTGGGGGGTGGCCATGGGGCGGCTCCTGTTCGGGTCGTTCCCGGTTGGGGGTGAACTGGAGTTGCCGCGGGGCGGGGGAAGGTTGCCGCCCGCAAGGGGGCGCGTGAGCGGATGGGCCGCACCCAGGCGCGAGCTCTCTGAGACAGGCTTCGTGAAGACCAGGTGCTTCTTCATCAGGACACATGACGATATGACGATTACGCTCCGGAGTGGAATCGAAACAGAGAGTGTCGCCGGAGTACGGCAACGCGACATCCATGCAGGTCACCTCCGAAAGGGCAGAGTCATGACCACTACGGCACCAGACGTCGTCCAGCTCAAGCTGGAACGAGCCTTCGACACCATGGACGCCAACAACGACAGCTACGTGGACTGGTCGGACTACCAGCAGCTCGTCGACCGCTACATCAGCGTCTTCAAGCTTGCCAAGAACGACCCCCGGGCCGGCGGAATCCAGGCCTTCTACCAGATGTACTGGCAGGAGCTCATCCGGCACGCGCGACCGAACGGGCAGCAGCAGCGGCTCTCCAAGGAACAGTTCGTCGAGGCCAACCGCCTTGCGAGCATCGACACCAGTCGGCTCAACATGGTCGAGGGCATCGGCCACGCGATCTTCGACTGCATGGATGTCGACGGCGACAACGAGATCAGCAAGGAAGAGTTCGAGAACTTCCTGAGGAAGGTCTGGAAGGTCTCCCAGCCCGACGCGATCGAGACCTTCCACAGGCTCGATCTCGACGGGGACGGCTCCATCTCGCGGCAGGAGTTCATCCGGGCGGCACATGAGTACTTCTACTCGAACGATCCGAACGCTCCGGGCAGCCTCTTCTTCGGGCACGTCTGATCGTCCCGGCCCGTTCGGGGCAGGGACCCGATGGTCGGTCGGTATGCCGTCACGGTGGCATGCCGACCGCACCGATCGCCCCGTAGAGCCGGACGGCCAGTCCTCAGCTACGGCGTCTCGCCGTCAGCCGCGTTCGAAGCAGTGCGAGTAGCCGATGACGGAGAAGCCGCGCCGCTCGTACCAGTGGCGCGGCCAGTCCGCCGCGTCTGCGGTCAGGAACCGGGTGGCGCAGCCCGCATCGACAGCCAGGCGCAGTGCGGTGGTCAGGACGGCATCGGCGTAGCCGCGTTTGAGGTGGGACTCCGAGGTGATCAGGTCCTCGATCTGGGCCGTGCCGGTTGCCGGGTCCATGTAGAGGTCGGCCCATGAGGCGACCTCGCCTTCCTCCGTGCGCGCGCCTATGAAGCGAACGGCGTCGGCCCCGCGCCGTCGGGCCTCGCGGCGTTCGACGAGGTGGCGTACGACCTCGTCGTCGACGTCCGGGAGGAGGCCACGCCATCGCCGGGCGAGTGGGGTACGTATCGCGTCGAGGTCCACCTCGTCCGCAGCGAGGCCGCCGGCCGGCGCCGGGCCCGTGTGCAGCATGACCAGATAGGTGGAGTGGGTGTATCCGGCGCGGATCAGCGGCTCTGCGCAGGCCGTTGCGACCTCATGGTCGAGGACGGAGATCATTCGGTGCGGCAAATGGCCCAGTGCTTGCTCCGCGATTGCGGGCAGCGCCTCGGGATCGACGGTCGTATCGATGACGACCTGGTTGTTCGCGTGAGAGTGGGCGAAGGCGTCGTCGTATACGGCGAACCCGCCGGGGAGGCTGACGGTGTGTGCGGCCTGGCGGCGAGCGAAGGCGGACAGGAAGGCGTTGATCCGCTGAAGTTCTGAGCTCGGCATGGGGGGAGCCTACGAAGCCGTCAGCATGGCCGCCTTCGAATTGCCCGGCGGACCGTGTCCGGCTCGCCCCTGCCCGCCTCTACTCATCGTCCGATTGGGTGATCCTCAGGTATTGCCACTGGTCAGTCGTCATGCCGTACCTACGGTGATCGCGTTGCTTGTGCCGCGAGCACACCCGGCCCACACTTGAGGAGGTGACGCCATCATGACCGCGCTCGCGCACGAGAGGCCCGAGACCATGACCGAGATCAGGACCGAGGCCGTTTCCGCGAACGGCCCTGACCTGGACGAGGTCGTGTGGCACGCATGGAAGGCCATGGAACTCCCCGAGGGCTACCACGCTGAGATCATCGAGGGAGCCATCGAGGTGTCGCCCACCGGTCGCCTGTCCCATGCTCAAATCGTCAACCGCCTGCGCAACGCGCTGGTGCGCTATCTGGGAGAAGGCGAGTACGCGGCGTACCAGGACACCAACGTCATCTTCCGGCGCAAAGGGTGGATTCCCGATCTCCTTGTCGCGCCAGAGGATCTGGAACCGTACGCGGACGAGGACGGGCTTGGTGTCGATGCCGCAGCGGTTCGTCTGGTCCTCGAAGTCGTCTCACCCGGCAAGCGCAACCAGGAAAGGGACCGCGTCAGGAAGCGCCGCGAGTACGCTCGCGCCGGCATCCCCGTGTACATCGTCATCGATGACTACGACGACCACGGCATCGTCACCCTCCTCACCGACCCTCAGCCCGACAAGGCCGACTGGGGTGAGTTCCACCGGGTTCCCTACGGCACCGAGGTTGTCATCCCCAAAGGCCCCGCCAAGGGTTTCGTGATCGGGGAAGCGATCACCGGACCGAAGCGCGGCTGAAGGGGCGGCGGAGTCGTCGGCGCTCCCGGCGGGAGGACATCGAGCATGGCTGCCCACGTCGCAAAACCGGATTCGTTCGTCCCTCCTATGCCCGAGCGGACCCCGAAGGCGCTGCGCAGGGCCATCGCCCAGCACGTGCCCAAACTGCTTCCCGACTTCGACCAGCATTGGAAGAGGGCGGTCGCCGACGCCTACGACGTAGGGCCCGTGCCCGCGTTCGTGGCCTTCTGGTGGGGCGAGTACGCCCTGGCCCGGGGCCCCGAGTTGGACGAACACGTGCACGACCTGGAACTTCGGGCCGCAGACTCCACCGACACCGCTGAAGCGAAGGCTCTCCTCGAAGAAGCGGCGAAGATCCGTCACCGGGTGCAGGGAATGGAGCCTGGTGAGTGACTGACGGGTTCAGCAGCCAAGGCATCTCCGGCCGACCCGTAAACCCGCCTGACCTCGGGCAGTCGGAGATTCACGGGCATTCGGGCGGAGGCGTAGGCGCTCCCGGCAGCCGTACGGTCGCGACCGTGCCGCCGCCGTCCGCGTGGGTCAGGGAGACCTCGCCCCCTGCCTCCTGGACCGTGCGGGCGACTATGGACAGGCCGAGGCCGGAGCCGGGGAGGGCGCGGGCGGAGGGGGAGCGCCAGAAGCGGTCGAAGACGTGGGGGAGTTCGTCGGCGGGGATGCCGGGGCCGTGGTCGCGGACCGTGAGTACGCCGTCGGTGAGTTGGACCTCGATCGTGCCGGCCTCGGGGCTGAACTTCACCGCGTTGTCCAGGATGTTGACCACCGCCCGCTCCAGCGCGGCCGGCTCCGCCCGGGTGTACCAGGGCTCCAGGGACGCCGTGATGGTCAGTTCCGGGCCGCGCAGACGGGCGCGGTTCAGGGCCGCCTCCACGGTGTCCTCGAGGGAGACCACCTGGACGCGTTCGCCGCGCTGGCCCTCCGAGCGGGACAGTTCCTGGAGGTCGCCGATGAGTGACGCCAGCTCCGTCATCTGGGCCTTCACCGAGGCGAGGAGTGCCTTGCGGTCCGCCGGGGGGATGGGGCGGCCCGTCTCCTCGCTGCGGGTGAGGAGTTCGATGTTGGTGCGGAGGGAGGTGAGGGGGGTGCGGAGTTCGTGGCCCGCGTCCGCGATGAGTTGCTGTTGGAGTTCGCGGGAGTTGGCCAGGGACGAGGTCATGGAGTTGAAGGAGCGGGAGAGGCGGGCTACCTCGTCCTCGCTGTCCTCCTCCACCGGGATGCGGATGCTCAGGTCCTCCGTGCGGGCCACGTGTTCGACGGCTTCGGTGAGCTTGTCGACCGGGCGGAGGCCCGCGCGGGCTACGGCGAGGCCGGCGGCGCCTGCGCCGACTACGCCGATGCCGGAGACGAAGAGAAGGATCAGGGCCAGCTGGTTGAGGGTGGACTGCGTGCCCTTCAGGGGCACGGCCACCATCAGGGCGGCACCCTTGAGCATGACCTTGTCTCCGCCGTCCTGGACGACGAGGGCTGTGGTCAGGACACGTACGGGGTTGCCGTCATTGTCCGTTCCATTCCGGGTGGTTCCGGTGCCCAGCTGCGGGTTCTCCGCCACTTCCTTGTCACTCTTCGTGACCTTCACCAGTCCGTTGGAGCCGTTGAAGAGGCACGCTTTGCCGTCCGGCTGGACGATCTGGATGTAGCCCCTGAACCGCGGGCCGCCGAAGTTCGTCGGTGACTGGCTGCAGTCCTGCAGCGCGGCCGTCACGGCGGTTGAGGGCAGTGGACGTTCCACCCCAGACGTCAGGTCGTTCTGGAGCTCGTCGTACAGCTTCTGCTGCACAATGAACCAACACGTCACCGAAACCGCCGCCACCGCGAACGCCACCGCCGCCGCCACCAGCAGCGCGAGCCGGGAGCGGATGGGGAGGGAGCGGTAGCGGCGTACCAGCCTTCTCACTCGGCGCCGCCCTGTCGGAGGACGTAGCCCACGCCGCGCACGGTGTGCACGAGGCGGGGCTCGCCGCCCGCCTCGGTCTTGCGGCGGAGGTACATGACGTAGACGTCCAGGGAGTTCGACGAGGGCTCGAAGTCGAAGCCCCAGACCGCCTTCAGGATCTGCTCGCGCGTGAGCACCTGACGGGGGTGGGCCATGAACATCTCCAGGAGCGTGAACTCGGTGCGGGTCAGTTCCACCTGGCGGCCGCCGCGGGTGACCTCGCGGGTCGCGAGGTCCATGCGCAGGTCGGCGAAGGTGAGGGCCTCGTCCTCCTGGGCCTGGGCGGAGACGGCCGCCGCGTAGGAGCTGCGGCGCAGCAGGGCGCGGATGCGGGCGAAGAGTTCGTCGAGTTCGAAGGGCTTGACCAGGTAGTCGTCGGCTCCGGCGTCCAGGCCGGTCACCCGGTCGCCGACCGTGTCGCGGGCCGTGAGCATGAGGATCGGCGTCGTCTCGCCCGCGCCTCGGATGCGGCGGGCGGCGGTGAGGCCGTCCATGCGGGGCATCTGGATGTCGAGGACGACCAGGTCGGGCTTGTAGGCGGTCGCCTTCTCCAGGGCGTCGGCGCCGTCGACGGCGACCTCGGTGTCGTACCCCTCGAAGGCGAGGCTGCGCTGCAGTGCTTCGCGTACGGCGGGCTCGTCGTCGACGATCAGGATGCGCTGGGGGTCACGGTCGCCTTCGGCGGGGCTCATCGGTCGCGGTTCCTCGGGGTGCGGCGGGTGGGGACGCTTTCAGCGTCGCATGACTGCGGGCTGCGGAGTAGGCACGAGGCCGGTGTCAGCCGGGCATCGTCGTCAGGCGCTTCAGCGGCACCTTGTGGCGGTGGGTGCGGCTGGCGGGGACGCGCAGGCCCATCAGCTCGGGGGCCGCGACCTCGGGGGCGCGCGGCGCGGGCACCGGCGCGTGGAGGTCGTACGCCACCTCGAGGGCCAGGGTGATGGCGGCCGGGTCGGTGCCGGTGACCGGGTGCGAGACCTGAATGATCATGACGTACTCCCTAGACGTGCGGGGCCGCGGTTCAGCTGCCGGAGCCTGCCCGCAGCTTGGCCAGGTCGGCCTTGACGGTGTTGATCGGGATGGCGAAGCCGAGGCCGATGCTGCCCGCGTCGGAGGACGAGGACGACTGCTGACTCGACGAGTACATCGCGGAGTTGATGCCGATGATGTTGCCGCCGGCGTCGATCAGGGCGCCGCCGGAGTTGCCGGGGTTCAGCGAGGCGTCGGTCTGGATCGCCTTGTAGGTGGTGGTGGAGGAGCCGGTGTCGCCGTTGAACTGCCGGCCGCCGAACTGGAAGGGCCACTGCTGCCCGTCGCCGCCCTGGCCCTGGCTCTGGCTCTGGCCCTGGTTCTCGTCCGTGGAGACGGTCACGTCACGGCTGAGCGCGGAGACGATGCCGCTGGTGACGGTGCCGGTCAGGCCCTCGGGGGAGCCGATGGCCACGACCGTGTCGCCGACCTGGACGCCGGAGGAGTTGCCGAGGGTCGCGGGCTTCAGACCGGAGGCGTTCTGGAGCTTGATGAGGGCGAGGTCCTTGGAGCTGTCGGTGCCGACGACCTGGGCGGTGTAGGACTTGCCGTCGCTGGTCCGCACCTTGATCGAGGAGGCGCCGGAGACGACGTGGTTGTTGGTGACTATCTCGCCGTTGGAGCTGATGATCACGCCGGAGCCGGTGGAGGAGCCGCCGCTGAGGGTCGCCTTGATCTCGACCACGCTCGGGCTGACCGCGGCGGCGATGGCGGCGACGTTGCCCTTCTTGCTGGAGGGCACCACGTTGGTGGTGGTGCTGGAGGTGGCGACGGTGTCCTTGCCGGTGAGCTCCTGGAAGGCGTACGCGGTGCCGCCGCCCACGGCCGCGGCGACGATCGCCACGGCGGCCAGCAGGGCGATCGGGCCCCGGGTGCGCTTCTTCTTCGGCGCCGGGTCGGCGTCGGCCGGGACGGTGGGGAGGAGAGCGGTCCCGCCGCCGTGCCCGCCGTCCGCAGCAGTCTGGGGGGTCGGCCAGACGGGGGCACCCGCCTCGGCGGTGACCGGCTGCGCGGGCTGGTACGCCGGAGGCGCCGGCCACTGGGGGTCCACGGGGGAGGAGGCGTGCTGCTGCCGGGGGTACGCGCCCTGGTAGGCGTCACCCTGGGGGTTCTCGTACGCGCCGCTGCGGCGGAAGCTCTCGGTCATGGCATAGAGCTTCGCCCCCGACCATGAGAGCTGGCTGAGTGCTTGCTGAGAAGCCCGGCAGAACCTCGTATGCCCGATATAAAGACCGTCCTCGCAGCTCGGGACGGGTTCTCAGAGGGCGTTCATTCCGGCGTCATTCTGACGGGTACAGGTCACTCACAGCCGCACGACCCGCGCACCACCAACCGCGACGGGAACGTCTTCAGCCGCTCCCGCCGCGATCCCGCCACCCGCAGCCCGTCGTCGAGGACGAGGTCCACCGCGGAGCGGGCCATCGCGGAGCGGTCCGAGGCGATCGTGGTCAGCGGCGGGTCGGCCAGTGCCGCTTCCTTGATGTCGTCGAAGCCGGCCACCGCCAGCTCTCCGGGTACGTCGATGCGCAGTTCGCGCGCGGCACGCAGCACGCCGATCGCCTGGTCGTCGGTGGAGCAGAAGACCGCGGGCGGGCGGTTCGGGCCGGAGAGGAGTTCGAGGGCCACGCGATAGGCGTCGTAGCGGTTGTACGGCGCCTCGAAGAGCCGCCCCTCGGTCGGGATGCCCGCCTCGGCCATCGCGCGCCGCCAGCCCTCGACGTGATCGGAGACCGGGTCGCCGACGGCGGGGGTCTCGGCGGTGCCGCCCACGCAGGCCACGTACTCGTAGCCGTGTTCGAGGAGGTGGCGTACGGCGAGCTGGGCGCCGCCCAGGTCGTCCGTGACGACGGCGACGTCGTCGATGGCCTCGGGGCGCTCGTGCAGCAGCACCACCCGGGCGTCCCAGGCCTCGATCTCGGCGGCGGCCAGGTCGTTCAGCGCGTGGGAGACGAGGATCAGGCCGGAGACCCGCATGCCCAGGAAGGCGCGCAGGTAGTGGACCTCGCGTTCGCTGACGTAGTCGGTGTTGCCGACGAGGACCATCTTGCCGCGCTCGGAGGCGGCCTGCTCGACCGCGTGCGCCATCTCCCCGAAGAAGGGCTGGCGCGCGTCCGGGATGATCAGGCCTATCAGGTCGGTGCGCCGCGAGGCCATCGCCTGGGCGACCCGGTCGGGCCGGTACCCCAGCTCCTTGATCGCGGCGAGTACACGCTCGCGCGTGGCCGGGGCGACCGGCCGGGGTCCGTTGTTGATGACATAACTGACCACGGCGGTGGAGGTACCCGCCAGCCGCGCCACATCATCCCGAGTCACCTTGGCCACGCGCGGAGTCTACGCGGAGAGACCCGCTCTGGGCAGGGCGTATCGCGGCTCGATCACGGCTCGGCTGTGCGGTGGCGGCGAAGCGATGCCCTGCCCGAGGGTCCGCTAGGCCTCCGCGGGGACCTCGGCGTCGTCCAGGGCGGGCGAGGTGTCCGCATCGCCCGGCTTTGCCCGGTCGGCCTTGGCCTTCGCCTCGTCCGAGGGCCGGTCGGACCGGTCGCCCTTTTCGGGAGTAACGAATCGATAACCGACGTTCCGGACGGTCCCGATCAGCGACTCGTGCTCGGGGCCGAGCTTGGCGCGCAGCCGCCGTACGTGCACGTCGACCGTGCGGGTGCCGCCGAAGTAGTCGTAGCCCCAGACCTCCTGGAGCAGCTGGGCGCGGGTGAACACACGGCCCGGGTGCTGGGCGAGGTACTTCAGCAGCTCGAACTCCTTGAAGGTGAGGTCGAGCACCCGGCCCTTGAGCTTGGCGGAGTAGGTCGCCTCGTCCACCGACAGGTCGCCGTTGCGGATCTCCATCGGGGAGTCGTCGGCGACGATCTGCTGCCGGCCCATGGCCAGCCGCAGACGTGCCTCCACCTCGGCGGGGCCGGCGGTGTCCAGGAGTACGTCGTCGATGCCCCAGTCCGCGGTGACGGCGGCCAGGCCGCCCTCGGTCACGACGAGGATGAGCGGGCAGCCGGGCCCCGTGGAACGCAGCAGCTGACACAGGCTCCTCACCTGCGGCAGGTCGCGGCGGCCGTCGATCAGGATGACGTCGGCGCCGGGGGTGTCGACGAGTGCGGGTCCCTCCGCGGGGGCCACGCGCACGTTGTGCAGCAGCAGTCCCAGGGCGGGGAGCACCTCCGTCGACGGCTGGAGGGCGTTGGTCAGGAGCAGCAGAGAACTCATACGTCTGTTTCCTCCTCGGTCCCCGCGAGGACGTGGGCGGTACGGAACTGCTCTGCGATCCCGAAGGCCCCGTACACCTGCGGTTTCCCGCTTCGTATACAACGCTTCCGAAAGCACAAAAGGACCCGGGGGCAACGCTGCCCGAGTCCTCTGCCCAGAGAATAGCCCACATGAGCAACGGTCCGGCAGGTCATACGGCGCATTCCGCCATTCGTCCGAACTGCGAGACGAGCAGACGTACAGCTATGCGGACGTTTCTGCGCACCGCGGACGGGATTGCGATCGATTCCGTATACAACCCGGGTCCGGTCGTATACGACGCCTCCGCGCCACCCGCTCGTGACCTGGTGTTCGTGATCGCGCACGGCTTCACCGGCGATGTGGACCGGCCGCACGTGCGCCGGGTGGCGGAGGTTCTCGCCGGGTACGGGGCCGTCGTCACCTTCTCCTTCCGTGGGCACGGCGCGTCCGGTGGCCGCTCCACGGTCGGCGACCGGGAGGTGCTGGACCTCGCCGCCGCGGTCGAGTGGGCCCGCGGCTTCGGGCACGCGCGCGTGGTCACCGTCGGCTTCTCCATGGGCGGCTCGGTGGTGCTGCGGCACGCGGCGCTGCACGAGGGCACGGACGCCGTGGTCTCGGTGAGCGCGCCGGCCCGCTGGTACTACCGGGGCACCGCCCCCATGCGCCGCCTGCACTGGCTGGTCACCCGCCCCGAGGGCCGCCTGGTCAGCCGCTACGGCCTGCGCACCCGTATCCACCACCGCGACTGGGACCCGGTGCCCCTCTCCCCGGTCGAGGCGGTGCCGCGGATCGCCCCCACGCCGCTGCTGATCGTGCACGGCGACAGCGACGGCTACTTCCCCGTCGACCACCCCCGGATGCTCGCCGAAGCGGCCGGTGACCACGGCGAACTCTGGCTGGAGCCCGGCATGGGCCACGCCGAGAACGCCTCCGAGGACGCCCTGCTCGCCCGGATCGGGGACTGGGCGGCGAGGCGGGCGAGCTAGCCTGGCTTCATCCGTCTCTCACTTTTGTTCCATGCTTCTTCCTTCGATTGAGGAACCAGATGTCCAAGGTCACGGTGCGCTACTGGGCCGCCGCCAAGGCCGCGGCCGGGGTCGCCGAGGAGCCGTACGACGCGGCGACCCTCTCCGAGGCGCTCGCCGCGGTGCGGGAACGACACCCCGGCGAACTCGTGCGCGTACTGCAGCGTTGCTCGTACCTCATCGACGGTGACCCCGTCGGGACCCGCGAGCATGAGACGGTACGGCTGGCCGAGGGCGGCACGGTCGAGGTGCTCCCGCCGTTCGCAGGAGGGTGAGCGATGACCGATCAGCCGTATGAGGGCCAGAACCCCTATCAGGGGTACGGACACCAGGGTCAGCAAAGCTACGAGGGTTACGAGGGTTACGGGCCGTACCAGCAGCAGGCGCCGCAGGCATGGCCCGAGCAGCAGGGATACGGCCAGGGCGGTTACGACCAGTCCGGGTACGGCCAGCCGGGGTACGACCAGCCGGGGTACGACCAGCCCGGGTACGAGGAGCAGCACACCCAGCAGTGGCAGGGCCAGACCTGGGACACGCAGCTGCACACGCCGGTGCAGCCGCCGACGCCGGCCGCCGAGACGGCGTACCTGCCGCAGCAGCCGCCCGCACAGCAGCCCTCCGCCCCGGAGCCCGCTTCGGAGTCCGGGCCCGGCTACGGACCGGCCACCCTCTCCGGCAACTCCCGCATCACCGACGCCCAGCGCGCCCGCCTGGAGGGCCGCTCCCCGATCATCGAACCGGGCATGCAGCCCGCCGCGCTGACCGCGCTGCTCGGCCTGCTGCTCTCCGGTACGGCGGCGGTCGGCACGTACGCCCTGGTCGTACCGCTGGTGCTGCTCCAGGCGGTGACCGCCGCCGGCTGGTTCCGGCTGAACGGCATGTGGCCCGCCCGGCAGGGCATCGTCCTCGCCTTCGCAGGGGCGCTCACCGCGGACGTGGCCGTACTGGTGGCCGGCCGGGACAACGCCCCCGCCGCGATCCTCGGCCCGCTCGGGGTGTGGGTCCTGCTCGTCCTGGTGCTCCAGCTGCGCTCGCACGCCTCGCCCGACGAGCGCATGTACGGCCTGATGGCGACGGTCGTCTCGACGGCGCTGGCGGTCATCGCCACCGGCTATCTGGGCGCCGAACCCGACGCGGTGACGGTCGGCGCGGCGGCGGTGGCGGTCGCCCTCCTGGCCCGCGCCCTGCCCCTGCCGACCCCGGCCTCCGTGGCCGTCGCCGTGCTCGCCGCGGCGGGCGCCGGTATCGCGCTGGGCGGTATGACGGACCTGGGCACCAAGGGCGCCGTGCTGGGCGCCGCGGCCGCGGTCTGCGCCCTGATCGGCCACCGCGTCGCCGCCTACGACTACCCCTCCCGCTTCGTCCACTTCACCGCGGGCGTGGCCCTGCCACTGTCGGCGGCCGCACCGGTGGTGTGGGTGCTGGGGCGGGCGCTGGGGTAACCGGGCAGAAGGGCACCTTCGCCCCCCTGTCACAGGTGATCGACAATTTCCCTGCGGCCCGGCCCCGCGGGGATACCGTCGGCGTTGCACCGCACGCACCACACGTGACCGAACGCCACAAGACCGCCGAGCCGGGGGAAACAACGAATGCGCGCCCTGCGAATACTGCTGATCGTCGTCGTGATCCTGGGCGGCCTGTTCGTGATCGTCGACCGGGTCGCCGTGCACTTCGCGGAGGGCGAGGCCGCCGACAAGCTGAAGGCGACGCAGAACCTCGCCGACACCCCCGATGTGTCGATCAAGGGTTTCCCGTTCCTCACCCAGGTCGCGGGCGGCTCCCTGGACGACGTCGAGGTCGGCATCAAGGACTACGAGGCGGCCACCGGCAAGGGCACCGAGAAGATCCGTATCGACGACCTGAAGGCCGACATGAAGGGCGTCGACTTCTCCGGCGACTACAGCTCGGCCACCGCGTCCACCGCCACCGGCACCGCGACGATCTCCTACGCCGAGCTGCTGAAGACGGCGAAGTCCGAGCCGACCCAGGTCGCCCCCGGCGTCACCGCCCGCGTGGTCGGCCTCTCCGACGGCGGCAACGGCAAGATCAAGGTCGCGGTGGAGGCGACGGTCCTCGGCAGCAAGCTGCCCAAGCCGGTCTACGTCCTCAGCTCGGTCGCCGTCCAGGGCGACCAGGTGAAGGTGCGCGCCGACGCCATGCCCGTCATCGGCAAGGTCGACATCGCCGAGAACCGGGTCCGCGAGATCACCGACTTCAAGCAGGCGATAGACCAGCTGCCCGGCGGCATCAAGCTGGACTCGGTGCGGGCGGCGAAGGACGGCGTCGAGATCACGGTGAAGGGTTCGAACGTCAGGCTGGCCGGGTAGGAACTCCTGCGGTGGACAAGGGCGTCCGAAAGGCGAGACGCCCGAGTCCGTACCGCAGGAGCACCGGCCGCCACCGACGCCCGGAGGCCCTGCGGCGGGGCGCCTTTCCCTCACCGCATCCCACATCGCGGACGATCGCGTCTCAACATACGACACCCCGGTGACACGCCCCACTGTCCGTACCTACGATCGTCGACATGAAGCGACAGGCGGATCTCACGAAGCGGCGGGCAGTGGACCTGTGCCGCGTTGCCGCCATGCTCTGTCGCCCCTTCTGAGCGGAAGCCCGACTTCCGCGCTCACCCCCCTCGCCCTGCCCTGTTCAGGGCATCTGTGCGCCGCCCGCAACGGGCCGCGCCGCCACGCACTCGCACGCCCCGCCGCAACTGCCCCGGAGGAGAAGCATGAGCCGCAGCGACGTCCTGGTCGACGCCGACTGGCTCCAGGAGCACCTGGACGACCCGACCATCGCCATCGTCGAGGTGGACGAGGACACGTCCGCCTACGAGAAGAACCACATCAAGAACGCGATCCGCATCGACTGGACCAAGGACCTCCAGGACCCGGTCCGCCGCGACTTCGTCGACCAGGCGGGCTTCGAGGCGCTCCTGTCGGGCAAGGGCATCGCCAACGACCACACGGTGGTCCTCTACGGCGGCAACAACAACTGGTTCGCGTCCTACGCCTACTGGTACTTCAAGCTCTACGGCCACGACAACGTCAAGCTCCTCGACGGCGGCCGCAAGAAGTGGGAGCTGGACGCCCGCGAGCTGGTCGACGGCACCGACATCCCCGAGCGCGCGGCCACCGAGTACAAGGCCAAGCCGCAGGACACCTCGATCCGCGCCTTCCGCGACGACGTCGTGAAGGCGATCGGCTCGCAGAACCTGGTCGACGTGCGCTCGCCCGACGAGTTCTCCGGCAAGCTGCTCGCGCCCGCCCACCTGCCGCAGGAGCAGTCGCAGCGCCCGGGTCACGTCCCGTCCGCCCGCAACATCCCGTGGTCCAAGAACGCCAACGACGACGGCACCTTCAAGTCGGACGACGAGCTCAAGGAGCTCTACACCGAGGAGAGCGTCGACCTGGCCAAGGACACGATCGCCTACTGCCGCATCGGTGAGCGCTCGGCCCTGACCTGGTTCGTCCTCCACGAGCTGCTGGGCGTGCAGAACGTCAAGAACTACGACGGCTCCTGGACCGAGTACGGCTCCCTCGTCGGCGTGCCGATCGAGCTCGGCGCCAACAAGTAACCCATCCGACCGACCTTCCGGTCAGACCCCAACCCTCTGGAGAACGACATGTGTGGAGCGAAGGCCGGCGGCCCGGACGCCTCGACGATCAAGCCCGGTGAGACCACGATCCAGGGTCAGGTGACCCGCGACGGCGAGCCGGTGACCGGCTACGTCCGCCTGCTGGACTCGACCGGCGAGTTCACCGCGGAGGTCCCCACCTCCGCCACCGGACAGTTCCGCTTCTACGCGGCCGAGGGCACCTGGACCGTCCGCGCCCTCGTCCCCGGCGCCACCGCCGACCGCACGGTCGTCGCCCAGCAGGGCGGCCTCGCCGAGGTCGCGATCGCGGTCTGAGCACCCTCAGCACCGGCTGAAGGGCCGCACCCCCGGGTTGGACACCTGGGTGCGGCCCTTCGCCGTGCCCCCTCCTTGACGCGGACCTCGCACTGCCGCGCAGGCTCCGGCCCGCTGCGGCCGGACTCCGTCCGTCGGTTTGTGGGCCGCCCGCACGCGCTGAGCGACGCGCAGCCGCCTACTCTGGAGTCATGTACGCACGGCGACGTCACGTGTACTTCGCCATGATGGGGACGTGCATCGCACTCTTCGTCCTGGCATGGGGAGTCGTGCGCCTGTGGTCGGTGCCCGCCGCGGT
This sequence comes from Streptomyces sp. NPDC020299, assembly GCF_044387825.1. Taxonomy (NCBI): domain Bacteria; kingdom Bacillati; phylum Actinomycetota; class Actinomycetes; order Kitasatosporales; family Streptomycetaceae; genus Streptomyces; species Streptomyces sp. NPDC020299. The sequence continues at coordinate 58,339 of NZ_JBIRWL010000026.1, forward strand.
CGGGATGTGTGTGGTGGCCATGGTCATCCCGCCCGTCGCGGCGATGATCGCCAACCGGCGCGGGCCCGAGGACCGCTGGTGGGACGATCCCTCGGGCGATCCGGAGTCCGACGAGTGGTGGGACGAACTGGACGGCAAGAAGCGCCCCCGCCGCTAGCTGCCGCGTCCCCGTGGCCCCGGCCCGGCGCTACCGCTCCGCCCGGAGCGCGTTGAACCGGTCCAGGGCGGCCCCCGCGTCGTCCCGCGTTTCCTCGGTGCCGTACTGCCCCGCCACTCGCACCATGGTGCGCAGGGCGGTCGCCCACGCGTCCCCGTGCGCGTCGAGCCACGCGGTGGAAGCCTCGGTGCGCTTCCGGAAGAGGGCGTGGTGCAGCAGGTGGCTCTCCAGCGCCATCCGCCAGGCCGCGTCGGCGTCGGTGCCGGGATCGACGGCGGCGGCGAGATCCGCGAGGCGCCGGGCGTGCAGGGCTGCCGAGGCGCGGTCGCGTATCCGGCCGGAGACGGAGTAGGACTCCTCGGCGGCCAGCGTCCGGCGCAGCACGGCGACCCCGACAAGACCGGTGGCCGCGCCGGCCGTGCGCAGGACCTCGTCGAGGGAGCGGGGGTGCGGAGCGGCGAGGATCCGTTCCTCGTGCTCCACGGCCGTGGGCGACATCCCGGCGGCGCGGACGAGGAACGGCTCGGCCTCGGCGGTACGCCCGGCCGCGCGCAGGTGCACGCCCTTGCGGGCCAGCGCGCCGGCGAGGCCGCCCCACCCCTGCTCGGCGGCGTTCAGCGCGAAGTCGTCGACCGCCAGAGCCGCGGGCCAGTTCCCGCGGGCCGCCTCCAGCGCCGAGGCGGTGTCCGCGGCCATGGCGACCGCATAGCCGAGGTGGCCCGCCGGATCGGCGTTCACGACGGCTTCGGCATCCCGGTAGCGGGCCAGGGCCTGGGCGGCGCAGGCCAGCGCCTGGTCCGCGTCGCCGTGGGTCCGGTGGACCACGGCGGCCTGGCTGAGGACGCGGGCCAGGTCGAGGGAGCGGGGTGGCCCCTCCAGGTGGACACCCTGCCGGGCGTATCCCTCCAGGGCCAGATCGATGTCGGTCAGCGCGGACACCGGGTGACCCGCGTCGGCCTGGGCACCGGCCCGGCGTGCCTGGACGTCGGCGACGAGCAGGTCCCTCCCGGCCGCCGCTGACCTGCAGTAATGGGCCTCGCTGCCGTCCAGCACCGCGACGGCGACCTCTGGCCGCCCGGCGGAGACGAGCGAGGCACCCACCACGTACAGCAGGGCGGCGAGCTTCTCGTGCGCCGCCGTGTCCGCCGGGTCCCGGGCGAGCCGGTCCCGCAGCACATCCTCGGCACGCCGGTGCGCGGCCAGTGCGTCCTCGGACCGCCCCTCCCGCCGCGCCGCCTCACCTGCCCAGAACAGCCGGTCGACCTCCGCGTCCCACGCCGTCATCGCGCGCCCTCCCCCTGCCGCGTCAACTGCCCGTCAGGAGAGGAGTGTCGCGCACGGACGGTCAGTAGACGAGCGCCTGCGTCCCATCGGCCAGCGCCTCCTGTACGAAGACCTGCGCGCCCGCGATCCGTACGCCCTCGATGACGTCCTTCTCGGTGATCTCCCGGCGGGCGGCGCACTGCGTGCACAGGGTGATCCGCCCGGCCGCCAGGATCGACTCGATCAGATCCGGCAGCGGCGCCGCGTGCGGCAGCTCGAACTCGGCGGCCCGCCCGGGCAGCGCGAACCACGACGACTCCCCGGTCAGCCACAGCGAGACCTCGACCCCACTGGCCACGGCCACCGCCGCCACCGTGAACGCCTGCGAGCAGCGCTCGGGGGCATCCGCCCCGGCCGTCACCTTGATCACGAGCTTCTTGGTCATGCCGGAAGCGTAGCCGCGACGACGATCGTCACCAGCAGCCCGGCCACGCAGAGCACGGTGAGTACGCCGCTCACGACGGCCCCGGCCTGGGCGGCCTTCGTCGACGAAGTCAAGCGGCGCTGAAGGGGCGACCTCGCCAAGAGGCCCGGGCCCCGGCCGCGTAAGCTGGGGGCCGGCTCTGTGTACGCCCACCCCTGCTCAAGGAGCACCCCCGTGGAGATCTTCTTCGAAACCCTGCTGGTCCTGGTCTGCGTCGGCGTTCTCGCCTTCGCCGCGGTGACCGTGAAGAAGCTGTACCAGGGCCAGCGCTGATCCCCACCTAGGAACTGCCGATCATGATCGAGATCCCGTCCGACCTGCACAAGGACCTCGTCCCGCTCGCCTTCCTGCTCGGTAACTGGGCCGGCGCGGGCGTGCACGACTTCCCCGGCTCGGAGAAGTGCAACTTCGGGCAGGAGGTCACCTTCACCCATGACGGGCGTGACTTCCTGGAGTACCGCTCCCACACGTGGGTGCTGGACAACGACGGGAACAAGGTCCGCCCGTTGGAGTCGGAGTACGGCTTCTGGCGGATCGACGCCGGCCGCAAGGTCGAGGTCACGATGACCCGCGACGACGGCGTCATCGAGATCTGGTACGGCGAGCTCGCCGACAAGAAGCCCCAGATCGACCTGGTCACGGACGCCGTGGCCCGTACGGCCGCCTCCAGCCCCTACAACGGCGGCAAGCGCCTGTACGGCTACGTCAAGAGCGACCTCATGTGGGTCGGCGAGAAGCAGACCCCCGAGGTCGAGCTGCGCCCCTACATGTCGGCCCACCTGAAGAAGGTCGTCACCCCGGAAGAGGTAGAACGCTGGGCCAAGGCCCTCCCGGACGACATGCCGGACGACGGCATCGCCTTCTTCAAGTAGCGGTCCCCCGGCGCCTCCGCCGCCTTCTTCACGTCCCCCGTGCCGAAATGGCCCGGGGGACGTTGTACGTGTCGGCCGCCCCGGAGCGAGTGCCGACGTAGAGCGAGCGCGAAGCTTCGCGAACGCGCGGAGCCCCGGTCGCGTTCTGCCTGCGACCGGGGCTCCGGATGCTGTGCCCTGGGTGGCTTGCGATGCAGAGGCGGGCCCAGAGCGTACGCCAAGCAGAGTACCCCGGCCCAGAGCCGGCCACGGAAGCACAGATGCCGTAGATACGGACGGCGCGCCCGGTGCGCACAGCCCTAGACTGGACGCCGTGGTGAGCACCGACTGGAAGAGCGACCTCAGGCAGCGCGGCTACCGGCTGACGCCGCAGCGGCAACTCGTGCTCGAAGCCGTGGACACCCTTGAGCACGCGACCCCCGACGACATCCTCAGCGAGGTGAGGAAGACGGCGTCGGGGGTCAACATCTCCACCGTGTACCGGACGCTGGAGCTGCTGGAGGAGCTGGGGCTGGTCAGCCATGCCCATCTGGGGCACGGCGCTCCCACCTATCACCTGGCCGACCGGCACCACCACATCCACCTCGTCTGCCGGGACTGCCAGAACGTGATCGAGGCGGATGTCTCGGTGGCGTCCGAGTTCACGGCCAAGCTGCGCGAGACGTTCGGGTTCGACACGGACATGAAGCACTTCGCGATCTTCGGCCGCTGCAAGGACTGCGCTCTGAAGAGTTCAAATACCGGGTCGTAGGCTTGGCGTATGAAGAGTCCTCTGCTGTCCCTGCCCGGCGCCGTCCCCGCCGAGGGCGTGGACGAAGGCGTCGCCGCGCACTACGGCGACCTGTTCCGTGAGCAGCGTGCCCTCGCCGACGGCACCGGATTCGTCGACCTCTCCCACCGCGGTGTCATCACCGTCACCGGCGAGGACCGCCTGAGCTGGCTGCACCTGCTGCTCACCCAGCACGTCAGCGAGCTCCCGGCGGGCCGGGCCACCGAGGCGCTGATCCTGTCCGCGCACGGCCACATCGAGCACGCGCTGTACCTGGTGGACGACGGCGAGACGGTCTGGGCGCATGTGGAGCCCGGCACCCAGGAGGCGCTGCTGGCGTACCTGGAGTCGATGAAGTTCTTCTACCGCGTCGAGACCGCCGACCGCACCGACGACATCGCGGTGGCGCACCTTCCGGCCGGTTCCATCGCCGAGGTGCCCGAGGGCGTCGTCGTACGGGAGACGCCGTACGGCCGTGATCTGTTCCTGCCGCGCGCCGACCTGGAGGCGTACGCCGAGTCCGCCGGCCCGCCGGCCGGGATCCTCGCCCACGAGGCGCTGCGCGTCGAGCAGCACCGGCCCCGCCTCGGCTTCGAGACCGACCACCGCACCATCCCGCACGAACTGGGCTGGATCGACACGGCGGTCCACCTGCAGAAGGGCTGCTACCGGGGACAGGAAACCGTCGCCCGGGTGCAGAACCTGGGCAAGCCCCCGCGCCGTCTGGTCTTCCTCCACCTCGACGGCAGCGAGGTCCACCTGCCGACGCATGGCACGGAGATCCACCTCGCGGACGACGGGCCGGACGGCCGCAAGGTCGGCTTCATCACCACCTCCGTACGGCACCACGAGCTCGGCCCGGTCGCCCTGGCCCTGCTGAAGCGGAACGTGCCGGTGGACGCGCGGCTGGTGGCCGGGGACACGGCGGCGGCGCAGGAGGTCGTGGTCGAGCCCTGAGTCCTTGGCTCCCCGGGCCCCCGCTACATCTCCAGCAGGACCGTGAACGGGCCGTCGTTCGTCAGCGAGACCCGCATCTGCGCGCCGAACCGGCCCGTCGCCACCGTCGCACCCAGGGCGCGCAGTCGGGCGACCACCTCGTCGACGAGCGGCTCGGCCACATCGCCGGGCGCGGCGGCGTTCCAGGTGGGGCGGCGGCCCTTGCGGGCGTCCCCGTAGAGGGTGAACTGGCTGATGACGAGCAGCGGGGCGTCGATGTCGCTGCACGACTTCTCGTCCTGCAGCATCCGGAGGGACCACAGCTTGCGGGCCAGCTGGGCCGCCTTCTCCTTGGTGTCCTCGTGTGTGACCCCGACGAGGACGCACAGCCCCTCACCGGCGATCTCGCCCACGGTCTGCCCGTCCACGACGACGCTCGCGCCGTCCACCCTCTGTACCACTGCTCGCATGCGGACCATGATGCCGGGTGGCGGGGGCCGGTTCACAGGGGGTCCATTATGGTTCCTTAGCCCCCATCTGGGGCTGTTCGGGGGTACTCGGTCACATAGCGGCCACTTGGGGTGGCACGATGCTTCCCTACGCGGTTGAGGGGACGGTAGAGGCACATGAGCACACCGAGCACGGAGCGGCTGGATCTGCAGGGGATCCAACGGCCGCCCACGCAGCGCAGCGACAGCCCGGTGCCGTCCGTGGAGCCGCCCGGGCACGACCTGGCCCGGCTGAGCCTGCCCGAACTGCGCGCCCTCCGCCGGGACGCCCAGCGCGACGAGGCGGACCTCAGCTACGTACGGCGGCTGTTGCAGGGCCGTATCGACATCCTGCGCGCGGAACTCGCCCGCCGGGGCGGCGAGAAGCCGGTCGCCGTGGACGGCCCCAGGGACGCGACGGTGGTCGCCTCCGTGGTGTCCCGCCTCCCGGAGATCCTCACCGACGCCCCGGCCCGCCAGCGTTCCTCGGCCCGCCACGTCACCCTCGGCACCCCGCACAACGAGGAGTACCGGCGGCTGGCCGCCGACATGCTCGCCGAGGTCGAACTCTCCGACCTCGAGGCCCGCACCGACCTCGAACTGGGCACCGCGATGGGCCGTCTCGTCCGCTACGAACAGCAGGTCTCCGGCCGCCGCCAGCACCTCCAGCGCACGACGGACGACTGCAGCGCGGAGATCACCCGCCGCTACCGGGACGGCGAGGCCCAGGTGGACGACCTCCTGACGTGAGGTGCCCCGGCCCGTGCCGTTCGACCGGGCCCGGAAAACCGAGCGGGCGCCGTCCGCATGGCCGGCGCCCTGCTGCGTACGTTCAGGTGGCTCCTTCCTGCCGAAACCGTGGTGACTGATCCGTAGCGGTGCTTGTTCAGTTGTGGCTGTGCGCATCCGTGTTGAGTTGTCGCTGTTCGGTTGTGGCTGTGCTCGGGCCGGGCTCCCGGCTCCCCTCCGGAAGGGAACCCGGTGGGCCAACCAACCGGGGATCAACCATGTTCTCCAAGTTGGCTGCCAACTCCACAGTACTTATCTCCGCTTGGAAGCGGCTCATAACCACCTTTCACTGAACTCCCGCAAGATGGCGGGAAGTTGTACTGTTCGACCGTGGACCCGGAACACGCCTCCGCCAATGGACGGAAGAGGGCACCACGGCCACAGAAGTCACACACCGAGGTGGCCGACGAACTGCGCGCCCGGATCAGGTCCGGAGTGCTCAGGCCGGGACAGCGCATGCCCACGCAGGCCAGGCTCGCGGACGAGTTCGGCGTGGAGCGCGGGGCGGTGCGCCAGGCGCTGCGCATCCTGCAGTCGGAGCAGCTGCTCACCAACGTGACCAAGGGCAGCCCCGCCACCGTGGCCCGGGGCCCGGGCCACGGCCATGCCCTGGCCGGGTCGCCCGCCCCGCCCGAGCCCACCATGGTGGCCCTGGCCTCGCGGGTGTCCGCCGCCTTCGCGGCCCCGCACGTCGAGATCGACGCCCTGTGCCTGACCGCGGTCTCGCTCACGATCGCGATCGGCGAGCCGCTGCGCCAGATCCACGCGGGGCGCTTGAAACCGGCCAAGGTCGACGTCCGCGTCCTGCTGCCCAGCCGGGACATCGACCTCGCCTTCCCGGCCCCGGTGGACGGCTCGGCGACAGGTCTGCTGCACCGGCGCTGGCTGGCCCAGCGCAACGCCCAGGGCCAGGTGCTCCAGCACAACCTGCTGGCACTGCGCGCCACGCACGGCATCGACGTGCGCGTCTCCTTCCGGGCCCTGCCGTTCACCCCGCCGGTCAAGCTGTATCTGCTCAACGGCAGCGAGGCGCTGTTCGCGTACTACACCCTCGCGCGGCGCGAGCGGGAGATCGAGCACGAGCACCTGGAGCTGTACGACGCCGAGGGCACGCGCTCGATGCTGTTCGCCTTCGAGCAGGGCGCCGGACTACGGGACGCGACCTTCGTGGAGCAGTCACGCCTGTGGTTCAACGCCCTTTGGGGGACCATCAGTTCGGATCTCGTACTCACGGGGTGAGCGGATCGGAGAGTGGATCGGAGCGCGATCAGAGCGCGGGGCCTGCGAGCAGCACGGCCAGCAGCACGGCGCCGGCCGAGCTGACGGCCGGGCTCTTGGCCTTGAGGCCGATGCTGAGCATCAGCAGACCGACGATGCCGGTGGGACCGTACTTCCACTGCACGATCTGTTCGAAGCCGACGACGAAGACCGCGGAGACAAGGGCGAGGGCTGGCACAGTGGTTCCCCCTTCAGGTTGCCGGGAAGCAAAACTTCCGCCAACTGGACTAAGTTGGCAACCAACTCTGCCTAAGTTGTCCCCACTTGGCGAACATCCATAAACAACCTGCGCCCTCTGGGAAACCATCGCCTCGGACCTGACACTCTCCTGGTGACCTCGGATACGACGCGGGACGTGATCGCCCGGGCCCGGGTGGCGCTGTGGGACTTCGACGGCCCGATCTGCCGCCTGTTCGCCCGGCACAGCGCGGAACGGGTGGCCGGCGAGCTGGTGGAGTGGCTGGAGCACCGGGGGCTGCACGGGCTGCTGACGGAGGGCGAGCGCCAGTCGCCGGACCCGCAGGTCCTGCTGCGCGCCGTGGAGCACCGGCACCCCGGCACCGACCTGGTGGCGGAACTGGAGCAACTTCTCACCCAGGAGGAGCTCCAGGCCGTCGCCTCCGCGATGCCCACCGCGTACGCCGACCCCCTGATCCGCACCTGGTCCGCGGTCGGCGCCCGGCTGGCCATCACGACGAACAACTCCGCGCGGGCGGCCCGCGCCTACCTGGCCGGGCGCGGTCTGACCGGCTGCTTCGCCCCCCACATCTACGGCCGGACCCAGGACCTGCGCCTCCTCAAGCCCGACCCGTCCTGCCTCAATCGCGCCCTGACGGCGACCGGGACGTCCCCCGCGGACGCCGTGATGATCGGGGACGCCCCCTCGGACTGGGAGGCCGCGTCCCGGGCCGGCATCCCGTTCGTCGGCTATGCGCGCGACGACCCCGGCGAGAATCGGCTGCGCGCGGCCGGCGCCGAGCACGTCGTACGGACGCTGGAGACGCTGCTGCGACTTGTCCGGCAGTAGACCGGGAGCAGACCGGGACCAGTCAAATCTGAGTCTCAGGCCTGGGTCATCAGCAGCACGAGCAGCACGGCGCCGAGGGAGGAGCAGGTCGAGTTGTTGGCCTTGATCCCCGCTCCGATGAGCAGCAGCGCGAGCATGCCGACTCCCCCGTAGCGGTTCTGGATCATGTGGTCGAAGCCCATGGTGAGGACTGCCGCCATCAGTTGAGTGATGATCATGACTCCCCCTGTCAACCAGTCGTCCAATTGGACTGACTTGGACATCGGGATAGTGCCCTGACCCTATGATCGGTTAACCAACACGGGAAGTTTGACTGGTGATTTGACTGAAAACAGGTTGGCGTCCAACTATGACCAGGTTGCGGGAGCTTGGTCGATACTTATAAACAACCATGAAACAACTCCCCATAGATGGATCAAGGTTGTAGCGTTCTGGTCGTGACCAAGGAGAGCGTGGCAGTGGACCGCGGCAAGAGGTTCTCGCCGCAGGAGATCGCCGACGTCCTGCGGGAGCGGATCCGAGTCGGCGAGCTGAAGGCGGGCGACCGGCTGCCCACACAGGCGGAGCTCGCCGAGGAGTTCGGCGTGGAGCGCGGTGCCGTGCGCCAGGCGCTGCGGGTCCTGCACGAGGCCGGGCTGCTGACCAACATGAGCAAGGGCAGTCCGCCGCGCATCGCGGAGCCGAGCGCGCCCCGGGGCGAGCCCCAGCCGACGATGGTCGGACTGTCGCCGAGGCTGACGGAGACACTCGCCGCCCCGCACGCCCGTATCGACGTCGTCTGCCACACGGCCGAGACCTTCATGGTGGCCCTCGGTGAGCCGCTGCGGCTGATCCACGAAGGCCGGTTCCGCCCCGACACGATCGACGTCCGGATCCTCGTACCGTCCCGGAACATCACGCTCGCCTTCCCGGTGCCCGTCGAGGGGCGCGGCGAGGACGACCCCGTCCACCGGCGCTGGCTCGGAATGCGCAACGCCCAGGGCCAGGTCCTCCAGCACAACCTGCGGTCCCTGCGGTCGACCCACGGTATCGACGTGCGGGTGACCTTCCGCGCGCTTCCCTTCACTCCGCCGATCAAGATGTACCTGCTCAACGGCGAGGAAGCGCTGATCGGGTACTACACGCTGACCCGGCGCGAGGAGGAGTGGGGGAGCGAGACGCTCGACATGTACGACGCCCTCGGCTCCAAGTCCCTGCTCTTCCACTTCAAGAAGAGCGCCGGGGAACGGGACGCGGCGTTCGTGCAGGAATCGCAGAAGTGGTTCGACGCCCTCTGGGAAACCATCACCACGGACCTGACACTCTCCTAGTGACTTCTGATACGGCACGGACCCACTGGGACACGGAACGAAGCGCGACCCTGCGGAAGTTGGTCGCGGGCGCGAGGGTCGTGCTCTGGGACTTCGACGGGCCGATCTGCGGTCTCTTCGCCCGCCATTCGGCACGGCAGGTGGCCGGTGACCTGAGCCGGTGGCTGGGGGAGCGGGGCCTGCGGGCGCTGCTGACGGGGGCCGCGCAGGAGTCGGACGACCCGCACGAACTCCTGCGGGCCGTCGGCCGCAGGCACCCCGGCAGCGACCTGATCGGCGAACTGGAGGAGCGGCTCACCAGAGAGGAGCTGTTCGCCACGGCCACGGCGATGCCCACCGCGTACGCGGACGTGCTGATCCGCACCTGGACCGCGGTCGGCTCACGACTGGCCATCACCAGCAACAACTCCCCCCGGGTCGTGCGCAGATACCTGGAGGGCCGCGATCTGCTGTCCTGCTTCGCCCCGCACATCTACGGCCGGACCCAGGACCTCAGCCGGCTCAAGCCCGACCCGTACTGCCTGAACCGCGCGCTGACCGCGATGGGGGCGGAGCCCGCCGCCGCCGTGATGATCGGCGACGCCCCCACCGACTTCGCCGCCGCGGCGCTCATAGGGGTGCCCTTCATCGGCTATGCGACCAGCGAGGCGAGCGCGAAGCGGTTGCGGGACGCGGGGTCCGAGGTGGTGGTGGCGTCGCTCGAACCGTTGCTGCGGGTTCTGCGGGACAGTTGACCGGGCGGCAGCCGGCGGTTCCACGCCTTCGGCGTGCCACTTTCCCGCCAATCGGGCTAATGCGGCTGAGCCGGGACCGGCATGATTCCAGCGGTCGGCGTCAACCATCGGTCCAATAGGAGTGATTGACCGGCCAGATGTAGTGCGTTCCTTGTGCGCTGGGGGATAGGTTCGACCTGTGGCTACCTCAGGACGTGCAGACGGCGGAGAAAGGGCATCCACTCTGGTGGAGTCCTCGCTCCGTGAGCAGTTGGCGAACGGGACCTACCGGGCCCGCCAGAAACTGCCGACACAGGCGGAACTGGCCAAGGAGTTCGGCGTCAGCCGGGACACCATCCAGCGGGTGCTGCGCAAGCTGACGGACGAGGGCTGGGTCGAGTCCCGGCAGGGCAGTGGTATGCGCGTCCTGAAGGTGCCCGAGGTGGAACCACCTGACCGGCACCCCGCCCGGCAGGGGACCGCATCGCTGGGCTCGATGATCCACCATGCTTTCGAACAGCCCGAGGTCAGGCTGGCCACCTTCGCGCTGACCTCCGAAACGCTGTGGAACCATCTGATGGTCCAGGTCGAGCGGGTGACCACCCGGAAGATCAGGCCCCCCGAGCTGGTGCGGATGCGCATACTGCTGCCCTCGGAGACGGTGAAGCTTGCCTACCCCGCGGCCACGAACCCGGACGACGACCGGGTCTGGCAGCGCTGGCGAACCATGGCCCGCAGGTACGCCATCGAGATCACGGACCTGATGACGAAGCTGAAAGGCATGGGTGTGGACGCCGACGTGGAGATCCGCCGGGTGCCCATGACCCCCCAGCACAAGCTGTATCTGATCAACGACGACGACTTGCTGTTCGGTCTGTACGAGCTGCTCGAACGCAAGATCCCCCTGGACGACGGAACAGCCGTCGAGGCACTGGACGTGCTCGGCCTCGGCTCGCTGCTCTCTCACCACCGCAGGGATCCGGAGGGTACGGAGTCGCACGACGGCCGGGTCTTCGCGACCATGCGAGCCAGTTTCGAGTCGTACTGGGAACGTCTGAGCGAGGCTGAAACCGTCGCCTGAAGCACGCACGAGGCATCGGCGGCCCCGCGGTGCCGTCGCGGCGTCCGCATAGTGGCATGACGTGAGAAGGGCCCTCCCACACGCTATTGTCTGCGCGCATGTCGCACCCTCTGCCCCGCAGAGCGCACCTGTCCCTCGTGCGCTTCTTCGCGGAGGCGCGGCGCCGCAGCCCCGACGGGGAGGTGGTTTCCGGCCATCACAACATCAACCGCATCGCAGCACTGCGGCAGCCGCTGGCCTTCCTCCTCCGGAAGCCGTCCGGTCGGCATCTCGCCAAGTTCCGCACGCCCTTCCCCACGATCGAGGTGGTGCCCCGGATCTGGTCCAGCGAGGCCCAGGTGCTGCGTGCGCTGGAGCCCCACGTCAGTGGCGTCCCCCGCTGCCTGGCCGACTTCGGAGAATGGTCACTGCACGAGTACATCGACGGACAGGCCCTGGCCGACGCCGTGCCTCAGGGCCCGATCGGCAGCGAACGGCTCATGGCGCTCGCCCAGTTCTTCGCGGACCTGGCCGATGTCACGGAGAACGAGCTGCCGCCGCTCCCGCCGGACTGGCCGCGGCAGGACGACAGCCGGGGTTTCCTGGAGTGGATCGCGCGGTTCGCGAGGGACAGGGTGCACCACGCCAATCAGCCCCGCTTCGGAGCCCTCTTCGAGGCGATCGGCATCCCCGAGGACGCGATCGACCGCTTCATGAGTTCGGTGCCGGTCCTGACCCCGCGTCCCTTCGTCCTGCTGCACACGGACGTCCACCGCGCCAATGTGGTGGTGGTGCCCGCACCGGAGGGCGAGCGTCGCGAGGGTCTGTCGGTGATCGACTGGGAACTCTGCCTGTTCGGCGATCCGTTGCACGACGTGGCGACCCATCTGGTTCGGATGGGCTACGACAAGGCGGAGCAGGAGCTGATGGTCCGTATGTGGACGGACGCCATGCGCCGTTCGGGTCATGAGGCGGCGACCGCGGGCATGGAGACCGACCTGCCCGTCTACCTCGGCTTCGAATACGCGCAGTCGGTGTTCCCGGACGTGATGAGGGCCGCGCTGCTGCTGCCGGACCACCCCGGTGAACGGGACCTCGGTCTCGCGGCCGAACGCGTCCGACGGGCTCTCCAGCGGGCGCGTGAGCCACTGGGACTCCTCGACGAGGTCGGGGACGAGCAGGCGGTCGTCGACGCGCTGCGCGAGTGGGACACGGCCGACGCGGAACGGCGACTGCTGCGGGCCGGCGGCAGGAGCGGCTGAGACGGGAGCGGCAGGAGCGGCTGGGACGAGAGGAGACGGCATGACTGACGACCGTGAGGCGGGCAAGGCGGCGCGGCGGCTGATCGAGGAGTCGCGTGGGGTGCTGTTCGACTTCGACGGGCCGGTCTGCCGGCTGTTTCCCAAGGGCGCGTCGGCGCCGCTGGCGGACGAACTGCGCGGCCTGGTCGCCAAGTACGGCGCGGGAGACGTCCTCACCGACGAGGAACGGGAAAGCCCCGATCCGCACGTGGTGCTGCGGGCCGTGCACCGGGCCCGGCGGGAGCGAGCCGTACGGGAGTTGCCGGCCCTGCTGGAGGAGTACCTCACCGAGGGAGAAGTGGCCGCCGCGGAGACGGCGTGGCCCACCGAGCACGCCGACACCCTCGTACGGCGCCTGACGGACCGGGGCCATCGCCTGGCGATCGTCACCAACAACTCCCCTGCGGCGGCGCGTCGTTACCTCTCCCGTGCCGGATTGCTCGACCGGTTCGAGACGATCGAGGGGCGCACGCCCGATCCCGGTCTGATGAAGCCCGACCCTGATGTACTCTTCCGCGCACTCGACGGGCTCGGTCTCGGGCCCGAGGACGCGGTGATGATCGGGGACAGTGGCTCGGACTTCCAGGCGGCACGGCGCGCGGGAGTGATGTTCGTCGGCTACGGCCGGAACGAGCGCAAGATACGGGGCCTTCGGGCGGCAGGTGCCTCGATCGTCGTGGACTCCTACCGCGCGGTGCTGCAGAGGGAATGAACGCCGGGGTGACCGAGAGGGGCCCGCTGTGGGGAATTCACAGGCTCGTCTGAAGGCGGCTGAGCTGACCGACGACGCGAACTCCGTGATCGGACCGCTTCGGGGATATCACCACGAAACCTATGTCTTCCCTCTCCCGGGCGGAGCCAGGTACAAGTGCCGGGATCCGCGGCCAGGACTTCTGTGGTTCGACCGAAGATGCTTCGCGTCCGAGGAGCAACTGCTCTGTGCGCTCTCGGGGCGTATATCGGGGATCCCGGACGTCATCGAAATCGGCGGCACCATCTTGCAGCGGTTCATCGAGGGACGGACCCTTGGAGAGCTGTTCGGGGCGGGCTGCCCGGTGCCTGACCAGATCCTCAGGCAGATCATCGGCCTGTTCCGCCAGATGGTGGAAGTGCCCCACGAAAGCCTTTCGGTGCAACGCCGTTGTATATCCGAGGACCGGCCGGAGGACGGTGACAGCGACGGGTTCCTGGAACGGCTCGTCCGCTTCACCGAGGAACAGGTCTACCGGGCGAACCTTCCGGAATTCGAAGGGCTCTTCCAGGACCTCGGCGTGACCGCCGAATCCTTCAGGCATCTCCGCAAGTGTGTCTCGGGACTGCGGGAACGTCGCTTCTGCCTGCTCCACGCCGATCTGCACCGCGAGAACCTCATCGTCGACGCCGGCCGGCGCCTGTGGACGATCGACTGGGAGCTGGCCGTGATCGGCGACCCGCTCTACGACCTGGCCACCCATCTGCACCTGATGCGGTACCCGCCCGCGCAGGCACGGGCCGCGGCCCAGCAGTGGGCCGACACCGTGGACCGCGTCCGCCCCGGCAGCGCGGCCGGCTGGCGGCACGACCTGCCGCTGCTCCTCGGCTACAAGCGGGCCCAGTCCCTCATCACCGACGTGATCCGGGTGGCCCTGTCCCTGGGCTCCTGGCCACAACCGCACTGGCGGCAGCTCGCCCAGGCGGCACTGAAACTGCGCCGCGTGCTGGCCGACGCGGCCCTGTGGCTGGGGCTCGAGTCGGTCCCGGGCACCCGGCAGATCGCCACGGCACTCGTGCGCCGGCAGCGCGAGTACGGAAGGAGCCCCGGGTACGTCCCTGCGTAGGCTCACCCCATGGATGAGCAGATCGGCCTCCGCGAGCGCAAGAAGCGGCGGATGTACAAGGACGTGTCGGACATCGCCGTGCGGCTGTTCCTCGAGAAGGGCTTCGACGCCGTCTCCGTCGCGGAGGTCGCCGCCGCGGCCGGGATCTCCAAGCCGACGCTGTTCCGGTACTTCCCGGCGAAGGAGGACCTCGTCCTGCACCGGATCGCCGACCACGAGGACGAGGCCGCCCGTGTGGTGACCGGCGCGGCCTCGCCGCTGGGGGCGCTGCGGCGGCACTTCCTGGACGGGCTCGGACAGTGCGATCCGATCACCGGGCTGAACGACCACCCGGAGGTACTCGCCTTCCACCGGCTGCTGTACGGCACCCCGGCCCTGGTGGCGCGGATGCACGAGTACCTGCGGCGGTCCGAGGCCGCGCTCGCCGGGGCGCTCGGCGGCGACCTGGACGCTCGGCTGGCCGCCGGGCAGATCGTCGCCGTGCGGCGGATCCTCGCGGAGGACAACTGGCGGCGGATCGCGGCGGGGGAGCGGGTCGACGAGGTGCGGGCGGACGCGATGGCGGCGGCGGAGCGGGCGTTCGGGCTGCTGGAGGCCGGACTGCCGTGGCTCGGGGAGGCCACGGGCAACAACTGATACTCGGTAAAAGATGTAACTCGGTTGCGTTATTGCGCTACGCTTGGCGCATGACGTCGACCGAGTTCGCCCTCCAGGACTCCCTGCGCCGTGAGCGCTCCTTCCACGACACCTGCCGCGCCGCCCTCGCCGGCATGGCCACCGGTGCCGACCAGCAGGTCGTCACCGGCCAGGACGTCTCCGCCTCCGGAGCCGACGCCGAAGTGCTCGGGTACCGGCTGCGCAGCCATGCCAAGGCCCTGCGCGAACTCCCCGAAGGCCCGCTGTTCTTCGGGCGGCTGGACTTCGACCACACCGACCCCGAGCACGCCGGGCAGAACTACCACGTCGGCCGGCTGCGGATCACCGAGGACCCGGCCGCCCCGCCCCTGGTCGTCGACTGGCGCGCCCCCGTCTCCCGCGCCTTCTACCAGGCGAGCGCCCGCGACCCCCGGGGAGTGGCGGTCCGGCGCCGCTTCGGCTGGACCCCCGGCAGCCGCGGCGACTCCGCCGACCTCACCGGGCTGGAGGACGAGCACCTCGGCAGGGGCGAGACGGGCAGCGGCGAGATCGTCGCCCGCGAGATCGAGCGGCCCCGCGTCGGCCCCATGCGGGACATCGCCGCGACCATCCAGCCCGAGCAGGACGACCTCGTACGCGGCGGCCTCACCGAGTCGGTCTGCGTGCAGGGCGCTCCCGGCACCGGAAAGACCGCCGTCGGCCTGCACCGCGCCGCCTACCTGCTCTACACCCACCCGCAGCGCGTCCAGCGCTCCGGACTGCTGATCCTCGGCCCCAACCGCACCTTCCTCTCCTACATCTCCGAGGTGCTGCCCTCCCTCGGCGAGACCGGCGTACGGCAGTCCACCCTCCTCGAGGAGATCGCCCTCCACCCGGTCACCGGCACCGACACCGAGCGGGCGGCCGTCGTCAAGCACGACGCCCGCATGGCCGAGGTGCTGCGCCGGGCGCTGTACGCGCGCGTGTCCGCCGAGGGCGTCGAGTCGCTCGCCGTGGCGGACGGTTCGTACCGGTGGCGGATGACGGCCGACGAACTGGTGGATATCGTCCAAGGGGTGCGGGCCGAGGAGCCGCCGTACGCCGTCGGGCGCGAGCGGGTACGGACCCGGGTGGTGCGCTGCCTCCAGGCGCAGGCCGAGCGGCGTACCGGGCCCCGCCCGCCCGCCTGGGTGCGGAAGATCGAGCGGGCGCGGGGCTTGAGCGCGTACGTCGACGCGGTCTGGCCGAGGGTCCGGCCGGAGGAGGTCGTCGCCGGGCTCCTCACCGACCCGGCCGAACTGGCCCGGGCCGCCGACGGCCTCCTCGACGCCGACGAGCAGGAGGCGCTGCTGTGGGCCCGCCCGCCGCGCTCCTGCAAGTCCGCCCGCTGGTCGGCCGCGGACCTGGTCCTCCTCGACGAGGCCGCCGGGCTGATCGAGCACCCCGAGGGATACGGGCACATCGTCGTCGACGAGGCGCAGGATCTCTCCCCGATGGAGTGCCGGGCCGTCGCCCGCCGGGCCGGTTTCGGCTCGCTGACCGTACTCGGCGACCTGGCGCAGGGCACCACGCCGTGGGCCGCGCGGGCCTGGGACGTGCAACTGCGGCACATGGGCAAGCCGCACGCGGCCGTGGTGCCGCTGACCACCGGGTTCCGGGTGCCTGCCGCCGTCCTCGAACTCGCCAACCGGCTGCTGGCCCGCCTCGACGTCGCCGTCCCCCCGGCCCGCTCCCTCCGGTCGGAGGGCGAGCTGCGGATCCGGCGGGCCGACGACGTCCTCCGCGCGACCGTGACGGCCGTACGGGACGCGCTCACCCGGGACGGTTCCGTCGGCGTCATCACGGCCGACGCGGACCTGACCCGGGTGCGCGACGCCCTCGCGGCGGCCGGCATCGACACGGCGGGCCCGGACGAACTCGGCGCCCGCGTCACGCTGGTGCCCGCGACCGTCGTCAAGGGCCTGGAATACGACCACGTCGTCGCCGTGGAACCGGCCGCCGTCGCCGAGGCCGAGGAACGCGGGCTGCACCGGCTGTACGTGGTGCTCACCCGCGCGGTCTCACGACTGGACGTGGTGCACGCCCGGCCGCTGCCCTTCTGACGCGGCGGCCACCGGGCGGCTACCGGGCGGCTACCGGTCGGTGCCGGCGGCGTCGAGGAGCGGGACCAACTGCTCCTCCTCGTAGTCGAGATGGTCCTCCAGCTCCTTGGTCAGCCGTACGACCTCGGCGCGCGCCTCGGCCGGGTCCTCGGCGGCGACCGCCCGGCGCAGCTCGCCGACGAGCACGGCGATCCGTTCGTGCTCCAGGCGCAGCCGCTCCCGGACCGGGGCGAACTCGGGGTGCCGCTCGGCGAGGAACGGGAACATCATGGTGTCCTCGCCGGTGTGGTGGTTGTGCAGGCCCTGGCAGAACGTGAGGCAGTTGACCCGCAGCTGCGCGCCGAGGGAGCTGCCGCCGCTCGCCATCTCCTTCCGGATCAGGGCGAGTTCGCGCCGGAAGGCGTCATGGACCAGCCTGATCGCCTCGCCCGGCGAGCGGGCCTCGATGTGTCCGGGGCCGGACGTGGCGATCCGCTCCAGCGCGACGACCGGGATCACCCGCCCCGCCTTGCGCTGGTACTCCGCCCAGCCCGGGTCGGCCTCCACCGCCCGCGCGAAGGCCCGCTCGCGTTCGTCGCCCGCCAGGACGACGGCGCGTGCCTCGTACGTGAACACGCCGCTCTCCACGGTCACTTGCGGATGTGCGAGGAGGTTGCGGTACCAGTCGGGGTGCCGGGTCGAGCCGCCCGCCGAGGCGATCACCAGGACACGGTCGCCGCCGTCGGGGAGATAGCCGACGGGTGTGGTGTGCGGGGTGCCGGTGCGGGCACCGGTGGTGGTGAGCAGCAGCAGCCGGCCGCCCTCGAAGGGGCCGCCGACGCGGCCGTGGTGGGCGCGGAACTCGTCGATGACGCGTCGGTTGAAGTCGTGTGGATCGAAGTCGTGTGGATCGAAGTCCGGACTGAAGTCGTCGGGCACTCTCTCTGCTTTCTTCCTCTGCGGTCGGTGTTCACGGACGCAGAGGAAGAGGCGGGCTCCTGGCCCGCCGCGGCCTCACTCAGAGGCCGGGCACCCAACTCGCTCACGGCACAAGGCCGACCCGGCAGTCATGATCGGGAGGCTATCGTCCCCTCATGACCGACGCCACCGACTTCCAGGCCATCCCGACCACCACCCTCGCCGACCTCCTGGGCCGTGCTCAGGTCATGGGTCTCGGCATCCGGTCCCTGTGGGACCCGGTCCCGCACCTGGCCGGGCCGGCGTACACCGTCAGCTGCCCGCCCGGCGACAACCTCATGCTGCACGCCGCGATCCACCGTGCGCGGCCCGGCTCGGTCATCGTCGTGGAGTCGGGCGACCTGGAGTACGCGCTGGCCGGCGGCAACGTGTGCGCGGTGGCCAGGCGGCGCGGCATCGCGGGGTTCGTCGCCGACGGGGTGGTCCGCGACCTCGCCGAGATCCGGGAGATGGGCTTCCCGGTGTTCGCGCGCGGTGTCGTTCCGATACCGGGCGCGAAGTCCGTCGTACGGCCGCTGAACCGGCCGGTGCGGTGCGGCGGGGCCGAGGTCGCAGCCGAGGACGTGGTCGTCGCCGACGAGGACGGGATCGTGGTCGTGCCGTCCGCCCGCCGGGCCGAGGTGCTGACGGCGGCCCGGGCCCGGCTGGCGAAGGAGGCCGCCGAGAGCCTCGACGCATGGGAGGCGGCACACCGGGCCCGCATCGACGAAATCCTCGCCGCGGAGGGTTATGAGGGCTGATCCTGGCCGGCGATGCTGCTCTTCCTCGACATCGACGGAACGCTGCTGCCGTTCGGCGCGGACGACCCGTACCCCGTGTACGAGTCGCCCTCCGTGCCCGCGGCGGCCGTCGCCGACAACCCCCTGCTGACCCGGATCGACCCGGCCCTCGGCCCCCGGCTCGCGGCGCTGGGCTGCGCCCTGGTGTGGGCCACCACCTGGCTGGACGACGCGAACGCCTTCGTCGCCCCCTGGCTCGGCCTGCCCCCGCTGCCCGTGGTGGACTGGCTCGACGAGGACGAATCCCCCGGCCGCCTCCACTGGAAGACCCGGCCGCTGGTCGCCTGGGCGGCCGGCCGCCCCTTCGTCTGGCTGGACGACGAACTCACCGGGACCGACCGCGCCTGGGTCGCCGCCCACCACCCCGGGCGGGCCCTCCTCCACCGCGTCGAGCCCCGCCACGGACTCACGGACACCGACTTCAGCGTGGTGCGGGAGTGGCTTCGGGCTCCCGGCGCGCGCCCGTAGTACGCGTGAACAGCAGGCCGCTGACCGCGCACACGAGCACCGCGAGCAGGAACGCCCAGCGCCCCCGCCGTCGTACCCGTCGCGAGCGGCGTCCCATCGCGGCCAGGCCGAGGCTCGCGCGGCCGGAGCCGGGCGTCACGCCGGCGGCTGGGTGAGTTTGGCGGCCACGGCGTCGAGGACCCAGTCCAGGCCGGTCGTGAAGGATGTCTCGGCGTCCACGTCCGTGCCGTCGTGGACGGCCTTGGCCAGTGCCGGGAAGCGGCCCGTGGCCAGCATCCTCGTCACGTGCGCGCCGGAGGCACGCTGCCAGTCGCGCTTGGACAGGCCCGTGGTGCGCTCGGCCCGCAGGTTCGCGATCTCGCGCCTGATCGCGCCGGTGAAGTAGGCGCTGACGGTCTCCACGGCGCGCATGACGGTGTCGATGCCGGCGAGGCCGTCGAGGGCGGCGAGCGTGGCCTCGGTCACGGCGAGGCCGTTCGGGCCCAGGGTGGGGCGGCCGCCGAGCAGGTCGGCCAGCCATTCGTGGCGGAGAGCGGTCTGCCTGGTGCGGTGGGCGAGGACGCGCAGCGCCTCCCGCCAGTCACCCGGCTGCTCCTCGGGGAGGATCTCGCCCTGGACCTCGTCCACCATGAGGTCGAACAGCTCCTCCTTGGTGGAGATGTATCCGTACAGCCGCATCGGGCCGGCGTTCAGCCGGGCGGCGACCTTGCGCAACGACACCGCCTCCAGCCCGCCCTCGTCGGCCAGCGCGACGGCGGCGGCGACGATCCGCTCCCGGTCGAGCGGCACGGGGCGAGTCGGCGGCTCCGGCCGGTCCCACACAGTCATGGTCACATCGTAGTGTTGCGATGCATCGTATTGGGGAAATACAGTGTATCGGCATGAGACATCGCATCGCAGTGGTCGGGGCCGGTCCCGGCGGCCTCACCTTCGCCCGCGTCTTACACCGCCACGATCACCCCGTCACCGTCCTCGAACGTGATCCCGCGCCCGACGCCCGCCCCCCGGGCGGCACGCTGGACCTGCACGAAGGGCTGGGCCAGCTCGCGCTGGCCAAGGCAGGGCTGCTGGCGGAATTCGAGGCGCTGTCCCGTCCCGAGGGGCAGGCCATGCGCATCCTGGACACGGACGGGACCGTCCTGCGCGACTGGCGGCCCCGTCCGGATGACCGGGCCAATCCCGAGATCGACCGCCGGCAACTCCGTGACCTGCTGCTCGGCCCTCTCGACGTCCAGTGGGGTCGGGGCGTGACACAGGTGGTGCCCGGGGCCCGGGACGGCGTGCTCGTCCATTTCGCGGACGGGCGCCAGGAAACGTTCGACCTCGTGGTCGGCGCGGACGGCGCCTGGTCCCGGACCCGCCCGGCGGTCTCGCCGGTGACGCCGCACTACACCGGCGTCACCACGGTCGAGACCTCCCTCGACGACGTCGACACCCGCCACCCCGACCTCGCCGGGCTGATCGGCGACGGCTCCGTGGCGGTGTACGGCGTGAACCGGAAGCTCGTCGCCCAGCGCAACAGCGGCGGCCACGTCAAGGTGCACGCCCAGTTCCGCGCGCCACTGGACTGGCACGCGCACCTGGACCTGGCCGACGCCGAGGCCGTGCGATCGAGCCTGCTGACCCTGTTCGACGGCTGGGCCGCTCCCGTCCTCGACCTCCTCCGCCACGGCACCGCTTTCGCCCACCGCCCCCTCCACGTCCTGCCCGTGTCCCACACCTGGACCCACGTCCCCGGGGTGACGCTCCTGGGCGACGCCGCCCATCTGATGCCCCCCTTGGGCGCGGGCGCGAACCTCGCGATGCTGGAGGGCGCCGAACTCGCCGAGTCCATCGCCACCGGCCTCGGAGATCTGGACGAAACCGTCCGCGCCTTCGAGGAACAGATGTGGGCACGGGCCGGCCGGTGGGCGAAGATCACGACGGCCGGTCTGGAACGCCTCGTCAGCCAGGACCCTGCCGAAGCACTCGCGCTCTTCGACCGAGTCCACTGAGACTGAGCACGGTAGGTGTCGTCAACTTCGAAGACTGCCCCTCCCAGGGGAGCCGTACGGCTTCCCTGGGAGCATGAGCGATACCCGGCGCCCTTTGTGGTCCCACCGCTGTACGTGGACGGACCTGCTGGTTCCGGTCGCGCTGGACGCGGGGCGGGGTGCCTTGGACATCTCCGATGGCTGGCCGGACCGGTGGACGGCGACGTGGAAGTACGCCGGGGGCGAGATCACGGGCTGGTGTCGACGAGGCGCCTGCACGGTTTCGAGAGTCTCGAAGAGGACCAGCCGCTCGTGGCCTTGGACTTCGCCGGTGACCTGGTTGATCGACGTGCGCCCCCGGGACTTGATCGAGAATCCGAAGCAGAAGGATGGGCGAAGGTTTCGCGCCTGCCCCCGGCGCTCGGCCGAGCCACGGCAACCTCGTGCCCCGGCGGTCCCGCCCCGCCTCCGATCCGAGGCGGGGCGGGACGTCAGTCCGCGGAACCCCTCTCCGGTGCCCCGTCGCCCACGGTGTCCGGATGTGGGACGCGGCCGGCGGACTGGTCGTCGGTGTGGTCCGCCCCGTGCGGGTCGATCGTGGCCGCCCAGCGTTCCGCCCAGCGGGCGAGGGGGTTCAGGGCGTGGCGTGCCTCCTGCCCCAGCGGGGTGAGCTCGTAGCGGCTGTCCGGTAGTTGGTGAATCACCTGGGCATCCAGCAGTTCGGTCAGGCGCTGCCGCATCACGCTGGAGGACATGTCGTCGCACCGCTTCTGCAAGGGGCGGAATCCGAGCGGACCCGCGCGAAGCTCCCACAGGATGCGCAGACTCCACCGCCGCCCGAACAGATCGAGTGCGGCCATGAGGGGGCGGCCGGTGGTCGAGCCGCGAACAGGACTGCCAGGTCTGGGTGTTGCCATGTCGGGATGTCCAGCTCTCCAGGGTTGATGCTTCGAATTCCGACACGCTAGCATCGGTGACCGCTTCGGAAATCGAAACGGAGGAGGCCGTCGTGGCACCTGCCCTGACGACCTGGGTGAGAGGCGGCGTTCCTGAAAGCCCGGGCCGACGGAGGCGATCACCTCGGCAGCCCGTCCACCATGACAGCGACCGCCCACCGCGACCGCACGGGACACCGGATCCGAGTCGGCGGCCAGGCAGCGATCGTGCGCACGGTCATCCGATGAGGCCTGCGCGCTCACGGCGAGGGTGCCGGTGCCCAGCAGGTCCAACTGCTCCTGTGAGAGCCCGGCCAGTCCTGGCGGCATCTCCCCATCCGATCGCAGCCCCAGCCGGTTGATCGAAGCCGTCCGCCTTCGACGCCGTCTCCGCCGGCTCGCTGACCCACAGCGAGCCGGCCATGGATCTGAGCATGCTTCTGATCATCAATTCCGAACACAGGAGGTACACCGTGGCCAAGGGCTACTGGGTCAGCGTCTACCGCACCATCGCAGACCCTGAGAGGCTTGCTGCCTACGACAAGCTGGCCGGTCCAGCCGTCAAGGACGCGGGCGGGCGGCTGCTCTCCCGCGGCAGCCGGGTCGTCGCACACGACGCCGGAATCGCCGAGCGCACCGTCCTGATCGAGTTCGACAGCTTCGAACAGGCGGTCGCCGCACGCGCGAGTGCGGCCTACCAGGAGGCGCTGGCCGTACTTGCTGACGGCGTCGAGCGCGACTTCCGCATCATCGAAGGCCTCGACTGACGACCGATGCCGCGTCAGGGAGGAACACGATGCCGGCTGTGGGGATCACCCCGGCCCGTCAGCGCGCCGCACCGTCGCGAAAGCGTCAGGCCGGTGGCATCGGCGGGGGTGCGTTCGGCGAGGGTTGTCCCAGCCCGCGAGGCGGGAGAGGTCAGGACTGCGCGGTCCGGAACGCGAGATACCGGCTGAAGGCTTCGTGGCTGTCGGGGGTGAAGCGCCACTCCAGCAGGGCCGAGTCGAGCTCCGGCTCGGTCAGCCAACCATGCCAGGCGACCTCATCGGGATCGGGGACCATGGCGTCCGGCACCACGGCTTCGTGCACGCCGAGCCAGTGGGGGCTCAAGCCGCTGCGGTTGAGGAACGTGAACAGCAGGCGCGGCAGCGCACGTATGCCCAGCTCTTCGGCCAGCTCCCGCGCGGCGGCCTGTTCATAGGACTCGCCGACATCCACGGCGCCACCGACCTCGACCTCATAGAGTCCGGGGAAGCGTGATACCTGCTCCGACCGTCGGTGGACGAGGATCCGTCCCCGCTCGTCACGGCACACCGTCACGGCGACCCGGTGCAGCCAGCCCTCCCGGATGGCCTCCCGACGGCTGACCACCCCCAGCACGCGATCTTGACCGTCGACACGCTCCACCAGTTCATCCACGACGCACACCCTGGCAGAGCCCACCGACAACGCCGTTTCCCGGCGACTCGCGGAGGTCGGCCCCAAAGGCACCTGCACCCGGATGACGACAGTTGTCCTGCACATACGACACCTGTCGTGCTCAAGCTCATCCAGCCGGGGGCGTGACACGACACACTATTGCAAGCAGGTGCTTGCAATAGTTAGCGCGAATGAGGCAAGGTGGAGTCATGGCATCGCTCAACGTCGGCAATCTCGGTGAGTACCTGCGCGAGCAGCGGCGAAACGCCCAGCTCTCGCTCAGGCAGCTCGCCGATGCCGCCGGGGTGTCCAATCCGTATCTGAGCCAGATCGAGCGCGGCCTGCGCAAGCCGAGCGCGGAGGTGCTGCAGCAGGTCGCCAAGGCGCTGCGGATCTCCGCCGAGACGCTGTACGTGCGGGCCGGGATCCTCGACGCCGAGCGCGATCGGGACGAGGTGGAGACGCGTGCCGTCATCATCGCCGACCCGACGCTGAACGAGCGGCAGAAGCAGGTGCTCCTGCAGATCTACGAGTCCTTTCGGAAAGAGAACGGATTCGGGGTCGACGCCGCGGGCGAG
This sequence comes from Streptomyces sp. NPDC020299, assembly GCF_044387825.1. Classification (NCBI taxonomy): domain Bacteria; kingdom Bacillati; phylum Actinomycetota; class Actinomycetes; order Kitasatosporales; family Streptomycetaceae; genus Streptomyces; species Streptomyces sp. NPDC020299. The sequence goes on from NZ_JBIRWL010000026.1 coordinate 82,429, forward strand.
GAGAGCACGGACGAGGACATCACGAGCGGCGCCGCCGCCGTGCGCGGCACCCGCACGGCTGACGGCGATGACGCCGATGCCGGCACAGATCCGCGGCAGACGGCCGGTTGAACCGGACCAGGGCACTGGCCGGCCTGCCGCGGACCCCAAAACCCTCAGCCGAACGTGAATCCGGGAGGACCATCACCATGGCCATCACCGACGACCTGCGCAAGACCCTCAGCGACCCGACCCCGCTCTACTTCGCCGCCGGTACCGCCGACCTGGCCCTCCAGCAGGCCAGGAAGGTGCCCGCCCTGGTCGAGCAGCTGCGCGCCGAGGCCCCGGCCCGCATCGACGCCGTGCGCAACACCGACCCCAAGGCCGTGCAGGAGAAGGCCGCCTCCCGGGCCAAGGAGGCGCAGGAGAACCTCCAGACCAGGGTCACCGAGTTCTTCGGCACCATCGACGGTGACCTGAAGAAGCTCGGCGAGTCGGCCCAGGACCTGGCCCTGCGCGGTGTCGGCGTCGCCGCCGAGTACGCCGTGAAGGCCCGCGAGACCTACGAGAAGGTCGCCGAGCACGGCGAGCAGACCGTGCGCGGCTGGCGCGGCGAGGCCGCCGAGGAGATCGAGGAGCTCGCCATCGCGGTCGAGCCGAAGAGCGAGCCGGCCGCCGCGAAGCCCGCCAAGCCGGCCGAGGCCAAGCCCGAGGCTGCCGCGGAGAAGAAGCCCGTGGCGAAGAAGGCGCCCGCACCGGCGCGCAAGGCCGCCACCGCCAAGAAGACCACGCCGCCCGCGAAGTGACCGACGGCGCGTGTACGGGCCGGGCACCCCTGGGGTGTCCGGCCCGTTCTGCGGGTACGGTGGCCGCGTAGGGATGGCAGACAACGGGCGGTGGGCAGCATGCTGATGTTGGGCTTCGCGGGGTTCTTGGGACTGCTGAAGATCGTCCTGATGGCCCTCGCCGCGTTCGGGCTCGTCGACGCCGCACTCCGGCGCGAGGATGCTTTCCGCGCGGCCGACAAGCAGAACAAGGTGTTCTGGCTGATCATCCTGAGTATCGCCCTCGTGGTGAGCTACCTGTTCTCCATCCTGGGCATCCTGCCGATCGCCGGCCTGGTCGCCAGCATCGTCTACATCGTCGACGTCCGCCCCGCCGTGCGCCAGGTCTCCGGCGGCGGCAACGGCTGGGGCCGCCGCCGCGGCGGCAGCAGCAGCGACGGCCCGTACGGCCCGTACAACGGCGGCCGCTGAGCCTCCGGCCGGGTTTGCGGCATCCGGTCCCGGCGGGACGGCTGCCGGGTCGCACGGAAGGCGCCGTTCGGGTCGGCGGTGGCCGGTGGTCGTCGGCAGGCGGCGCCTGCGGAGCGCCTGACATCGGTCCCCGCTGGGACCAGATACCGCAGACCCGCCGGGAAGCGCAGCGGCCGAGTTCGGGCCGGCGATGGCCGGTCGTCGGCAGGCCGTGCGGCGGCGGCTGCGGCTTCCCGTCAGGTTTGCGGCACCCGGTCCCGGCGAGGCCGTTGCCGGGTCGTCCGGCAGGCGCCTGGGCCGGCGGTAGCCGGTCGCCGACGGGTGTGCGCGGCTGCGGCCGTTGAGCCTCCGGCCGGGTTTGCCGTACCTGGTTCCGGCGGGATCATTGCCGGGTCGTCCGGCAGGAGCGGTGCGGGTCGGCGGTGGCCGGTCGTCGGCAGGCCGTGCTGCGGTGGCCGCTGTCGGCGGGTTTGCGGTGTGCGGTCCCGGCGGGACGGCTGCCGGGGCGCCCGGCAGGCGGCGTTCGGGCTGGCGGCGGCCGGGCCCTGTGCTTCCCCTCGGGGCGCGGTGCCCCGGCCGGCGGGACCGTCGCTGAGCCTGGGACAAGCAGGCCCAGCGGCAAGCGCTACGGCACGCGGTCCAGCAGGACCACCGCCACGTCGTCCGTCAGTTCTCCGCCGTTGAGGTCGCGGACCTCGCTGACCGCGGTGCGCAGGAGGTGCTCGCCGGTCAGGCCGCGGTCGAGCTGGCGGCGGACCATCGCCACCATGCCGTCCTGGCCGAGGCGCTCCCCGCCCTCACCGACCCGGCCCTCGATCAGGCCGTCGGTGTAGAGCATCAGGCTCCACTCGGAGCCCAGCTCCACCTGCATCCGCGGCCAGCGGGCGCCGGGGAGCAGGCCGAGGGCGGGGCCGTTGTTGTCGTAGGGGAGGAGCTCCGCGGGCCGGCCGGGGCGGGCGATCAGCGGGGACGGGTGGCCGGCCAGGCACAGTCCCGCGCTGCGGCCGTCCGGGGAGATGTCCACCGTGCAGAGCGTCGCGAAGATCTCCTCGTCCGCGCGCTCGTGCTCCAGCACCTGCTGCAGCGTGTTCAGCAGCTCGTCCCCGCACAGCCCGGCCAGCGTCAGCGCCCGCCAGGCGATGCGCAGCTCCACGCCGAGCGCCGCCTCGTCCGGGCCGTGGCCGCAGACGTCACCGATCATGGCGCGCACGGTGCCGTCGGGCGTGCGCACGCAGTCGTAGAAGTCGCCGCCGAGCAGGGCACGCGAGCGGCCGGGCCGGTAGCGGGCGGCGAAGCGCAGCGAGGAGCCCTCCAGCAGGGGCGTGGGCAGCAGGCCCCGCTCCAGCCGGCGGTTCTCCTGGGCCCGCACGCGGCCCTCGGCCAGACGCCGCTCGGCCGAGTCGGAGCGCTTGCGCTCGACCGCGTAGCGGATGGCGCGGCTGAGCAGCCGGCCGTCCAGTTCGTCCCGGAAGAGGTAGTCCTGGGCGCCCACGCGTACGGCCTCGGCGCCGCGCTCGGCGTCACCGGAGGCGGTGAGCGCGAGCACGGCGTGCCGGGGCGCGATCTCGAGGACGTGCCTGAGCACGGCGAGCTCGTCGTCGGCGCCGGTGCCGCCGGGGGCGGGCAGCGCGAGGTCCAGCAGGATGCAGTGGACGTCGTCGGTGAGCAGCCGCCCGGCCTCGGTGAGGTTGCGGGCGGTGCGCACACGGATCGGCTTGCCGGCCGAGTCCAGCAGTTCGGGCACGATCGGCGAGCCGCCGGGGTCGTCCTCGATCAGCAGCAGCGTGAGAGTGGTGCCGGCTGCGGTGGTGTGCGCGGCGGCCGTGTCGCGGTTGGCCTCTTCCTTGAGGGGACCGCCGGCGCTGGGCTCGGCGGTCTGCGCCTGACCACTCTCCGCGGCCGGGATTGCTCTCTGCCGCGGTATGGGTGCGGGCATCGTCCTGGGTTCCTTCCCTCCCCCCGAGGGCGTGGCGGGGCGAGGGACCTCGACCCACCCGACTGGGGACCATAGCGGTACTCGCCACCGCAACGGAATGGTGTGAGCTGGGCCGCTTGGCAGTCGGCCGGAGTCATATGCCGCGTTCCGTACCGCAGTTGGACAGGGTGGGACTGGAACAGGAATGACGAAGGTCACGTCCCACCAGGGTTTGGGCGGCTGTTGGGGGTGCATTGAGTCACATGGCGTACATCACGCCGGTCTTAGACCATTCCCCGCCTTACGGACATCTGCCTCACGCGTCCGGCCGTACCACCCCGAGTATCGGCATCGTCCCCGCTCCCGCGAGCGTCACCGTCCGGCCCGGGCGCGGGGCGTGGATGATGGCGCCGTCGCCCACGTACATCGCCACGTGGCTGGCGTCGTCGAAGTAGATGATCAGGTCGCCGGGGCGCATGTCCTTCACGTCGACGTGCTTGAGCTGCTTCCACTGCTCCTGCGAGGTGCGCGGGATGGGGTGGCCGGCGTTCGCCCAGGCCTGTGAGGTCAGGCCGGAGCAGTCGTACGACTTCGGGCCCTCCGCGCCCCACACGTACGGCTTTCCGATCTGGTTCGTCGCGAACTCGACCGCCTTCTTGTCCGGCTCGGACGCCTTGCCCTTGATCTCGTCGAGGATGCCGGTGTCCAGCCATGAGGTCTGCGCCTTGAGGGCGGCCCGCTGCTCCAGCTCGGCGAGCTTCTCCTTGTCCTGCTTCTGCAGTTGGCCCTCGAGCTTCTCGGCGGCCGCGATCTGCTTCTTGATCTTCTTCTTGGCGGCGGCCTTGGCCTTGCGGTTCGCCTCCAGCTTGTCCCACTGGGCGGAGGCGTCCTTCTCGTACTGCTTCAAGTCGGCCTGGGTGCGGGTCATCTCCGCGATCAGGCCCTTGGTGGCCCGCTGGCCCTGGAGCACCCGCCCGGCCCCGTCGAGGAACTGCCCCGGGTCGTCGCTGAGCATCAGCTTGGCCGCGTCGGGCAGCCCTCCGGTGCGGTACTGGGCGCGGGCGGCGGCTCCCGCGCGGTCCTTCAGCCTGTCCAGGTCCTTCTGGCCCTTGACGATCCTCTTCGCCAGCTCGACGATCTCGGCGGACTGCTTGTCGGCCTTCTCCTCGGCGGCGTTGTACTCGTCGGTGGCGACGGCCGCGTCGTGGTAGAGGTCGTCGAGCTTCTCGCGGACCTTCTCGAGGTCCTTGTTCGGCGGGAGGGTCGGGGACGCGCTGGGGGAGGCCGCCGGTGTGGGCGTGGCCGTCGGTGTGGGCGTGGGGCTCGCGAACGCCGTGCCCGGCGCCGCCAGCACGGTGACCGCGCAGACCACGGTCACTGCGGCCGTGAGCAGACAGCGCTTGCCCGTCCCCATACCCCTGCCCCCAAACTGATTTACCGTCAGTAACTTACGGACGCCTGGGGATCGTGCCACGGCCCGGCGCAAAACGACAGAGGTCATGCCCGGTGGGGTGCCTGCCCCTTTCCCCGCCCCGGCATGACGATCTCCCGGTCTTTGTGACGTACGACTCACAGAGATCGTTCCCTGGGCCGGTGACCGGGCCGGTGACCTGCGGGTCGCCGACGCGACTCGGCGACGCGACTCAGCGGCGCGGCGCCAACGCCCTCCACGCCACGGTCACTTCCCCCTGCCGCCACCGCACCGGCGAGTCCGTCACCGGCCAGTCGGCCGCCAGGTCCCGCACCGAGCGGATCCAGCGCTGACGGGCACCGTAGGAGGCGTAGGGCGCGGCGGCGGCCCAGGCACGGTCGAAGTCGCGCAGGAAGGCGTGCACCGGCTCGCCCGGCACATTGCGGTGGATGAGCACCTTCGGCAGCCGCTCGGCCAGGTCCGACGGGCGCTCCAGGGAGCCCAGCCGGGCCGCGAAGGTGACCGTGCGCGGACCCTCCGGGCCGAGCGCGACCCATACGTGCCGCCGCCCGATCTCGTCGCAGGTGCCCTCCACCAGCAGCCCGCCCCGCGCATGCCCGTCCGCGGGGGCGAGCCGCGCGCACAGCCGCTGCCAGACGGCGGCCACCTCGTCCTCGTCGTACTGCCTGAGGACGTTGGCGGCCCGGATGAGCTGAGGCCGCACGGAGAGGGGAATCTCGAACCCGCCGTGCCGGAAGGCGAGCCCGTCCCGTTCGTACGGCTTGGCGGCCGCGACACGGGCGGGCTCGATCTCGACGCCGACGACACGCGCGCGGGGCGCCGCCGTGCGGAGGCGGCCGAGGAGTTCGACCGCCGTCCAGGGTGCCGCCCCGTAGCCGAGGTCGACGGCCACCGGGTCGGCGGCCCGGCGCAGTGCCGCGCCGTGCGTGGCCGCGATCCAGCGGTCCATACGGCGCAGCCGGTTGGGGTTGGTCGTCCCGCGCGTCACCGTTCCCACGACGGGGGTCCCCCCGCTCGAGCGCAGCCGAGCGTGGGGGAGGGGCGTCGAGCGGGGTGTCATACCTATGAGGGTATGCGGCCGCCTGTGGGGGTACGGGGCAGGACTCAGCGCGAGCGGTGTGCCGCCTTGCGGCGCAGGGCGAGGACGATGCCGCCACCGGCCACGACCAGCGCGGCCGCGGTGCCCGCGACCATCGTGGTGCCGTTGCCCGCCCCGGTCTCGGCGAGGTGGGTGCCGCCGCCCGCGGGTGACGGGGCGCTGCTCGCCGCCGGCGTGGGGGCGGCGCCGCTGCCGCTCTGCGAGGGGATCGTGAGCGGGGTCGGCGTCGCGGCGGAGCCGGCGGAGGAGCCGGCTGAGGGCTTCGACGACGCCGAGGGCTGGGCGGGCGCCGAGGCGGAAGCGGAAGCAGAGGCGGAGGCGGAAGCAGAGGCGGAGGCCTCGCACGTCACGTCCGGCACGACCACCATCGGCTTGATGTCCTCGTCGACCTTGTCGCCCGCCTTGACGTGGACCCGGTACGTCTGTCCGGGGTACCAGTCCAGGGGGACGAGGTCGACGCTCACGCCGTCCGCGGTCGGGTGGTCGATGGTCTTGGTGTCGACCCACCGCTCCCCGCCGGGCATGCTCAGCTGGATGTAGAGGCTGATGGTGGCCGGGGTGCCGGACGCGTCCTTGTCGGTGACGCGGATGACGCCCTTGTCCTTGCCGTCGCAGACGGGTTCCGCGGAGAAGTCGCCGATGGTGCAGGCGAGCGCGGTGTGGGCGGCGGCGACGGAGAGCGCGGCCGCGGCGGCCGAGGTACCTATGACGCGGGCCGCCCTGGTGGCGTGACGGGAGAGGGACACGCTTGTCCTTACGGGGTACGGGTGACGGGTTGTTGAGCCGAGGCCCGTCACGTGTACAAGCCCCGTGACGCCGCTGTCAAAGGTTGTATCGGCGCAGGTCAAAAGCCGATGAAGGGGTGGTTGTCGACTGCTTTCCGGCCGGTCAAGCGACGGTCATGAGCATGCCGCCAAGTGGGCTCCGTGCGAGCCGCGCCGGCCGCGCGAGCAGTCCCTGCGGGCGCCGGTCGTCACGCAGCCGACACTCGAACGGTTGAGCGACGGACGGTCATGATTGAGTAAAGACGCTTGATCGGGAAATGGGCGGGCACCCCTCGGCTGTTGCACCTCTTCGGAGGGCGAGGTCGGTCCTCCGACCGGCATGCCCGCAGCAAGGAGGAACGCCACGTGAGCCAGTACGTCAGCAGGCTCGGGCGTCGCTCTCCGGCGGCCCCCTCGCGGCTCAGGCTGCACCGCAGGCCCCGCCGCGTCGCCATGCTCTCCGTGCACACCTCACCGCTCCACCAGCCCGGCACCGGCGACGCCGGCGGCATGAACGTCTACATAGTGGAGCTGGCCCAGCGCCTCGCCGCGATCAACATCGAGGTCGAGATCTTCACCCGGGCGACCGCCGGCGGCCTCCCGCCCAGCGTCGAGCTGGCCCCGGGCGTCCTCGTCCGGCACGTCGACGCCGGTCCCTACGAGGGCCTCGCCAAGGAGGAACTCCCCGCCCAGCTGTGCGCCTTCACCCACGGCGTGATGCAGGCCTGGGCCGGCCACCGCCCCGGTCACTACGACCTCGTGCACTCCCACTACTGGCTCTCCGGCCACGTCGGCTGGCTCGCCGCCCAGCGCTGGGGCGTCCCCCTGGTGCACGCCATGCACACCATGGCCAAGGTCAAGAACGCCAGCCTGGCCGACGGCGACACCCCCGAACCGGCCGCCCGGGTCATCGGCGAGACCCAGATCGTGGCCGCCGCCGACCGGCTGATCGCCAACACGGCCGAGGAGGCCGGCGAACTCGTCCGGCACTACGCGGCCGACCCCGCCAACGTCGCCGTCGTGCACCCCGGCGTGAACCTCGACCGCTTCCGCCCCGCCGACGGCCGGGCCGCCGCCCGCGCCCGCCTGGGTCTCCCGCAGGACGCCGTGATCCCCGTCTTCGCGGGCCGCATACAGCCCCTCAAGGCCCCCGACGTCCTCCTGCGGGCCGTCGCCGCCCTCCTCGACGAGCGCCCCGAGCTGCGCTCCCGGCTCGTCGTGCCCATAGTCGGCGGCCCCAGCGGCAGCGGCCTCGCCAAGCCCGAGGGCCTCCAGAAGCTCGCCGCGCGGCTCGGCGTCGCCGATGTCGTACGGTTCCGCCCGCCCGTCGGCCAGGAGCAGCTCGCCGACTGGTTCCGGGCCGCCTCCGTGCTGGTCATGCCGTCCTACAGCGAGTCCTTCGGCCTGGTCGCCATCGAGGCGCAGGCAACCGGCACGCCGGTGCTGGCCGCTGCGGTGGGCGGTCTTCCGGTGGCCGTACGGGACGGGGAGACCGGATTCCTCGTACAGGGCCACAAACCGGCCGACTACGCGCGCGTGCTCGGGCGTTTCGCCGACGACCCGGAACTCGCGGCCCGTATGGGGTCGGCCGCAGCCCGGCACGCGCGATGTTTCGGCTGGGACGCCTCGGCCGCCGCCACCGCCGACGCGTACACGGCCGCGACCCAGTCGCACCGCCGTCGCGTACGCTCCCACCATGGGTGAGGTCGCGGAACAGAAGCGGGCGGCGCAGGTCATCGAGGACGTCCTCAGGGACGCCGAGCTGGACTGGGAGAGCCCCGAGCCCGGCAACTACGTCGTGAAGCTACCCGGCACCCGCAAGCTGTCGACGACCGTCTCCCTCCTCGTCGGCCGCCACTCCCTCTCCCTGAACGCCTTCGTCATCCGCCACCCCGACGAGAACGAGGCCGCCGTCCACCGCTGGCTGCTGGAGCGCAACCTCAAGCTGTTCGGCGTGAGTTACGCCGTCGACCGGCTCGGCGACATCTACGTCACCGCCCGCCTCCCCCTCGTCACCGTCACCGCCGACGAGATCGACCGGCTGCTCGGCCAGGTCCTCGAGGCCGCCGACGGCAGCTTCAACACCCTCCTCGAACTCGGCTTCGCCTCCGCGATCCGCAAGGAGTACGCGTGGCGGGTGTCCCGGGGCGAGTCGACGCGAAACCTCGACGCGTTCGCGCACCTGACGCGGCGCTCGGCCGACTGACCCCGGCCCGGCGGGTCGCTAGGAGGGGTCCGGCTCGGGCTGTGTGCCGCCGCTCTTGTCGAGTTCGTCGGCGAACGCCCGCAGCGCGTCGGCCAGTTCTTTCTTGGTCGGCAACTGGTCGACCTTCTTGTCGAGTTCCGTGATGCGTTGGTTCAGCTTGTCCAGGTCGCTCGGGGGAGTGGTCCCGCCCGGGTCTTCGGAGGGGCTCGGGGCGGGGTCGTCGGGAGAGGTGGATGTCGGGCTCGGATCGGCGCCGCCGGTGCCGCCGGTGCCGCCCACGGTGTCTCCGCCGTCCGTACTGCCGTCGGAACTGCCGTCGTCGGTACCGCCGTCGGACGTGCCGTTGGACGTGCCGTTGGACGTGCCGACGGAGTCCGAGTCCGGCGGGACGGTGTTCGTGACGGCCTGCCGGGGGCCGGGGGCGTCGTCCGAGGTCGCCGCCAGGGCCACGCCGACGCTGAGGGCGACCAGGGCCGCGGCGCCTGCGACGGCGGTCGCGAGACGTCGGACCGGCAGCGAGCGGGTCTTCATGGATGGATCGCGAGGAGTCTGGGGTTCCTGAGCTTTCTGTGTGTCATCCATGGCGGAGACGCTAGCCCGCGGTGATCACCGGACGGAGGACTTCCGCTGCTTTCTGAAACGGCCGTTCAGATAGATGAACAAAAGCCGCGGCCGGCCGATCCCAGTGAGACCTCTTCCCATGCGCGAGGGTGCAATGGCATGCTCACTGCCGACGCAATCCTGAACATCGTTCATATCCATGAATGTAAAGGGTGGCTGGACATGAACCACAGGCACGTCAGCAGACGAACACTCCTCGCCGGCGCCACCGCCGTGGCCCTCACCGTCACGACCGGCACGGCGGCTGCCGCGACGGCGACAGCTGCGACGGCGACCGCGGCGACCGGAGAAGTCCCCACTCTCTGGCGGGAGTTCACCCGCACCCCCTACACCCACCCGCAGATCCCGTACGTCGGCCGGGCCGGCTGCCGACGCGGCGCCACCCGCTTCCCCCGCCACCGAGTCGTCGCCGACGTCACCGCCTTCGGCGCCGTACCGGACGGCACCACCGACTGCGCCCCCGCGATCAACCGTGCCATCGCCGCCGCCGGACGGGCCGGCGGTGGCACGGTCACCATCCCGCCCGGCACCTTCCGCATCGACGGCCTGATCCACATCGGCCACGACGACGTCGTCCTGCGCGGCGCCGGCAGCTCCCGCACCACGCTGTACGCCACCAAGAGCCTCACCGAACTGATCGGCGTCTACGGCTCCCGTTACGGAGGCACCAAGTCCGCCTGGTCATGGGCGGGCGGCCTCATCTGGCTCGCCCCCACGGCACGCTGGGACTCCCTGGTCGCCGCCATCAAGGCACAGGCATGGCCCTTCGAGGGCTGGACCGGCAACAAACGGGACGAGTGGGCGACCCTCACGCCCGCCGAACCCGCCCGGCAGGGCGACTGGACCGTCACGGTCGCCGACCCCGCACGGCTGCGCCCCGGCCAACTGGTCCTGCTCCGCGTCGCCGACGACACCGCCCACACCCTGCTCCAGCACATGTCGGGCGGCGGCCCCGGCCCGGCCGCGTACTACTGGGGCGACAAGACGAAACTGCTCTCCTACGTCCCCTACGAATGGCCCGTCCGCATCGCCCACGTCCGCGGCCGCCGGGTCACCCTGGAACGCCCGCTCCCGCTGGATCTGCGGCCCGAGTGGAACCCGCAGTTCACCACGCACGTCCGGGAGTTGACGGGCGCGGGCGTCGAGGGCCTCACCCTGGAGGTGACGGAGACCCCGCAGTCCACACACCTCCTCGACAAGGGCTACAACGGTGTCGTCATGCAGTGCGCGTACGACTGCTGGGCGGACGACGTCACCGTCCGCAACGTCGACAACGGCTTCGGCCTGGTCGCCGCCTCCTCCTGCACCCTGCGCCGCACCCGGGTCGGCGGCCGGGGCGAACACCACCCCTACTTCTGCCGCGAGGGCTCGCACGACAACCTCATCGAGGACTTCACGATCGAGGAGCGCACGGTCCCCGCGCCCGCGGACACCCAGCTGCACGGCATCAACGTGGAGGGCCTGTCCTCGTACAACGTCTGGTCGCGCGGCGACATGCGGATGGGCACCTTCGACAGCCACCGCGGCCTGCCCTTCGCCAACGTACGCACCGACATCACCGTCGACAACAACGGCCGCCACGGCGGCGACGCCAACGCCGGGCCGCTGTTCGGCGCCCGCTTCACCCACTGGAACATCAGGGACACCAACCACCGCGCCGGCCTGATCAAGATCGACGGCCTGGCCCCCTACAGCGCCACCGTCGGCGTCGACCAGTGCACCGAGTTCGACCAGATCGACGTGCCCGACTTCACCGGTGACCTGCACTCCCGCCTGGAGCTGTATCCCACGACGGACACGGTCCGCCCGCGCAATCTGTACGAGGCTCAGCGCGACCTGTGCCGGTAGCGTCCCGGCGTCACGCCCACCAGCTTCCTGAAGTGCCGGGTGAGATGCGCCTGGTCGTAGAACCCGGCCACCGCTGCCACCTCGCCCGGCGGCAGCCCGTCCAGCAGCAGCCGGCGGGACCGCTCGACCCGGCGGGACATCAGGTACTGGTGCGGCGCGATGCCGTACGCCCCGCTGAACGCCCGGACCAGATGCGCGGGATGGGCGTGCAGCACCCCCGCAGCCTCCTCCAGCGACACCCCCTCGACCACCCGGGCGTCTAGCAACTCCCGCAGCTCACGGGCGAGTCCCGGATCCCGCAGGGCCCGCGGCACCTCGCCCCCGCGCCGCAGATGGTCGTACAGCCGCTCCCCGACGAGCGTCAGCCGGCTCTCCGCCTCCAGCTCGTCGCCGGGCCGGACGAGCGCGGAGTGCAACTGCCCGACGCGCAGCCGCAGCACCGGATCCCTGAGATCGGGCCCGTCCACGGCCGCCCCGATCAGCTCCTCGCCCAGCCGGCTGCTGTCCAGGTACACCACCCGCTTGCGGAAACCGCCCGGAGTGGCCGGGGACCCGTTGTGCGGCACGTGCGGCGGCAGCAGGGTGACCGTGTCGTGCGGAGTGCCGTGCTCGTGCCGCTCCAGGTCGTACCGCACGGCCCCGTCGTCCACGATCAGCAACGTCCAGGCGTCGTGGACGTGCATCGGGTAGGCGTACTCGGTGAAGCGGGCGTGGAAGACCTCGGTGACGCCCGGGACGCGGGGACGCCACGCGCTGACTTCCTGCCGGGCGGCCATGCAAAGAACGTACAAGACGCAGCCGTACGCCGGTCGGCAGTCTCATTGCATGAGCACGGAACCCAAGAGCACCGAACCCATCACCACCGAACCGACCACCACCGACCCCGTCCGCTTCGACACCAGGATCGCCGTACTGCTGCGCGAGGACCTGGAAACCTGGCAGCGCCTCAACGTCACCTCCTTCCTGGTCAGCGGCCTCGGTACGACGGTCCCCGAGGTGATCGGGGAGCCGTACGAGGACGCCGACGGGGTGCCGTACCTGCCGATGTTCCGCCAGCCGGTGCTGGTCTTCGAGGCCACGAAGGAGACGCTGACGGCGGCGCACACCCGGGCGCTGTCCCGCGCCCTGCCGCGAGCCGTGTTCACCTCGGACCTCTTCGCCACGGGCCACGACCGCGACAACCGGGCGGCGGTACGGGCCGTGGGCACGGGCGATCTGGACCTGGTGGGGCTGGCCGTGTACGGGCCGAGGAACGCGGTGGACAAGGTGGTGAAGGGGGCGCGGCTGCACCCATGAGGCGCGGGAGGACGCCTGAGGCCGGGTGCCGTCAGGCGGCGGAGACCTCGCGCCCGGTGTCCGCCGGGACCTGGGCCGCGGGCCGCCGCTCCTCCGGCAGCCGCCGCATGAGCAGCCCGTACCCCAGCGCCGCGAACGTACCGACGACCGCGCACATCCCCCACAGCCACACGGCCCCGAGATGATCGATGACGGTGCCGGACATCAGCGGCGCGACCAGCGCGGCGACCGACCAGGACAGCGTGTACATGCCCTGATAGCGGCCACGCCCGTGCACGGGCGACAGACGCACGACGAGCCCGGTCTGCACCGGGGCGTTGACGATCTCGGCGAGCGTCCAGACGCAGACCGTGAGGGCGAAGACGCCGACCGACCCGGCGAAGGCGGTGAGCCCGAAGCCGTACCCGGCGAGGAGGGAGGACAGGACGAGGAGCCTGCGCGGGTCCCGGTGCTCGATGAACCGCGTGACGGGGATCTGGAGCGCCACGATCAGCACGCCGTTGACGGCGATCGCCATGCCGTAGTCCGCGGGCGAGAACCCGGCCGAGCCCATCGCCACCGGCAGGCCGACCGAACCCTGCTGGAAGACCAGCGCGACGAGGAAGGACAACCCGACGACCGCCATGTACCGCCCGTCGCGCAGCACGGTCCCGAGACCGACGTCGTCCTTGCCCTCCTTGGAGGTGGGCGCGGGCCGCGACTCGGGCAGCCGGGCGAAGACGACGACCGCGCACGCCAGGGTCATCCCCGCCTCGATGAGGAAGCCCGCCCGGTAGCTGACCTCGGCGACGAAGCCGGCGGCCATGGAGGAGACGGCGAAGCCGAGGTTGAGCGCCCAGTAGTTGAGCGAGAAGGCCCGTACGCGGTCCTCCGGCCGGACGATGTCCGCCATCATCGCCTGCACGGCGGGCCGCGACGCGTTCGATGCCATGCCGACCAGGAAGGCGACGGCGGCGATGGCGACGGGACCGCTCACGAACCCCAGCAGCGCCACGGACCCGGCCGTGGACACCTGGGCGACGAGCATCGTCGGCCGCCGCCCGAACCGGTCCGCCATCACCCCCGCCCCGATCGAGGAGACCACACCGCCGAGCCCGTGCAGGGAGGCGACCAGTCCGGCGTACGACGCCGAGTACCCCCGGTCGATGGTCAGGTACAACGCCATGAACGTCGCCACGAACGCCCCGAGCCGGTTGACCAGGGTGCTGGTCCACAGCCACCAGAACTCGCGGGGGAGGCCGGAGACGCTCTCGCGGGCGGCGCGTCTGAGACTGGCGACGGTCATGGGCTCGGCTCCCCCGGATGTAAGTGGCTCATGCGGCGAGCACAACTTACGTGAAGCACGGAAGGAAGATCCACCCAATTAACGGATCCCGCGGGCCGTCCACCCTCCGGGCGACTCGAGCGTGGGTCCGAATGCGTGGATTACGCTCTGGGGCATGGCCGACGCACCGTACAAGCTGATCCTCCTCCGCCACGGCGAGAGCGAGTGGAACGCGAAGAACCTGTTCACCGGCTGGGTGGACGTGAACCTCAACGAGAAGGGCGAGAAGGAGGCAGTCCGCGGTGGCGAGCTCCTGAAGGACGCCGACCTTCTCCCCGACGTGGTCCACACGTCCCTCCAGAAGCGCGCGATCCGCACCGCGCAGCTGGCCCTCGAGTCCGCCGACCGCCACTGGATCCCCGTCCACCGCTCCTGGCGCCTGAACGAGCGCCACTACGGCGCCCTCCAGGGCAAGGACAAGGCCCAGACGCTGGCCGAGTTCGGCGAGGAGCAGTTCATGCTCTGGCGCCGCTCCTACGACACCCCGCCGCCGCCGCTCGAGGACGGCACGGAGTTCTCCCAGTCGGACGACGCGCGCTACGCGACGATCCCGCCGGAGCTCCGCCCCCGCACGGAGTGCCTCAAGGACGTCGTCATCCGCATGCTCCCCTACTGGTACGACGGCATCGTCCCCGACCTCCTGGCCGGCCGCACGGTCCTGGTCGCCGCCCACGGCAACAGCCTCCGCGCCCTGGTCAAGCACCTCGACGGCATCTCCGACGCCGACATCGCGGGCCTGAACATCCCCACCGGCATCCCCCTCTCCTACGAACTGGACGCCGACTTCCGCCCCGTCACCCCCGGCGGCCGCTACCTCGACCCGGAGGCCGCCGCGGCAGCCATCGAGGCGGTCAAGAACCAGGGCAAGAAGAAGTAACCCTGCCTGATCAAGCCCCCTGCCTGCGGGTTCCCTGCTGGTAGGGGGCTCGGAACGCACGATGGCGTGGTTGTCCGGATGCCGCTGACTGCATCGCCGCTACGAGCGCAAAGCCGAGCACTTCCTCGCCTTCGCGGGGATCGCCGCCACTTTGATCTGCTACCGCAGGCTCAAGACCTGACATGGCCTCCTCGGAGGCTGGGATGATCCTGGGCGTGATCGGATGGATGCGCCGTGCCCCGCTCTGGGCCGCGATAGTGACCTGCGGCATCGTGGCTGGCCTGCTCCTCGTCGGAGCCGTCACGCACATTACGGACCTCCTCCGACATGGCCTGCACCCCTATGACTGGGCGCCGAACTGGGTCAACTTTTACTGGTCTTCGCTCGCCGCCCTCGACCCGCTCGCCGCGATCCTCCTGATCGGCGGAAAGCGGTGGGGAGTCGACCTGGCCTGCGTCATCGTCATGACCGACCTTGCTGTCAACTCGTACGCGACCTACGGCATCCAGCACAGCACCCTCGCTGCCGAGCCCGGCCTGCAACGGCTGATCGCCTTCGCCGTACTCGTCCTCGGATCGGCACCGTTCATCCGACGACACCTCACCAATTGAGATCCTCTAAAGCGGGTGTCGCAGATGCGAATCCTGCCAGGGCCCTCTGACATCTACATCTGACATCGCTGGTGTGCGGTCGAGCGCCTGCTCATAGCACGGTCGGCGGACTGCTCAGCCTCGCGCCCGCGTGCGGCAAGGCTCCTGGTCGGTGGCCGTGTCGGCATCGCTCTGCCCCTCCTCAAGAACGGGCGCGGCGGCCTGCCCCGATCCACACCTCCGCCAAGCGAAGTACAGCTGCCAGGCCTCCGGGCAGTCGGGGCGATCGCCCTGGGGGCGGTCAGGGTCGGGGCGGCAGTTCGGGCATCGCGTGCAGTGTTCGGCGAGGGCGCTGAAAGCCTGGTGCGACTGCGTCACGGTGGCGGTCAAAGGCCGTCCTCCGCGTCAGCGGCGTCTGCCTTGTTCAGCTCGTGCCATCCGGCTGCGATCAGGCGCGCAACGGTGAGCGGGGCACACAGCGTGGCCGGCGAGGCCAAGGGAACCGACCAATATGAGGCCGCCGCTGCGTCAGGCTCCTCGACGTCCAGTCTCGGCACACCGAGGTACACGCAGCGGCCTAGGCATTCGACTCCCCGCGCCCTCCACTCCTCAGCTGCCTGATGCCACGTTCGGGGCATGCTGGCCGGCACGAGCGCGTAGTAGCGGTATCCGTGCGGGTCGCAGATGACGGGGCCACCGCGGAGGGCCTCGCTGAGGAACTGATCGACCTCTCCCGAGACCGTCTTTTCGCCGGACACGGCGAGCACGAGCGGCCCGGGAAGCCGTACGGCTGAGAACAGCGTCCCCAAGGGCAGCACAGCGAGCTTGTATCGATCCCACTCCTCGATGGCTCGGCCCCGGGAACCCTCCGGGAGAGTCGACAACAGCCAGCTCTCGACGGCCAGACGATGGCCGGCCCGGGGGTGGACGAGTTCCTCCGGCCCTCCGTCCCCAGGACGCAGCACGCTGGCCCTGAACGGTGATCCGTTGTCCGCGCGGGCACTCGTTGGAATCTCGGCGTCCACTACCACACCTTCCCTATACGCTCTGTATCCAGGCGACTACGAAGACGTTAGGCAGTGGCGATCACCGGCTGAAGTGACTGTCAGTACGGGTAAGTCGCCGCGTACTGCACGGGGAGTGGGGTTGCATGCCGTCAATTCCAGGACCATCCCTGACCGGTAGTCAGGGATGGCCTTCGAGGCCTCGGGGCGGGATCGTCTCGGGCTACGTCTTCCGGGTCATCCGAGAACAGTTGGGGCACACACAGGAAACCCTCGCCGAGCGGCTCCGGGTGTCGTCGGACACGATCGCAGGGTGGGAGTCCGGACGGCGTCCGCTCACAGCGGTTCCCGTCGGACAGATGCTCGCGCAACGGCACCGCCTGATGCAGATCGGCACCACACCCACCCTTCTCCAAGTGCTACAACGGGCATTGGAGGCAGACATCCTGCTGGCGAATGCCCTAGACGAGGAGACAGCACTCGAGGGCAGCCCGCTCGGCACCATGGTGATGCAGCGAGAGCTCGCAGAACTCCTGACATGGCCACTCAACGGCGTCCCGCCTCGGCCGGTCCGCCGCCTACCGGCACCGCCTCGTCCACGTCGTGGTCCCTCCCCCGCCGGGCCCGAACTTTCCGCCACCGAACGGCGATCATTCTTCGGGCAGATGCGCCGTACCGCCGAGCAGGCGCGAGGCCGGGGGCAGTTCCTCCTGCACCGCCAGGCCCTCTACCTCTCCGGCTACGACCACCAAGCCGATACAGCGGACTGGCTGGCACACCAGCAGCGCACCGAACGGCCGGACGACTGGCTTACCGGCTGGCTCAACAGCCGCTCCGTGGCCGCCGTCGCCGCCCGACAGGGAGACCGGGACCGCATGGCCTACTTCATCGAGTCCAAGCTCCTGGACCACGATGCCGGCGAGGCCGCCAACCTTGCGTACTGGGCCTACTGGATCGGCGAGACGCCCGTCCCCCAACTCACGGACGACTTCATCGCCGACGACTCCCTCGGGCCATGGCCAGGCGACAAACTCCTCACTCACCTTGTCGACGGGCTCGCACCCCAACACGGCTATGTAGATCTCAACATCCACAGCGTGTGGTCGCTGCTCCAGGTACGCCCCAACCTGCTGCGATCCAGCGCGGCCTCACATGCCCTGCGCGAGCGGATTCCGATCATGTTGGATAGCGGTGAAGTCTCGTCGCGCGGGCGGCGGGAACTGGAGAGCATCCGGTACGCGATCCGCCTCGCCGAGGCGTGAGAGGAGCCCGACGGTGTCCGACGACCTGACCCCGGTAGCGAACTTCCTGTACGAGGCGGGCACGCTGAAGCACACCGCACGCACCGGATGGTGGATGGCAGGCGTACGCACCCCCGAGACCGTTGCGGAACACTCCTGGCGCACCGCGCTCATCGCCTCGATCATCGCAAAACTCGAAGGCGCCGACCCGGCCCAGGCCGCCTACCTCGCGGTCTGGCACGACTCACAGGAGACCCGCACTGGCGACGTCAACCACCTCGGCAAGAAGTACGTCACCGGCGAGCCCGACCCCCGCGACATCACAGCCGACCAGACCGCGAACTTCCCCGAGCACCTCGCACAGGCCGTACGGGACCTGGTGGCCGAGTACGAAGCAAAAGAGACCCCAGAAGCCATCTGCGCCCGAGACGCCGACAAGCTGGAATGCATGATCCAAGGCATCGAGTACAAGACCCAGGGCCATGAGAACGCCCAACGATGGATCGACAACAGCCGCGCCCGAATCGCCACCAAGACCGGCCAAGCCCTCGCCGACACAGTCCTGCAGACCGGCTCCCTGAACTGGCTACGCACCGCCCTGGGCGAGAAGCCCAGCTAGGCCCAGAAACCACAACGTCAAGCATCTACCGAGACAAGACACAGCCCCACCCGACCGACTGAGTTACAACTTTCTCTACTGGGTTCAAGGCGGCTCGCTCCGCTCCCCGCGCGCGGCCCGGCCCCCGGCCGGGCCAGCGCTCCTGTCTCCGCCCCGCTCCAGCCCGGCCGGCGCCCGTGCCGCGCTCACGGCAATCAGTCGCCTGACGCCAGAGAAGGGGTGCGTTGTGGCTGGGGCGGTCTGCTCCGCGGCTTTACGGAGCCACTTTGGCGCGAGCCTCGAAGATCATGGCCCCAACGTCGTGCTTTACCGGGCAGGTCCACAGACTGCCCGACGCGCCGCAAGCTTACGGGGCCATGATCACTCGCGCCAAAGCAGCGCCACCCCAAAGCCGCTCCGCCGACCTCACTCGGAGCCGCTACTACTGGATAACTCCGATCGCCTTCCCGTAGTTGTTGATCTTTCCCAGTACGTAGTTCGCGATGGTCGCTCGGCCCGTCTTCGCTCGCCACATCAACTCCAGGCGAATCGGCGCTCCGTTTTTGATGCAGTAGATGTCACTGTTGAAAACGAGGTCTGTTCCAAGATTCCTCTCAGTTTCGTAGCTGTCGATGAGCCCCGTTTCAAGCAAACCCCGCCCTAGCGCGTCGTTCAGTAGCCCATCATTAGTCCTGGAAATCTCCACAAGCTTCGCGAATGCGTCCTTAGTATTAGAACCCGGCTTAGGGCCACGCTTTCGCGTCCCCAAGGGATTGTCTTGCAGCAAGATGCCCAGATCGCTCTCAAGGAGCCTACGTGCGGCGCTACCATCTCGCGCCGTGATCATGTCTTTAGACTGCATGACTTTGTGCAGCTCAGGGCTGCCGTATGTCCTGGTCACAGCGAGCATGCAGACCATATCCATATTTACGATGCGCGCATCAAGTACAGTGCCGAGAATACCCGTCTGCTCTGGATGCTTCTTGAGATCGCTAACGACATTAGCGCCAGTGGAACTCAAAAGCCGATCAACGTCAGCGGCGGAGAATCCTCCTCGAGTCAGCGCCGCAACGTCGCCCTCCACGTCATTCCCAGATACAGTAAGAGTCCACATTCGATAACGCTCCTTTGTAAGAAGCTTCTCGACCCGAGCACCAGCACGTACCGCAGCCATTCGAATCCTGGCGAGATAGCTACCGATGGTATCGGACTGCTCCGCAAGCTTGTTAGCCAAGTCTGCAGAAATGCCCAAAGCATCGAGCGACGCACCCTCATTCAGAACAGAAACGGTCTGCTGAGCAATTCTTGCAAACTCTGTTTTAGACGGCCCACTAAAAGAAGTAACGGGGCTCGAGACACCGAAAAGAGCCTCTCGCCCCAGGCTCTCCCCAATGCCGACTAGCAACTCTGTGAGATCATCGCGGTTAGTCGGCCAGACAACAAGGGAACGCTTTCCCGCCTCGGACCGAATGAATTGATTGATCTCATGCATGGCGGACTCAATCTCAGCCCCGGAGACATCCCCTAGGGCCTCACGACCCTCAAGCACGATAACGGTATTATCTGTACTTACAGATTCACGGAGAGCCTGGGCGACGTCTGCATCCCGAGCAATTCGGCGAGTTGAGACACGCTGACGAAAGAAGCCGACGGTGTCGAGGAAGGTGGACTTCCCTGCCCCAGACGTGCCTCGGAGGATCATGAGCGACCCCCGATCGGCAGCACGCATGTCCATGAAGCGCTCGTCCAGCTCCTCGAGCATCGGTTCGACCGGGACGATGATCGAGGTGAGCGTTTCATCACCAAGGTCGCGAAGTCGCTCAAATCGGTCCGGGAGTCGCAGATCGTTGACGTCCATGAACCCATTGTGAGGGATGCCGGGCTGCGAGTCAGCTGTTCACGGATGTGCCTCACAGCAACAGGGAACCTCAGTGAACGCCTCGTCAAGTGACTGACAGCAGACACGAGATCGTTCACCTCCGTGGCCCGGGCGTATCACAGCGCACCGAGGCCCACTGGAAGCGGACGACCCATCAAAACGGCCCCCGGCTCCAGCGCACACCATGCTTGCATCGAGGCAGGTGGTCTTGTGCCGGCCTGCCGGTGCATCTACCGTCGATCTGCCAAGGAGTGCTACGCGCCAGGGGGGGAAGCGTGCATCTTGACTTCAGCGCCTTAGTGCGCGAGCTGGGAACGCCTTCCAAGCTCATTGTGAGCTCCACACCGGAGTTAGCAGAACAGGTAGAAAAAGAAGCCCGAGAGCGTGTCGGTCCAAAGCGCGGTGCTTCTAGCCTCTATCGGAAGCCAGTGTACGCAATCCCGTCCAACTTATTTATCGGGATCGAATCAAGTCCGGCGGAAGTGCTGCGCGAATTAGGGCTAGCCACTACATTCATTACCGCTTCACCTTTCGCCGACATAGCGCGTCACTGGGCACATGTACGCTACTGCGCCACTCTTGCGAGCAATCAAAAGCAGGTCTTGGCTCTAACCCAGGCAGGCTCCGACATAGTGCACCATCACAAGGTGGCACAGTCGGAACAACTTGGGGTTGGCTTGGCTCTTGTGGTAGCGAAAAGAATCCTTGAGCGGAAACACCCCGGATGGCTATTTTCGGGCGTTGACGTGGACGTCGCCCTCGCGGCTGGCTTTATTGAAGGAGTAGGGCTAGTCAGGCAGAAAAACAAAGCAACAATGCGCCCAGATTATTTCCTAGTCGGCCGTCGCGCTGGAGGTGGAAATTCCGGGTGTAAGGTGTACGTCTTGGAGTGCAAAGGCACACACGGTAATTCCTACCATTCTAGGAAGCAATTGGCCACAGCTTCTCTTCAAGTAGGTTCCATTGAGGTAGGGGCTCGAACCCTGCCGAGCCTAATAGTAGCATCTCGCCTCTCCACATCAGGCGTCTCCATTGACGTACTCGACCCGCCTGGAAATGACGACCTATGGGAGGGAGAACCTGAAGAACTCGATTCGTTGCTGTCCGAGGACCCCGGCCCTCAGCAGTGGACGTCAGGAAAGCCCACCTTCGAACAGTTCCACGCACGACAGCGAGAACTCTTCGGAGTTGGCCAATTCGAGCCTAGCGATGCCGAATTAGCTACGGCGCACACCGAGTACGAAGCAAGCCTGGAGGAACTTCCCACCATTTTCCAGGTGCCTGAGAGTGGGAAAGAGTGGCTATTCCGAATCCTAGCAAGAAGTGCGGCTCACTCTGTTCTGCGGTTCGCGGGTGACAACACTTCTGCATCGCAATTCACCTCCCCGCGAGCCGAAGATTACCAGCACTTGCCCTTAGATGGCCCGACCCCGGACTGGCAGAGTTTCACTGTAAGCTCCGAATTTAGTATCGATTCACACCCGTTCGTCGGCCTCAAATATTCCATGCCACTCCCCAATGGATCCTCGCTTGAGATTTTCAGAGGGGTTGAAAGGGGGATGTACGAAAATCTTCGTGAGGGAAGAATGAGTGCCTACCTGCGAAGGGCTCACCGGCTTCGCGATGCATGGGCGACTGTTGCCACAGGAGCGGCTGCAAGCGGACCCCACCAAGCCGTCTCGGTCGGAAGGGACGGAACCGGCCTGCGGATCCGCGTGGTGTAACGGAGTAGTCGTCCTTGAGCCGTCGGGCCGCTACTGACATCAACGGCTGACATCAACGAGACCGGACGCCAGTGGATCCAGACGACCCAGGGCAACAAGCCAGATGCCGTACCAGCCGACCCCTAAGGCGGACGGATCGAACTCCTAAAGCGGTACTCAGCTCCCACCCTGCAGTGCGCTACTGATCTCCAGAAGGCGCCCCTTGGGCAGAGCGAAGGTGTTGTTGGGGTTTCGGTAGGAGTGCCCACCGTCGTTGATCCAGACGCCGTCTGCCAACCTCCACCGAGCGGGCACCCATTGGCCCTGGTTCTCAAGAAGCATCCTTGCCACCTCGGCGGGCTCTTCGATCAGAGTGAGAGCGGCGAGCGTAGGGGTGAGGGCCGCGGCTGCATCGTCCGGAAGCAGCGCGTCGCCGAGTGTGGGGAAGAGCAGCAAGAGACGGGCGTCAGCATCACCAATGCCCTCTGTTGCCGACTGCCGAGCAGCGGACATTAGTTCCGGCCAGGCCATGCCGGGTCCCATGAAGTGACCGTCGACCACAGCGAGGGTTTCCGCTTCAGACCAAGCTGGCTGATGGATCAGGTAGTCCACGCCCCATTCGTCGACGAAGTTGCGGTAGACGATGTAGATGGTGTGACCGGAGCGCAGCGGCACGCCGAACACCGGCCACTCATGCTCGGCGGACAGTGTGCGATACAGCTCCATGGCCGCATCCCAGTCGGCGCCGAAGGCGGCTCGTTGTGCGTCCTCCCCGCGCAGACAGGACCCGAGGTGCACAGGCCAGAACAACGGGTCGTCCAAGTAGGCGTCGCCCCAGACCAACGGGCCGCCTTCATATCCGGGGATCTTGAGCACGTGCAGATGATGGCACGCGGGACAGTCACGGCGTCAGGAGCGAGGTTCAGCCCTCTTCCGTCTCAGTCCGTCTCATTCAGCGTCGTTCGCGGACGTTCAAACGAGACCGGAGCCAGTAGCTGCTAGCTCAACCGGCCGCCCATGAGCGCAGGTGAACGGCTCCGCCCGAGACGCCCGCAGCCACCACCACAGTTGGAAAGCGTGCATCTACGCGCTGCTCGGTGCGCGGACGGCGCTGGCAGGTCTCTCCTTAGAGGTCATCTCATTTGGCCGAGTCGTTATGCTGTGGGCCGTGGTGGGGATTGTTGAGCGGCTGGTGCCAGACGAGTTGTGGGAGCTGTTC
>NZ_JBIRWL010000027.1:0-97571 GCF_044387825.1 Streptomyces sp. NPDC020299
CGAAGCGGACGCCCCTGAGTACTGGCACCGCCTGCGCGAGATGGCTCAACTTGTCGCGGAGTCCCCACATGTAGCCACCAAATGAGATGACCTCTAAGAGGTCGTTCTCTTTCCGAACCTGGTGTGCGGATTCCGCTGACCAGACATGAGGTGGCAGCTGTCGCGGAAGTCTCGGCTCGTTGTCGGCCGGGATGTAGTGGGGGTGGCGGATGCCGTCGATGCGGGCGGTTCTGGAAGCGCGGCGGAAGGCCGCGGTGATGCGGGTGGAGGAGCTCGAAGCCGAACTGGAGCGAGTGCGGACAGACTTGGCGGACGCGAAAGAGGTACTCAGACGCCGGGTGATCGGCCTCGAGCAGTATCTGGAGGCGCTGGCCGAGGAGGAAGCGCCCGCCGTGGTGGTCGGCGGGGTGTCGCAGAGGAAGCCGGTCGGACCGCGACGCGCGGTGCCTCACCGGGAGAACGCGGCCGGGGTCGAGGACCTGTCGGTGGATTACCAGGCGGTGATGACTGCCGCGACGGAGGCCGCAGCCGACGGGCTGGATGCCCGGCGGACGGCCGTGGTGCTCGGCTGGGACAGCGCGTCCGCCTCCCGTGTCGAGGGTGCGAGGGCACGTCTGAAGAGACTGGTGGAACGGGGCTGGCTGGTGGAGACGAAGCCGGGAAAATTCACGCTGCCGGCATCACAGCAGGTCGATGAGGTTGTGCGGCCAGGCGGCGGTTCATGAGTGCGATCATCGACCACCGGATGACGGCTTCGCTCGTGTCGGTGCGTCGCTCGTAGTCCCGGACCAGGCGCCGACTGCGCAGGAGCCAGGCGAAGGATCTTTCCACGACCCAGCGGCGGGGCAGTGCCTGGAAACCTTGGACGTCCTCATGGCGACGGACGACGTCGAGGACGAGCCCGAGGTGCTGAATGGTCCAGTCGGCGAGGTGGCCGGTGTAGCCGCCGTCGGCCCAGACCCGCGCCAGGTGCCGGAAGCGGCTGGTTGCTGCCGGCAGAAGTGTCCGGGCGGCGTCCCGGTCGGTCGTGGACGCCGGTGTGACCAGCACGTCCAGGAGAAGTCCGAGCGTGTCGGTGAGCAGGTGCCGCTTGCGCCCGTTGATCTTCTTTCCTGCGTCGAACCCGCGTGAGTCGTGGGCGACGGTGGCGTCCGCTTTCACCGACTGGGAGTCCACCACAGCCGCACTCGGCTCCGGTTCACGGCCCTCCGACCGGCGGACCGCCTGGTGCAGACGTTCATGCAGTTCGGACACCAGTCCTGTGTCTCGCCAGCGGGCGAAGAAGGCATACACCCGCGGCCAGGGCGGGAAGTCGGCAGGCATCGCCCGCCATTTGATGCCGTTGTCAACGAGGTAGCGCACCGCGTCGATCATCTGCCTGGTCGGCCGCGTTACCGAACCTGTGGGCGAGGCAGTCACACCCACGAGTGGACGAACTGGACCCGGCAACCGCGACCACGCGACACTTCGACAACAGGGCCTCTTGCTTCTCGCTGGACTCGACAACCGCGAGCTACCAAGAGGCCCTTCCTCTATGCGCGCAGCCCGGCCAACTCACCCGAACCAGGATGCTGTTCGAGCACCACCGACCACACGAACGGTTAGAGAACAGCCAGTAAAGCCGTGGAGCCGACCGCCCCAGCCACGACGTACCCCCTCTCTGGCATCAGGTGGCTGATCGCTGTAGAGCGCGGCACGGGCGCCGGCCGGGCTGGAGCGGGGCGGAGACAGGAGCGCAGGCCCGGCTGGGGGCCGGGCCGCGCGCGGGGAGCGGAGCGAGCCGCCTTGAACCCGTGAAGAAGGTTGTAACTCAGTCGTCGGCTGGGATGCGCCACAGGGGAGCGGCGTACTGCTCTGGGCGGCTGCCGATGAGGAGTTGGCGTAGTTCGTTTCGCTGGGAGCCGCTGAAGTTCAGGGCCTCGGTGATGTGGCGGAAGGTCGTGTGGGTGACTCCGCGGGCTCGGGCTGCGGCCTGGAAGTCGTCGAGCCGAGACAGCACGTCGGCGGTGTCGAGCTTCCGGAGTGGCTGCTCGGTGAGCCAGGCTGCCTTGTTGCGCTCGTAGTCGATTTCCGAGAAGCCGCAGATCTCGCGGCTATATACCTCGGCTTCTTCCAAGGTGGCGGTCGTCATGATGGCGCGGGCCAGGCTGTTGCGGCTGACCGCGTCGTCCAGGTCGACTTCGTGAACCGTGGGGCCCTCATCGGTAAGGGGGACGGGAAGGCCGGCGTCGCGCACCTCACAGATACCCCGGGCTCCGCGGGCTGTCGCCGCGAGCATCGCTGTTGCTTCGGAGGGGTGCCACTCCAAGACGTTGCCGATCACCTCCACGTCCTTCGCGGTGAAGGTATGGACGAGGGAGCCGAGCAGGGGGAGTAGGTCGTCGGGTGGGATCTCGCCGTCCAGCCCTGGGCCTGCGATCAGCAACCGGATCGGGGCGTTGACCTGGCAGCAGGCGGCGAGGGTGAGGGCGTCGGCGAGCGGGCTCTTGAGTGTCGGTTCGTCGCCTCGGGCGAGGATGTCGCCGCCGACGTCCAGCAGATCGATCGACGTGGGGGCCGGTCGGCCTCGTCGAGACGGACCTGGTCTTACCCGAGCAGGGCTGGGGATCGGCTTTGCTCCACCGGACCCGCCCCTCGGTCGGCAAGCAGTGGACCGATTCGGGGGAGACCCACGACGACCGCGGACTCAAGAATCGGCCGACCGAGGACGTCAGGCGGGTGCCGATCCCGCCTCACCTCGTCGCCGTACTCCGCGAGCACCTGGCCACCTTCGGTACGGCGGACGACGGACGGCTCTTCTTCAGCGAGAAGGGCTCGGTCGTCCCGTCCTCGACCTACTACCGCGTGTGGCAGGAGGCCCGGCTCCTCTCGCTCCCGCCGGCCGTCGCGGCCTCGCCGCTCGCGAGTAGGCCGTACGACCTTCGGCACTCGGCGCTGTCGACGTGGCTCAATGCTGGAGTGGATCCCACCGAAGTTGCCGAGCGCGCCGGCAACAGCGTTGAGGTCCTGCTGACCCGCTACGCGAAGTGCCTCGATGGACGGCAGGACGTCGCCAACCGCCGCATCGAGGACCTGCTCCGCGAGTACGAATGACGGTCACCTGACCGTGTCCGAGGCCCCTGATCCTGTGCAGGGGCCTCTTTGATTGCTGTTGAGGCTGCTCTCGCGCCGTGTGCGCCACCCTGAGGACGCGAGGGTGCCTAAGGCGCCACGCGCTGGAACAACTCCCTAGGGCGCCACGGTGCCGTCGTTGGTGGCCGCTGGGGTAGCGTCCGCAGCCTGGCTCGCTTGCTCGTCGGCTGCTTCCAGCAGGCTGAGGGCAGGCGGGTTGACAGGTTGTGGTGTTCCCTGCAGATCGTATTGAAAGAGTGCGATGCCCTGCTGAGATGCCCATGCGATGGCCGGCGGGGTGTAGCCGGCCATCGAGAAGAACAGCGCGGCACGCTGCTTGGCGGTCGCTACGCCGTGCAGTTGCTGGACGGTGGGACGAGTGGTGGGGCTTCCTTCCTTCTTCACCTGGGCCACAGCGCGCTCGGCAAGGACGTCGATGCCTTCGTCCGCACCGACTGGGGTGGCCGCGGCATCGGTGAAGCCCAGGTAGCGCATCCAGTCGACGGCAACGAGTTCCGCGTCCCGGGCGTCGCGGATCAGCCGTTGTACGGGGCGATGGACTGAGGCGGTGGGCGGGGCGGCCGCAGCGGCCTCTTCACGGGCTGCCAGAGCGACGCGCAGGCGCGGATACTGGGAGAACCGGAAAACCAACTCCCCGACCGTCAGATGTCCCCAGCTCCCTTCGGCCGCGTCGCTCACGTCCTCGGGCTGGGGGTCGAACCGGTAGGAGATGCCCTTGTCCGATACGGCCGCTCCCCGGTCGGTCAGGATCAGCAGGGCGGGGCGTGTGTTTCCCTCGGTCTCCGACTGGGCGACACACAGGATGCGTTCGTCCACGGCGACGTGCCGACGCGCCAGTCGCTCCGCCTCGGCCTGAAGGCGTGGATCGCGCGCCGCGAGCGTCCTCTCCAGGCAGTGGGCGATCGCCTGGTCCTGCGGCGTTCCCCGCGCCGGGAGATCATCGAGCAGTTCCCGCACCGCGCGTTGCAGCGTCCGCGCCGCTTCACGCGCGCGGCGCTCCGCGATATCGGCGGCAGCCTCCTGCCGCTGCTGCTCGGCGCGTGCAGCAGTCCGAGCTCTCATCCGGGCATACCGAGCCGCATCACGTTGATGGCGGGCGGTGTTGCGTCGACCGGCCGGGGTCTTGCCGAGCAGCCACAGAACCGATCCCGTGAGGACAAAGACGCCTGTTCCGCTCGCCCACACGGCGGGAGACACGAAGACACCCACGAGCAAAACGAGCATTCCGATCGCCATCACAAAGACGAGCACCGTCGAGATCAGCTCGACGCGGGCATCGCCCGGCGAACGCGGTGTCATCCCGCCCGGAGTGTCGCTGCCACCGGCCGCCGCTGTCTCCATCACCTCCACAGGCTGCCGCCCCGCGGCAGTCCTGCCGAGTCCCCTGCAGCCTCCGGCGCCCTGACCGTGATAGCCGATGATCCCCTCATTCACCGGTGCCTTGCGCCCGCACACCGGACATCTACCGCGATCCACCGAGCCCCCTCAACGTGCCCCCCTGTACGCAGAAGAATGAACAGTAGTGGACAGACCGGCAGTGGCTAGGGGGCATCCCGTCCGCCCATCTTCCAGGCTTGGCCTGCAAAGCATTGAGGTTCAAGGTCGTCGTACTCGTGGGGCGTCACCTGCGGGAATGTCTCAAGATCCCGTCCACGCCTCGTCCACAGACCCCGACATACGGCCGCTCCGGGCGGCACATGCCTGCACATACGCGAAGACCCCGGCCTCAGCGTTTCCGCTGGTGACGGGGTCTTTGGGCACCTCATGATGGGTGCCCCCGGCAGGATTCGAACCTGCGCACACGGCTCCGGAGGCCGTTGCTCTATCCCCTGAGCTACGGGGGCGTGTCGGTCGGGAGGTGTTCGCTCCTGGCGACGGGTGAAACACTACCAGCTCTGATGGGGTGTTCATGAACGGGTTTCCGGGGGGTGGGGGAGGGGCGCGTCGCTCGGAGGGGGTGGAAGTGGGGAAAACCCGGACGCGGTGGCCGGTCTCGACCTACTCTCGAGTTGTGCCAGGCGCGTCGGGTCGGGTGCTTGTTGTGGACGACAACAAGGTCATCCGGCAGCTGATCAGGGTCAATCTCGAGCTGGAGGGTCTCGAGGTCGTGACCGCGGCCGATGGTGCCGAGTGTCTGGATGTCGTTCATCAGGTGCGGCCCGATGTCGTGACGCTGGATGTCGTCATGCCCCGGCTGGACGGGCTGCGGACCGCCGAGCGGTTGCGGGCCGATCCGCGGACGCGTGAGCTTCCGCTGGCCATCGTCAGCGCGTGTACGCCGTACGAGGTCGAGGCCGGCCTCCATGCCGGGGTTGATGCCTTTCTCTCCAAGCCCTTCGAGCCCGCTGAGCTCGTGCAACTCGTCCGGCGGTTGATCGACCGGGGGAGGGCTGACGCCGTCGCCGTCGGTGGGGAAGTGCCGCAGGCGGCCGAGCCCGGTGAGCGGCAGGAGTATCAGGAGCGGTAGGAGGGCAGGGCTATAGGCCGCTTGTCCGTATCTCGGGACAACCGCCCAAACCGGCTCGCATACCCACCCCCCTCCTCCCCTACCCTTGTCCCGTGACCCCCGTCGAGCTCTCGCGCACCGTGTTGCACGCGGTGCGGTGTGCCGTCGATGAAGGGGAGCTGAGCGTCACCGTGCCGGAGCGGGTCGTGGTCACGCCTCCTGGGCCGGGCGGGTGTGGGGACTACGCCACCAACATCGCGCTGCAGCTCGCCCGGCCGGCCGGGCAGCCTCCCCTGCGGGTCGCCGAGATACTGCGTCCTCATCTCGTCAGTGCCGAGGGTGTCGATGACGTTGTCGTCACCGGGCCCGGGTTTCTCAATATCTGTCTTCGCGTGGACGCCGAGCCCGTCGCCGGGCTTGTGCGGGAAGTGCGTGAGCGGGGGGCGGCTTACGGGCACAGTGACGCCCTCGCCGGGCAGGTCGTCAGGCTGCGGGTGCCGTACTGCGTTCGGGCCGAGGTCATCGCCGACGCGCTCGTGCGGATCGTTGCCACGCAGGGGGGGCGGGTGGAAGTAGAGCACGGGGAGCCCGTCAATCTGCGGCCCGTGCCCGCCCCGGAGGACCCCGCCCCGCTCGGGGCCGACGCCGCCCAGTGGGCCCTGCTCCATCCCGCGCCGCACGACCGGCCCCGGATCACCGCCGACCATCTGGTCCAGCGTGAGGGCAATCCCCTCTTCCGCGTCCGCTATGCGTATGCCCGTACCCGGGCTCTCACCCGCAACGCCGCCCGCCTCGGCTTCCGCGCCGAACCCGGTGACCCCAGCCGCACAGAAGCCGGCGTACTCGTCGCCGCCCTCGCCGACCACCCCCGTATCCTCGCCGCGGCCGCCACCCACCGTGCCCCGGATCGGCTTGCCCGGCACCTCGTCACCGTCGCCGATGCCGCGCTGCCCTTTCTGCTGACCGTGCTCCCGCGCGGCGAGGAGAAACCCTCGGCCGCCCACCGTGCCCGGCTCGCGCTCGCCGAAGCCGCCGGGACGGTGCTGGCCGGCGGCCTGTCCCTGCTCGGTATCGACGCACCCGACCACCTCTGAAAGAGCACGCCCAAGATGAGTCGTTCCGCACACCCCGCCGGGCCCCGTCACGCCGATGTCCTCCCCGAGGGGCACTACTCCGCGCCGCCCACCGACCTCAACGCCCTCGACCCCAAGGTGTGGGCCCAGACCGTCACCCGGGACGCCGACGGGGTCGTCACCGTCGGGGGTACTGACGTCAAGGCCCTTGCCGAGGAGTACGGCACCCCTGCCTACGTCCTCGACGAAGCCGACTTCCGCTCCCGCGCGCGGGCCTGGCGCACCGCCTTCGGAGCCGACGCCGACGTGTTCTACGCCGGGAAGGCGTTCCTGTCGCGTGCCGTCGTGCGGTGGCTGCACGAGGAAGGGCTGAACCTCGACGTCTGCTCCGGTGGGGAGCTGGCCACCGCCCTGTCCGCCGGGATGCCCGCCGAGCGCATCGCCTTCCACGGCAACAACAAGTCCGAGAGCGAGATCCGGCGGGCCGTCGAGGCGGGGGTGGGGCGTATCGTGCTCGACTCCTTCCAGGAGATCGTCCGTGTCGCCCACATCGCGCAGTCCCTCGGCAAGCGGCAGCGCGTGCAGATCCGTATCACCGTGGGCGTGGAGGCGCACACCCACGAGTTCATCGCCACCGCCCACGAGGACCAGAAGTTCGGGATTCCCCTCGCGGGCGGGCAGGCCGCCGAGGCCGTGCGGCGGGCCCTTCAGCTCGACGGGCTGGAGCTGATCGGGATCCACTCCCACATCGGGTCGCAGATCTTCGACATGTCCGGGTTCGAGGTCGCCGCGCACCGGGTGGTCGGGCTGCTCAAGGACGTACGGGACGAGCACGGCGTGGAATTGCCTGAAATTGACCTCGGTGGCGGGCTCGGGATCGCTTACACCAGTGACGACGATCCCCGCGAGCCGCACGAGATCGCCAAGGCGCTGACCGAGATCGTCACCCGTGAGTGCGAGTCCGCGCGGCTGCGGACGCCTCGTATCTCCGTCGAGCCCGGGCGCGCCATCGTCGGGCCCACGGCCTTCACGCTGTACGAGGTCGGCACCATCAAGCCCCTCGACGGGCTGCGGACGTACGTCTCCGTCGACGGGGGCATGTCCGACAACATCCGCACCGCGCTGTACGACGCCGAGTACAGCGTCGCTCTCGTATCCCGCACCTCCGATGCCGCCCCGATGCTCGCGCGCGTGGTCGGCAAGCACTGCGAGAGCGGGGACATCGTGGTCAAGGACGCGTTCCTGCCCGCCGACCTGGCACCGGGTGACCTGATCGCGGTGCCGGCGACGGGGGCGTACTGCCGGTCCATGGCCAGCAACTACAACCACGTGCTCCGGCCGCCGGTCGTCGCCGTGCGCGACGGTGAGGCCCGGGTGATCGTGCGTCGTGAGACGGAGGAGGATCTCCTGCGGCTCGATGTCGGGTGAGGCCCGGAAGCTGCTCGATGTCGGTTGAGGGCCCGGAAACGACCGGAAACGAATCGACCGGAAACGAATCGAAAGGGCGGGGCCGGAAGATCTACGGCCTTTCCCGTGCCCCGAAATGAAATAGATGTCTCACGATCCGGACATGGCATAGAAAGTCCCGTCCGGTGAGTGAGACTGGTCCAACCGTAGACGGTATGAGGAAACGAGGTCGGATGATGCGTACGCGTCCGCTGAAGGTGGCGCTGCTGGGCTGTGGGGTTGTCGGCTCAGAGGTGGCGCGCATCATGACGACGCACGCCGCCGACCTCGCCGCCCGTATCGGCGCTCCCGTGGAGCTCGCGGGCGTGGCCGTGCGGCGGCCCTCCAAGGTGCGCGAGGGCATCGACCCGGCGCTCGTCACCACCGACGCCACCGCCCTCGTCAAACGCGGCGACCTCGATGTCGTCATCGAGGTAATCGGCGGGATCGAGCCCGCCCGTACGCTCATCACCACCGCCTTCGAGCACGGCGCGTCCGTCGTCTCCGCCAACAAGGCCCTCCTCGCCCAGGACGGCGCCGCCCTGCACGCGGCGGCCGAGGCGAACGGCAAGGATCTGTACTACGAGGCCGCCGTCGCCGGTGCCATTCCGCTGATCCGGCCGCTGCGCGAGTCCCTCGCCGGTGACAAGGTCAACCGGGTGCTCGGGATCGTCAACGGGACGACGAACTTCATCCTCGACAAGATGGACTCGACCGGGGCCGGGTATCAGGAGGCCCTCGACGAGGCCACCGCCCTCGGGTACGCGGAGGCCGATCCGACCGCCGACGTCGAAGGGTTCGACGCCGCCGCCAAGGCCGCCATCCTCGCCGGGATCGCCTTCCACACGCGCGTGCGCCTCGACGACGTCTACCGCGAGGGTATGACCGAGGTGACGGCGGCCGACTTCGCCTCCGCCAAGGAGATGGGCTGCACCATCAAGCTGCTCGCCATCTGTGAGCGGGCGGCGGACGGTGGCTCCGTGACCGCCCGGGTCCACCCGGCGATGATCCCGCTGAGCCATCCGCTCGCCTCCGTGCGCGGCGCCTACAACGCCGTGTTCGTCGAGTCCGACGCCTCGGGGCAGCTGATGTTCTACGGTCCCGGCGCCGGCGGCGCGCCCACCGCCTCCGCCGTGCTCGGCGACCTCGTCGCCGTCTGCCGCAACCGGCTCAGCGGGTCCACCGGGCCCGGCGAGTCGGCGTACGCCGCGCTGACCGTCTCGCCCATGGGCGATGTCGTCACGCGGTACCACATCAGCCTCGACGTCGCCGACAAACCGGGTGTTCTCGCCCAGGTGGCCACGGTGTTCGCCGAGCACGGAGTGTCGATCGATACCGTTCGGCAGCAGGGCAAGGACGGTGAGGCCTCCCTCGTCGTCGTCACCCATCGAGCGTCCGACGCCTCCCTGACCGGGACCGTCGAGGCGCTGCGCAAGCTCGACACCGTGCGGGGTGTCGCCAGCATCATGCGGGTTGAAGGAGAGTAACCAGCAATGACCCACCAGTGGCGCGGAATCATCGAGGAATACCGGGATCGGCTGCCGGTGTCCGACAGCACCCCCGTTGTGACGCTCCGCGAGGGCGGCACGCCCCTCGTGCCCGCGCAGGTGCTCTCCGAGCGCACGGGCTGCGAGGTCCACCTGAAGGTGGAGGGTGCGAACCCCACCGGGTCCTTCAAGGACCGCGGCATGACCATGGCCATCAGCAAGGCCAAGGAGGAGGGGGCGAAGGCCGTCATCTGCGCCTCCACGGGCAACACCTCCGCCTCCGCCGCCGCCTACGCGGTGCGCGCCGGGATGGTCTCCGCGGTGCTCGTGCCGCAGGGCAAGATCGCGCTCGGCAAGATGGGCCAGGCCCTCGTGCACGGCGCGAAGATCCTCCAGGTCGACGGCAACTTCGACGACTGCCTCACGCTCGCCCGGGCGCTCAGTGAGAACTACCCTGTGGCGCTGGTCAATTCGGTCAACCCGGTGCGTATCGAGGGGCAGAAGACCGCCGCCTTCGAGATCGTGGACATGCTGGGCGACGCCCCGGACATCCACGTCCTGCCGGTCGGCAACGCGGGCAACATCACCGCGTACTGGAAGGGGTACAAGGAGTACGCCGCGGACGGCGTCGCCGCGAAGACTCCTCGCATGTGGGGCTTCCAGGCCTCCGGCAGTGCTCCGATCGTGCGCGGCGAGATCGTCAAGGACCCGTCGACGATCGCCACCGCGATCCGTATCGGCAACCCCGCCTCGTGGCAGTACGCCCTGGCGGCGCGGGACGAGTCGGGCGGGGCCATCGACGAGGTGACGGACCGTGAAATCCTGCGCGCCTACCGGCTGTTGGCCGCGCAGGAGGGTGTTTTCGTGGAGCCCGCGTCCGCCGCGTCCGTGGCCGGTCTGCTGAAGGCGGCCGAGCAGGGCAAGGTCGACCCGGGGCAGCGGATCGTGTGCACGGTCACCGGCAACGGCCTGAAGGACCCCGACTGGGCCGTCGCGGGCGCCCCGCAGCCGGTCACCGTCCCGGTCGACGCGGCGACGGCGGCCGAGCGCCTCGGCCT
This sequence comes from Streptomyces sp. NPDC020299, assembly GCF_044387825.1. Lineage (NCBI taxonomy): Bacteria > Bacillati > Actinomycetota > Actinomycetes > Kitasatosporales > Streptomycetaceae > Streptomyces > Streptomyces sp. NPDC020299. The sequence goes on from NZ_JBIRWL010000027.1 coordinate 10,643, forward strand.
CGCCTGAGGGCCTGGGCCAGGGCCTGCGGATCCGGCTCGGCCTCGCCTGAGATCCGCCGCAGGCCGAGCGGAGGCCCACCGTAGGCCCATCGCAGACCCGCGGCAGGCCACCCTCAGACCCACCCGAGAATCCGCGGAACCGCCGGAGAACCCGCCCGCACCGGGCAACCCGGCGGCTCCCCGCGGCGTCTGAACCCAGGGACGCCCTAGGGACTCCCTAGGGAGGGGGCACAAGGGGTCCACGACACGCATCGTGCGCCTCCTGTGCGCCCTATGTCGCCACAGAACCTTCCTTCGATAGGCTGTACTGAACCCGCCCGCTGCATATGCCTCCGCATATGGCAGGGTGCCGCGCCGTCTGCGCGGCCGGAGGGCGTTCACGTACGTATCGAATGTCATTCGACCATCACGCAGCTCAAGGAGAGTCATCGAGCGATGGCCGGTCCAGCTTTCCGCGCCGCCGCCGTCCGGGTGCGCGTCCCCGCCACCAGCGCCAACCTCGGCCCGGGCTTCGACGCCTTCGGCCTCTCGCTGGGGCTGTACGACGACGTGGTCGTCCGGGTGGCCGACTCCGGGCTGCACATCGACATCGCGGGGGAGGGCAGCGAGACGCTGCCGCGTGACGAGAGTCACCTTCTCGCACGCTCCCTGCGCACCGCCTTCGACCTGCTCGGCGGCCAGCCGCGCGGCCTCGAGATCGTCTGTGCGAACCGCATTCCGCACGGCCGCGGCCTTGGTTCCTCCTCCGCCGCCATCTGCGCGGGCATCGTCGCCGCCCGGGCGGTGACCATAGGCGGCGAGGCCAAGCTCGACGACACCGCCCTGCTCGAACTGGCCACCGAGATCGAGGGTCACCCCGACAATGTGGCGGCCTGTCTGCTCGGCGGCTTCACGCTCTCCTGGATGGAGGCCGGCTCCGCGCGGGCGATCAGGATGGAGCCCGAGGATTCCATCGTTCCGGTGGTTTTCGTGCCCGGAAAGCCGGTACTGACCGAGACGGCGCGCGGCCTGCTGCCGCGCACCGTGCCGCACGTCGACGCCGCCGTCAACGCGGGCCGCGCGGCCCTGCTCGTCGAGGCACTGACCAGGCGCCCCGAGCTGCTGCTGCCGGCCACCGAGGACCGCCTCCACCAGGAGTACCGCGCCCCGGCGATGCCGGAGAGCGCCGCGCTGGTGGAACGGCTGCGGGCGGACGGGATCCCCGCGGTGATCTCGGGTGCCGGACCCACCGTCATGGCGCTGGCCGACGCGGCCACCGCCGAAAAGGTGGAACGGCTGGCGGGGGCCGGCTGGGCCGCCAACCGGCTGAGGCTGGACGCCCAGGGAGCGAGTGTTCTGCCGCTCGCGAACCCCGGGGATATCTAAAAGCGTCCGGTTGCCGGATTTGGAGAGGGGGAATGTTTGTTGGATCCGGTAGTGTTAATCTCAAGTCTGCACCCGACCCCACCATGGCGAGGTGCTTCGTGTCCCCGTCCGGGACAGACATTCTTCCGGGAACCTCCCAAGCCACTCCGTGTTCCGTACGCCGTGCCTGGGCAGCACGTCGTACGCGGGCACTGAGCGGGCCGCTGGGCACGTTCCGGAATCGGTGCTCCCACGCCACGTGACACTGGGTGCCACGGCTCAGGAAGCACCATCACCAGAAATTTCCTCCGCCGTTTTGGCGGACCACCGCCCCGGCTTGGTTCACAGAGACAGAACCGAAGTCGGACAGCACAAACGGTCGCCGAGCCAGACAGGCCGACGTCCGCTCCAGGGAAGGACCCTTCGTGAGCGACACCACCGATCTGATGGGCGCACGTGTCGAGGAGACCGCTGCCGCGCCCGCCACGGACGCCTCCGCGCCTGCCACCGGTGCCGGCTCCCGGCGGCGCCGCGGTACCGGCCTCGAGGGCATGGTGCTGGCCGAGCTGCAGCAGGTCGCATCCGGCCTCGGCATCAGGGGCACCGCGCGTATGCGCAAGAGCCAGCTGATCGAGGTCATCAAGGAGGCGCAGGCGGGAGGCGGCGCCGCCCCGGCCGCAAAGGCCGAAGCCCCCGCCGAGGCCAAGCCGAAGCGCCGGGCCACCTCCAAGGCCCGTACGGGCGAGGAGGCCGCCGAGAAGAAGGCCGCGAAGGCCGCCGAGGCGCCCGCCGAGAAGGCCGTGGCCCAGCAGCAGATCGAGATTCCCGGCCAGCCCGCCGGGGGCAACGGGGACGACGCCCCGACCGAGCGCCGCCGTCGCCGTGCCACCGCCGAGGCGGGTGCCCCCGCGAGCAGCGGCACCGAGACGATCGCCGCCGAGGCGAAGAGCGAGCCCAAGGCCGAGACCCCTGCCCAGCAGGCCCAGCCGCAGAGCGACGCCCCCAAGGGCGACGCCGGTGACGGCGACGGCCGTGGCCGCCGCGACCGCCGCGACCGCGGCCGGGACCGTGGCGACCGCGGTGACCGTGGTGACCGCCGTGGCGGCAAGGGCGACGACCAGCAGCAGGGCCAGGGCGGCGGTGGCCGTCAGGACCGCCAGGACCGTCAGGACCGCCAGCAGGGCCAGCAGCAGGGCGGCGGCGGCCGTCAGGACCGCAACGCCGGTCCGCAGGACGACGACGACTTCGACGGCGGACGCCGTGGCCGTCGCGGCCGCTACCGCGACCGCCGTGGCCGCCGTGGCCGCGACGAGATCGCCGAGCCGCAGGTGGCCGACGACGACGTCCTGATCCCCGTCGCGGGCATCCTGGACATCCTCGACAACTACGCCTTCATCCGTACGTCGGGCTACCTGCCGGGTCCGAACGACGTGTACGTCTCCCTCGCCCAGGTCCGCAAGAACGGCCTGCGCAAGGGCGACCACGTCACCGGCGCGGTCCGTCAGCCCAAGGAAGGCGAGCGGCGCGAGAAGTTCAACGCGCTGGTCCGCCTCGACTCCGTCAACGGCATGGCGCCCGAACACGGCCGTGGCCGCCCGGAGTTCAACAAGCTGACCCCGCTCTACCCGCAGGACCGCCTCCGCCTGGAGACGGACCCGGGCGTGCTGACCACCCGCATCATCGACCTCGTGTCGCCGATCGGTAAGGGCCAGCGCGGTCTGATCGTGGCCCCGCCGAAGACCGGCAAGACCATGATCATGCAGGCGATCGCCAACGCGATCACCCACAACAACCCCGAGTGCCACCTCATGGTCGTCCTCGTCGACGAGCGTCCGGAAGAGGTCACCGACATGCAGCGGTCGGTGAAGGGCGAGGTCATCTCCTCGACCTTCGACCGTCCGGCCGAGGACCACACCACGGTCGCCGAGCTCGCCATCGAGCGCGCCAAGCGTCTGGTGGAGCTGGGCCACGACGTCGTCGTGCTGCTCGACTCGATCACCCGTCTGGGCCGTGCGTACAACCTGGCCGCGCCGGCCTCCGGCCGCATCCTGTCCGGTGGTGTCGACTCGACCGCGCTGTACCCGCCGAAGCGCTTCTTCGGTGCGGCCCGCAACATCGAGGACGGCGGCTCGCTGACCATCCTCGCCACCGCCCTGGTGGACACCGGGTCCCGCATGGACGAGGTGATCTTCGAGGAGTTCAAGGGCACCGGCAACGCGGAGCTCAAGCTCGACCGGAAGCTCGCCGACAAGCGCATCTTCCCGGCGGTGGACGTCGACGCGTCCGGCACCCGTAAGGAAGAGATCCTGCTCGCCAGCGACGAGCTCGCCATCGTCTGGAAGCTGCGCCGGGTGCTGCACGCCCTCGACCAGCAGCAGGCGGTCGAGCTGCTTCTCGACAAGATGAAGCAGACGAAGTCGAACGCCGAGTTCCTGATGCAGATCCAGAAGACGACGCCTACGCCTGGCAACGGTGACTAGTCGCCGTTGAGGCTGGGGTGCATCGTCGGCTGCGGCTTGTCTGTGGCTGATCGCGCAGTTCCCCGCGCCCCTACGGGGCGCTGAAGGCCGTCCCCCGTCACTGATGTGACGGGGGACGGCCTTTTGGCGCTGTGTAGGTCGGGGCGCATCATGCGTCCCTTCCATCTCATGCATCCCTGGGGAACCCTTGAGCACAACCCTGCCCCGCGGTGGCCGGCACAGACGCCGGATACGCATCGCCCTGCCCCTCGCCGCCGCCGGTGTGGCCGCGGCCGTCACCGCCGCGGTGATGACCTCGTCCGCCGGTGCGGCCACCACTCCGCCGACGCCGAAGGTCAAGCCGGCCATCAGCTCGCCGTCGCTCGGTGAGCTGGAGAAGCGGGTCGCGGGCGCCCTCGCCGGTGACGACACCGCGGGGCAGACGACCGGCAAGTCGTCCCTGAGCGCGAGCACGAACACGAACACCGCCACCGCCGACCCGAAGATCATCGGCGGCACCGACACCACCATCACCTCGGCCCCCTGGATGGCCCAGCTCTGGTACTACGACGACAAGGGCACCACCGACAAGACCGACGACCTCGGCTTCTTCTGCGGCGGCGCCGTCGTCGCGCCGACGAAGGTCCTCACCGCCGCGCACTGCGTCAAGGGCTACGACTGGCACGCCAACGGCGCCGTCATCACGGGCACCTCCCAGCTGGCCACCACGGACGACGCGGGCGACACCGACCTGCACGGCGGGACCGCCACCGGCGTCTGGCGGCAGTGGAACCACCCCTCGTACAGCGCGGCCACCATCGACAACGACCTCGCCGTCCTCACCCTGCCGGTCGCGATCAAGGCCACGCCGATCCGGATGACGACGTCCGGCGACACCACCTCGTACGCGGCGGGCACCAGCGCCAAGCTGTACGGCTGGGGCCGCACCAGCTCCACCAGCCAGGACATCTCCGACACACTGAAGACGGCCACGCTGCCCATCCAGTCGGACAGCACCTGCGCCGGCGCCTACGGCACGGACTTCGTCAAGGGCCACATGGTCTGCGCGGGCAAGCCCGCCACCGGCAGCGACACCGGCACCACCGCCTCCTGCAACGGCGACTCCGGCGGCCCGCTGATCGTGGGCAACAGGATCGTGGGCGTGGTCTCCTGGGGCGTGAAGGACTGCGTCGCGAAGGGCTCCTACAGCGTCTTCACCAAGGCGAGCACCTATGTCGGCGCCGCTTATCCGCGCATCGACGACACCAACCTCAGCGGCGACCACAAGGCCGACCTGTGGGTGCGGGAGTCCTCCACCAAGACCGGCTACGAGAAGGACTCCACGGGCAGCGCGTTCGGCGCCCGCCAGTCCTGGGGCGGCTGGAGCGGCGTCAACGTCGTCCTGCAGACCGACCTCGACCGTGACGGCTACCAGGACCTCGTCGTGCGCGACAGCACCTCCGGCGCCGTCTTCTGGAGCCACTACGTGACCTCCAGCGGGTCCTGGAGCACGCAGCAGATCTTCGACAACTGGAAGACCCGCACCCGCGTCATCGCCCCCGGCGACCTCACCGGCGACCACCTGCCCGACCTGCTGTCCGTCGACTCCGGCGGCACCATGTGGCTCTACCCGGGCAAGGGCAACGGCAGCTTCTCCGCCCGCGTGGAGGTCGGCACGGGCTGGAACCAGTACAACTCGGTACGCGGCCACGGCGACCTCAACGGCGACGGCAAGGCCGACCTGCTCGCACGCAAGAGCGGCTCCGACGACCTCTACCTCTACAAGGGCACCGGCAAGTCCGGCACCGGGGCGTTCTCCACCCGGGTCAAGGTGCGCAGCGCGTGGACCGGGTACAACGCCTTCGACGCGGTCGGTGACGTGACCGGCGACGGCAAGGCCGACTTCCTGGCCCGCACGCCCGGCGGCACGCTGTATCTGTACAAGGGCACCGGTAAGGCGACCAGCGAGATCTTTGCCACACGTGTCTCGGTCGGTACCGGTTTCGACAAGTACGACATCTTCGGCTGAACCCGCAGGTGAGCGGGGAGTGCTCCCGCTCGTTCGGCTACGGACCGTGCCCGCCGCCGTACGCGGTGGGCACGGTCCGTTGTGCAACCCTGTGCCGAGTTTCCCCGTCTGACCTCGGGGAGTGACGATGGTGCGGTAAGGGTCGCGAGACCAGGCCTGTCCCTGAAAACAGGGGGTAACCGACCGGACGAGAATTCGAGGAGCGCATGTCTGCCGAGAGCACGCCCGAGCCCGCGATAGCCCAGCCCGGCACGAAGGGCCGCCGAGCCAAGGGGCGCCGCCGCAAGGCGCCCAGCAGGCGTCACAAGGCCCTGGTGGTCACCGCCTGGACGGCCGGAGGCGTGCTGCTGCTGGGCGGCACCGGCATCGGGTACGTGTACTTCAAGCTCAACGGCAACCTCAAGAGCGTCGACATCAACCAGGCGCTCGGCACGGACCGGCCGGCCAAGGCCGACAACGGCTCCGAGAACATCCTGGTCCTCGGCTCGGACACCCGCGCAGGCTCCAACAAGAAGCTCGGCGGCGGCACCGACGACGGCAGCGCCCGCTCCGACACGGCGATGATCGTGCACGTCTACAAGGGCCACAAGAAGGCCTCCGTGGTCTCCATGCCCCGCGACACCCTCATCAACCGCCCCGAGTGCACCGACACCAAGGGCACCACCCACCCCGCGGCCAGAGGGGTCATGTTCAACGAGTCGTACTCCACCGGCGGTGCCGCCTGCACCGTGAAGACCGTGGAGACCCTCAGCGGCCTGCGCATGGACCACTACCTCGAGGTCGACTTCGCCGGCTTCCAGAAGCTCATCGACGAGCTCGGCGGCGTCCCGGTGACCACGACCAAGGCCATCAAGGACCCGCAGAGCCACCTGGACCTCAAGGCCGGCACGCACCAGCTCACCGGTCAGCAGGCCCTCGGCCTGGTCCGCACCCGGCACGGCGTCGGCGACGGCTCCGACCTCGGCCGCATCCAGCTCCAGCAGGCCTTCGTCAAGGCCCTGCTCGACCAGGTCAAGCACGTCGGCGTCTTCACCAACCCGAAGAAGCTGCTCGACCTCGCCGACACCGCCACCAAGGCCGTCACCACCGACTCCGACCTGGGCTCGGTGAACTCCCTGACGGACTTCGCCGACGGCCTCAGCGGCATCAGCTCCTCGCACATGCACATGGTCACGATGCCGGTCCAGTACGACCCCGCGAACCCCAACCGCGTCATCGTCCAGCAGGCCAAGGCCAAGCAGGTCTGGACGGCCCTCAAGAACGACCGGCCCATCCCGGCGAGCGCCACGAAGGGCACGGCGACGGGCGAGGCCAAGGGCGTCGTGACTGCGGGGGAATAGAAAACGCGAACCCCCGGTTTTGGGGGATGGCCCCAGTCCTGGCAGACTGGTACGTCGGCCCCGGTTCACGCCACCGCACCCCGCGGCAGCGACCCGGTGCCCTCCCGAAACCTAGGAGACACCTTGAAGCGCGACATCCACCCCGCGTACGTCGAGACGCAGGTCAGCTGCACCTGCGGCGCGTCGTTCACCACCCGCAGCACCATCGAGTCCGGCACCATCCGGGCCGAGGTCTGCTCCGAGTGCCACCCGTTCTACACGGGCAAGCAGAAGATCCTCGACACCGGTGGCCGTGTGGCCCGCTTCGAGGCCCGCTTCGGCAAGGCTGCCGCCGGCTCCAAGAAGTAGCGAGCCCCAATCCGCCGGTCCACGGCCGCGGCCCCTCCCCGGAGGGCGCCGCGCCGGGACCGGCGTTTTTGGTCGCCCGCCAGCCCTCCCCCCGCAGTATCAGGAGCCCAAGATGTTCGAGGCCGTCGAGGAACTCGTCGCAGAGCACGCCGACCTGGAGAAGAAGCTCGCCGACCCGTCGGTCTTCGCCGACCAGGCGAACGCGCGCAAGCTGAACAAGCGCTACGCCGAGCTCACCCCGATCGTCGCCACGTACCGCTCCTGGAAGCAGACCGGCGACGACATCGACACCGCGCGCGAACTCGCCGCCGACGACCCGGACTTCGCGGCCGAGGTCAAGGACCTGGAGAAGCAGCGCGAGGGACTCACCGAGAAGCTGCGCCTCCTGCTCGTCCCGCGCGACCCGAGTGACGACAAGGACGTCATCCTGGAGATCAAAGCGGGCGCCGGCGGCGACGAGTCCGCCCTGTTCGCCGGTGACCTGCTGCGCATGTACCTGCGGTACGCCGAGCGGATCGGCTGGAAGACCGAGATCATCGACGCCACCGAGTCCGAGCTGGGCGGCTACAAGGACGTCCAGGTCGCGGTGAAGACCAAGGGCGGCCAGGGCGCCACCGAGCCCGGCCAGGGCGTGTGGGCCCGCCTGAAGTACGAGGGCGGTGTGCACCGCGTGCAGCGGGTGCCCGCGACCGAGTCCCAGGGCCGTATCCACACCTCCGCCGCCGGTGTCCTCGTCACCCCCGAGGCCGAGGAGGTGGACGTGGAGATCAACCCCAACGACCTCCGCATCGACGTCTACCGCTCCTCCGGACCGGGCGGCCAGTCCGTGAACACCACCGACTCCGCGGTGCGCATCACGCACCTGCCGACCGGAGTCGTCGCCTCCTGCCAGAACGAGAAGAGCCAGCTGCAGAACAAGGAGCAGGCACTGCGTATCCTGCGCTCCAGGCTGCTCGCCGCGGCGCAGGAGGAGGCGGAGAGGGAGGCCGCCGACGCCCGTCGCAGCCAGGTCCGCACCGTCGACCGCTCCGAGAAGATCCGCACCTACAACTTCCCGGAGAACCGCATCTCGGACCACCGTGTCGGCTTCAAGGCGTACAACCTGGACCAGGTCCTGGACGGCGACCTCGACTCGGTGATCCAGGCCTGCGTCGACGCGGACTCGGCGGCGAAACTCGCGGCCGCGTAAGGGCACGTCACGCAGGTCACGACGCGGTTCACGCACGTGACGAAGTACTGAACACCGGAGGACGAGCGTGCAGCAAGATTTTGGGGGGCGACCCCCAAGCCCCCGCAGCGTGCTGCTCGCGGAGGTGGCGCAGGCCACCCAGCGGCTGGCCGACGCCGGCGTGCCCTCGCCGCGCACCGACGCGGAGGAACTCGCCGCGTTCGTGCACGGGGTGAAGCGGGGCGAGCTGCACGCCGTGAAGGACTCCGACTTCGACGCCCGCTACTGGGAGGTCATCGCCCGGCGCGAACAGCGCGAGCCGCTGCAGCACATCACCGGGCGGGCCTACTTCCGGTACCTGGAACTCCAGGTCGGGCCGGGCGTGTTCGTGCCCCGGCCCGAGACCGAGTCCGTGGTCGGCTGGGCCATAGACGCGGTGCGCGCCATGGACGTCGTGGAGCCGTGCATCGTCGACCTGTGCACCGGATCCGGCGCCATCGCGCTCGCCCTCGCCCAGGAGGTGCCGCGCTCCCGCGTGCACGCCGTGGAGCTGTCCGAGGACGCCCTCCAGTGGACCCGGAAGAACGTGGAGGGGTCCAGGGTCGACCTGCGCCAGGGCAACGCCCTGGACGCCTTCCACGACCTCGACGGCCAGGTCGACCTGGTCGTCTCCAACCCGCCGTACATCCCGCTCACCGAATGGGAGTACGTCGCCCCCGAGGCCCGCGACTACGACCCCGAACTGGCGTTGTTCTCCGGGGAGGACGGCCTCGACCTCATCCGCGGTCTGGAGCGCACCGCGCACCGGCTGCTGCGGCCCGGCGGGGTCGTCGTCATCGAGCACGCCGACACACAGGGCGGACAGGTGCCGTGGATCTTCACCGAGGAGCGGGGCTGGGCCGACGCGGCCGACCACCCGGACCTCAACAACCGTCCCCGGTTCGCGACCGCGCGCAAGGCGCTGCCGTGACCCCCACGATCCATCCCCACCAGCAGTTCGTGTACTTCGTGTACGAGGAGGCCCGCTAGACATGGCACGGCGATACGACACCAATGACGCGACCGACCGCGCGACCGGTCTGCGCGAGGCCGCGTCCGCCGTCCGCCGGGGCGAACTCGTGGTGCTGCCCACCGACACCGTGTACGGCATCGGCGCCGACGCGTTCTCCTCGCAGGCGGTGGCCGATCTGCTCGACGCCAAGGGGCGGGGCCGCAACATGCCCACTCCTGTGCTGATCGGCTCCCCGAACACGCTCCACGGTCTCGTCACCGACTTCTCCGAGCTGGCCTGGGAGCTGGTCGACGCGTTCTGGCCGGGGGCCCTCACGCTGGTCGCCCGGCACCAGCCGTCCCTGCAGTGGGACCTCGGGGACACCCGTGGCACGGTTGCCGTACGCATGCCGCTGCACCCGGTCGCGATCGAGCTGCTGACGGACGTCGGCCCGATGGCCGTGTCGTCGGCGAACCTCACGGGCCACCCCGCGCCGGAGACCTGCGACGCCGCGCAGGAGATGCTGGGCGACTCCGTCTCCGTCTACCTCGACGGCGGCCCCACCCCGGGCAACGTGCCGTCGTCCATCGTCGACGTCACCGGCGAGGTGCCGCTGCTGCTGCGCGAGGGCGCGATCTCACCGGACGAGCTGCGGAAGGTCGTACCCGACCTCGAGGTGGCGAATTGACGGCCCCTGACGCGGGGCGTGGCATAGGCGGCGGTGGATACAACGCGGAAGAGACGACGACGTTCGGGTTTCCGCGCGACAGCTTCCGCATCCTCCATGTCAGCACCGGCAACGTGTGCCGCTCGCCGATCACCGAGCGGCTGACCCGCCATTTCGTGGCGCAGCGGCTCGGGGTACTGGGCGGCGGGCTGATCGTGGAGAGCGCGGGCACCTGGGGGCACGAGGGTGCGCCCATGGAGGCCAACGCGGAGGCGGTGCTGGCCGACTTCGGCGCGGATGCCTCCGGGTTCGTCGGGCGGGAGCTGCTGGACGAGCACGTGATCATGGCGGACCTGGTGCTGACCGCCACGCGGGACCACCGGGCGCAGGTGATCTCCATGGGGCACTCGGCCGGCCTGCGCACCTTCACGCTGAAGGAGTTCACCCGCCTGGTGCGGGCCATCGACCCGGCGACGCTTCCCGGGCTGGAGTACGGGCTGGTCGCGCGGGCGCGTGCGCTGGTCCGTGCGGCGGCCGCGCTACGGGGGTGGCTGCTGGCGCCCACCGCCGAGGCGGACGAGGTGTACGACCCGTACGGGGCGCCGCTGCCGTTCTTCCGCTCGATCGGCGACGAGATACACGAGGCGCTGGACCCTGTGGTCACGGCGCTGACGGGCGTACCGGCGCGGACGTAGTGGCCTGTGGGTTTCGCCCCCGCCGCCCCTACCCTTCCCGTCCTCCAGGGGCTCCGCCCCTCCGACCCCGCTGGGGGCTGCCGCCCCCGGACCCCCGCTTCGGCCTGAACGGCCTCGTCCTCAAACTCCCCCAGAGGGGCACCCCCGGACGGGCTGAGAACCGCCGCGCGGCGCAGTCGTCGTCCCCGGCCTACATTGGACTCACGTCACCGTCGACCGCCCGGAGTGTGTCATGTCGGTCACCCATACCCTCGAGGCCGATGTCCTGCGGCGGCAGGACCCGGAGCTGGCCGGGATCGTGCTGGGTGAGGTGGAGCGGCAGGCGACGACGTTGCAGTTGATCGCGGCGGAGAACTTCGCGTCGGCGGCGGTGCTGGCGGCGTTGGGATCGGCGTTGGCCAACAAGTATGCGGAGGGGTATCCGGGGGCCCGGCATCACGGTGGCTGCGAGATCGTCGATGTCGCGGAGCGGCTCGCGGTGGAGCGGGCGAAGGGGCTGTTCGGGGCCGAGCACGCGAACGTGCAGGCGCACTCGGGGTCGTCGGCCGTGCTCGCCGCGTATGCCGCCCTGCTGCGGCCCGGTGACACCGTCCTCGCCCTCGGGCTGGCGCACGGCGGGCATCTCACTCACGGCTCGCCCGCGAACTTCTCCGGCCGCTGGTTCGACTTCGTCGGGTACGGGGTGGACGCGGAGACCGGGCTCATCGATCACGACCAGGTGCGGGCACTGGCCCGCGCGCACCGGCCCAAAGCGATCGTGTGCGGGTCGATCTCCTACCCGCGCCACATCGACTACGCCTTCTTCCGCGAGGTCGCCGACGAGGCCGGGGCCTATCTGATCGCCGATGCCGCGCATCCGATAGGGCTGGTCGCGGGCGGAGCGGCGCCCAGCCCGGTGCCGTACGCCGACATCGTGTGCGCGACGACCCACAAGGTGCTGCGCGGTCCCCGCGGCGGGATGATCCTGTGCGGCACCGAGCTGGCCGAGCGTGTCGACCGGGCCGTGTTCCCCTTCACCCAGGCAGGCGCGCAGATGCACACCATCGCCGCGAAGGCCGTGGCGTTCGGCGAGGCGGCGACACCGGCGTTCACCGCGTACGCCCATCAGGTGGTCGCCAACGCGCGCGGCCTCGCCGCCGGACTGGCCGCCGAGGGGCTGGCCGTCACCACCGGCGGCACCGACACCCACCTGATCACCGCCGACCCGGCCCCGCTCGGCGTCGACGGGCGCACCGCGCGCGGGCGGCTCGCCGCCGCCGGGATCGTGCTCGACTGCTGCGTACTGCCGCACGGCGACGCCCGCGGGCTGCGCCTGGGCACCGCCGCGGTGACCACCCAGGGCATGGGGGAGCGGGAGATGACGCGGATCGCGGCGCTGCTCGCCGGTGTGCTGCGCGGTGAGACGGATCCCACGGCGGCCCGTGGCGAGGTGCGGGAACTGGCGGCCGGATTCCCGCCGTATCCGGGCCGTATTCCGGCTGAGCGCGGGTAGGCGCACCCGCACACAGCCTTACGTGCAACCATCGTCGCTACCCGGCAGTCCCCACAGATATGCGTACGTCGCTAGGGTGTGGGGCTGAGATGGCCAGCGAGACCTGTGGGGAAGCCTGTGCGTGAATACCTGCTGACGCTCTGCATCACGGCCGCGGTGACGTATCTGCTGACAGGGCCGGTACGGAAGTTCGCGATCGTGGCCGGAGCGATGCCGGAGATCAGGGCCCGTGACGTGCACCGGGAACCCACTCCGCGGCTCGGCGGTATCGCCATGTTCTTCGGCCTGTGCGCGGGCCTGCTGGTCGCGGACCACCTCACCAACCTCAGTGCGGTCTTCGAGAAGTCCAACGAACCGCGGGCGCTGCTCTCCGGAGCGGCGCTCATCTGGCTGATCGGCGTCCTGGACGACAAGTTCGAGATCGACGCCCTGATCAAGCTGGGCGGTCAGATGATCGCCGCCGGTGTGATGGTCATGCAGGGTCTGACGATCCTGTGGCTGCCCATCCCGAGCGTCGGCAACGTGGCGCTGACCCAGTGGCAGGGCACGCTGCTGACGGTGGCGCTGGTGGTCATCACGATCAACGCGGTCAACTTCGTCGACGGCCTCGACGGCCTCGCCGCCGGCATGGTGTGCATCGCCGCCGGCGCGTTCTTCCTGTACGCCTACCGGATCTGGTACTCGTACGGCATCGAGGCCGCCGCCCCGGCCACGCTGTTCTCGGCGATCCTGATGGGCATGTGCCTGGGCTTCATGCCGCACAACATGCATCCCGCGCGGATCTTCATGGGCGACTCCGGCTCGATGCTGATCGGCCTGGTCCTGGCGGCGGGCGCGATCTCCATCACCGGCCAGGTCGACCCGGACGCGCTGAACCTTTACGCGGGATCCGAGAAGGCGGCCGTGCACCAGACGGTGCCGGTCTACATCCCGCTGCTGCTGCCGCTGACGATCATCGCCGTGCCGGCCGCCGACCTGGTCCTGGCCATCGTGCGCCGCACCTGGCGCGGTCAGTCCCCGTTCGCCGCCGACCGCGGCCACCTGCACCACCGACTGCTGGAGATCGGCCACTCGCACAGCCGGGCCGTGCTGCTCATGTACTTCTGGTCGGCGCTGATCGGCTTCGGCGCGCTGGCGTACTCCGTGAACTCCGCGTCGATGTGGATCGTGCTCGGGGCGGCCCTCCTCAGCGCGATCGGCCTCGTACTGCTCCTGCTGCCGCGGTTCACCCCACGCGCCCCGCGCTGGGCCGAGGGCCTGCTGCCGCCGCGCTACCGGCGCCGCCGCGCGACCGCGACGTCCGAGCAGCACGCTCAGCGCGCGGAGCCCGAGCAGCACGCTCAGGCCACCGGGCACGGCGAGGAGGAGGCCGCGGCGCACCCCGCTCCGGTCGCCGCCGCGGTGCCCGGGGCCAACGGAGCGACCGCCCTGGGGGCCCGTCCACGGCCCCGCGTCGGCGGCGGCTCAAGGTAAGAATCTGACTAGAGCATTGCCAAGTCGTGGGGGAGCAAAGCCCCCCAATACCAGACAAGACACCCCGGTTTCTGCACAGACGCGCACTGTCACTCTCATGTGTGACAGCAAGCACACCCTAGAGGTAAAGACCTCATCAAATAGTTTGTGATACGGTTCACGAGAACCCGGGATAGAGCCGAAGGACCGCGATGCGACGGTCCCTTGGCGTGAGGTCTCCAACCCTCGGACCGGGACTACGCTCGTCCATGACGACACCCTGCCCCCTGTGAAAGCGGAGTTGCCGCCATGCCGTCCAATGACGCCCGGATGCTGGCCCAGGCCGCCGTACCCACGGCTGCCGTCGGCGTGATCGCCGCCGTCGTGAGCGGCGTGGTCGCGGGCGGCAAGGGTGCGATCGGGGCGGCCGTCGCGACGGTGATCGTGGTCCTGTTCATGGGGATCGGGCTCTACGTGCTCCAGCGCACCGCCAAAGCGCTGCCGCAGCTGTTCCAGATGATGGGCCTGATGCTCTACGCGGCCCAGTTGCTGCTGCTCTTCATCTTTCTCTCCATTTTCAAGAACACGACGCTGTTCAGCCCCCGGGCCTTCGCCATCGTGCTGGTGGCCGGCACCCTCACGTGGATCGCCGCGCAGACGCGTGCTCACATGAAGGCCAAGATCCTCTATGTCGAGCCTGACTCGAACGCCTCCGCGAAGGGTGACAAGCCTGAGAAGTCGGGGCACTCGTCGTGAGAGGTAGGCCCGGGATAAAGGCGCACGAGAGATCCTGCTATCGTCCGGTGCCAACTGCGGCATCGCGGGCGCGGGCATCCGAGCTGACGCCTGCTCAATCGCGAGGCGAGATGCCCCCCAGCCGCCCCCACATCCGTAACACCAGTCCCGTGCCGAACCGCGGCTCCGCGCCGCGCCGACACAACGAGGTTGCCGTACCTATGCGCCACGATGAAGGAGCCCGCGGTGAGTGCTGACCCGACGCAGACGCTCGCTTTCGATACGAGCTGTCACCTGTTCGACGGGTGCGGCTTCCCGGCTCCGGGCCTGCACTCGTTCCTGTTCAAGCCGCTCTGGGGCGACGCGGACAGCAACGTGTACTTCAACAAGACGATGCTGCTGGCGCTGCTCGGGTCGATCATCATCGTCGGCTTCTTCTGGGCCGCCTTCGCTCGTCCGAAGCTCGTCCCGGGCAAGCTGCAGATGGTCGCCGAGGCCGGCTACGACTTCGTGCGGCGCGGTGTCGTCTACGAGACCATCGGCAAGAAGGAGGGTGAGAAGTACGTCCCGTTCGTCGTCTCGCTGTTCTTCTTCGTCTGGATGATGAACCTCTGGTCGATCATCCCGGTCGCGGCCTTCCCGGTCACGGCGATCATCTCGTATCCCGCCGTCCTGGCCGGCCTCGTCTACATCACGTGGGTCTCGCTGACCTTCAAGCGGCAGGGTTTCGTCGGAGCCTTCAAGAACTTCACCGGCTACGACAAGACGCTCGGCGGGGTGCTCCCGCTGTCGATGACCATCGAGTTCTTCTCGAACCTGCTGGTCCGGCCCTTCACGCACGCCGTGCGACTCTTCGCGAACATGTTCGCCGGTCACACGCTGCTGCTGCTCTTCACGATCGCCAGCTGGTACATGCTGAACGGCATCGGCATCGCCTACTCCGGTGTCTCGTTCGTGATGGTCATCGTGATGACCGCCTTCGAGCTCTTCATCCAGGCTGTCCAGGCGTACGTCTTCGTACTGCTGACCTGCAGCTACATCCAGGGCGCGCTCGCCGAGCACCACTGAGCACCCTGACCTCCCACCCAGAGACATCCGGTGGCCAACCCCCACCGGTACTTGAAAGAGAAGGAAGAACCGGCATGTCCGCTCTTGCGCAGGCCACCCTCGCCGCCACCCAGATCAAGGGCAACCTCGGCTCGATCGGTTACGGCCTCGCCGCGATCGGCCCGGGCGTCGGCGTCGGCATCATCTTCGGTAACGGCACGCAGGCCCTCGCCCGCCAGCCCGAGGCGGCCGGTCTCATCCGTGCCAACCAGATCCTCGGCTTCGCCTTCTGTGAGGCGCTCGCCCTGATCGGTCTGGTCATGCCGTTCGTCTACCCGACCTCCTGACCCGACCGTCGCGCACCAATAGACGAAAGGCACTGATATGAGCCCCCTGGTTCTGCTGGCGGCGGAGGAGGCCGAAAACCCCCTCATCCCGCCGATCCCAGAGCTCGTCATCGGCCTGATCGCCTTCGTCATCGTCTTCGGCTTCCTCGCCAAGAAGCTCCTTCCGAACATCAACAAGGTTCTGGAGCAGCGCCGCGAGGCGATCGAGGGCGGTATCGAGAAGGCCGAGGCCGCGCAGACCGAGGCCCACAGCGTCCTCGAGCAGTACAAGGCCCAGCTCGCCGAGGCCCGGCACGAGGCCGCGCGCCTGCGCCAGGAGGCTCAGGAGCAGGGCGCCGCGCTCATCACCGAGATGCGCGCCGAAGGCCAGCGGCAGCGTGAGGAAATCATCACCGCCGGTCACGCGCAGATCGAGGCCGACCGCAAGGCCGCCGCGTCCGCGCTCCGTCAGGACGTCGGCAAGCTCGCCACCGAACTGGCCGGCAAGCTCGTCGGCGAGTCCCTCGAGGACCACGCCCGCCAGAGCCGTGTGATCGACCGCTTCCTCGACGAGCTCGAGGAGAAGGCCGAGGCCACGCGATGAACGGAGCGAGCCGCGAGGCACTGGCAGCCGCACGAGAGCGGCTCGACGCGCTGACGGACACCACGTCCGTGGACGCGACGCAGCTCGCCGACGAGCTGGCGGCCGTCACCGCGCTGCTCGACCGCGAGGTGTCGCTGCGTCGGGTCCTCACCGATCCGGCGCAGCCCGGCGAGGCCAAGGCCACGCTCGTCCAGCGCCTGGTCGGCGGCCAGGTCAGCGGTGCCACCGCCGACCTGGTGTCCGGCCTGGTGCGGTCCCGCTGGTCGCAGACCCGCGACCTGGTGGACACGCTGGAGGAGCTGGCGAACATCGCCGACCTCACCGCCGCGCAGCGGACGGGCACGCTCGACGACGTCGAGGACGAGCTGTTCCGGTTCGGCCGGATCGTCTCCTCGAACACCGAGCTGCGCGCCGCGCTGACCGACCGCAAGGCCACCACCTCGGCCAAGGTCGAGCTGCTGCACCGGCTGCTCGGCGGCCGGGCCAAGGTGACCACCGAGCGTCTGGTGACGCGCCTCGTGACCGCGCCGCGGGGACGTAGCCTTGAGGCGGGACTCGAGTCCCTGTCCAGGCTCGCCGCCGAGCGGCGGGACCGGGCGGTCGCCGTCGTCACCTCGGCGGTGCCGCTGAGCGACCCGCAGAAGCAGCGCCTGGGCGCCGCTCTCGCGAAGCTCTACGGCCGCCGGATGCACCTCAACCTGGACGTCGACCCCGAGGTCGTCGGCGGGATCCGGGTGCAGGTCGGTGACGAGGTCATCAACGGCTCCCTCGCGGACCGGCTCGAGGACGCCGCCCGCCGCATGGCGGGCTAGCCGCAACTCAACACGCAAGACGTACACGACGGCCCTGGTTGGGCCGTGCAGAGGATTCACCTCTTATTGGGGGGAGTCCCACAACCCCCCAAGTGAAACTTCGGGCCCAACAAGGAGAGCAGGGAACCCAGATGGCGGAGCTCACGATCCGGCCGGAGGAGATCCGGGACGCGCTGGAGAACTTCGTCCAGTCGTACAAGCCGGACGCGGCCTCGCGCGAGGAGGTCGGTACGGTCACCCTTGCCGGCGACGGCATCGCGAAGGTCGAGGGTCTTCCCTCGGCCATGGCCAACGAACTGCTGAAGTTCGAGGACGGCACCCTCGGCCTCGCGCTGAACCTGGAAGAGCGCGAGATCGGCGCCATCGTCCTCGGTGAGTTCAGCGGCATCGAGGAGGGTCAGTCGGTGCAGCGCACCGGCGAGGTCCTCTCCGTCGCGGTCGGCGAGGGCTACCTCGGCCGCGTCGTCGACCCGCTCGGCAACCCGATCGACGGCCTCGGCGAGATCGAGACCACCGGCCGCCGCGCCCTGGAGCTGCAGGCTCCGGGCGTCATGGCCCGTAAGTCGGTGCACGAGCCGATGGAGACCGGCTACAAGGCCGTCGACGCGATGACCCCGATCGGCCGCGGCCAGCGCCAGCTGATCATCGGTGACCGTCAGACCGGCAAGACCGCCCTGGCCGTCGACACGATCATCAACCAGCGCGACAACTGGCGTTCGGGCGACCCGAAGAAGCAGGTCCGCTGCGTCTACGTCGCCATCGGTCAGAAGGGCTCGACCATCGCCTCCGTGCGTGGCGCCCTGGAAGAGGCCGGCGCGCTGGAGTACACGACCATCGTCGCCGCCCCGGCGTCCGACCCGGCCGGCTTCAAGTACCTGGCGCCGTACACCGGTTCGGCCATCGGCCAGCAGTGGATGTACGAGGGCAAGCACGTCCTCATCATCTTCGACGACCTCTCGAAGCAGGCCGACGCCTACCGCGCCGTCTCCCTGCTGCTGCGCCGCCCGCCGGGCCGTGAGGCCTACCCGGGTGACGTCTTCTACCTGCACTCCCGTCTCCTCGAGCGCTGCGCCAAGCTCTCCGACGACATGGGTGCCGGCTCGATGACCGGTCTGCCGATCGTCGAGACCAAGGCCAACGACGTCTCGGCGTTCATCCCGACCAACGTCATCTCCATCACCGACGGCCAGTGCTTCCTGGAGTCGGACCTGTTCAACGCCGGTCAGCGCCCCGCGCTGAACGTCGGTATCTCCGTCTCCCGAGTCGGCGGTTCCGCCCAGCACAAGGCGATGCGGCAGGTCTCCGGCCGTCTGCG
This sequence comes from Streptomyces sp. NPDC020299, assembly GCF_044387825.1. NCBI lineage: Bacteria > Bacillati > Actinomycetota > Actinomycetes > Kitasatosporales > Streptomycetaceae > Streptomyces > Streptomyces sp. NPDC020299. Next base: position 29,467 of record NZ_JBIRWL010000027.1, read on the forward strand.
TCTGGACCTCGCCCAGTACCGTGAGCTGGAGGCGTTCGCCGCCTTCGGTTCCGACCTGGACGCCGCGTCGAAGTCGCAGCTGGAGCGTGGTCAGCGACTGGTCGAGCTGCTCAAGCAGGCTCAGTACCAGCCGATGCCGACCGAGGACCAGGTCGTCTCCGTGTGGGCCGGTACCACCGGCAAGATGGACGACGTCCCGGTCTCCGACATCCGCCGCTTCGAGAAGGAGCTGCTCGAGTACCTGCACCGCAAGGAGCAGGGCCTCATGACCTCCATCAAGGAGGGCGCCAAGATGTCGGACGACACCCTCACCGCTGTTGCCGACGCCATCGCCGACTTCAAGAAGCAGTTCGAGACCTCGGACGGCAAGCTTCTCGGCGAGGACGCCCCGGCCGCGGCCAAGTGACGTAAGGAAGGGACCTGACTCATGGGAGCCCAGCTCCGGGTCTACAAGCGTCGCATCCGATCCGTCTCCGCGACCAAGAAGATCACCAAGGCGATGGAGATGATCGCCGCCTCGCGTGTCGTCAAGGCGCAGCGCAAGGTGCGGGCCTCCGCGCCGTACGCGACCGAGCTCACCCGCGCGGTCACGGCGGTCGGTACCGGGTCGAACACCAAGCACCCGCTGACCACCGAGGCGGAGACGCCGACGCGTGCCGCGGTGCTGCTCCTCACGAGCGACCGCGGTCTGGCCGGTGCCTTCAACTCCAACGCCATCAAGGCCGCCGAGCAGCTGACGGCGCGCCTCGAGGCGGAGGGCAAGGAGGTCGACACCTACATCGTCGGCCGCCGCGGTCTGTCCCACTACAACTTCCGCGAGCGCAAGGTCGCGGAGTCGTGGTCGGGCTTCACCGACGAGCCCTCGTACGCGGACGCCAAGAAGGTCGCGGCGCCGCTGATCGAGGCCATCGAGACGGAGACGGCGGACGGCGGCGTGGATGAACTCCACATCGTCTACACCGAGTTCGTGTCGATGATGACGCAGACGGCGCTCGACGCCCGGCTGCTTCCGCTGCGCCTCGAAGCTGTGACATCAGCGGCTACCGCCGCGGGGGCCGCGGAGAAGCCCCAGGGCGAGATCCTTCCGCTGTACGACTTCGAGCCCTCGGCGGAGGACGTCCTCGACGCCCTGCTGCCGCGGTACGTCGAGAGCCGGATCTACAACGCGCTCCTGCAGTCGGCGGCTTCCAAGCACGCCGCCACACGGCGCGCGATGAAGTCGGCCACCGACAACGCGGGCGAGCTGATCAACACGCTCTCCCGTCTTGCCAATGCGGCCCGCCAGGCCGAAATCACCCAGGAAATCAGCGAGATCGTCGGTGGCGCCAGCGCCCTGGCCGACGCGACCGCGGGGAGTGACCGCTAATGACCACCACTGTTGAGACCGCGACGGCCACGGGCCGCGTCGCCCGGGTCATCGGCCCGGTCGTCGACGTGGAGTTCCCCGTCGACGCGATGCCGGAGATCTACAACGCCCTGCACGTCGAGGTGGCCGACCCGGCCAACGCCGGCGAGAAGAAGACGCTGACCCTGGAGGTCGCCCAGCACCTGGGTGACGGCCTGGTCCGCACCATCTCCATGCAGCCCACCGACGGTCTGGTCCGCCAGGCCCCGGTCACCGACACCGGCGACGGCATCACCGTCCCGGTCGGCGACTTCACCAAGGGCAAGGTGTTCAACACCCTCGGTGACGTGCTGAACGTCGACGAGCAGTACGAGGGCGAGCGCTGGTCCATCCACCGCAAGGCCCCCAACTTCGACGAGCTCGAGTCGAAGACCGAGATGTTCGAGACCGGCGTCAAGGTCATCGACCTTCTCACCCCGTACGTCAAGGGTGGAAAGATCGGTCTGTTCGGTGGTGCCGGTGTCGGCAAGACGGTGCTCATCCAGGAGATGATCTACCGCGTCGCCAACAACCACGACGGTGTCTCCGTGTTCGCCGGTGTCGGTGAGCGCACGCGTGAGGGCAACGACCTCATCGAGGAGATGGCGGACTCGGGCGTCATCGACAAGACCGCCCTGGTCTTCGGCCAGATGGACGAGCCCCCGGGCACCCGTCTGCGCGTCGCGCTGGCCGGCCTCACCATGGCCGAGTACTTCCGTGACGTCCAGAAGCAGGACGTGCTGTTCTTCATCGACAACATCTTCCGCTTCACGCAGGCCGGTTCCGAGGTCTCGACCCTGCTCGGCCGGATGCCCTCCGCGGTGGGTTACCAGCCGAACCTGGCCGACGAGATGGGTCTCCTCCAGGAGCGCATCACCTCGACCCGTGGTCACTCGATCACCTCGATGCAGGCGATCTACGTCCCCGCGGACGACCTGACCGACCCGGCCCCGGCCACCACCTTCGCCCACCTCGACGCGACGACGGTGCTCTCCCGTCCGATCTCCGAGAAGGGCATCTACCCGGCCGTGGACCCGCTGGACTCCACGTCCCGCATCCTGGACCCGCGCTACATCGCGGCGGACCACTACAACACCGCCATGCGGGTGAAGACGGTCCTCCAGAAGTACAAGGACCTCCAGGACATCATCGCGATCCTCGGTATCGACGAGCTCGGCGAGGAGGACAAGCTCGTCGTCCACCGTGCCCGTCGCGTGGAGCGCTTCCTGTCCCAGAACACCCACGTCGCCAAGCAGTTCACCGGCGTCGACGGTTCGGACGTGCCGCTGGACGAGTCGATCGCCGCGTTCAACGCGATCATCGACGGCGAGTACGACCACTTCCCGGAGCAGGCGTTCTTCCTGTGCGGTGGCATCGAGGATCTCAAGGCCAACGCCAAGGAGCTGGGCGTCTCCTGATTCCGGCAGCCGCCTGAGTCGTGAGGGGACGGGCGAGTCCCGTCCCCTCCTTCACGCCTACTAGAATTGACCCCACACCCGGCACTACCGCCGGGTGGTGACCCGAGGAGCCACCCTTGGCTGCTGAGCTGCACGTCGCGCTGGTCGCGGCCGACCGAGAGGTCTGGTCCGGCGAGGCCACCCTGGTCGTCGCGCGCACCACGTCCGGCGACATCGGCGTCATGCCCGGTCACCAGCCGCTGCTCGGTGTGCTGGAGTCGGGCCCGGTGACCATCCGTACGAGTGATGGTGGAACGGTCGTCGCCGCGGTGCACGGCGGTTTCATCTCGTTCGCGGACGACAAGCTGTCGCTGCTGGCCGAGATCGCCGAGCTTTCGGACGAGATCGATGTCCAGCGCGAGGAGCGCGAGCTCGAGCGCGCGAAGGCCGAAGGTGACGCCACCGCCGAGCGCCGGGCGGACGTCCGCCTGCGCGCTGCGACGGCGCGCTGAACTGGAGGCCCCTCCCAGGCCCTTTAGGCTCTGGGGGAGAGCGTGATGACGCACCTCAGCCGCGGCTGGGACCGGAGCGATCCGGTGCCGGTCGCGGCTGAGGTGAATCAGGGTCTTTTTTACGTTCCGTTACCTAGGAGACGAGGAGGTCGGTGCCGATGGTCCTCGCTCTGACTGTGTGCGGGATCGTGGTCGTACTCGTGGTGGTGGGACTGTTCCTGTTCGGCCTGCGCCGCAGACTGATCCAGCGCTCCGGCGGCACCTTCGACTGTTCCCTGCGCTGGGACGTGCCGGAGAGTCCCGACACCGGCGGCAAGGGCTGGAGCTACGGCGTCGCCCGCTACAACGGCGACCGCATCGAGTGGTACCGCGTCTTCTCCTACGCCCTGCGCCCGCGCCGCGTCCTGGAGCGGGCGCGGATCGAAGTGGCCGGCCGCCGGCTTCCCGAGGGCGAGGAGGAGCTGGCCCTGCTCTCCGACGCCGTCGTCCTCGCCTGTATGCACCGGGGCACGCGCCTGGAACTCGCCATGAGCGAGGACGCGCTGACCGGTTTCCTCGCGTGGCTGGAGGCAGCCCCGCCCGGTCAGCGCGTCAACGTCGCTTAGGGCACTTCCTTACGACAGTCCGCTGTTGATCGCGCTCACCAGCTCGCCGCTCGCGGTGTCACCGCTGAACTCCCAGAAGAACGCGCCGCCCAACCCCTGGTTCTTGGCCCACGACATCTTGGTGCCGATGGTGGCGGGGGTGTCGTAGGACCACCAGTTGCTGCCGCAGTGGGCGTACGCCGTGCCCGCGACGGTGCCGGTGGCCGGGCAGGACGTCTTGAGCACCTTGTAGTCCTCGATGCCCTGCTCGTACGTGCCCGCCGCCGGGCCGGTGGCCGTGCCGCCCGGGGCGTCCTGGGTGACGCCGGTCCAGCCGCGGCCGTAGAAGCCGATGCCGATCAGCAGCTTGCTCGCGGGCACGCCCTTGGCCTTGTACTTGGCGATCGCGTCGGCCGTGGTGAAGCCGGCCTTCGGGATGCCGCTGTACGAGGTGAGCGGGGAGTGCGGGGCGGTGGGGCCCTGCGCGTCCCAGGCGCCGAAGAAGTCGTACGTCATCACGTTGTACCAGTCGACGGAGCTCGCGGCGCCCGCGTAGTCGGCCGCGTCGATCTTGCCGCCGGAGGAGCCGTCGGCCGTGACCGCCGCGGTGACCAGGTTCTTCGAGCCGAACTTGGCGCGCAGCGCGGCCATCACGTTCTTGTAGGCGGCGGCGCCGCTGGTGTCGCAGCTCAGCCCGCAGGCGTTCGGGTACTCCCAGTCGATGTCGATGCCGTCGAACACATCGGCCCAGCGCGGGTCCTCGACCAGGTCGTAACAGGACTGCGCGAAGGCCGCCGGGTCCTTGGCCGCCTCGCCGAAGCCGCCGGACCAGGTCCAGCCGCCGAAGGACCACAGCACCTTGATGTTCGGGTACTTGGCCTTCAGCTCCCGCAGCTGGTTGAAGTTGCCGCGCAGCGGCTGGTCCCAGGTGTCGGCGATGCCGCTGACGGACTGGTCGGCGGTGAAGGCCTTGTCGTAGTCGGCGTAGGAGTCACCGATCGCGCACTTGCCGCCGGTGACGTTGCCGAAGGCGTAGTTGATGTGCGTGATCTTGGAGGCCGATCCCGAGGTCACGAGGTTCTTGACGTTGTAGTTGCGCCCGTAGATGCCCCACTCGGTGAAGTACCCGAGCTTGACCTTGGAGCCGGTGGTCGGGGGAGTGGTGCCGCCCCCGGTGGTGTGTACGGCGGCCGCGCCGCTGACCGGTCCGGTCTGGTCGGCGGTGTCTCGGGCCTGGACGGTGTAGGAGTAGTCGGTGCCGGCGCTCAGGCCGGTGTCGGTGTACGAGGTGGTGGTCACGGTGGCGACCTTGGCCCCGTCCCGCAGGACGTCGTAGTTCTTGACGCCCTTGTCGTCGGTGGCCGCGCTCCAGCTGAGCTTCACCGAGGTGTCGGTGATGCCCGAGGCGGTCGGTGTGCCGGGCGCGGAGGGTGCCGCGTCACCGGGGACCGTCGTGCCGTCGCAGCTGTCGCCGTTCAGCTTGCAGTGGGACGGCGAGCCGGAGCCGGCGCCGTTGAAGCCGAAGGAGACGGAGGCGCCGGGGGCGAGGCTGCCGTTGTAGGACTTGTTCTTGGCGGTCCAGTGGGTGCCCGAGGACGTGACGTCCGCGTCCCAGGCCGAGGTGACCGACGTGCCGGAGGGGAAGTCCCACTCGACGGTCCAGGAGCTGATGGCCGTGGTGCCGGTGTTCTTCACCGTCCACTTGCCCTCGAAGCCGGTGCCCCAGTCCGACGCCTTGGCGTAGGTGGCGGTCGCGGTCGTGGCGGCCTGGGCGGGACCCGCCAGGCCGACCAGCCCGGCCACGGGGAGCAACAGGGTCGCGAACCCTGCCGCGGCTCTGTGTACGAAGCGCATGCTGCGCCTCCTCTGTGGGGATGTCAGGGGCATGACTGAGCCTTCATGCCCACGGTGCCGCGAGAATAGAAAGGTCTGGACCACCGGTCAATAGGTCTGGACCACTTGGTCTCGCGCGGCGCTAGATCCCCAACTCCTGCGCCAGCACGGCCGCTTGCACCCGGCTGCGCAGCTCCAGCTTCCCCAGCAGACGGCTGACGTGGGTCTTCACCGTCCCCTCGGCCATCTCCAGCCGCCCCGCGATCTGGGCGTTCGACAGCCCCTCCCCGATGCACGCCAGCACCTCGCGCTCGCGGCGCGTCAGCGTCTCCAGCACCGCCGGATCGACGGACGGCCCCCGCACCGGCCGGGCGGCGAACTCGGCGATCAGCCGCCGCGTGACCGCCGGGGCCACGATCCCCTCCCCGCGCGCCACCGTCCGCACGGCCTCCAGCAGGTCCCGTGCCTCCGCGTTCTTCAGCAGGAAGCCGGCCGCCCCGGCCCGCAGCGCCCCGAAGACGTACTCGTCGAGGTCGAAGGTGGTCAGCACGAGCACGTCCGCGAGCCCCTCCGCGACCACCTCCCGGGTCGCCGACACCCCGTCCAGCCGGGGCATCTGCACGTCCATCAGCACCAGGTCCGGCCTGAGCTCCCTGGCCAGTGCCACCGCCTGCCGGCCGTCCGCCGCCTCCCCGACCACCTCGATGTCGGGCGCGCTGCCCAGGATGAGGACCAGTCCGGAGCGGACGGCCGACTGGTCCTCGGCGACCAGGACACGGATCACGCGGGGTCTCCTTCGGTCACGGGGAGGGCGGCCCGTACGGTCCACAGCGCGCCGTCGGGCCCGGCGTCGAAGCTGCCGCCCAGCAGCGCGGCACGCTCCCGCATACCGACGAGCCCCGCGCCGGAGCCGGGGGCACGGGGGCCGTCGGCGTCGGCGTACGGACTGCTCACCCGGATGAGCAGGGCGCCGTCGGACTGCTTCAGCACCACATGGACGCGACCGGGCGAGGCATGCTTGAGCGCGTTGGTCAGCGACTCCTGCACGATCCGGTAGGCGGCGAGACCCACCGGTACGGGCACCTGGCCGGGGCCGGCGTCGAGCCGGACGTCGAGGCCGTTCGCGCGGGCGCCGTCGACCAGGGCGGCGAGACCGTCGAGGGTCGGTGTCGCGGCCGGCGCGTCGTCCCCCTCGCGGAGGATGCCGATCAGCCGCCGCATCTCGGCGAGTCCGTCCACGCTGTTCTCGCGGACGACGGACAGGGCCTGCCGTGAGGTGTCCGGGTCGTCGATGGACAGGGCGGCGGTGGAGTGGATGGCGATGGCCGAAAGGTGGCCCGCCACCAGGTCGTGCAGCTCCCGGGCCATCCGCGCCCGCTCGGCGGTGACCGCCTGGACCCGGTCGATCTCGGCGAGCAGCGCGGTCTGCTCGGCACGCAGCCGGGCGGCCTCGGCGGCGTCGCGGTGATTGCGCACGACCCAGCCGGTCGCCGCGGGGGCGAGCGCCACGACCCCGATGCCGACGCCGATCAGCAGACCCTGCGGATCGCGCCACAGCGCGGCCGGCACCACCCCGCCGATCACCGTGAGCAGACCGGTGATCCAGGGGATGCGGCGGGCGGCGGCGGGGCTGCCGTACAGGACGGCCGAGTACATCAGGTCCGTGTACAGCACGATCGTGACGATGCTGCCCAGGGTCACCGTGTCCACGACCAGCGCCGCCGTGCCGATCAGCAGGCCGGTCCGGGGCCGGGTGCGGCGCAGCGGCTCGCAGGCGGCGGTCACGGCCAGCGGCACCAGGGGCGCCCAGCGCTGGGGCCACAGCACGAGGCTGTCCGAGGGCACGCGCGGATGGATGCCCAGCGCCCACAGCAGCAGCCCCCCGAGCAGCCCGCCCACGGCGATGAGCACGTCGTCGCGGTGCGGGCGGGGCAGGCGTCCGGGCATGGCCCCATCCAACACGGGGCCGGCGCCGTCCGCGTGCTCCTCCGGACGGGTCTCCAGCTGCATCTTTCGATTACCGCGGATTCGTCACCCGCGACGACGATCCGCGCGGCCGTCCGGGCGAGCCTGGTGAGGTGAGCCGGGTGGGGCGAGCGAAAGGAGCGAGCCATGATCGTCGGACTGGTCGTCGCCTGTGAGGTGGCCTTCTGGGTGCTGCTGGCCGCTGGGCTGGCGTTCCGGTACGGGTTCAGGAAGCCCCGGGTGGGCCTCGCCCTGCTGCTGTGCGAGCCGCTCCTGGAGGTCGTGCTGTTCGTCGTCACGGCGATCGACCTGAAGAACGGTGCCGAGCCCGACTGGCGGCACGGCCTCGCCGCCGTGTACATCGGCTTCACCGTCGGCCTCGGTCACTCCACGATCAAGTGGGCGGACGCCCGGGTCGCCCACCGCTTCGCGGGCGGACCGCCTCCCGTGCGGCCCCCGAAGTACGGCACGGCCCGCGCCGTCCACGAGTGGAGGGTCGCGGGCCGCTGGATCGTCGCGGCGCTGGTCGCCATGGCCCTGTTGCAGGCCGCGGTCTGGTACGTCGGCGGCGACGGAGACACCGGTTCACTGCTGGAGTGGCAGCAGCGCATGCTGTGGCTGATCGGCATCAACGTGGCCATCGCCGGCAGCTACACGCTGTTCCCCAAGCGTGAGCGCTAACGCTCCCCGCCCGGCACCCACAGCACGTCCCCGACCTCCTTGTTCGCCGTCCGCGCCAGGATGAACAGGAGGTCGGACAGGCGGTTGAGGTAGGTGGCGGTGAGGGGGTTCATCGCCTCGCCGTGCTCGTCCAGGGCGGCCCACGTGGAGCGCTCGGCCCGCCGTACGACCGTGCACGCCTGGTGCAGCAGTGCCGCGCCGGGGGTGCCGCCGGGGAGGATGAAGGAGCGGAGCTTCTCCAGCTGCTCGTTGAAGTGGTCGCAGTCCGCCTCCAGCTTGTCGATGTAGAACTGCTCGACCCGCAGGGGCGGGAACTCAGGGTTCTCCACCACCGGCGTCGACAGGTCCGCACCCACGTCGAACAGGTCGTTCTGGACGCGGGTGAGGACCTTGACGATCTCCGCCTCCAGGTTGCCCAGCGCGATCGCCGTGCCGATCACCGCGTTCGCCTCGTTGGCGTCGGCGTACGCCGAGATCCTGAGGTCGGTCTTGGCGACCCGGCTCATGTCGCCGAGGGCGGTGGTGCCCCGGTCGCCGGTCCTGGTGTAGATGCGCGTCAGATTGACCATGCCACCAGCGTAATTACGGGCCGGCGGTCCGGAAGACCCGTGTGCCCACTGTCACGGCCAGCGCGGTGAATCCGACGGCCACCAGGGCCCCGTACAGCATGTGGGCGGACGCGTACGAGCCCACGTACGCGTCCCGCACCGCGTCCACCAGATAGCGGAACGGGACGAAGTGGGAGAGCACGTCCAGCCATCCCGGTGCCAGGGTCATGGGCAGCATCAGGCCGGACAGCAGCATCGACGGCATGGTCAGGGCGTTGATCACAGGCCCGAACTCCTGCGGGGTACGCACCTTCATCGCCAGCGCGTACGACAGCGACGCCAGCGAGACCGTCAGCAGCGCGACGAACGCGAAGCCGATGAGGACGCCGGGCAGCGGCGCGCGCAGGCCCATGACCACGGCGGCGAGCACGAGCAGCACGGCCTGGAACACGAAGACCGTGGCGTCGCGCAGCACGCGCCCCAGGAGCAGCGCGAGCCGGCTGACCGGCGTCACCCGCATCCGTTCCACCACCCCCTGCGCGTTCTCCATGATGATCGTGAAGCCCGCGAAGGCCGCGCCGAACAGGCCGAGTTGGAGCAGCAGCCCGGGCACCAGCACCTGCCAGGAACTGCCCCGCGCGCCGAGCGGCAGGTCCGTCAGGAGCGGCCCGAAGAAGAGCAGGTACAGGAGCGGCATCAGGACGCCGAAGAGCAGCGCGAAGCGGGAGCGCAGGGACTGGCGGAGGTAGCGGCCGTAGATCAGCGCGGTGTCGTGGAGAAGCATCCTGGCGGTCCTATACGGCTACGGGGGCGGTGTCGGCCGGGGAAGGCCCGCGGCCGGTGATGGCGAGGAAGGTGTCCTGGAGCGAGGCGTCGATCGAGCCGCCGTACTCGAGCTTGAGCGCGCTCGGTGTGCCCTCGGCCACGACCACGCCCCGGTCGACGACGACCAGCCGGTCGGCGAGGGCGTCGGCCTCGTCGAGGTAGTGGGTGGTGAGGAAGACCGTCGTACCGAGTTCGTCGCGCAGGCGGCGGACGAGGTCCCACAGGTCGGCGCGGCTGGCGGGGTCGAGGCCCGTGGTCGGCTCGTCGAGGAAGAGGATCTTCGGGCGGTGCATGAGGCCCATCGCGATGTCCAGCCGCCGCCGCTGGCCGCCGGACAGGGCGCCCGCCTTGCGGTCGAGCAGTCCGGTCAGGCCGAGGTCCCGTGCCAATTCCTCGGCCCGGTCGGCTGATTGTCGTCTTGTCAGACGGTAGAGGCGGCCCTGGGTGACCAGTTCCTCGCGTACCGAGATCTGCGGGTCGACGCCGCCGGACTGCGCCACGTACCCGCACGCCCCGCGCACCCCGCCCGGATCGGTCGCCAGGTCGTGGCCCGCGATCGTGGCCGTGCCGCCGGTGGGGGCCAGCAGGGTGGTGAGCATCCGCAGGGTGGTCGTCTTGCCGGCGCCGTTGGGGCCGAGGAAGCCGAGGATCTCGCCCTCGTGGACGGTGAGGTCGATGCCGCGTACGGCCTCGACCGTGCCGCCCTTGGTCCGGAAGGTGCGGGCCAGTCCGGCCGCGCTGATGACTGCTGTCATGGCGACAGAAAAACAGAGTCCCTGAAATTTTGCAACGACCCCAAAATTTCAGGGAGGCCAAGGAAGCTAGGATTCGGACATGGCCGAGGGACTCAGGGAGCGGAAGAAGCGGCAGACCCGGCAGTACATCTCGGATGTCGCCACGGGGCTGTTCATCGAGCGCGGGTTCGACGCGGTGACGGTCGCGGAGATCGCCGAGGCCGCCGACGTCTCCGTCAACACCGTCTACAACTACTTCCCGGCCAAGGAGGACCTCTTCTTCGACCGCTCCGCCGGCCTGGTCGGCCGGCTCGCCCGCTGGGTGCGCGGTCGCGGCACGGGTGAATCGGCCGCCGGGGCCGTCCTGCGTGAACTGCGCGAGGAGGTCGAGGCGGTTTCGCCCCGGGTCGGGCTGATCCCCGGATATGCCCGCTTCATGCGGGTCATCGAGGAGGCTCCCGCGCTGCGCTCCCGGCTGTGGGCCGTCGCACAGGAGGTCCAGGCGAACCTGGAGCAGGCCCTGCGGGAAGAGACCGGCGCGGCGGACGGCGACGAGGAGCCGTATCTGATGGCCGGTCAGATCGGCTGGATCAACAGTACGGTCATGGCGGTCATCGGGCGCGAGATGGTCAAGGGGCGCGATCCACGCGAAGTGTCACGAGAGGTACTGGACCTCCTCGACGACATAGAGGAGTTGTTGGGAGAGAAGGTGCTCAACTACGCCGTCCGAGGCGAGGCCTGACCCCTGCCGGTGTGATGTCCGTCAATTGAGACGTGACGCGCATTACTTACCGGTCACACGGCGACTCCCGAGCGCTATCGTCCGCCGAAGAGGCAACCGTAAACAGCGTGTAAGGGGAGTCGGAGTGGCACGGAAGCTCGCCGTCATCGGGGCCGGTCTCATGGGAGCCGGCATCGCCCAGGTCTCCGCTCAGGCGGGCTGGGAGGTCGTCCTGCGCGACGTCACCGACGAGGCACTGAAGCGTGGCACCGACGGAATCAAGGCCTCGTACGACAAGTTCGTCAGCAAGGGCAAGCTGGAGGCGCACGACGCCGACGCCGCCCTGGCCCGTATCACCGCGACCACCGACCTCGACGCCGTCGCCGACGCCGACATCGTCGTCGAGGCCGTCTTCGAGAAGCTCGAAGTCAAGCACGAGATCTTCCGCACCCTGGACAAGATCGTGCGCGACGACACCGTCCTCGCCTCCAACACCTCCGCCATCCCGATCACCAAGATCGCGGCGGCGACGGAACACCCGGAGCGCGTGGTCGGCGTCCACTTCTTCTCCCCGGTCCCGATGATGCAGCTGTGCGAACTGGTGCGCGGCTACAAGACCAGCGACGAAACCCTCGCCACCGCGCGGGAGTTCGCCGAGTCCGTCGGCAAGACCTGCATCGTCGTCAACCGGGACGTGGCCGGCTTCGTCACCACCCGGCTCATCTCCGCCCTCGTCGTAGAGGCGACGAAGCTGTACGAATCGGGCGTCGCGAGCGCCGAGGACATCGACATCGCCTGCAAGCTGGGCTTCGGCCACGCCATGGGCCCGCTCGCCACGGCCGACCTGACGGGCGTCGACATCCTGCTGCACGCCACCGGCAACATCTACACCGAGTCGCAGGACGAGAAGTTCGCCCCGCCGGAGCTGATGCGCCGGATGGTGGACGCCGGTGACATCGGGCGCAAGAGCGGGCAGGGCTTCTACAAGTACTGAGCCCCAGCGGGGGGATTCACCCCCGCGGGTGAATTCGGTATCGGTTCGCTCACAGACGGCAACCTCTGACCGCTCAACGCCGTCAGAGGTTGCATCACCAGACATCACCGAGCACGAGACGCACGCACGGGGAGCGCATATGTACATCAGGGGCGACCACGCCGAGCTGGTCGTCGGGGGCCGCCTCGACGTCGTCAGCGCGGCGGACGCCCGTACGGTCCTCCACTCGGCCGTCGACGACGGAGTCGGCGACCTGGTGCTCGACCTGTCCGAGCTGGACTCCTGGGACGCCACCGGACTCGGGGTGATCATGGGCGCCCACCGGCGGGCCGGCCGCTGCGGCCGGCGCCTGGTGCTGCGCGGCGTACCGCCGCAGATGCAGCGCCTGCTGGTGGCCACCCGGCTGCACCGGATCCTGGCGATCGAGGGCGGCATCGGCGTGGAGTCGCTGCCCCGGGTGTGACGCCCGCGCGGGACGCCGCGAGCGGGTGTGAAACGGGCGACGGGGGAGACCCGGGCGGTCCTGCCCGACCGCACGTCACATGCGATCCTCACGAGACTGTGACGTCGCGCACCGCGCGCCACCCCGGACTGTCGTAGATACTGTGCGAAGGTTTAGGGTTCGGTCGCCCGCTGCCTCGCAACCCTCGAGCGGGCCCGGACCAGAAGCGACAGCGCGGTGTGCAGCAGGCCGGGAGGGGCCGGACACGGGCACACGACGCTTTTGGGGGGCTAAAACCTATGGACCCGATCAACCGGGGACCCGAGGACCACGGCCATGACACAGCAGGCTCCGCGCCGCGTCAGCGCCCGCCCAGGGAATCCCTCACCAACGACTTCGGCCAGAGCACGCCGGCACTCGCCCGCACGGTGCAGCTCGTCACCGGCGACTTCCTGCTCACCGTCAACCCGGTCGACGGCAGCGAGATAGAGCCCTGCCCGCCGGGAGCACAGCCCGGCACGCCCGCCAAGCTCGCCACCGCCGAGCGCGCCGCCACCGACCGCGCGGCCCGGGCACCCGTACCGCCCGGGCCCACCCAGCCCCCGCTGCCGCTCCTGGAACGCCAGGACGAACGCGAGCAACTGGTACGCCTGCTCGCCCGCGGCCGTTCCGTACGCCTCACCGGCCCGGCGGGTTCCGGCCGCACCGCCCTGCTCGACCTGGTCGCCGACGACTGCTCGGACCTCGCCCCCGACGGCGTGGTCCGTCTCACCGGCTTCCACCGCACGACGGCCGACCTGCTCCACGACCTCTGCCACGCCGTCTACGACGCGCCCCTGCACCGCCCCAGCCCGGACGAACTGCTCGACCTGGTCCGCGAGATCGGCGCGGTCGTCGTCCTGGACGACATCGAGTTCGGCGCCGCCGCCCTCGACGAACTCCTCGACGCCACCCCCGAGTGCGCCTTCCTCATCACCGCCACCCCGGACGTGCCCGCCCCGTCCGCCGGCTCGGCCGTCGAGGAGGTCTTCCTCGGCGGGCTGGACCGCGCCGGCGGAGTGGAGATCCTGGAGCGCGCCGTCGGCCGCGTCCTCACCGAGGAGGAGGCCAACTGGGCCGGCGACCTCTGGTTCGAGTCCGAGGGCCTGCCCCTGCGGTTCGTCCAGGCCGGTGCCCTGCTCGGGCAGCGCGACCAACTGCGGGCCAGCGCGGACGCCGTGGACGCCCTCGGAGTCTTCGAGGACGTACGGCACCCGGTCGACGCGCCCCGCGACTCGCCGTACGACGCCCCTTACGACGCCCCGCTCGACACGGACGCCGGCAACGACGAGGACATCCCCCTCCCGTCGCTCGGCGAGGCCGCCGCGCCCGCACGGCTGCTCGCCTCCCGGCTGAGCGCCTCCGCCCGCGCCACCCTGCGCTTCGCCGTCGCCCTCGGCGGCGAGGTCCCGCACCAGGCCCATCTGCCCGCGCTGGTCGGCGACACCCACGCGGACGCCGCGCTCGGCGAACTCGTCTCCTGCGGACTGGTCACCCCGGTCGGCTCCCGCTACCGCCTCGCGGCCGGCGTGCGGACCCAGCTGGAGGCCGCCGGCTACGCCGACGACCTCACGGACGCCGCCCGCGCCGCCGCCCAGCACTACACCTGGTGGGCCGGACACCCCTCCGTCACCCCCGAGCGGGTGTGCGCCGAGGCCGACGCGGTGCTCGCCGCGCTGACCGTCCTGGTGCCGCTGACGACACCGCCCGCCGAGGGTGAGGAGAGCATCGCCGTCGAGCTCGCCCGCACCGCCGCGCCCGCCTTCGCGGCCGGACTGCACTGGAGCGCCTGGGAGCGGGCGCTGCGCGCCGGCGCCGAGGCATCCCAGCTCGCCGGAGAGGTGACCGAACAGGCCTATTTCCACCACGAACTGGGCATCTTCGCGCTCTGCGCCGGCCAGCTCGACCGGGCCCGCGCCGAACTCGAGGCGTCCATCGGGCTGCGCGGCGCCCTCGCCGACAAGCGCGGCACCGTCGCCGGCCGCCGCGCCCTCGCCCTGGTCGCCGACCGCGCGGGCGACGTGCCCGGGTTCGCGGCGATGGCGGGCGAGGAGGTCCCCGACGCCCGCTACGAGGAGTCGGCCTCGCCCCCGGGCGGGATCCTGTCCCCGTTCCCGCAGCTCCAGCTGCCCACCGACGACACGCTGATCACCCACCGGGCCGCGGCCACCGCGCCACTGCCCAAGGTCCAGGGCGGCGGCATCCGGCGGCTGGCCCGGCGCAACCTCGTCGCGGCCGGCTCGGGCGCGCTGCTCGCCGCCGTCCTCGGCACCGTCGTGACCCTCGGCATGACCTCGAACGACAACGCGGACAAGCCGGCGAACAACGTGAGCGTCAACCCCTCCGCCAGTGAGGGTGCCGACGAGGGCAACCTGGGCGCGGACACCCCGAAGAAGGACACCGGTGGCGGCGACGGCGACACCGGCACGGCGGTCAGCCGCCCGACCGATCCCGGCCCCGACGGCGCCTACGGCACGGCGGACGACCCGACGCCGAGCTCGGACCCGGCCCAGCCCTCGGACGACCCGAGCGGTACGAAGGGGACGGGCGGCGGCGGTTCGCCGAGCACGCCGTCGAAGCCGTCGTCGTCCAGGCCGTCGACTCCGACCGCGACGCCGACGAGGTCGACGCCGACCGCGACGCCGACCAGGTCCACGCCGACCGCGACCCCGACCACGACGCCCACGGCCACTCCCACGGACCCGCCGCCCTCCACCCCGTCCACGTCGGACACGGCCAGCGGCCCCGCCTCCAGCGCCCCGGCGGCGACGAGCGGTTCGGCGAGCGCCCCGCAGAGCAGCGGTTCGGGCCCGGTGATGTGACGCGCGGCGGGGCTCAGAACAGCCGCAGCTTGTCGTCCTCGATGCCGCGCATCGCGTCGTAGTCCAGCACCTGGCAGCCGATGCCGCGGTCCGTGGCGAGGACACGGGCCTGCGGCTTGATCTCCTGGGCGGCGAAGATGCCGCGGACGGGGGCGAGATGCGGATCGCGGTTCAACAGCTCCAGATAGCGGGTGAGTTGCTCCACCCCGTCGATCTCGCCGCGTCGCTTGATCTCCACGGCGACGGTCTGGCCGTCGGCGTCCCGGCACAGGATGTCGACCGGGCCGATCGCGGTCATGTACTCACGCCGGATCAGGGTGTAGCCGTCGCCGAGCGTCTCGATGCGGTCGGCGAGCAGTTCCTGGAGGTGCGCTTCCACGCCGTCCTTGATCAGGCCGGGGTCCACGCCGAGCTCGTGCGAGGAGTCGTGGAGGATCTCCTCCATCGTGATGATCAGTTTCTCGCCCGCCTTGTTGATGA
Source organism: Streptomyces sp. NPDC020299 (assembly GCF_044387825.1). Classification (NCBI taxonomy): domain Bacteria; kingdom Bacillati; phylum Actinomycetota; class Actinomycetes; order Kitasatosporales; family Streptomycetaceae; genus Streptomyces; species Streptomyces sp. NPDC020299. The sequence continues at coordinate 45,428 of NZ_JBIRWL010000027.1, forward strand.
CGGTCCAGACGCCCGCCGTCTCCGCGGAGTCGCCCGCTTCCTCCTTCAGCGTGCAGGGCGGCGACATCCAGTTGAGGGGCTTGTACGCCCGGTCGTCCGCATGGATCGAGACGCTGCCGTCCGCCTTGACCAGGATCAGGCGGGGGGCCGTGGGGAGGTGGGCGGTGAGCCGGCCGGCGTAGTCGACCGAGCACCGGGCAATGACGAGACGCATGGTCGGCAACGCTACTCGACCCATCAGGCCCCACGCGATTCGCCCTCCCGTCTCCCACCACCACCCTCAACCGAGGCCCCATGGGCCGCCCCTGCTGATTTGGAAACACGCGTTCATCCATGGCCGATTGTGTGCCTAAAGGGATCGTCCCATGTACGCATTCTGCTGGTGCCGTCACCGTCCGCTGCCTACCGTAGTAAACGGGAGGTCGCCGTATGTGTACTCAGCGTGTTCGGTATCGCGAACTCCCTTACCTGTCCGGCAACCCCTGCTGTTCGGGGGTGCGAGAGGAGTACCCATGTCGCTCGACGTCTCACCGGCCCTACTCGAACAGGCCGAGCGAGGCGAGGTCGACGAAGCTGCCTTCGTCGACTGCGTCCGGACCTCCCTGCCCTACGCATGGGAGATGATCAGCTCCCTGGTGGCCCAGCTGAAGGTGGATGGCGGAGACTTCGCCGACAACCAGACGCCCCCGCCGGACGAGCAGGCACGCGGTCAGCTGCTGCGCGCGCTCGCCAGTGACGCGATACGCGGCGCGCTGCAGCGGCACTTCGGTGTGCGGCTGGCGTTCCAGAACTGCCACCGGGTGGCGGTGTTCCCGCCCGACGCCTCGGCCGACGCGCGTCTGGCCCGCTTCACCTCGGTACGCGGCCAACTGCTGAACCAGTCCCCGGACCTCAGGGACTGCTGACGCGGATCCCGCCGACTGCTGACGCAGTGAGCCGCCGCTTGCCGCTCCACCCGCGGAAGGTGCCATCAGTACTGGAGCGGCAAGCCCCACACCGGGAAGGGGAGTTGTCCGGTCAGCGCAGCTGAGGCAGTACCTCGGCACCCAGCCGTCGTACGTTCTCCTCCGTCGCCGCCAGGTCCCCCGAGCCCTCCACGAGCAGCGCGAAGCGGGAGATGCCGGTGCGCTCCGAGGTCGCCGCGAGGCGGTCCACGCACAGCCGGGGGGTGCCGACCGGGTGCAGGCCGCAGAGCAGTTCGGTGTAGGCCAGCGGATCGCGCATCGCCCGTGCCCGGCCGTCCACCGTCACATGGGCCTCGAGGCCCTGCTTCAGCCAGCCCGGCATCGCCTTCAGCAGCGTCTCCACCGCGTCGGTGCGGGTGTCCGCGATCTGGCAGACACCGGCCGACACATGGGAGGCGTGGGCGATCTCCTCGGCCGGCCGCCCGGCCGCCCGCGCGTGCCGCCGCCACAGGGCGATCATTTCGGCCTTCTCCTCGTCCCCGACGTGCATCCCGAGCAGCATCGGCAGTCCGCGCTCGGCCGCCAGCCGCACGCTCGACGGGGAGGTGCAGGCGACGACGACCTCGGGACCGGCGAGGTCCGTCAGCGCCTCCGACGGGCGCGGTACGACGGGGACCTCACGGAAGGAGAACCGTTCGCCCGAGGCCGCCACCGCCGGTTCGCGCAGCCAGCGCACCAGCAGATCGAGTGATTCCGGGAATCCGTGCTCGTAGGCCGCGAGGCCCGCGCCGAAGACCTCCAGGTCCACCCACGGGCCGCCGCGCCCCACGCCGAGCGTGAAGCGGCCGCCGCTGGTCACATGCAGCAGCGCGGCCTGTTCGCCGAGGGCGACCGGGTGCGCGGTGGGCAGCACGCTGACCGCCGTGCCGACCCCGATGCGGTGGGTGCGGCCCAGCAGTAAGGCGGCCAGGGTGATCGCGGACGGGCACGTGCCGTACGGCACGAAGTGGTGCTCGGCCAGCCAGACCGCGTCGAGGCCCGCCTCCTCGGAGACCTGGGCCGAGCGGACCGCCCGGTGCAGCGCCTCCCCCTGGCCCTGCCCAGGGAACTGGGCGGCCAGCACAAAACTTCCTACGCGCATCGCTTTTTCCTGCTTCCTTGGCTCCGACCCGGAGCTCCCCCACCCGGCATAACCGTGCGACACGTGCCGAGGACACGGCCTGGCGAAGGGATTTGCGGATTGTCTGCAGAATGAGTCGGCCAGCAGGGGGACTTGTGGGGGTTGGTTCCCTACGCGTACCCCCGTCCGTGACGCGTAGGCTGGGAAACAGCCCGTGCTTCCTGTATAGCCCCGTGAGGTGTCCCGTGTCCCCGCGTCGCAACCGTCCCAAGGGCCCCAAGGACACGGCCGGGTCCGGCCGGAGCGCCGAGGACGACCGCGCCGACCGGTACGGAGGCTGGCAGTCCACGGAGCACTGGCGGGGCGAGGAGTGGAGCGTGCGGCATGTGGCCGGGGCCAGCGCGCAGGGCAAGACCTACCGTTGCCCGGGCTGCGACCAGGTGATCGCCTCCGGCGTCCCGCATGTCGTGGCCTGGCCGGAGCACTCGGGCGTCGACGACCGCCGGCACTGGCACAAGGCGTGCTGGAACGCGAAGGACCGCCGCACCACGCGGGTGCAGCGGTCCCGAAACGCGCCGAGGTTCTAGAAGCTCCGGCTCACACGTCCCGCTTCTCCAGCAGCGCGTACGCCCCGCCGAACGCGACGGCCGTCACGACCAGCATGATCCACAGCGGGTCCCAGCCGGACGGGCCGGACTGGCTCAGGGAGTTGGAGTAGAAGACGCTCAACTGGTTCGGGATCGAGTACTCGACCAGCTTGTCGCGCAGGCTGGACAGCGACTCGGAGAACATGAACAGCGCGATCACCAGCGGGGCGAGCAGGACGCCGATCATGATGGTGATGGCGCCCGCCGAGTGCCGGATGATCGAGCCGATCACGAGCGACAGCAGGCCGAGCAGGGCGATGTAGAGGCTGACGCCGACGGTGGCCTTCAGCCACTCCCCGCCGGAGGGGTCCTTGGCGCCCTTGCCGCCGAGCATGGACACCTGGGTCATGGCGACGAAGGAGGCCGACGCCAGGGTGATGACGAACGCGACGACGAAGAACACGATCGCCTTCGCCGTGAGCACCCGCCCCCGGCTCGGGCAGGCGACCATCGTGGTACGGATCATGCCGGTGCCGTACTCCGACGCCGTGGTCAGCACGCCGAGCGTGATGATGCACATGCTGCCCAGCAGCAGCCCGAAGAAGCCCAGGCCGAGCGGGCTCTCGCCGTCCAGGTCGGAGGAGGAGTTCGACACCAGCGCGCCGGCGGCCAGCCCGATGCCGATCACGAGCAGCACGAACACGCCCAGCGTCCACATCGTGGAGCGCACCGACTTGATCTTCGTCCACTCGGAGGCGATCGCGTGCCCGAGGTGCGTGCGCACCACCGGGATCGGCGAGGTGTATCCGGGATACGAGGCCCCGGGCGCCGCCTGCCACTCGGGCGCGGATGGGGGTGCCCCCGCTCGAGCGGAGCCGAGAGTGGGGGAGGGTGCCTGCGGCATCGGGGGCTGGTGGGTGCTCATCGGGCGTCCTCGGGCTTGGTCAGGTCGGCGGGGGCGGAGTCGGCGGGCTCGGACGATTCTGCGGCCGGGGCGGCTGCCGGGGCCGCCGGAGCCGCGGGCGGCTGCTGCGGCGGGGTCGCCGGGGCGGCGGGCGCCTGCGCCGGCGGCTGGGCGTAGGGATTCGGCTGACCGGCGCCCGCGGGAGCGCCGTACGCCCCCGCGGGCGCCGCAGGACCGCCGTACGGCCCCACGGGCGCTCCGCCCTGCTGGGGCGGCGGCGGGGCGTACCAGCCCGGCTGGCCCTGGCCCGGGACCGGCATGGGCGGCTGGGCGCCGGGCGGCAGCGGCTGCTGCAGGCCCGCCTTCTGGTCGATGGTGGAGCGGTAGTCGACGGCGCCCTGGGTCATCCGCATGTACGCCTCTTCCAGTGAGGCCTGATGCGGGGACAGCTCCCACAGCCGTACGTCCGCCTCGTGCGCGAGGTCGCTGATGCGGGGCAGCGGCAGTCCGGTGACCCGCAGCGCGCCGTCCTGCTCCGGCAGCACGTGTCCGCCCGCCTCGGTGAGCGCGGAGGTCAGCTTCTCCCGCAGCTGCGGCTCGGTGTCGGGGGTGCGGACCCGCGCGAAGTCGGCCGAGTTGGCCGAGATGAAGTCCGTCACGCTCATGTCGGCGAGCAGCTGGCCGCGGCCGATGACGATGAGGTGGTCGGCGGTCAGCGCCATCTCGCTCATCAGGTGGCTGGAGACGAACACGGTCCGTCCCTCCGCCGCCAGCGCCTTCATCAGATTGCGCACCCAGAGGATGCCCTCGGGGTCGAGCCCGTTGACCGGCTCGTCGAACAGCAGCACCTGCGGGTCGCCGAGCAGCGCGGCGGCGATGCCGAGCCGCTGGCCCATGCCGAGGGAGAAGCCCTTCGACCGCTTCTTCGCCACGTCCTGAAGGCCGACGACGCCGAGCACCTCGTCCACCCGGCGGGGCGGGATGCCCGACAGCTGGGCCAGGCAGAGCAGGTGGTTGCGGGCGTGCCGGCCGCCGTGCACGGCCTTGGCGTCGAGCAGCGCGCCGACCTGGCGGGGTGCGTTGGGCAGCTTGCGGTACGGATAGCCGCCGATCGTCACCGTGCCCGCGGTCGGGTTGTCCAGGCCGAGGATCATCCGCATGGTGGTCGACTTGCCCGAGCCGTTGGGCCCGAGGAAGCCGGTCACGGCGCCCGGTCGTACCTGGAAGGAAAGGTTGTACACGGCGGTCTTGTCGCCGTAGCGCTTGGTCAGGCCGACAGCCTCGATCATGCTCCGCACCCATCGAAAGGATCAGGACAGCAGGGCACACGCCCCCGTAAGGGTTAGGAGGATATCCGGGCGCTGACGGTTCCGCCCAAGGGAGAGTAAAGCCAAAGCGCTCCGCTTGCCTCGTAGTACCTACCCGTTCCCACCTCAGGGCTCGGCCCGACGTTCAGGCGTCCCGCTTCCGCAGCAGCACATAGCCGCCCAGCACCGCCGCGGCCACCCACAGCACCATGATGCCCAGGCCGCCCCACGGGCCGTACGGCGTGTCGTCGCCGAGGCGGGGGACTACCTGCATGATGCGGCTGCCGGCCTGGTCGGGGAGGTAGCGGCCGAGCTTTTTCGTGGCGTCGACGTTGCCGAGGATGTTGGAGATGAGGAAGAAGAACGGCATCAGGATGCCGAGCGACAGCATCGGCGAGCGCAGCATCGCGGCGACGCCCATGGAGAAGACGGCGATCAGGGTCATGTAGAGCCCGCCGCCGATCACCGCGCGCAGCACCCCGGGGTCGCCCAGCCGTGCCCGGTGGGGGCCGAGCACGGCCTGCCCGAGGAAGAACGCGGCGAAGCTGGTGGCGAACGCCACGACCAGCGCGAGCCCGGCGGCCACCGCGATCTTGCTGAACAGGAACGTGCCGCGCCGCGGTACGGCCGCCAGCGAGGTGCGGATCATGCCGGTGCTGTACTCGTTGGACACGACCAGCACGCCGAACACGATCAGCGCGAGCTGCCCGAGGGTCATGCCCGCGAAGCTGACCAGGGTGGGGTCGTAGGAGAGCCGCTGCCGGACGGGCATCCTGTCGTACTGGCTCCTCGACAGCGCCGAGATCAGCATGCCGAGGGCGATGGTGACGACCACGGCGAGGGACAGCGTCCACACCGTGGATGCGACGGACCGGATCTTGGTCCACTCGGACCGGACGACCTCTACGGCGGCCATGACGTCACACGCCCTTCTTCCAGTCGGCGCTCCAGCCCCGCCGCGCGGGCGCGGTGTCGCTGTGCGCGTGGTACTCCACCGACTCCGCCGTCAGCCTCATGAACGCCTCCTCCAGGGAGGCCTGCTGCCCACTCAGCTCGTGCAGCGCGATCCGGTGCTCGGCGGCCAGCTCGCCGATGAGCTCGGCCTTCCCGCCGTCCACCTCCAGCGCCCCGCCGCCCGCCTGCACGGCCGTGATCCCGGCCCCGTGCAGCACGTCCAGCAGCCGCTCCTGTTCGGGACTGCGGACCCGGACGTACGCCCGCGAGTTCTGCCGGATGAACTCGGCCATGGCGGTGTCCGCCAGCAGCCGCCCCTGCCCGATGACCACCAGATGATCGGCGGTCAGCGCCATCTCGCTCATCAGGTGCGAGGAGACGAAGACCGTCCGCCCCTGCGCGGCCAGCGATTTCATCAGGGTGCGGATCCAGTGGATGCCCTCCGGGTCGAGCCCGTTGACCGGCTCGTCGAACATCAGGATCCGCGGATCGCCGAGCAGCGCCCCCGCGATCCCGAGCCGCTGCCCCATCCCCAGCGAGAACCCCTTGGCCTTCTTCCGCGCCACCGAGGTCAGCCCGACCGTGTCCAGCACCTCACGCACCCGGCTCTTCGGGATCCCGTTGCTCTGCGCGAGGCACAGCAGATGGTTGTACGCGCTCCGGCCCCCGTGCACGGCCTTGGCGTCCAGCAGCGCCCCGATGTACGTCAGCGGGTCCTTCAGTCGGTCGTAGTGCCTGCCGTCGATCCGGACGTCCCCGGCGGTGGGATGGTCGAGCCCCAGGATCATCCGCATGGTCGTGGACTTCCCGGCCCCGTTCGGCCCGAGGAAGCCCGTGACCATGCCCGGCCGCACGGCGAAACTCAGCCCGTCGACCGCCAGCGTCTCGCCGTACCGCTTGGTCAGCCCGTCCAGCTCGATCATGCGGTCACGCTAGAACGGGACGAAGCCCCCTGCCACCGGGGAGGTGGCAGAGGGCTTCGAAGGTGCTCGGTCGCCGAGCGTCCGGGTGTTACCGGGACTGCTGGGCCGGGACCCCGCGGGAGATCGGCTCGTCCTCGGCCGGCGAACCGGCCGCGGCCACCGCGGCACCCGTGAGCGTGGCGAGCATCTCGCGGACGTTCGTCAGCTGGGCGTTGATGCTGTCGCGGCGGTTGGTGAGCGCCGCGAGCTCGCGCTCGGATTCCGAGCGGATGCGGTCGGCCTTGGCGTTGGCGTCGGCCACGATGTCCTCGGCCTGGCGCTGAGCCGTCTCGACGGTCTGGCGGGCACGGCGCTCGGCGTCGGTGCGCAGCTTCTCCGCCTCCAGGCGCAGCTGCTCCGCGCGGTGCTCGATCTCCGCGAGGCGCTTCTCCGCCTTCTGCTGACGCGAGGCCAGGTCGCGCTCGGACTGCTCGCGGCGCTTGGCCAGGTTCGTCTCGAAGTCGGCGGCGGCCTGCGCGGCCTTGGCGCGGGTCTCCTCGAAGAGGGCGTCCGCCTCCTCACGCTTCGACTGCGCGTCCTTCTGCGCCTCGGAGCGCAGCTGCTGGGCGTCACTCTTGGCCTTCTCGACGATCCGGACGCCCTCGTCCTCGGCCTTCGCCTTGCGCTCCGCCGCGAACGACTCCGCGTCGTTGCGCACCTGCTGGGCCGCCGACTCCGCGAGCTCACGGTGCTGCTCGGCCGCGCGCCGGGCCTCCTCACGCAGATCCTTGGCCTCTTCCTCGGCGAGGCGGAGGATCTTCTCGACCCGCGCGCCGAGACCCGCGTACGACGGCTCCGCGTCGGTGATCTGGGCCTGGGCGTTCTGCGTCTCGAGGTGGAGCTCTTCGATGCGCTTTTCCAGAGCGGTGATGCGGGTGAGAGCGCTGTCACGGTCGGAGACGAGCTTGGAGATTCGTTCGTCCACCTGAGCGCGGTCGTATCCACGCCGCACAAGCTCGAAGCCGTAGGGGGAAGTGTCGCTCATGGGGTTCCTGTCGAATGAGACCGGTGAGGTGATAGGTCGAATCCTAGGGGCCGAAGCGGTGTGTCATCGAGCGGATACGTGTTTGATCTGGAGAATGACACCTCTTTTGAGTGGCTGACACCCGGACGACTTGCAAACGATCACCCCGGGGACAGGACCAAAGTACCCAGAAGGCATCAGAACCCACCCTTTCCGCAGGGCCTGTTCTGGGTTTCCCCGTCGTCCGTGCGGAGCACGGGCGCAGCGGCGTTCGGTGCGTGCCGGGCGTCGGGGCGCAGACGGGGAAACCCAGAACAGGCCCTAGCTGTCTGACGACTTGCCACCCGATCGAGGCGGCCCCACGGTGGCACCCGCCTTGACTCCGCCGTCCTTCCCGGACGACGGGGTCTCAAAGGACTCCAACGCCTCCAACACGTCCTGGACACGGGAGATCTCGGCGTTGATGTCCTCGCGCCGGCGCACCAGGACCTCCAGCTCGCGCTTGCCCTCCTCGACCGTCCGCCGCGCCTCGCGGATCGCCTCGGCCTTGAGCTCCTCGGCCTCCCGGACGAGCGAGGCCTTCTTCTGCTCGGCCTCCTTGAGCAGCCCCTCCGCCTTCTTCACCGCCGCGATACGGACCTTGCCCGCCTCGGAGTTGGCCTCCGAGACGATCTCCTTGGCCTTGGCCTGCGCCCTGGCGTGCTGCTCCTCGGCGGAGCTGATCAGCGCGTCACAGCGGTCGCCGGTCGACTTCATCGTCTCGGCGGCCTCACGGCGGGCCCGCTCGTGCAGCCCCTCGATCTCGGCCGTGATCCGCTCGCGCAGCTCCTCCGCGCGCTCCCTGATCGCCGTGGCGTCCCGGCGGGCGCCGACGAGCAGCTCGTCCGCGTCCGTACGGGCCTTCTCCACCGTCGAGTTGCCCTCGACCCGCGCCTCGGACACCACACGCTCGGCCTCCTGGCGGGCCACGCCCACCATCGTGTCGGCCTGCGCCTCGGCGTCCGCGGTGGTCTTCTGCGCCTGCTGCTGCGCCTCGGTCAGCAGCTTGTCGGCCTCCGCCGTGGTCTCCGTGATCAGCGTGTCGACCTGCTCGGCCGCCTCCGAACGCCGCTTGTTGGCGTCCTGGCGGGCCTCGTCCAGCGTCCGGTCGGCCTCCTCGCGGGCGGCCGACAGCATCCGCTCGGCCTCCCTCTCCGCGTCCGCCTTCACCCGCTGCGACTCGGTACGGATCCGCTCCGCGTGCGCCTGCGCGGACCCGACCGTCTCGGCCGCCTCGGCACGCAGCCGCTCCGCGTCGCCGGAGGCGTCCGAGATCAGCTTCTCGGCCTTGGCCACCGCCTCGGACCGGACCCGGTCCGCCTCGGCGGCCGTCTCCGACTGGAGCCGCTCCGCCTCGGCGATCGTCTCGGTCTGCAGCCGCTCGGCCTCGTTGCGCGCCTCGGTGATGAGCGTGTCCGCCTGCGTCGCCGCGTCCGAACGGATCCGGTTGGCGTCGTCCCGGGCCTCCGCACGGGCGCGCGCCGCCGACTGGTCGGCCTCGGCCAGCGCGTCCGACGCCTCCGTCCGCACCCGCTGCGCGTGCGCCGCCGCCTCCGTGCGCAGCCGCTCGGCCTCGGCGATCGCCTCCGCCGTCGTCCGCTCGGCGAGCGCCTTGGCGGCCTCCGACTCGTCCTGTGCGTCGCGGCGCAGCCGGCCCGCGTCCTCGCTCGCCCGCTCCCGCTCGGCGTAGGCGTCGGCGCGGACCCGGTCCGCCTCCTCCTCGGCCTCCCGCCGGGTACGGTCCGCCGCGTGCTCCGCGGCGGAGCGCAGGCCGGTGATCTCCTCCTGCGCCTGCTCGTGCAGCCCGGCGACGGAGTCCCGTACCTGCTGGGCGTGCAGCTCGGCCGCCGACACCATCTCGGTGGCGCGCCGGTCGGCCTCCTCCACCAGCCGGACCGCCTCGGCCTGCGCGTCCTCCACGCGCCGCCGCGCGGAGGCCAGCAGCTCCTCGCTCTGCTCGCGGGCCCGCTCACGCTCCTGGTCGGCCTCGGCGCGCGCGGAACCGAGCAGCTCCTCGGCCTCGCGGCGACGGCGGGCGGCCTCCTCCTGGGCGGCGGCCAGCGTCTCGGACGCCTCCGTGGCCAGCCGCTCGGCGGCGGCCTGCGCCTCCGCCCGCACCCGGTCGGCGGTGTCCTGCGCCTCCGACTTCAGCCGCTCCGCCTCGGCCGCGGCGTCCGACCGCAGGCGTACGGCGATGGCCTCGCCCTCCGCCCGGGACGCGGACGCGTCCGACGCGGCCTCGTCCCGCAGCCGCTCGGCCTCCGTCTCCGCCTGCTGCTGGAGCGTACGGATCCGCTCGGCGGCCTCCGCACGCAGCCGCTCGGTCTCCTCGCCGGTCTCCCGGCGGATCCGCGCGGCCTCCTCGCGGGCGTCCGTCAGGGCCTGCTCGGCGGACGCGAGCCGCGCCTGAGCCTCCGCGTGCAGCCGGGTCAGCTCCCCGGCGGCCTCCGCCTGCCGCGCCTCGGCCGCCCGCTCGGCGTCCTCGCGCAGCTCGCGCGCGGTCTGCTCGGCGTTCGAGGTGATGGTCTCGGCGAGCTCCACCGCCTCCTCACGGGAGCGCTCGGCCTCCGAGCGGGTGCGCTCCAGGGTCTCCTCGGCCTGCCGGCGCAGGGTCGTCGCCCGCTCGATGGCCTCCGTACGGACCTTCTCGCTGTCCGTCGTGGCCTTCTGCCGCTGCTCGTCCGCGTCCGCCTTCGCCTTGGCCAGCAGCTCCTCGGCGGACTTGGCCGCCTCCTCGATCTGCACCACGGCCTCACGGCGGGCCTCGGCGCGGATGCGCTCGCCCTCGGCCACCGCGTCGGACCGCAGCTGCTCGGCCTCGCCACGCAGTCGGCGGGCCTCCTCCTGGAGCTCGACCGTCTTGGCCCGGTACTCCTTGGTGTCGTCCTTCGCCGCGCCCTTGAGCTGCTCGGAGATGTCGTGCGCCTCGCCGCGCAGCCGGTCCGCCTCGGCCTCGGCCTCCCGGCGGATCCGCTCGGCCTCCTCGGACGCGGCCTTGGTGGTGTTCCGGGCCTCCTCGGACGCCTTGTTCAGCACGTCCTCGGCGGTCTTCGCCGCCTTCGACAGCTGGGTCGCGCTCTCCTCGGCGGTGAGCGTACGAGCCTTCTCCGCGGCCTCGTCGACGATCTTCTCGGCCTCGGCGCGGGCGTCCGCGACCAGCTGCTCGGCCTCGGTCCTGGTGTTCTCGGCCTCCTTGGTGGCCTCCTCGACCAGCCGGGCGACCTGCTCCTTCGCCGTGCGCGTGCGCTGCTCGTTGGTGGACTCGGCGCTGGAGAGCGCCTTGGCCGCGGCCTCCTTGGCCTCCGTGACCAGCTTCTCGGCCTCGGTCTGCGCCTTGCGCAGGGCGTCCTCCGCCTCGGCCATGCGCTGCTCGGCGGCCCGGCTGAGCTCGCCGGCCTGGCGGCGGGCCGTGTCCGACTCCGTCGCGGTGGAGCTGCGCAGCTGCTCGGCGTGGTCGGTGGCCTCCTGCGCCTGGGTGGAGGCGGCGTTCAGCAGCCGCTCGGCGTCCGTGCGGGCGCGGCGCAGCAACTGCTCGGCCTCCGCGCGGGCCGCCTCGGCGTCGCTCTGCAGCCGCTGCCGGGCCTCCGTGGTCAGCCGTTCGGCCTCGCTGCGGGCGGCGGCCATGGCCTGCTCGGCCTCGGCGCGGGACTCGTCGAGGAGCCGGCGGGCCTGGGACTCCGTACGTGCCCGCAGCTGCTCGGCCCACGCCACGTTCTCGTTGACGTGCGACTCGACCGTCTGGCGCCGCTCGGCGAGCTCCTGGTCCAGCTGCTGGCGCCGGGCCACGGCCTCCGCGTGCAGCTCGGCCTGGAGCCGGGCCGCCTGCTCGGCGTGCTCCTGGAGGATGCGCTGGGTCTGGGCGCGGGCCTGGCTCAGCTCCCGCTCGGCGTCCTGGCGCAGCTGGTCGGCCTGGATCTGGGCATTGCGCAGCAACTGCTCGGCCTGATAGCCGAGGTCGCCGCCGCCGAAGTCGGGCCGGGACATGATGGTGCGCCGCGCCTCGTGCAACTTGGCGCGCAGCACCTCGACCTGGTAGCCGAGGTCCTCGGCATGCTGGATCGCCTTTTCCCGCTCGGTCTTCAGCCGCTTCATCTCGGCCTCGAACCGAGAGAGGTGGTCGACGTCAGCCGCCGGCTCTCGCTCCTGGCTCTCGTAGCCCCGCACTGCGCGGTCCCATCCGTCCCCTGGTCGGCTGCCTGTTCACACGAGCTCCGTCCATCCGCCGAACGGGGCCCCCGGGGAATGGTGTCAGATCAACGGCGGAGCACGGGCTGCTGCCCCGACGCTCGTCCCCCGAAACCCGGACCCCGGCATGCGGCCGTCCCGCGTCAGAGGGACGACCGCCCCCAACCCTACCGGCCTCTATGTACGAGGGTCAGTGCTCAGGTGACTCAACAGGCGCGGATGTGACCAGTTCTGTCAGTACGCCATGGCAGTCCTTGGGGTGCAGGAAGGTGATCCGCGACCCCATGGAGCCGCGTCGTGGCTCCTCGTACAGAACGCGTACGCCCTTCCCGCGGATGTCCGCGGCGTCGCCGTCGACATCCGCCGTACCGAAGGCGATGTGGTGGACGCCCTCGCCGTTCTTCGCCAGCCACTTGCCGACCGCGGAGTCCTCGCGGGTCGGTTCGAGCAGCTGGAGGTACGAAGCGCCGCCGTCGGACGTCTCGTTGATCTTGAGCATGGCCTCGCGCACGCCCTGCTCCTCGTTGACTTCGGAGTGGAACACCTCGAAGCCGTACGTGGCCCGGTAGAACTCGACGGTCGCGTCGAGGTCGTGGCAGGCGATCCCGATGTGGTCGATTCGCGTCAGCATGGTGTTAGTGCAGCGCTCCTCGAGTGGTTACGCAACGTGCGCGCGATCACACCGACGGCCGGGTGACGGGGTGCGGTACCGGTCAGTACATTCGAAGTAAACCCTCGTTCACTCCTCAGCTTTGTGCAGCTGGAAGGGGATTCCACCTCATGTCAGCATCGAACGGCACGACCTCCGTCATCGTCGCGGGTGCCCGTACCCCGATGGGGCGGCTGCTCGGCTCGCTCAAGTCATTCTCCGGGGCCGATCTGGGCGGCTTCGCGATCAAGGCCGCCCTCGACCGTGCGGGAATCGGTGGCGACCAGGTGCAGTACGTGATCATGGGCCAGGTGCTCCAGGCCGGGGCGGGCCAGATCCCGGCGCGGCAGGCCGCGGTCAAGGCGGGCATCCCGATGAGCGTCCCGGCGCTCACCGTCAACAAGGTGTGTCTGTCCGGCCTCGACGCCATCGCCCTCGCGGACCAGCTGATCCGTGCGGGTGAGTTCGACATCGTGGTCGCCGGCGGCCAGGAGTCCATGACCAACGCCCCCCACCTGCTGCCCAAGTCCCGGGAGGGCTTCAAGTACGGCGCCGTCGAGATGCTCGACGCCATGGCGTACGACGGCCTGACCGACTCCTTCGAGGGCGTCGCCATGGGCGAGTCCACGGAGAAGCACAACACGCGGCTCGGCATCAAGCGCCCCGAGCAGGACGAGATCGCCGCCCTGTCCCACCAGCGGGCCGCCGCCGCGCAGAAGAACGGCGTCTTCGAGGCCGAGATCACCCCGGTCGAGATCCCGCAGCGCAAGGGCGAGCCGGTCGTCTTCAGCAAGGACGAGGGCATCCGCGGCGACACCACGGCGGAGTCCCTGGGCAAGCTCCGCCCGGCCTTCGCCAAGGACGGCACGATCACGGCGGGCTCCGCTTCCCAGATCTCCGACGGCGCCGCGGCCGTGGTCGTCATGAGCAAGGCCAAGGCGCAGGAGCTGGGCCTGGCCTGGATCGCCGAGATCGGCGCGCACGGCAACGTGGCGGGTCCGGACAACTCCCTGCAGTCCCAGCCCTCCAACGCGATCCTGCACGCGCTGAAGAAGGAGGGCCTGGAGGTCTCCGACCTCGACCTCATCGAGATCAACGAGGCCTTCGCCGCGGTCGCGGTCCAGTCAATGAAGGACCTCGGGGTGTCAACGGAAAAGGTGAACGTCAACGGCGGCGCCATCGCCCTCGGCCACCCGATCGGCATGTCCGGTGCCCGTCTGGTCCTGCACCTCGCCCTGGAGCTGAAGCGCCGGGGCGGCGGGGTCGGCGCGGCGGCGCTGTGCGGCGGCGGGGGTCAGGGAGACGCGCTGATCGTGCGCGTGCCCAAGGCCTGAGCGCAGTCTCGGTGTAGATCTCTGTAGGTTCCTTTCGCGAACGGAGCTGTGATGCAGGACGTCTCCTCTCTGGTGGCCCAGGCCAGGGAAGGCCGGCCGCGGGCCGTGGCCCGGCTGATCTCCCTGGTGGAGGGGGCGTCACCGCAGCTCAGGGAGGTCATGGCGGCCCTGGCGCCGCTGACCGGGAACGCGTACGTGGTCGGCCTGACCGGCTCCCCGGGTGTCGGCAAGTCGACGTCCACCTCGGCGCTGGTGACCGCGTATCGCAAACAGGGCAAACGGGTGGGGGTCCTCGCGGTGGACCCCTCCTCGCCCTTCTCGGGCGGCGCCCTGCTCGGCGACCGGGTCCGTATGTCGGATCACGCCTCCGACCCGGGCGTGTACATCCGCTCCATGGCCACCCGGGGCCACCTGGGCGGCCTGGCCTGGGCGGCCCCGCAGGCGATCCGGGTGCTGGACGCGGCGGGCTGCGACGTGATCCTGGTGGAGACGGTGGGCGTGGGCCAGTCGGAGGTGGAGATCGCCTCCCAGGCGGACACCTCGGTGGTCCTTCTCGCGCCGGGCATGGGGGACGGCATCCAGGCGGCCAAGGCGGGCATCCTGGAGATCGGTGACGTGTACGTCGTCAACAAGGCCGACCGTGACGGTGCGGACGCGACGGCTCGTGAGCTGAACCACATGCTGGGGCTCGGCGAGTCCCGGGGCCCCGGCGACTGGCGCCCGCCCATCGTCAAGACGGTCGCCGCCCGGGCGGAGGGTGTCGACGAGGTCGTCGAGGCCCTGGAGAAGCACCGGGCCTGGATGGAGGAGCGCGGAGTCCTCGCCGAACGCCGCCGTGCCCGGGCCGCCCGCGAGGTCGAGACCATCGCCGTCACCGCCCTGCGCGAACGCATCGCCGACCTCCACGGCGACCGCCGCCTCAGCGCTCTCGCGGAGCGGATCGTCGCCGGCGAACTGGACCCGTACCGCGCGGCGGACGAACTGGTGACAGGCCTGACGGAGGGCTGACCGCGGACGGTGTCCCGGCCTGGCGGACGGCGTGACTTCAGGGACCCGGGACCGGCCGGCGGCGGCCCGAAAAGCGGGTGCCCCTCGGCACCCGGCGCTGCTAGCTTGACCGGCATGTTCCTCCTCTTGGCATAGAGCGCGCGCCGCACCCGCGCCCGGCAGGCCCGTCGGCCGTCGGTGGCGCGGGGCTTCGGTGTCCCCTCTTCCGCCTTCAGCCGAGGAACCGACTCATGTCCACGCTCACTTCGTCGCGCCCTTCTCCCGCCCCCCGGCCGTCCTACGCCGCCGTCCTGCGCGTCCCGCACGCCCGCCGCACCTTCGCCGCCGCACTGACGGCCCGCCTGTCGTACGGCACGGTCGGGCTGGCCGTGATGCTGGCGGTGACCCGGGCGACCGGCTCGTACGCCGTCTCCGGGACGGTGATGGCCGTGTTCGGCGCCGCCACCGTCTTCCTCATGCCGTTACGGGCGGCGCTGGTCGACCGGCACGGCCCGCGCCGGGCCCTGATCCCCATGGCGTCGCTGTACGGCGCCCTGCTGTGCGCCCTGGCGGTACTGACCTGGCGTCCGGGCACCCCGCCGGTGCTTCTCGGCGCGGCCGCCGCCCTCGCCGGTGCCTGCGCGCCCCCGCTCGGCCCCACCATGCGCACGGTGTGGGCCGGACTGCTGGACGACCCCCGGCTCGTGCAGCGGGCCTACAGCCTGGACGGGGTCGCGGAGGAAGTGCTGTTCGTCTCCGGACCGGCGCTGGTCGGCGTCGTGGTCCGCTTCGCCCCACCGGCGGCCGGGTTGGCCCTGAGCGCGCTGCTGATCGTGGTGGGCACCTACGCGTTCGTGGCCTCCCCGGCCATGCCCGGGCCGCGCGCCGCCGAGCCGAAGGGCAAGCCCGGACGCCGGTTCGACCGCAGGCTGCTCTCCCCGGTGGCCGTCGCCGCGGGCATGGGCCTCGCGCTCAGCGGCACGGAGCTGCTGGTGATGGCCCTCGCGACCGAGCGCTCGTACGACGCCGCTGTGGTCCCCTGGATCCTGGCCGCGCTCTCGGCGGGCAGCGCGGTGGGCGGACTGCTCAACGGGGCGGTCGACTGGCACGGACCGGCGCGGGTGCGCCTGGCGTCATTCGCCGCCGGCCTCGGCCTGGTGCTCGCCGTCACGGGTGTCGCGCCCGGGGTGTGGGCCCTGACGGCGGCCGTCGCGAGCGCGGGTCTGTTCATCGCCCCGGCCCTGACGACGGCGTACCTCCTCGCGGAGGAGACGGCGGCCCCGGGGGCCCGGACGCAGGCGGGAGCCTGGGTGAACACCGCGGTGAACGCGGGCAGCTCGGGTGGTTCGCTGCTGGCCGGGATGCTGATCGGCCGGGTGCCGGTCGGGGTGTGCTTCGTACTGTCGGGCGGGGTGGCGCTGGCGGCCGGCGTGGCCTGCCTCCTGGTCTCGGGCGCCGTGGAAAAGGGAGCGGCAGGCGACACCTGAACAGCCGCCTGCCGCTCCTGTACCCCGGCCGAGGTCAGGGGCGTCCCCGTTGGCCGCGCAGGTGGTCGGCGATGGGCTTCAGGGCCTTGTCCAGTTCCGTCAGGGCCTCCGGCGACAGCAGGTCGATGAAGTGCTTCCTGACGGACGCCACATGATGTGGGGCGACCTTCTTCATCGTCTCCATGCCGTGCTCGGTCAGGACGGCATAGAGCCCGCGGCGGTCCGACTCGCAGTTCTCGCGGCGGACCAGGTTCGCGTTCTCCATACGGGTGATCTGGTGCGAGAGCCGGCTCTTGGACTGCAGGGTCGCCGACGCGAGGTCGCTCATCCGCATCCGTACGTCGTCGGACTCGGACAGATTCACCAGGATCTCGTAGTCGTTCATCGTCAGTCCGAACGGCTGCAGATCTTTTTCGAGCTGGTACGTCAACAGCCTGTTGACCTCCAGGTGGGTGCGCCAAGCGCACTGCTCCGCATCGGTCAGCCAGCGCGTGGCCGTCTCGGTCTCCATGAATGAAGTCTACCTAAAATGTTGAAAAGCGAACTAGTGAGGGTGGTGTGACTGTGCGCACGCGTTCGACGTCACACTCCGCAGACTACCGCTCACAGCCCGAAGCGACGCTGGAGGTCCCCCAGCTGTCCGGGAAGGCGCGGTGCCGCGGACGGTTGCGCTCCGTGTCCACCCGGTGCCCCCGCGCCACCGCCGGGCACTCCCGGCTGCTGCGGAACCGCCCCCGTCGCCTGCTCCGCCATCAGCGTCTCGGTGGACTGCAGCAGCACCGTCCCGGCCCCCACGAACTCGAACTGATGCTCCTCCCCGGAGGCCCCTCCGAGCCCTGTCATCGCACGTAGACCGCCCATTACGCCCGTGAGGTACCCATGGTCGTAGTGGTGGCACGGCGACGGGCAGTCGGCCCAGCCGACGAGCGCCTGCGGGTCCACCCGGATGGGGGGCTCCATGAACACCACCGGACCGTTAGATGCGGCCACGAACTTTCCGGTTCCGATCAGTGTCAGAAAACCCGGCACGATCGACTGCTTGAGGGCAAGACTTGGCTGAAAAGCAAGCAAGTTGCCCGAGCGAATGGTCAGGTTGCCGTCGTCCAGGTCGTAGGAATTGACGTCGAACGCCCGGTCGGCGAGCAGCATCTTGCCCGACCCCGACGCCACCACCCAGTCGCTCGCGTGCAGAGGCGAATGAAACGACGTACGGACAAGTCGGTCGAGTCGCCCGTGCCCGATCCCGTTGAACTCGATCGCCCCGTAGTAGGCGATCATCTTCCCCTTCTGCAGGAACCACTCCGCGCTCTTGAGTTCCACGCAGAAGGTGTACTTGTTGACGTTGTCGTCGACGGGCAGCGTCATGGGGTCGTACACCACGGGCCCGCCGGGGGTTCCGTACCCGCTCACAGCTTCTCCTCCGAGGCCTGGACGAACACCGTGCCATTGCCGCTGAGCTCCAGCTGGAACGCCTCGCCGGAGCCCCGCCCCACCATGTCCCTCCAGCCCAGAGCGGTGGACAGCTTGTTGCGTACGTCGCCGTGATGGGCGACGTACGCCTGCGGGTCGACGTGGACGGGCCGCTGCGGTGTGATCGGGACCTCGAAGACCCCGCCGTGCGCCATCACCGCCACCGCCCCGCGCCCCTGGAGGGTCGTGGTGAACAGGCCCTGCCCGGTGACCTGCCCCCGGACCATGCCCATGACCCCGCCCTGCGAGCCCATGAACATCGTCCCCTGCTGCAGGGTGCCCTCGAAGGCCAGCAGCCGGTCCGCCTCCACGTAGAGGGTGTCGCCGGAGAGGTTGATGACGTGGACGTGGTGGCCGCCGTGCCCGAAGAAGACGGTGCCGCTGCCCTCGACGGTCATGAGCGGCGTGGCCTCGCCGGCGACGCGCCTCCCGATCATCGACATGATCCCGCCCTGCCCGCCCTGGAGGCTGGGTGTGAAGGAGACGTCGCCCTTGTAGGCGAGCATCGCGCCGCGCTGGCTGAACAGCCGCTGCCCGGGCACGACGGTGGCCTCGACCATCTTGGAGTTGATCTCGCGGAGCGCCATCTCACACGTCCCCCGCGATCGTGTTCCGCTCGCTCGGCTGTACGTACACCAGCCCGTCCCCCTCGAACCTGATCTGGAAGGCCTCCCCGCCGCCCTCTCCCATGAAGGTGCGGAAGGTCACACCGGACTGGAAGGACTGCCGGACGTTGCCCTGATGGGCGATATAGGCGCCCGGGTCGACGATCAGCGGGTACTGGGGGCTGACGCGGAGCACGACCGCCGGACCGTCGGACATGATCGCCGCCTGTCCGTGCCCCTCGACGGTCGTCGTGAACAGCCCGTTGCCCTGCGAGGCGCCGCGCAGCCCCGTGAAGGTCGTCCCGGTCCGCAGCCCGGCGTCGGTCGCGAGCAGATTGCTCGACTCCACGTACAGCGTGTCCCCCTGGAGGGCGACGAGGTTGATCTCCGAGGCCCGGTCGGCGAACCAGCACGTCCCGTGGCCCTTCACCTCCATCACGGTCATCTGCTCGCCGGTGAGCCGCCGGGTCACCATCCCCCGCAGACCCTCACCGCCCCCGCTCAGCTTCTTGAAGGCCATCTGCCCGTCGTACGCGACCATGGAGCCGTTCTTCGCCTTGACGGCATCGCCGGTCATGTCGACGGCGAGCACCTTGCTTCCTTGAAGTCGGAACATCGCCACGTGGTGAAGGTAGCGGGAGGCCGGTGCCGCCGACAGTGCCTGTTCCGCCCCGGCGCCCGTTCCCCTCCCCGCGTTTGCCACAATGGGCGGAAGTTTGTGCACGCGTTCACAAGTCCGCGTTGCGCACGCCGTCGACCTCTCTCCCACCGAAGGTGACCCGTGGACATCAAGACCGCCACCGCCCTCCGCCGCCTCCGCCTGGTCTCCGCCCCGGAGGCCGTGTCCTTCATCGTCCTTCTCGTCTGCTCGGTCCTGAAGCGGACCACGGACTTCAACGCGGTGCCCGTGATGGGCGCGGTCCACGGTGTGCTGTTCATCCTGTACGTGATCTTCTGGGCCGACGCCTGGAACCGCGCCAAGTGGGACAAGAAGACCGCGGCCCTCTACTTCGTCCTCTCGGTCCTGCCCACCGGTGGCTTCTTCGCCGAGCGCAAGCTCAGGCGCGAGGCCGAGGACGCGGTCATCGCCGTCCGCGCCCGCAAGGAGAAGGAAGGAGCCGTGAACGCATGATCGTCGCCTTCTCCGTGACGCCCCTCGGTGTCGGCGAGGACGTGGGGGAGTACGTCGCCGAGGCCGTCCGCGTGGTCCGCGAGTCGGGGCTGCCCCACCGCACCGACGCCATGTTCACCTCCATCGAGGGCGAGTGGGACGAGGTCATGGCCGTCGTCAGGCGTGCCGTCGCCGTCGTCGAGGAACGCGCCCCGCGTGTGTCGCTGGTGCTGAAGGCCGACATCCGTCCCGGTGTGACCGACGGCCTCACCTCCAAGGTGGAGACGGTCGAGCGGCACCTGGCCGGTTAGCAACCGCGTTCCCCGCCCACCTCTTTGAGCGACTGCTCAAAGAGGTGTAGTTTCCGTCGGGCAGGTGGTTGAGCGATCGCTCAAACGGCGGTCCGGCCGGCTGACAGGGGGACACATCGATGGCGAGCCAAGCGCTCCGAGCGCCCCGAGCGCTCCATATAGAGACACGTATACGGGCCGATCTCCACGAGCTCCGGGAACCCACCCAGGAACCGTCCCAGCGGCGGCGCTGGGCGTCCCGCCTCGCCCTCATCGGCCACTCGCGCTGTGTCCCCGACGCCGACGGCGTCCGCATCCTCGTCGGCTACGACCACCGGCTCCTGCCGCACCCCCTGAGGGGCTGGGCGACGGCCTGGTCCCTGGACCGGCTGAGGCTGTGGATCGAGCGCGGCATCACCCCGGAGCGAGCCCGCTGGAACTGGCTGGCCGAGCTCGCGGTCCGTGCGCTGGTGCTCACCGTCTGCGGCACCGGTCTGAGCCTCGGCCCCGCCGTCCCCCTCTTCGGCCCGCTGGGCGCCGCCGTGGCCTTCCTGTGCCCGCTGCTCCTCGTCGTCGGTGTCTTCCTCGCCCTCTTCAAGGCGCCCCTGTCCTGCACCCCGGCCGCCCGCCGCTGCCGGCGCACCCCACCGCTGTCGGTGAACAACGCGTGCGTCCTGCGCACCCTGGGGAACCGGTCGTGAGCCCGGCGCCGGCGAAGTCCCCGGGCAAGGCCCCGGGCAGGGCGGCCCAGGAAAAATCCCAGGAGACCAGGGCCAAGCTCCTGGAAGGCGCCCTGCGCGTTCTCACCGAGCAGGGGATCGCCAAGACGTCCGCCCGTACGGTCGCGGCGGCGGCCGGGGTCAATCAGGCGCTGGTCTTCTACCACTTCGGCTCGGTGGACGAACTCCTCGCGGCGGCCTGCCGGTACGGCGCGGAAGGCGCGGTGGCGCGGCACCACACCCGGCTCGCGTCCGTATCCTCCCTCTCCGAGCTGCTGGCCGTGGGCCGGGAGATCCACGAAGAGGAGCGGGCCGGCGGCCACGTAGCCCTGCTCGGCCAGCTGCTGGCCGGCGCGCAGACGCACGAGGCCCTGGGCCCGGCCACGGCGGCGGGCCTCGACCTGTGGATCGCGGAGATAGAGCGGGTACTCAGGCGGGTGCTCGCGGCGACCCCGTTCGGCGAGTTCACCGACCCCGCGAACCTGGCCCGCGCGGTCGCCGCGTCCTTCGTCGGCATCGAGCTGTACGAGGGCGTGGACGAGGCCGGCGCCCACGCGGCCCTCGACGCCCTGGAGCAACTCGGCGCGCTCGTGGCCGCCCTGGAGGACCTCGGCCCCGTCGCCCAGCGGGCGGTCCGCCACCATCTGCGCCGCCGGAAAGCCCCGGTGACCGAAAGCCGAGACGGAGCTGACCGGAATGTGACCGGCGGGTAGGGTCTGGTGACGTGCCGAAGCCTCTCAGTCTTCCCTTCGACCCCATCGCCCGCGCCGACGAGCTCTGGAAGCAGCGGTGGGGAAACGTGCCGTCGATGGCGGCGATCACCTCGATCATGCGGGCGCACCAGATCCTGCTGGCCGAGGTCGACGCGGTGGTCAAGCCGTACGGACTGACTTTCGCGCGGTACGAGGCGCTGGTGCTGCTCACCTTCTCCAAGGCCGGGGAACTGGCGATGTCCAAGATCGGTGAGCGGCTCATGGTGCATCCCACCTCCGTGACGAACACCGTCGACCGGCTGGTGAAGTCCGGACTGGTGGCCAAGCGGCCCAATCCGAACGACGGGCGCGGCACGCTCGCCAGCATCACCGGCAAGGGCCGCGAGGTGGTCGACGCGGCCACCCGGGACCTGATGGCGATGGACTTCGGCCTCGGGGTGTACGACGCCGAGGAGTGCGGGGAGCTCTTCGCGATGCTGCGCCCGCTGAGGATCGCGGCGCACGACTTCGACGAGGACTGAGCCCTCCCCCGGGCGACCCGGGGCAAGATCTCCCGGAACGGGCGGTTACGCTCGACGGCATGAAAAAGAGCGTGCTGACCCGCTACCGCGTCATGGCCTACACCACCGGTGTGCTGCTGGTGCTGCTGTGCCTGAGCATGATCGCGAAGTACGGGCTTCACATCGACGGCGCCGCCGACTTCACCCGGGTCGTGGCCATCGCCCACGGCTGGCTGTACGTCGTCTACCTGGTCTTCGCCTTCGACCTGGGCTCCAAGGCCAAGTGGCCGGTCGGCAAGCAGCTGTGGGTGCTGCTCGCGGGGACGATCCCGACCGCCGCGTTCTTCGTCGAGCGGAAGATCAGCCACGAGCTGGAGTCCGGGGCCGCGGACCAGGCTCCGGCCGTCGCCAAGGCGTAAGGTCCACCGGGCGGATCCTGGGTTTCCACCGCCGCGCGAGCGCCGCGCGGCGGTCGCCCGTCGACATTTACTAGGACGTCCTAGTAAATTTGAAGGCATGGACGCTGACGCCATCGAGGAAGGCCGCCGTCGCTGGCAGGCTCGCTACGACGCCGCGCGCAAGCGCGACGCAGACTTCACCACGCTCTCCGGTGATCCGGTGGAGCCGGTGTACGGACCCCGGCCGGGGGACGCGTACGACGGCTTCGAGCGGATCGGGTGGCCCGGGGAGTACCCCTTCACGCGCGGCCTGTATCCGACCGGCTATCGCGGGCGTACATGGACCATCCGGCAGTTCGCCGGGTTCGGCAACGCCGAGCAGACCAACGAGCGCTACAAGATGATCCTGGCCGCCGGCGGTGGCGGACTGTCCGTGGCCTTCGACATGCCGACGCTGATGGGCCGCGACTCCGACGACCCGCGCTCGCTGGGCGAGGTCGGGCACTGCGGGGTGGCCATCGACTCGGCGGCGGACATGGAGGTCCTGTTCAAGGACATCCCGCTGGGCGACGTGACGACGTCGATGACCATCAGCGGGCCGGCCGTGCCGGTCTTCTGCATGTACCTGGTCGCGGCCGAGCGCCAGGGTGTGGACCTGTCGGTCCTCAACGGCACGCTCCAGACCGACATCTTCAAGGAGTACATCGCCCAGAAGGAGTGGCTCTTCCAGCCCGAGCCCCATCTGCGGCTGATCGGCGACCTGATGGAGTACTGCGCGGCCGGCATCCCCGCGTACAAGCCGCTGTCCGTCTCCGGCTACCACATCCGGGAGGCCGGTTCGACGGCCGCGCAGGAGCTGGCGTACACGCTCGCGGACGGGTTCGGGTACGTCGAACTGGGGCTGTCCCGCGGCCTGGACGTCGACGTGTTCGCCCCTGGTCTCTCCTTCTTCTTCGACGCACACCTCGACTTCTTCGAGGAGATCGCCAAGTTCCGGGCCGCGCGGCGGATCTGGGCGCGGTGGATGCGGGACGTGTACGGGGCGAAGAGCGAGAAGGCGCAGTGGCTGCGGTTCCACACGCAGACCGCCGGGGTGTCGCTGACGGCCCAGCAGCCGTACAACAACGTGGTGCGTACGGCCGTGGAGGCGCTGGCGGCGGTGCTCGGCGGGACCAACTCGCTGCACACCAACGCCCTGGACGAGACCCTCGCCCTGCCCTCCGAGCAGGCCGCGGAGATCGCGCTGCGGACGCAGCAGGTGCTGATGGAGGAGACCGGGGTCGGCAACGTGGCCGACCCGCTGGGCGGTTCCTGGTACGTCGAGCAGCTGACGGACCGGATCGAGGCGGACGCGGAGAAGATCTTCGAGCAGATCAGGGAGCGGGGTCTGCGGGCCCACCCCGACGGGCGGCACCCGATCGGGCCGATCACCTCCGGCATTCTGCGGGGGATCGAGGACGGGTGGTTCACCGGGGAGATCGCCGAGTCCGCCTTCCGCTACCAGCAGGCGCTGGAGAAGGGCGACAAGAGGGTGGTGGGCGTCAACGTCCACCACGGTTCGGTCACCGGGGACCTGGAGATCCTGCGGGTCAGCCACGAGGTGGAGCGGGAGCAGGTCCGCGAGCTCGGGGCGCGCAGGACGGCGCGGGACGAGGCACGCGTGCGTGCCGCGCTGGACGGCATGCTGACCGCCGCGCGCTCCGGAGCCAACATGATCGAGCCCATGCTGGACGCGGTACGGGCGGAGGCGACGCTGGGCGAGATCTGCGGGGTGCTGCGGGACGAGTGGGGGGTCTACACGGAGCCGGCGGGCTTCTGACCCACCCCTTTTCCTCGCCCCCGCCGCCCCTACCCGTCCCACCCCCAGAGGCTCCCGCCCCTTCAACCCCGCCCCGGGGGCTGCGCCCCCCGGCCCCGCCCTCGGGGGCTGCGCCCCCCGGCCCCGGGCCCGGCCTCGGGGGTTGCGGCAGGCGACCGACCCTTCTGTCGCTGCTCTCGGGGCCACCTCCGCGCCCCCACTCCGGGGTTGCACCCGAGGCCGGTGCTGCGGAGCTACGTCGTGGGGGAGGTCAGGCCCTGGAGTAGGAGGCGGGTGAAGCTTCGTACCCAGTCCTCGTCCGCCGGCTTGCCGCTCACCAGGGTGCGGTGGACCACCGCGCCGGCGACGACGTCGAAGATGAGGTCGGCCGTGCGGGCGGCCTCGGTGGGGTCGGGTTCCGGGGGGAGTTCGCCGCGGGCCTGGGCGCGGGCGCGGCCCTCCAGGACGAGGCGCTTCTGGCGGTCCACGATTGAGGCGCGGATGCGCTCCCGCAGGGCGTCGTCGCGGGTCGATTCCGCGACCGCCGCCATCAGGCCGCTCTTGGCCTCCGGGCGGGCCAGGATGGCCGCGAACTGGAGGACCACACCCTCGATGTCGGCGGCGAGCGTGCCGCGGTCGGGGAGTTCCAGCTCGTCGAAGAGTTCGGCCACCGCGTCGACGACGAGTTCGTTCTTGCCCGCCCAACGGCGATAGAGAGTCGTTTTCGCAACCCCCGCCCGCATCGCCACGTCTCCCAAGGTGAGCCTGGACCAGCCCAGTTCGACCAGGGCCTCCCGGGTCGCGGCCAGGATCGCGGTGTCCGCGGCGGCGCTGCGCGGGCGGCCGGGGCGGCCGGCGGGGGTGTGGCTCTGCATGACCCGACCATAACCGGCGGTTCCTGTGAGGCCGTGAGGGAGATCACCGGGGCGGGGTGTCGCCCGCACCCGCGATGGCATTACGCTACGACTCGTAGCGAAAGCTCGCGAGGACCGACGCGGGCGACGACCACGAGGCGTGGGTGGGGACCCGGCGCCGCAGCCCAGCACAACGCTTTTTCACGCACGCGCGGGAACGGGGGAGGATAGACGCATGCAGCCACGGAACATGTCCATGAGCGGCGTCGTCGACCTCGCCGCGGTGAAGGCGGCCCAGGAGGCCAAGGCCAAGGCGGAGCAGGCGCGCGCCGAGGCCGCCCGGCAGGGCGGCGGCACCGGTGCCCTCTCGCCGACCGATCTCGTCATCGATGTCGACGAGGCCACCTTCGAACGCGACGTCCTCCAGCGATCCGCCGAGGTCCCGGTCGTCATCGACTTCTGGGCCGAGTGGTGTCAGCCCTGCAAGCAGTTGAGCCCCGTCCTCGAGCGGCTGGCCGTCGAGTACAACGGTCGCGTCCTGCTCGCCAAGATCGACGTCGACGCCAACCAGATGCTGATGCAGCAGTTCGGGGTGCAGGGCATCCCGGCCGTCTTCGCGGTCGTCGCGGGACAGGCGCTGCCGCTCTTCCAGGGCGCCGCCGGCGAGGCGCAGATCAGGGAGACCCTCGACCAGCTGGTGCAGGTCGCCGAGCAGCGCTTCGGCCTGACCGGCCTGACCGTCGACCCGGACGCCGAGCCCGGCGGAGGTGAGCCGGCGGAGGCCGGGATCCCGGCGGGGCCGTACGACGCGCTGCTGGAGGCCGCCGTACAGGCCCTGGACGCCGGGGATCTGGGCGGGGCCGTCCAGGCGTACAAGAACGTGCTCAACGACGACCCGGGTAACACCGAGGCCAAGCTGGGCCTGGCGCAGGCCGAGTTGCTCGAGCGGGTGCAGGGCGCGGACCCGCAGCAGGTGCGCCGGGAGGCGGCCGACAAGCCGGGCGACGTGGCGGCGCAGATCGCGGCCGCCGACCTCGACCTGGTGGGCGGACACGTCGAGGACGCGTTCGGGCGGCTGATCGAGACCGTGCAGCGCACGGTGGGTGACGACCGGGACGCCGTCCGGCGCCGCCTGCTCGAGCTCTTCGAGGTGGTCGGCTCGGAGGACCCGCGGGTCGTGGGGGCGCGCCGGGCGCTGGCTCGCGCCCTGTTCTGAGCGGCTGTTGACCAGTCGCTAAACCTTCCGGGCTTGTGATGCCGGAGTGAAAGATTCGCCGATGCGGCGTCAGGGCGGCCGCGCTTTACCAAAACTTGGTAATCGCGGCCGCTGTTACTCGGAGTAAAACCCGAGCGTGGATCTGTCTGGTTCCGTCCAGGGGTCAATAGTTTTGTTCTGCCCTTGGATGCCACCGAGCGTCGCACTCCGAGACCGGCGGGTCGTTCTCCGGTTATCTGGCCGTTACTAGTCAGTAACGAAGCCCCTTGTGCGGGCGGCGAGAATGGACCACGATCGGCGACGCTCGGTCCATTCCCGTACCCCCGACAGCCGGTCGGGTCAACGGGGCGATGTGGGTCCCCACCGAGCAGAGTCGGCGGCAGTGGCGCCGGCTCTGGGACAGGGGGGTCTTCGCCGCTCGGCGAAGCCTGTCCAGCAAGGTTGTGCGTGATGCGTGTCAGGCGCGACCAGTGGTTGTCGCTCGGGGGTGATCGCCGGTGATTCGGTCGCGGTTCGCGCCACCGAGATCGGGCGCTCCCCTTCCCGAGGACGTAGCACTTCTCCCATCCCTGCCCGGCTGAGCCGCCGAAGCGGTGGCGAGCGAGGGCCAGGAGATGTACGTCCGAGAAGGAGGAAATATGGAGTCCCAGGTGCGTGGCGGGACCAGATGGAAGCGGTTCGCTGTGGTCATGGTGCCCAGCGTCGCCGCTACGGCCGCGATAGGTGTCGCCCTTGCGCAGGGCGCTCTCGCCGCGTCGTTCAGCGTTTCCGGCCAGTCGTTCAAGGTGACGGCCGACAAGCTCGAGGGCCAGGGGTTCTCGCAGTACGGCGCGCTGGACAACGGCTACACCCTCACCGGTGACAAGACGGCTCATCCCGTCGCCGTCTCCGCGTTCCAGTCGGCCAAGATCACCAACATGTGCCAGTCCGTGGTCACCCCGGGTATCCCGGTCCTCGGATCGGTCACCCTGACCCTGAAGGCGGGCGCGGACAAGCCGGTCGAGGCCGAGCGCCTGTACATCGACGTCGCCGACCTGAACGCCGACGCGACGTTCCACGGTCTCGACATCGGTGTGGCCGCCAAGGACGCCTCCAAGGGTCCGGGCATGAAGGGCGGTGGCGAGCAGGCCAACCCCTTCGGCTTCGCCCAGCAGGCCGACTCGGCCGAGCTGATCGACGTGAAGCAGACGGCGTGGGCGACCACCGCCGGAACCTTCAAGCTGAGCGGTCTGCACATGTCGCTGTCGACGGGTACGCACGAGTGCTACTAAGCACTCGATGACGGGCGGGGGAGCCGGTGGCGCCCCCGCCCGTCCCCGATCCGGCCGCGTTTTCACGCGCGGCACACATCACCACCACAGCAACGCCGCACCAGGGAGCTGTTTTCCATGAGCGCCGAGACTCCTGCCGCATCCGGACAGTTCACCCGCAGGAGGCAGCAGTTCCGCGCCTGGCGGGGCACGAGGCCGTTCTGGGCGGGGCTGTTCGTCCTGTTCGGCGGACTCCCCATCGCTTACTTCCCGTACGCGCACCTTCAGCTGGGCCATCTCACGCTGGCGATGTCCACCACGGCGGGTGCCGGATCCCTGATCATCGGCGTGCTGCTGGTCGTACTGGGCATCAGCCTCTGGTTCCAGAAGCACGTACGGGTCTTCGCGGGTGTCGCGGCGATCCTGCTGGGGCTGGTGTCCCTCCCCGTCTCCAACATCGGCGGCTTCCTCGTCGGCTTCCTGTTCGCGCTGATCGGCGGGGCCATGGCGATCGCGTGGGCGCCGGGCGTACCGCCCGCGCCGCAGCCCGCCGAGGAGAGTGCCGCGGGGCCGCACGACGCCCCCGAGACCGCGCCGCCCACCGTGGACGCGTACGGGATGAGCAATGGCATTCCCCCTCAGACGCCCAAGACGCTGGGGGAGAACGACCTGTCAGGAACGAGCCCGGCGAACGGGGCGAACGGGAGGCACAGTGCCGGCTGACGAGGTGACCCACGGGACTGAGGTGGACGAGTCCCGTGTGAGAACCGGGCCGCGCCACGCGGCACCCAAGAAGCCGCTGTTCACCAGGTTCCACATGCCGGCCGGCAAGGCGATAGCCAGCGTGGCGATGCCGACCGCGGTCATCATGGGCATGGGATTCACGTCCAGCCTCGCCCTCGCCGACAACGGCTCCTCGCCGTCCCCGTCGGCGTCGTCGAAGAGCCTGTCGGCCGACGAGTACAAGGACTGCGTCAAGGCCCTGGACGACTCCTCGGACTCCAAGGACTCCTCCGCGTCGCCGTCCGCCTCGGCGAGCGAGAGCGGGTCCCCGGACAAGAGCGAGAGCACGCCGAGCCCCTCGTCGTCCGCCGGCACCAAGGACACGTCAGGCAAGACGTCTTCGTCGGATTCGTCGGATTCAGGTTCCGGCGACAAGGCGACGCCGAAGCCCACGGCGACCGCCTCCTCCGGGTCCTCGGACTCCAAGGACACGTCGTCGTCCGGCGACACCGCCACTCCGACCCCGTCGGCGTCCGAGAGCAGCGGCAACCTGCTCGACACGATCGGCGACACGATCGGCGACGTCCTGTCGGGCGGTTCCAGCTCCAGCTCCTCCTCGAGCCCGAGCGCGAGTCCCACCCCGTCGGCGTCCTCGTCGTCCTCGTCCTCGTCGTCTTCGTCCGCCGGTGACAGCAAGGACTCCAGCTCCACCGACACCGTCAAGAAGACGGTCGACAAGACCACCAAGACGGTCGAGGACACGGTCAAGGACACCACCGACACGGCGACCAAGGCGGCGGACGACGCCACCAAGGCGGCCGGGGACGCGGCCGGCACGGCCACCGCCTCGCCCAGCCCGTCGGCGAGCTCCACCACCTCCGCCGACGACTGCCCGGCCGCCACGGACGACGAGAGCGGCGTCGACAACAAGGTGGCGGTGGCGGACGACCCCTGGTACCTGAACGCCAGCTCGCTGACGCTGAAGGGCGCCGACTACAAGGGCATCGTCGAGGTGAAGACGGCCAACGGGACGAAGAAGAAGGTCCTGAAGTACGTCATCTCCGGCGGCACCGACATCGGCGACCTGCACCAGACGGTGAACGACAAGCAGTCCGGCAAGACCTACCACGTGCAGGCGGCCAAGGGCTCGACGTCCACCATCACCGGCGGCGACACCGTGATGTACACCGAGAGCATCTCCGGCAACCTCTTCGGCCTGATCCCGATCACGTTCAGCCCGGACAACCCGCCGCCGCTGAACATCCCGCTCATCTACTTCACCAACGCCAAGGTGACCCAGGCGGGCCAGTTCGGTGGCAACCTGCACGTCCCCGGGATGCATCTGTACACGACCGACTGAGCAGCCGCACAGGCAGTTCATGCAGACGCTCGGCTGGGCTTTCCCAGCCGAGCGTTGTGCGTGGGCGGACGCTCCGGACTCCGGCCGGCGCGGGGGAGGTCGCCGACATCGATGAGTGAGTCGGGCATCGTCGTGGACGAACTGAAGGCGGCTCACGCCGATGGAAAGGATGCCGTGGAACTCGCGCTACTCGCCAATGACAAGCTGGGTTCAGCTTTCGGCGCCATTTCTTTCATCGCCTCCTTCCGTCTTGCTTTTGATATACCGCTGCCTGTTCTGCAGCGGGCGCAAGCATGGGAGAGGCCTCATCTCACCATGGCTCACCCATAGGTGAAGAACCGAGCCGAACGCGATGCGCCCCACGCGAAAAGAAGCCGAGGGCGCCCCCTGTGGAAAGGAGGCGCCCTCAGTGTCGTACAGGCCCGGTCAGTTGCCGCCGCCCAGGTGGTGCACCCGGAGCATGTTGGTGGTGCCGGGGACGCCGGGGGGCGAGCCGGCGGTGATGATGACGATCTCGCCCGGGTTGAAGCGGTTGGTCTTGGTGATCTCCTGGTCCACCAGGTCGACCATCTCGTCGGTGCTGTTCACGAACGGCACGACGTGCGACTCCACACCCCAGCTGAGCGCCAGCTGGTTGCGGGTGCCCTCGTCGGTGGTGAAGGCGATGATCGGCTGGGACGCGCGGTAGCGCGAGAGGCGGCGCGCGGTGTCGCCGGACTGGGTGAAGGCCACCAGACCCCGGCCGCCGAGGAAGTCGGCGATCTCGCAGGCCGCACGGGCCACCGAACCACCCTGCGTCTTGGGCTTCTTGCCCGGGACCAGCGGCTGCAGGCCCTTGGAGAGCAGCTCCTGCTCGGCCGCGGCGACGATCTTCGACATCGTCTTCACGGTCTCGATCGGGTACGAGCCCACGCTCGACTCGGCCGACAGCATGACCGCGTCGGCGCCGTCCAGGATCGCGTTGGCCACGTCGGAGGCCTCGGCGCGGGTCGGCCGGGAGTTGGTGATCATCGACTCCATCATCTGGGTCGCCACGATCACCGGCTTGGCGTTGCGCCGGCACAGCTCGATCAGGCGCTTCTGCACCATGGGGACCTTCTCGAGCGGATACTCGACGGCGAGGTCGCCACGGGCGACCATCACGCCGTCGAACGCCATCACGACGTCCTCCATGTTCTCGACCGCCTGCGGCTTCTCCACCTTGGCGATGACCGGGACGCGGCGGCCCTCCTCGTCCATCACCTTGTGGACGTCCTGGACGTCCTTGGCGTCCCGCACGAAGGACAGCGCGACCAGGTCGCAGCCCATGCGCAGCGCGAACCGCAGGTCCTCGATGTCCTTCTCACTCAGCGCGGGCACGTTCACGGCCGCGCCGGGCAGGTTGATGCCCTTGTGGTCGGAGACTACGCCGCCCTCGATGACGATCGTCCGCACCCGGGGGCCCTCGACGTCCAGGACCTTCAGCTCGACGTTGCCGTCGTTGATCAGGATCTGGTCGCCGCGGTCGACGTCACCCGGCAGGCCCTTGTAGGTGGTCCCGCAGATCTGCTTGTCGCCCGGGACGTCCTCGGTGGTGATGACGAACTCGTCACCGCGCTCGAGCTCGACCGGGCCCTCGGCGAAGGTCTCCAGACGGATCTTCGGGCCCTGGAGGTCGGCGAGGACACCGATGGCCCGGCCGGTCTCCTTGGACGCGGCCCGGACGCGGTCGTACCGCGCCTGGTGCTCGGCGTGCGAGCCGTGGCTGAAGTTGAACCGGGCCACGTTCATGCCGGCCTCGATCATGGAGACGAGCATCTCGTGGGAGTCGACCGCGGGGCCGAGAGTACAGACGATTTTCGAACGGCGCATGGGGGCGATCCTATCGGTTTGTTTCGCTACGGAATATTCCGTCTGGCGGAAAATACAAATGGGCGGCTATGCGCTCAGCCGTGTTACTCCCGTGTAATTGCTCAGCGGTCGAGTCCCACCAGTGCGTAGGTCTGTGTCGCGATCTCCAGTTCCTCGTCGGTCGGCACCACGGCGACGGCCACCCGTGCGCGCCCGGGCGAGATCAGCCGCGGCCGATCGTCCCGTACGGCGTTCAGCTCGCCGTCCACCGCCAGGCCCAGCTCCTCCAGGCCCGCGATGGCAGCCTCCCGCACCGGGCTCGCGTTTTCCCCGACTCCCGCTGTGAAGGCGACCGCGTCCACCCGTCCCAGCACCGCGTAATAGGCGCCGATGTACTTCTTCAGGCGGTGAATGTAGATGTCGAAGGCGAGCCGCGCCTCTTCGTCCCCCTCGTCGATCCGCCGCCGGATCTCCCGCATGTCGTTGTCCCCGCACAGACCGAACAGACCGCTCCTCTTGTTGAGAAGAGTGTCGATCTCGTCCATGGACATTCCGCCAACACGTGCCAAATGGAAGATGACCGCCGGGTCCAGGTCGCCCGACCGGGTCCCCATCACGAGCCCCTCCAAAGGCGTCAGCCCCATGGAGGTGTCCACGCACCGGCCCTTCTCGACCGCGGAGGCCGAAGCGCCGTTGCCCAGGTGCAGCACGATCACGTTGACCTCGGACGGGTCCTTGCCCAGCAGCCGCGCGGTCTCCCGGGAGACGTACGCGTGCGAGGTGCCGTGGAAGCCGTACCGCCGGATCCGGTGCCGGTCCGCGATCTTCGGGTCGATCGCGTAGCGCGCCGCGGACTCCGGCATGGTGGTGTGGAACGCCGTGTCGAAGACGGCGATCTGCGGCAGGTCCGGGCGCAGCGCCGTCGCCGTACGGATACCGGTGAGGTTGGCCGGGTTGTGCAGCGGCGCGACCGGGATCAGCCGTTCGATCTCGGTGAGCACCGCGTCGTCGATGACGGTGGGCTCGGTGAAGAACATGCCGCCGTGCACCACCCGGTGCCCGATCGCGGCCAGTTCGGGCGAGTCCAGGCCGAGGCCGTCCCTGGCCAGCTCCTCGGCGACCGCCTTGAGGGCGGCGTCGTGGTCGGCGATCGGGCCGTTCTGCTCCCGGGTGTCGCCGGTGGTGACGCAGGTGTGCTTGAGCCGGGAGGTCTGCTCGCCGATGCGCTCGACCAGCCCCACCGCCAGCCGGCTGCTGTCCCGCATCTCCAGCAGCTGGTACTTCACCGACGAGGAGCCGGAGTTGAGGACGAGGACACGGGTGGGGCTGCTCACAGCTCGGACGCCTTCTCGCTGGGGTTCTGGGCCTGGATCGCCGTGATGGCGACGGTGTTGACGATGTCCTGGACGAGCGCGCCCCGGGACAGGTCGTTGACCGGCTTGCGCAGACCCTGGAGGACCGGGCCGACGGCGATCGCGCCGGCCGAGCGCTGCACGGCCTTGTAGGTGTTGTTGCCGGTGTTGAGGTCGGGGAAGATCAGCACGCTCGCCTGCCCCGCGACCTCGGAGCCCGGCAGCTTGGTGGCCGCGACCGAGGGCTCCACGGCGGCGTCGTACTGGATCGGCCCCTCGATCTTCAGATCGGTCCGGCGCGTGCGGGCCAGCTCGGTCGCCTCGCGCACCTTGTCGACGTCGGCGCCCGAACCGGACGTACCGGTCGAGTACGACAGCATCGCGATCCGCGGCTCCACCCCGAACTGCTGGGCGGTGGCCGCCGACTGGATGGCGATGTCGGCCAGCTGCTCGGCGTTCGGGTCCGGGTTGACCGCGCAGTCCCCGTAGACCAGCACCTTGTCCGCGAGGCACATGAAGAACACGGACGAGACGATCGACGACTCCGGCTTCGCCCTCCCGTCTCCCACCACCGCCCTGCCTGACGCGCTTCGCGCGGCCCCCTTGGTCTTGATGATCTCGAAGGCGGGCCGGATGGTGGCGGCGGTCGAGTGCACGGACCCCGACAC
Source organism: Streptomyces sp. NPDC020299 (assembly GCF_044387825.1). Lineage (NCBI taxonomy): Bacteria > Bacillati > Actinomycetota > Actinomycetes > Kitasatosporales > Streptomycetaceae > Streptomyces > Streptomyces sp. NPDC020299. The sequence goes on from NZ_JBIRWL010000027.1 coordinate 78,669, forward strand.
CATGCCGTCGGCGAGCCCCTCCTCGACCATCAGCGTGCCGAAGTAGTTGACGTCGGAGACGACGTCGTACGCCAGCTCCACCGTCACGCCCTTGTGGGCGCGCAGCCGGGCGTACTTCTCGGCGAAGGCGTCGCGCAGCTCCGAGGTGGCCGGGTCGATCAGCTGGGCGTCGCCCAGGTCCATGCCGAGATCGGCGGCCTTCTTGCGGATCTGCTCGACCGGCCCGAGCAGCGTCAGGTCGCACACGCCCCGGCGCAGCAGCACCTCGGCCGCGTGCAGCACGCGCTCCTCGGTGCCCTCGGGGAGGACGACCCGCCGCTTCTCGGAACGGGCCTGCTCGAGGAGCTTGTGCTCGAACATCATCGGGGTGAGCCGGTCGCTGCTCGGCGCGGAGACCCGCCTGGCCAGCTCGGCGGTGTCGGCGTACCGCTCGAACAGGCCGAGCGCGGTCTCCGCCTTGCGCGGGGTGGCCGCGTTCAGCTTGCCCTCCAGTGAGAACAGGTGTTCGGCAGTGGGGAAGCTGGTGCCGGCCACGGAGAGCACCGGGGTGCCGGGGGCGAGGCGGGCGGCGAGCGTGAGGATCTCGTCGCTCGGCACCTCGTTGAGGGTGAGCAGGACCCCCGCTATCGGCGGGGTGCCGGCGCTGTGCGCGGCCAGCGAGCCGACGACCAGGTCGGCCCGGTCGCCCGGGGTGACCACCAGACAGCCCGGGGTCAGGGCGGCGAGGAAGTTCGGCAGCATCGCGCCGCCGAAGACGAAGCCCAGCGCGTCCCGGGCCAGCCCCGAGTCGTCCCCGAGCAGCACCTTGGCGCCGAGGGCCTGGCCGATCTGGGCGACCGTCGGGGCGGACAGCGCGGGCTCGTCCGGCACCACGTAGCAGGGCACCGGCAGCCGGGAGTCGAGCCGCTCGGCGATCTCGTCCCGGTCCTCGCGGGCCACCCGGTTGGCGACCATGGCCAGTACGTCGCAGCCCAGCCCCTGATACGCCCGGTAGGCGTTCCGGGTCTCCGCGAGCACGGACTCGGCCGTCTGCTTGCGCCCGCCCACCACCGGGATCACGGACGCGCCGAACTCGTTGGCCAGCCGGGCGTTCATGGACAGCTCGTCCGGGAGCTGGGTGTCGGCGAAGTCGGTGCCGAGGACGAGGACGACGTCGTAGTCCCGGGCGACCAGGTGGAAACGGTCCACGAGGGCGGACACCAGCTCGTCCGTGCCCTGCTCGGCCTGGAGCGCGGACGCCTCGTGGTAGTCCATGCCGTAGACGGTCGCCGGGTCCTGCGCCAGCCGGTAGCGTGCGCGCAGCAGCTCGAACAGACGGTCGGGCCCGTCGTGGACGAGGGGACGGAACACACCGACCCGGTCGACCTGCCGGGTCAGGAGCTCCATGACCCCCAGCTCGACGACCTGGCGGCCGTCGCCGCGATCGATCCCGGTCACGTACACGCTGCGCGTCACGTGCGCACTCCCTCTCCGTCTCGTCGTCCGTCTCGGCGTCCGTCGCGGGGCCGGAAAAATCGCCCACCGAGGTGAGCCAGAACCCCCTTGACAGTACCCCTGGGGCTGGATAAGGCGCCCGTCAGTACCACGTCACCACCGGGGCCGGGACGGGAGCGGCAGTGCCTGTGGGGACATGAAACAATCGGACTGGCTCACCGGTACCCACAGCGAGCAGGAGACACAGCACGATGCGCATCGGAGTTCTCACCGCAGGCGGCGACTGCCCCGGCCTGAACGCAGTGATCCGGTCGGTCGTGCACCGCGCGGTCGCGCAGTACGGCGACGAGGTGATCGGCTTCGAGGACGGCTACCGGGGCCTGCTCGACCGCCACTACCGCACCCTCGACCTGGACGCCGTCAGCGGCATCCTGGCCCGCGGCGGCACCATCCTCGGCTCCTCCCGCCTCGAGCGCGACCGGCTGCGCGAGGCCTGCGACGGGGCTGCCGACATGGTCGAGGAGTTCGGCATCGACGCGCTGATCCCGATCGGCGGCGAGGGCACCCTGACCGCGGCGCGCATGCTGTCCGACGCGGGGCTGCCGGTCGTCGGCGTCCCGAAGACGATCGACAATGACATCTCCTCGACGGACCGCACCTTCGGCTTCGACACGGCGGTGGGCGTCGCCACCGAGGCGATGGACCGGCTGAAGACCACCGCCGAGTCCCACCAGCGCGTCATGGTCGTCGAGGTCATGGGCCGCCACGCGGGCTGGATCGCCCTGGAGTCCGGCATGGCCGCCGGCGCCCACGGCATCTGCCTGCCCGAGCGCCCCTTCGACCCCGCCGACCTGGTCAAGATGGTCGAGGAGCGGTTCGCCCGCGGCAAGAAGTTCGCGGTCGTCTGCGTCGCCGAGGGCGCCCACCCCGCAGAGGGCACCATGGACTACAGCAAGGGCGAGATCGACCAGTTCGGCCACGAGCGCTTCCAGGGCATCGGCGCCGCCCTGGCGTACGAGCTGGAGCGCCGGCTCGGCAAGGAGGCCAAGCCGGTCATCCTCGGCCACATCCAGCGCGGCGGTGTCCCGACCGCGTACGACCGTGTCCTCGCCACCCGCTTCGGCTGGCACGCGGTGGAGGCCGCGCACCGCGGCGAGTTCGGCAGGATGACCGCGCTGCGCGGCACCGACATCGTGATGGTGCCGCTCGCGGAGGCGGTGACCGAGCTGAAGACGGTCCCGAAGGACCGCATGGACGAGGCGGAGTCGGTCTTCTAGGGGGTCGGACTGCGCGACCAGCCACGACGGCGCCGCAGTCGAACGACGGCGCATCACGGCACACCACGGCACGTCCAGCGGAGTGCTCAGGCGGTCTGCCGCCGGATCGCCGTCCAGAAGTGTTCGACGATCCGCTCGACGAAGTCCTGCCCGCCGGCGCCCGCGTCGTCGCCGCCCCAGTTGAGCGTGACCGCCGTCAGCCCCTGGTACCCCCGGTGCAGCTCCTTGAGTGCCACCTCAAGGAGCCGCCGGTCCAGCGGTACCAGGCGGGCCACCGGGCGGACGTAGGCCTGCCAGCGGGTGGTGACCGCGTTGCGGAGCAGCTCGGCCAGTCTGGGGTCGCGTCCCGTCACGGTGACGAAGTCGGGCAGCGACAGTTCCAGCAGGTCGGCGAGGACGGCCGACTGCCGGTCCGTGCCGCGCCATTCGTCGTTCTCCTCCATCCGCAGGTACGCGAGGAACTCCAGCCCGACGGCGAGGGCCACGTCCTCCGCGGCCAGCCGCCGGGCGATCCGGTGCTCCCGCAGCGTCCGCGGCCTGCCGATGAGCTCACCCGGCGAACACCACAGCACGGCCGCGAGCGCGGTGAGCTCGGCGTCGCTGGGCGAGGTGACCCCGCGCTCCCAGGCGACGACGAGGTCGGGGGAGACGTACGGCAGCCCGTACGAGGCGCGCATACCGTAGGCGACATGCTCGGGTCCCATGCCGAGGGCGGTACGGAGTCGTCGGGCGGCGGGGGCGTCGAAGGGGGGTCCTGGCTGATCCGGTCGAACTGAGGGCGGTCGGCGCACGCGGCTCAAACTAGGGGCCGGGAGTGGCGGATGACTACGGATTGTTCGGCCAGGATTACAGATCGTAGGAATATACGGTTCCAGCCGGGGGTGAGGTGGCTGGAACCCTGCGTTCCGGGGACGGGTGGCCGGAATGGCAAGGTGGCGCGGCATATGCGGCTGCGGGGCGCGGGCCGGGCGGCGGGGCGGGCGGGGCGCAGCGCGGGCGCGAGGGCGGTCCGGGGCGGCGAAAACCACGGCTCGATCCGTACCCTCCCCCCTTTGATTCCCAGGGGACTTACTTCCCCTGGGGCCCGGCCTCACGGTCTGCGCTGCTCCACCCCGCTCACCCACCGGTAGACCAACTCCGGTCTCCCCACCTGCCCGTACACCGGCTTCCGCTCCGCCCGAGCCCCCTCCACCAGGTGCTCCAGATATCGCCGGGCGGTGATCCGGGATATCCCCACGGCCTCCGCGACGCCCGCCGCCGTGAGCCCTTCGGGGGCCTCGCGCAGGGCGCCGGTGACGCGTTCCAGGGTCGGGCCGCTCAGGCCCTTGGGGAGGGCCGCGGGGCCCGGGGCGCGCAGGGCGCCCAGTGCCCGGTCCACCTCGTCCTGGCCGCTCGCCTCGCCGGCCGCGGCGCGGAACTCGGCGTACCGGATCAGCCGGTCCCGCAGGGTGGCGAAGGTGAACGGCTTCAGGACGTACTGGACGACCCCGAGCGAGACCCCCTCCCGCACCACCGCCAGATCCCGCGCCGACGTCACCGCGATCACATCGGCGTGATGCCCGGCCGCGCGCAGCGACCGGGCGAGCTGGAGCCCGTGCACATCCGGCAGGTGCAGGTCGAGCAACAGCAGATCGACCGGCGTGCGGTCCAGCATCCGCCGCGCCTCCGCCCCGGTGTGCGCCTTGCCGACGGCCGTGAAACCCGGCACGCGGCCGACGTACATGACGTGCGCGTCCGCCGCCACGGGATCGTCCTCCACCACCAGCACGCGGATGTGCCGCTCGTTCGTCATGCGTCGCCTCCAGACACCGGGGACGTCCCGACCGCCGTACGCAACGGCAGCCGTACCTCGAACTGGGCCCCGCCGCCGTCGGCCTCCGCCACGGACAGGGTCCCGTGCAGCCGGTGCACGGCCTGCCGCACCAGCGCCAGGCCGAGCCCCCGCCCGCCCGGCCCCGCCGGCTTGGTGGAGAACCCCCGCTGGAACACCAGGTCGGCGAGGGCGGGATCCACACCGGTCCCGGTGTCCGCGACCCGCAGCACCAGGGTCCGCGCGGGCTCGTCGGTGTCCTTGGTGTCGTCCGTGTCGTCCGTGTCGTCCGTGTCGTCGGTGGATGCCGTGACCGTCACCCGGGCCCTGGTGCTGCCCAGCGCCGCGTCCACCGCGTTGTCGATCAGGTTGCCGAGGATGGTGACCAGGTCCCGTGCCGAGAGGTCGTCCGGGAGCACCCCGTCGTCCAGCCGGCTCTCCGGCGACACCAGGAGTTCCACGCCCCGCTCGTTCGCCTGTGCCGTCTTGCCCAGCAGCAGCGCGGCCAGCACCGGCTCGCTCACCGCCGCCACCACCTGGTCGGTCAGCGCCTGCGCGAGTTCCAGTTCCGCCGTCGCGAAGTCGACCGCCTCCTCCGCACGGCCCAGTTCGATCAGGGAGACCACCGTGTGGAGGCGGTTCGCGGCCTCGTGGGCCTGCGAGCGGAGCGCCTGCGTGAAACCGCGCTCGGAGTCCAACTCGCCCATCAGTGACTGGAGTTCGGTGACATCGCGCAGGGTGACCACCGTGCCCCGGCGCTCCCCGCCCGACACCGGTGAGGTGTTCACCACCAGCACCCGGTCGGCCGTCAGGTGTACCTCGTCCACCCTCGGCTCCGACGCCAGCAGCGCGCCGGTCAGCGGCACGGGCAGGCCGAGGTCGGCGACCGACCGGCCCACCACCTCGCGCTCCGGGCCCACCCCGAGCAGCTCCCGCCCGCCGTCGTTGATCAGCGCCACCCGGTACTGCCCGTCCAGCATGAGCAGCCCCTCCCGCACCGCGTGCAGCGCGGCCTGGTGGTAGTCGTGCACATGGCTGAGCTCCGTCGCGTTCATGCCGTGAGTGTGACGGCGCAGCCGGGCGTTGACGACGTACGTGCCGACCGCGCCCAGCAGCAGTGCGCCGGCGGCGACGCCGAACAGGGCCGTGACCTGCTCCTGGACACGGCGGCTGATCGCCTCGACCCGGATGCCGGCACTCACCAGGCCGATGGCGTGGCCGTTCTCCATCACCGGGGTGACCGTGCGGACGGAGGCGCCGAGGGTGCCGGTGAAGGTCTCGGAGCGGGTGCGGCCCTGCTGGGCGTCCTCGATGTGGCCCAGGTAGCGCTTGCCGATCTGCTTCTCGTCGGGGTGGGTCCAGCGGATCCCGTCCGGAGTCATGATCGTGACGAAGTCGACCCCGGTGTCGCGCGTGACCTTGAGGGCGTACGGCTGGAGGTGCGCCGAGGGGTCCGGCGTGTGGATCGCGGCCCGTACGGAAGGCGTGTCCGCGATCGAGCGGGCCACGGCCGTCGCCTGGCGGGTCGCCGCCTCCTCGGCCTGCCGCTGGTCGCTGACGTAGCTGAACAGTGCGTATCCGGCCACGACCACCGCTATGAGCACGGCCTGCATGGCGAAGAGCTGGCCGGCCAGGCTGCGGGGCCTCGGGATGGCTGGAACTCGCATGTCGTCAGTGTGCCCCTGAGTTAAGTGTGAACTAAATGAACGGAAGGGTGACCGCCCTCACAGAGCGGGAGATAGTCACTGGCATTCCCCATAACGCCCGGACGTGAGCCGCACGCCGGTGTTAGCCGACGAAGACGTCAAGGAGGGCAGCCGTGGCCGCCAGCACTCCCCGTACGGCACCTGCCGCACCCGCCGCGAAGCGGGACCGCACTCATTACCTGTACATAGCCGTGATCGTCGCGGTGGCGCTCGGTATCGCGGTGGGCCTGATCTGGCCCGACGCGGGGGTCCAGCTCAAGCCACTCGGCACGGGCTTCGTGAACCTGATCAAGATGATGATCTCGCCGATCATCTTCTGCACCATCGTGCTCGGGATCGGCTCGGTCCGGAAGGCCGCGAAGGTCGGTGCCGTCGGCGGTATCGCGCTCGGCTACTTCATGGTGATGTCGCTCGTCGCGCTGGGCATCGGTCTGGTCGTCGGCAACATCCTGCACCCCGGTGACGGGCTGCACCTCACCGCCGCGATCAAGGCGTCCGGGCACGGCCAGGTCTCCGCGGACGCGCTGCCCCCGGTCGACTTCGTGCTGTCGATCATTCCCGTGAGCTTCCTCGCCGCCTTCACCGGCGACCAGGTGCTGCAGACCCTGCTGATCGCCCTGCTCACCGGGTTCGCGCTGCAGGCCATGGGCTCGGCGGGCCAGCCGGTGCTCCGCGGTCTCGAGCACATCCAGCGGCTCGTCTTCCGCATCCTCGCCATGGTGATGTGGGCCGCCCCGATCGGTGCCTTCGGCGCCATCGCCGCGGTCGTCGGCTCGGCCGGTCTGGACGCGCTGAAGAGCCTCGCCGTGCTGATGCTCGGCTTCTACGTGACCTGTTTCCTGTTCGTCTTCGTCGTGCTCGGTGCGCTGCTGCGGGCCATCACCGGCCTGAACATCTTCTCGCTGTTCAAGTACCTGGGCCGCGAGTTCCTGCTGATCCTGTCCACCTCCTCCTCCGAGTCCGCGCTGCCGCGGCTGATCGCGAAGATGGAGCACCTGGGCGTCAGCAAGCCGGTGGTCGGCATCACCGTCCCGACCGGCTACTCCTTCAACCTCGACGGCACGATGATCTACATGACCATGGCGTCGCTCTACATCGCGGACGCCCTGGGCACGCCGATGTCCGTCGGCGAGCAGATCCCGCTGCTGCTGTTCCTGCTGCTCGCCTCCAAGGGCGCGGCGGGCGTCAGCGGCGCCGGTCTGGCCACGCTGGCCGGCGGCCTCCAGTCGCACAAGCCCGCGCTGGTCGACGGCGTCGGCCTGATCGTCGGCATCGACCGCTTCATGAGCGAGGCCCGCGCCCTGACGAACTTCGCCGGCAACGCCGTCGCCACCGTCCTGATCGGCACCTGGACGAAGGAGATCGACCGGGACCGCGTCCGGCAGGTGCTCGCCGGAGAGCTGCCGTTCGACGAGACGACCCTGCTCGACGAGAACCAGGTTCCCCCGGTCGCGGATGTGCCGGAGCAGCGCGAGGGCGGCGAGAAGGAACTCGCCAAGGCCTGAGCCCCGCCCCCGTACCCCGCCCCCATACCCCGGGCGCCCGGCCCCGCCTGAACCCGGGCCGGGCGCCCGGACCAACCGTCTCCGGGCGGCTGATACTCCCCCGTAAGCTCAGCCGCCCGGAGACATCTCTTTTGTGGGCTGCTTCTCGCGAGCTACTCGCTCAGCTTCGCCACCAGTGCGGTGGCGGTGGAGGCGGGCACGCCCGCCGCGTTCAGGACACTGACCGCGGCGGAGCGGCCCGCCTCCTGTGCTGTCAGGAGGCCGTCGTTCACCGCCTCGGTCACCGCGAACAGCATCTGTTCGTGCACGTAGGCCAGCGCCGCCGCGGGCAGCGGTGAGCTGAAGGTGCCCTCGTCCAGGCCGCGCTGGAGCAGTTCGGCGCAGGACTCGCGGACCGGGGCGAGGCGGTCGCGGATGCCCTGCACGGTGACCGTGCGCTGGGCCAGCGCGACCAGCAGACGGTAGCGGTCGGCGATCTCCCAGACGGCGAGCACGGACCGGGCCACCGCCTCCGCCGGGTCGTCGACTCCCTCCCGGCCCGCCGCGTGGGCGGCCGCCAGCGACTGGACCGCGCCGTCGACGAGCGTGCCGATCAGCGCCTCGCGGCTCGGGAAATGCCCGTACACCGTCCGCCGTACGACCCCCGCGGCACGCGCGATCTGGTCCATGGAGGCGTCGGGGTCGCGCAGCAGCTCGGCGAGGGCGACGTCGAGGATGCGGCGCCGGTTGGCGTCGGCGCGGCTGGTGTTACCCGTGGTCATGGCAGCCATTCTGCCCTCCCCTCGCAGAGTTGCACAGCGTTGTGCAACAGCGTACATTGCACATGGTTGTGCAATTGCACGCTGCTGTGCAAGTCCCGTGCTGTGAGGAAGGCGACCCCTGCCCATGCGACTCGTCATGACCGAACCGGTCGAAAGGATGGACCGGCCCTACGCCCGGCGCTGGTGGGCGCTGCTCGTGCTCTGCCTGAGCCTGCTGATCATCGTCATGGCCAACACCGCCCTCACGGTCGCGGCACCGGACATGACCAGCGACCTCGGCCTGTCCGGCGCCGACCTCCAGTGGGTGATCGACGGCTACACCGTCCCGTACGCCGCGCTGATGCTGCTGCTCGGCGCGATCGGCGACAAGTACAGCCGCCGGGGCGCGCTCCTCCTCGGCCTCGTCGTGTTCGGCGGCGGCGCCGTCTCCGGCTACCTCGCCGACAGTGCCACGGCCGTCATCGCCGCCCGTGCCGTGATGGGCGTCGGCGCCGCGCTGATCATGCCCGCCACCCTCTCCCTGCTCGCCGCGACCTTCCCGCGCGCCGAACGGGCCAAGGCCATCACGCTGTGGACCGCGACGGCCGGGCTCGCCATCGCCGCCGGGCCGGTGGTCGCGGGCGCGCTGCTGAAGGACCACGGCTGGTCGTCCACGTTCCTGATCAACGTGCCGATCGCCGCCGTCGCGATCGTCGGCGCCCTCGTCCTCGTACCGCCGTCCAAGGCCGGTCATCACGGCCGGATCGACTACGTCGGCGGACTGCTCTCGGTGATCTGGACCGGCTCGCTGATCTACATGATCATCGAGGGCCCGCACTTCGGCTGGGGCGTCAAGGCCGTGACGGCCGCGGTCGTCGCCGGCGTGGGCCTGCTCGCCTTCGTCGCCTGGGAGCTTCGCCACCCCCGCCCGATCCTCGACGTACGCCGCTTCGCGCACCGCCGGTTCGCGGGCTCCAACCTCGCCGTGGCCCTCTTCTTCCTGGCCGTCTTCGGCGCCTTCTACTACCTGACCCAGCACCTTCAGTTCGTCCTCGGCTACGACGCCCTCGGCACCGGCGTCCGCATGCTGCCGCTCGCCGGCGCCGTGTTCGCCGGCTCGGCGCTCACCGGCTGGCTGACCCCGCGCGTCGGCATGAAGTGGACGGTCACCGCGGGCATGATCGGCGGCACCACCGCCCTGGCCCTGCTGACCCGGGTGGACGCGTCCTCGACGTACGGCGACTTCGTCGCACCCCTGATCATCCTCGGCCTGGCCATCGGCCTCGCCCTCTCGCCCTGCACCGACGCGATCATGGGCGCCTTCCCGGAGTCGGAACTGGGCGTCGGCGGCGCGGTGAACGACACCTCGCTCGAACTCGGCGGCTCGCTCGGCATCGCGATCCTCGGCTCCCTGCTGTCCACGTCGTACGGCGACCACCTCACCGACGCCACGGCCAGGAGCAAGCTCCCGGCGAGCGCCCTGGACACCGCGCAGGACTCGGTCGGCGCCGGGTACGCGGTCGCGCAGGGCATCGGGGACAAGGCCCGGCAGGTCGCGGCCCAGGCCGCGCAGGCGGGCGACCCGCAGCAGGCCGCTCAGCTGAAGCAGCAGGCCGCCCAGCTCGCCTCCGGGGCACGGGGGATGGCCGACGCGGTCGGGTCCTCGTTCTCCGACGCCGTCGCCCACACCAGCCTGGTCGGCGCGGTGATCCTGGGCGTCGGCACGGTGCTGGTGGCGGTGCTGCTGCCGCGCCGGGAGGCCCCGGCGGTGGAGGAGGAGCCCGCGGAGGAGCGGGAACCGGTCGCGGGAGGGGCGCGCTGACCGGGCCCTCCTGACCCGCTGTCGGCCGCATCCACTAACGTGCCGTTTCCGGAGTGACCGGAACGGCACGTTCGTGTGTGCGTCGACCGCGCACACGGGTATGGAGGCACGGGGGAATGAACATCGACTGGGACCGGCGGACCTGCGCCCGCAAGGGCCATGTGACGTACGCGCCGGACGACCCGCGGCTGCGGGTGCGGCTGCACGCGCAGACCGCCCTGGGGGACGTCTGGCGCTGTCTGCGCTGCGGCGACTTCGTGCTCGGCGAGCCGCACGGCACGGGACCGGCCGCCGACGCCCCGCTGGTACCGCGCGGAAAGGTCCTGCGGGACCTGTTCATCCTCCGCTTCCTGGCGATCGAGCGCGCCGTGCGCGGGGTGTTCATCGTGCTGGTCGCGGTGGCGGTGTGGAGGTTCAGCAACAGCCAGGACGCCGTACGCCGCCTCTTCAACGAGAACCTGGACGTCTTCCGCCCGGTCTTCCGACACTTCCACTACGACCTCGACCACTCCCCGGTCGTCGGCTCCATCCAGAAGGCCTTCGGCTACAAGCACTCCACCCTGCTCCTGGTCGCGGCCCTGCTGCTGGCCTACGCCCTGATCGAACTCGTCGAGGCGGTCGGCCTCTGGTACGCCAAGCGCTGGGCGGAGTACCTGACGGTGGTCGCCACGGCCGCCTTCCTCCCCCTGGAGATCTACGAACTCACCGAGAAGGTCAGCTATCTGAAGATCGCCACCCTCGTCCTCAACATCCTCGCCGTCCTCTACATCGCCCTCGCCAAGCGCCTGTTCGGCCTCCGCGGCGGCCGGAAGGCCTTCGACGAGGAGCGGCACAGCGCGTCGCTGATGGAGGTGGAGGAGTCGGCGGGGGTGCTCTGAGACGGGCTTGCGTTGACGTCGGCGTCAAGGCCTACGGTCGCAGGTATGCGAATCGGCGAACTGGCCGCACGGGCCGGGACCACCACGCGCACGCTGCGGTACTACGAGTCGCGCGGGCTGCTGCCCGCGCGCCGCGACGACCTCGGGCACCGCACGTATGACGAGCACGACCTGCGGCTGCTCACGCAGATCCGGACGCTGCAGGACTTCGGGTTCGACCTGGAGGAGACACGCCCGTTCGTGGAGTGTCTCAGGGCCGGTCACCCGGAGGGCGACTCGTGCCCGGCGTCGCTGGCGGTCTACCGGCGCAAGCTGGCCGAGCTCGACGCGATCCTCGGCGAGCTGACGGCGGTCCGGGCGAAGGTCGCCGGGCAGTTGACGCGGGCCGAGCGGGCCATGGGCGAGCTGGCCGCCGAGGCGCTGGTTCCGGGGGGTCCGGAACCCGGGTGTGAACTGGGAGGGCGGATACGGTGACCAAGGTGAGCGGCCTGGACGAGGTGACGGACGCGGATTTCGAGGCGGAGGTGATCGGCGCCGAACTCCCCGTGCTCGTGCAGTTCACGGCCGACTGGTGCGGGCCGTGCCGGCAGCTGGCGCCGGTGCTGAAGGACATCGCCTTCGAGGAGGGTGACCGGCTGCGGATCGTTCAGCTCGACGTCGACCGGAATCCGCGGACCACGATCGCGTATGGCGTGCTGTCGACACCGACCCTGATGGTCTTCCGGGGCGGCGAGCCGGTGAGGTCGATGGTGGGCGCCCGGCCCAAGCGGCGGCTCCTGGAAGAGCTGTCCGACGTGCTGTAACCGGGCCCGGCCCAAGAAGAAATCCCCCGAGCAATTGCGCTCGGGGGATTTCTCTGCGTATATTCAATGGTTCGCGACTTCAATGGGATGAGATCGCGGAGAAGTTCAGTGAGCACAGTATATCCGGGCGGGAGCGGAATTGTCAAACACCGAATTTCCAGACGATGAATTGCGGCATGAGCAGGAATTCATCGATGGACTGTACGCGCGCGTGGACGCCCTTCGCGGCGACGCGGAGGACTCCGTCACGGACGCCCTCGCCCAGGGCGACAAGCCCATGCAGGCCCGGCTGGAGCGGGACATCCTGGTCGCCGAGCGCTCGGGGCTGCTCGCCGCGCTGAACGCGGTGGACGGCTCGCTCTGCTTCGGCCGTATCGACCTGACCTCGGGGGCCAAGCACCACATCGGCCGGATCGGGCTGCGCCGGGACGACGCCGAGCGCACCCCCGTCCTCGTCGACTGGCGGGCCGATGTCGCCCGCCCGTTCTACCTGGCCACCGGCCACACCCCGATGGGCCTGCGCAGGCGCCGGCACATCGGCACCGACGGGCGCCGGGTCACCTCCCTGCACGACGAGATCCTCGACCTGGGGGACCGGGAGAGGACCGGCCACGAGGACCCGACCGGCGACGCCGTGCTGCTGGCCGCGCTGGGCTCCGCCCGCACCGGCCGGATGAGCGACATCGTGCAGACCATCCAGGCCGAGCAGGACGAGATCATCCGGGCCCCGTACCGCGGGGTGATGGTGGTCGAGGGCGGCCCCGGCACCGGCAAGACGGCCGTTGCCCTGCACCGGGCCGCCTACCTCCTCTACGAGTACCGGGAGCTGCTGGCCCGGCGCGCCGTCCTGATCGTCGGCCCGAACCCCGCCTTCCTCGGCTACATCGGCGAGGTGCTGCCCTCCCTCGGCGAGACCGGCGTCCTGCTGGCGACGGTCGGCGAACTGTTCCCCGGCGTCAAGGCGACGGCGGCCGACACACCCGAGGCGGCCGCCGTGAAGGGCCGCGCCGACATGGCCGACGTGCTCGCCGCCGTCGTACGGGACCGGCAGGCGCTGCCCGACCCGGTGATCGCCATCGAGCACGACCGCGAAGTGCTGATGCTCGACGACGGCCTGGTGAACGTCGCCCGCGAGCGCACCCGCGCCGCCAAGCTGCCGCACAACGTGGCCCGCGAGCACTTCGAGGGGCACATCCTCAACGCGCTCACCGAGCTGTACGCCGAACGCGTGGGCACCGACCCGTACGACGGAAGCAGCCTGCTGGACGCCTCCGACATCACCCAGATCCGCGACGAGCTCGCCGAGAACCCCGAGGTCTGGTCCGCCATCGACCAGCTATGGCCGCGGCTGGCCCCGCGCCGGCTCGTCGCCGACTTCCTCGCCGAGCCCGACGGATACGTGTCCGAGGCCGACGCCGACGCCATCCGGCGCCCGGTGACCCGGGCCTGGACGGTGGCGGACGTACCCCTGCTCGACGAGGCGGCCGAACTCCTCGGCGAGGACGACCGGGTGGCGCGGGCCCGCGCCGAGCGCGAGCGGGAGACCCAGATCGCCTACGCGCAGGGTGTACTGGACGTCTCCTACGCCTCCCGGACGTACGAGTTCGAGGACAAGGAGGACAGCGACCCGGAGTCCTCGGAAGTGCTGTCCGCGCACGACATCATCGACGCCGAGCGGTTCGCCGAGCGGCACGAGGAGGACGACTTCCGCAGCGCCGCCGAGCGCGCGGCGGCCGACCGGACCTGGGCGTTCGGGCACATCATCGTCGACGAGGCGCAGGAGCTGTCCCCGATGGCCTGGCGGCTGCTGATGCGGCGCAGCCCGACCCGCTCGATGACCCTCGTCGGCGACCCGGCGCAGACCGCGGAGGCGGCGGGCGTCGGCTCCTGGGCGGAGATCCTCCAGCCGTACGTCGAGGACCGCTGGGAGCACACCCGCCTCGGCGTCAACTACCGCACCCCGTCCGAGATCATGGACCTCGCGGCGGCCGTGGTCCGAGCCGAGAACCCGGACTTCACCCCGCCGAGCTCCGTCCGCTCGACCGGCGTACGGCCCTGGGTGCGGCACGTCGTGGACGACCTCCCCGGCGCCGTCGAGAAGGCGGTCTCCGAACTGACCCCCACGGAGGGCCGGCTGGCCGTGATCGCCCCCCGCGACCTCCACCGCCGCCTCGCGTCCCGCCTCGACGGCATCACGGCGGGCGCCGAACCCGACCTGACCCACACGGTCGTCCTACTGGACCCGCGCCAGGCCAAGGGCCTCGAATTCGACTCCGTCCTGGTGGTAGAGCCGGCCCGCTACGGCACCAGCGACCTCTACGTCGCCCTGACCCGCGCGACCCAGCGACTCGGCGTGATCCACACCGAGGAACTCCCGAAGCCGTTGGCGGAGGGGCTGGCGGCAGGGCTGGCCGAATGAGCCCCTCCGGCGTTCGCCCAATCAGCCCCTCCGGCGTGTGAGGAGCGGGGTCCGGGGCGGAGCCCCGCGGGGGGTCCTGGGGGCGGAGCCCCCGGCGGGGTGCAGGGGCGGAGCCCCGCGGGGGTTCGGGGGCGGAGCCCCCGCCGGGGTCGAAGGGGCGGAGCCCCTGGGGACGGGAAGGGTAGGGGCGGCGGGGGCGAGAAACCTAGGGCCTGTCTGACAATTCCCGCCTGCCCCGCGACGCCTGGCACGCACGCTCGCCGCGTTGCCGAACCGCCCACGTGGCTCCGCCACGAGGGCGCTCCGGCGCCTTGCGATCGCACGCTCCCCCACGCTCGAACGCGCTCGCGCGGGGGGACCCCCATCGCCGCCGCGGGGCCCGCCCTTCGGGCGGACGACGGGAATTGTCAGACAGGCCCTAGGCCGGCCGCAGCCACACCGTGGCCAGCGGCGGCAGCGTCAGCCGGATACTCGCGGCGCGCCCGTGCCACCCGGTAGCCTCCGGCTTGACCGGGTCGGGATTGCTGACGTCACCGCCCCCGTAACGCGCCGCGTCGGTGTTGAGGACCTCGTGCCAGGCGGGAACGTCCTCGGGAACACCGAGCCGGTAGTCGTGGCGGACGACGGGCGCGAAATGGGACACCGCCAACAGGGGGTTGCCCTCCGCGTCGTACCGGAGGAAGGCGAGGACGTTGTCATCCGCCGCGTCCCCGACGACCCACTGGAACCCGGACGGATCGGTGTCGAGCTGCCACAGCCCCGCCGTGCCGCGGTACACCGCGTTGAGGTCGCGGACCAGATCGCGCACCCCCCGGTGGTCCGACTCGGCGCCGTACGCCGGATCGAGCAGCCACCAGTCGGGCCCGTGCGCCTCCGACCACTCCGCGCCCTGCGCGAACTCCTGCCCCATGAACAGCAGTTGCTTGCCCGGGTGCGCCCACATGAAGCCCAGATAGGCGCGCTGGTTCGCGCGCTGCTGCCACCAGTCGCCCGGCATCTTGGAGACCAGCGACCGCTTCCCGTGCACCACCTCGTCGTGGGAGATGGGCAGGACGTAGTTCTCGCTGTAGGCGTACACCATCGAGAAGGTCATCTCGTGGTGGTGGTACTTGCGGTGCACCGGCTCGTGGCTCATGTACTCCAGCGAGTCGTGCATCCAGCCCATGTTCCACTTCAGCCCGAACCCGAGCCCGCCGAAGCCGCTCGGTCCCTTGTGGTGCGTGGGCCGCGTGACGCCGTCCCAGGCGGTCGACTCCTCGGCGACGGTCACCACGCCCGGGCAGCGCCGGTACACGGTGGCGTTCATCTCCTGGAGGAAGGCCACCGCGTCCAGGTTCTCCCGGCCGCCGTGCTCGTTCGGCGTCCACTGACCGGGCTCGCGCGAGTAGTCGAGGTAGAGCATGGAGGCGACGGCGTCCACGCGCAGCCCGTCGATGTGGAACTCCTCGCACCAGTACACGGCGTTGGCGACCAGGAAGTTGCGCACCTCGCGGCGGCCGAAGTCGAACTCGAGCGTGCCCCAGTCGGGATGCGCCGCACGCAGCGGGTCGGAGTGCTCGTACAGCGGCCGGCCGTCGAACTCCGCCAGCGCCCAGTCGTCGCGCGGGAAGTGCGCGGGCACCCAGTCCATCAGCACGCCGATCCCCGCCTGGTGCAGCCTGTCCACCAGGTGCTTGAAGTCGTCCGGGGTGCCCAGGCGGGCCGTGGGCGCGTAGAAGCCGGTGACCTGGTAACCCCAGGAGCCGCCGAAGGGGTGCTCGGCGACCGGCATCAGCTCGACATGGGTGAAGCCCAGGTCCTTCACATAGGCGGGGAGTTGCTCGGCGAGCTGGCGGTAGGTGAGGCCCGGCCGCCAGGACGGCAGGTGGACCTCGTACACCGAGAACGGCGCCTCGTGCACCGGTGTGTCCGCGCGCCGGGCCAGCCACTCCTCGTCGCCCCACTCGTGGCGTGAGGCCGTCACGATGGACGACGTGGCGGGCGGCACCTCGGTGCGGCGGGCCATCGGGTCGGCGCGCAGGGTACGGGAACCGTCCGGCCGGGTGATCTCGAACTTGTACAGCTCGCCCTCGCCGAGGTCCGGCACGAACAGCTCCCACACCCCGGTGGAGCCGAGCGAACGCATCGGATGGCCGGTGCCGTCGAAGAAGTTGAAGCTCCCCGCCACCCGCACGCCCCGCGCGTTCGGCGCCCACACCGCGAACCGGGTGCCCGTCACCCCCTGGTGGACCGTCGGGTGCGCGCCGAGCGCCTGCCACAGCTGCTCGTGCCGGCCCTCGCCGATCAGATGCAGGTCCAGGTCGCCGAGCGTGGGCAGGAAGCCGTAGGCGTCCGCCGTCTCGTGGACGTTCCCCTCGTACGACACCAGCAGCCGGTACGCCGGGACCTCGCGCAGCGGGAGCAGCCCGGAGAAGAAGCCGTCTCCGTCGTCGTGCAGTTCGGCCCGCAGCTCGCCGGAGACGACGGTGACGGCACGCGCGTACGGGCGGAAGGCACGGAAGGCGACCCCGCCGGGCACCGGGTGCGCGCCCAGCACCCCGTGCGGGTCGTGATGGGTGCCGTGCAGCAGCCGCTCGCGGTCAACGGCGTCGACGGCGGGGGAGACGGCGACCTCCACCTCGGGCGCGGGCGCGGGAGCCGGCACGGAAGCGGGCGCGGCCTCGGCCTCGATCTCCGGCGGCTTGGCCTGCGCGGGCGCCTTCTTCTTGGCGGACTTGTTCTGGCCGGACTTGTTCTTGGCGGACTTGTGCTTGTCGGGCGCTGACTTCTTGGACGTCACGGACTCTCCTGGGCGAGGGTCAGGTCAGGTCGGACGTGGCGAGGCGGTGGACCGCCGAGAGGGGTACGGGGAGCCAGTCGGGTCGGTGCCGGGCCTCGTAGACGACCTCGTAGATCGCCTTGTCCGTCTCGTAGGCGCGCAGCAGTACGGGATCGGTGCGCGGGTCGGTGCCCGCGACCTCGGTGTAACCGGAACAGTAGGCGGCCCGGCAGGCCGTCGCCCAGTCCTGCGCCGCGGGACCGACGGAATGAGCCGCGTAATCGAAGGAGCGGAGCATTCCGGCGATGTCCCGCACCGACGGCTGCGGCATGCGCCGCTCGGCCAGCGGCCGGGCCGGTTCGCCCTCGAAGTCGATCAGCGACCACTGCCCGGACGGCGAGCGCAGGCACTGCCCGAGGTGCAGGTCGCCGTGGATGCGCTGGGCGGTCCAGGTGCTGCCCTCGGCGGCCAGGTCGGCCAGCGCCTCGAAGGCGGAGCGCAGCCCGGTCTCGTACGGCCCGAGCGCGGGCACCGCCTGTACGGCGGCCGTGAGGCGCTCCACCATGCCGTCGACGAGGACCCGCAGCTGGCTGTGGCCCAGGGTGACGGTGGGCAGGGCGCGGGCGAGCGCGGTGTGCACCTCGGCGGTGGCCCGGCCCAGCGCACGGGCTTCGGCGGTGAAGTCCTCGCCCTTGGCGAGCTCGCGCAGCGCCAGCTCCCAGCCGTCGCTCGCGCCCCGCACGAACGGCTGGAGCACGCCCAGGACGTAGGAGTCGCCGTCCAGCTCGGCGTGCAGCCATGCCGTCGGCGCGGGCACCCGGGCGCAGCCCTCCCCGGCCAGGGCGAGGGGTAGCTCCAGGTCGGGGTTGACGCCGGGCACGACCCGGCGCAGCAGCTTGAGGATGAACGTATCTCCATAGACCACCGAGGTGTTGGACTGCTCGGCGGTCATCAGCCGGGCCACGAGCCCTTCGCGGATCTCCTGGCGTGGGTCCCGGTCGAAACGGAGCCCGCCGACGCGGGCCCGGGAGCGCAGTGCCTCCAGGATCACTTCGGCGGGCCGGGTGTCGTACAGGGCGTCGTACACGGTGCGTCCGGCGAGCGGGCCCTGCTCCACGTGTCCGATCAGCGCGGGTGCCAGCCGGGGCGGCAGCGCCTCGCGCACGCCTATGAGGAGCTGGTAGCAGTCGCCGGGGTGGGGCGGGGAGCCCAGCGCGGCCGGCTGGTGGGCCTGGACCAGCAGGTGGTAGAGCCCGAGCCGGGTGTCGGCGGGCAGCAGTTCGGTGGCCGCGACCGGTGTGAAACCGGTGACCGGGCGTCCCTTGCCCGCGAACCAGCGCTGCCTCGGCAGCCATTCGCGCAGCAGTGGATCGAGCGACGCGAGGATCTGGCCGGGACTTGTGGTGGTGCCGGAGGGGGTGACCGTTTCCGCCATGGCGTCACGTCCTTTCCCCGGGTCGTCGGGGCGGTTACTTCTGCGTGCCCCGGGTGGGGCGGCGGAAACCGCCCCACCCGGGCTTCTATGCGCCTTCCTTACGGAGCCGGAACCAGTAGAAGCCGTGGCCCCCCAGGGTCAGCAGGTACGGCAGCTCACCGACCGCCGGGAAGCGGACGCCGCCGAACAGTTCGACGGGGTGCCGTCCGTGGAAGCGGCTGAGGTCGAGCTCGGTGGGCTGTGCGAAGCGGGAGAAGTTGTGCACGCAGAGGACGAGGTCGTCCTCGTGTTCCCGGAGGAAGGCGATGACGGCGGG
>NZ_JBIRWL010000028.1:0-93903 GCF_044387825.1 Streptomyces sp. NPDC020299
AGCTCACGGGTGACCTCGGTGGGAGTCATCTGGCCGTGCTCGTCCAGGACCGGAACGGTCTCCTTGAAGACGCCCTGACCCGTCAGGCGGAGGACGTCGCAGACCGGCTTGTCCGCGGCCAGGTACTCACAGAACTCGCTGATGCCACCATCGAAACGGAACGACTCCTCACCCTTGCTGCCCCCCTCGCCCAGGCCGTACTCGTCCCGGACGACGATGGTCAGGCCCGGCACCAGGAACGCGGTCTGACGCGCGCGCTGGTGCAGGTTCTCCAGGGAGAGCTTCGCGTCCTTGAGGAAGATCTGCCGGTCCGCCCAGTACCGCACACGCGTGCCGGTGCGCGACTTGGGGATCTTCTTGGCCTTGCGTAGACCGCCCGTGGCCTCGAACTTCGCGTCCCCGCCGTTGCCCGCGAAGGCACCCGGAACACCTCGCCGGAAGCTGATCGCGTGGGTGTGACCGGCGCGGTCGACCTCGACGTCAAGGCGGGCGGAGAGCGCGTTCACCACGGAGGCGCCGACACCGTGCAGGCCGCCGGAGGCCGCGTAGGAGCCCCCGCCGAACTTACCGCCGGCGTGCAGCTTGGTCATGACGACCTCGACGCCCGAGAGGCCCGTCTTGGGCTCGACGTCCACGGGGATGCCACGGCCGTTGTCCCGGACCTCCACCGAGCCGTCGTCGTGGAGGATCACCTCGATGTGGTCGCAGTAACCGCCGAGGGCCTCGTCCACGGAGTTGTCGATGATCTCCCACAGGCAGTGCATCAGGCCACGGCTGTCGGTCGAGCCGATGTACATGCCAGGGCGCTTGCGCACAGCTTCGAGGCCCTCGAGGACGAGCAGGTGCCGCGCGGTGTAGTTGGAACCGTCCCGGTCTGCTCCTGCCAGCAGCGCTGTGGACGGCACGGACGTCTCGGCGGTCACGCGGTTCGCTCCTCGCTGAATTTCAGGTGGGCCCCACTTGGGTAAGGGCCCGGCTTCGGTCGCCGCTCAGAGGGTACCGAGGCCTGGTAGAGCCGTTGTACCGCCACCCTCGTCTTGAACTCAGACTAGTCCAGACTCGCATACGCGTTCGATCCCTCGTTGGAGTGAAGCACACATCACGTTCCCTTCGAGGCATGAACCATTTAGGCTCCGGGCACGTCCTCATGAACAACCGGCAAGCCAGCCGGGAGGACGGATACCGACCGAACACTGACAGCGCGAACCCGTAAGCACACAAGAAACGCAATACGGCACATTCGCCGCCAACCGGCAGCAGACAGCCGCCCCGGGAAAGATTTTTTCCAGGAGAAGCCACGAGCGGGAACGTTTTCGGGCTGGTTGGATGTTGACCCTGGTACGACAGCTCGTCGAGCTAGAGAAGAGGCGACGTGACTACTGTTCTGACCCCCGCGAGCCCGTTGACGGCCGCCGATCGCTGCGACCGCTGCGGCGCCCAGGCATACCTGCGCGTCGTCCTGCTCAGCGGCGGAGAACTGCTCTTCTGCGCCCACCACGGCCGCAAGTTCGAGCCGGAACTCAAGAAGATCGCCGCTGAGATACAGGACGAGACGGAGCGGCTGACGTCCGTTCCCGCAAACGCGTCCGAAGAAGAACGCTGACATCTCGCACACACGACGAGCCAGCCCCGGCACAGGCCGGTGAACGGGCGGCCCCTCCCGACCGACGGGAGAGGCCGCCCGTACTGGTTCACCCATCGGCTCTGGGCCCGCCTGCCCTGGTTGGCGCCGTCCCAGAAGACCCACAGGGCCCACGGGGCCCTCAGACGCCCTCCTGCGGCCCCCGAACGCCGCTCTGCGGGTTCACCCACCCCAGCGCCCGCATGATGTCGGAGACCCGCGTATACACGCCGGGGCTGCCCGGTCTCCCGCAGCCGTTCCCCCAGGACACCAGTCCGATCAGTCGTCCCTGGGCAACCAGGGGGCCGCCGCTGTCCCCCTGACAGGCGTCAGGGCCGCCCTCGGCCTCACCGGCGCACACCATGGAGTCCGACCGGTACTTGCCGTCGGGCCCACCGGGATAGGCCCGGGTACAGAGGGCATCGGCCAGCACGCGCACGCGTGCGGCGTGCAAGTGCCGGGTGTAGTCACCGGCGCCGGTCGTGTCACCCCACCCGTAGACCAAGGCGTCGGTCTCCGGGGTGTACGCCGGGTCGCCACCGGCCGCCATGGGCACGACAGAGCTCTGCGGCAGGGTCTCGGCCAGGGTGAGCACAGCGAAGTCCCCGGCGTTGCTGACCTTGTCATAGCCGGGGTTGACCCACATGTCGCGCACGGCGATCTCCTCACCCACGCTCGACTGCAGGTCCGTACGACCGGCGATGACCTTGAGGTCGCGCGTCTTGTCCGGCGGCGTCCCCAGAACCTCCTCGGCGAGGCAGTGGGCCGCGGTCAGCACCGTGGTCCGCCCGACCACCACCCCGCCGCAGAACTGCCCCGCCCGCGTACCCCCGAACCGGTCACGGCTGGCCAGCGCCACCGTCCACGGACTCTCGGACACGTCTACGGGAAAGCCCCCCACGACAACGCTGTCGGCCGCCGCAGGAGCCGCGTCGGCCAACGGTATGGCGGCGGTGACGGCCGCCAGGAACAGCGGCCGGATCAACACTCGGACACAGGGCCGGCGCATAGGGGCTCCTCACTCTGGGTGGGATCAGGACACCCAGAGTCATCCAGAGCGCCACGGCGCGCAGCGCGAAGGCCCGGTCGTCCCCGCGCGGGGACGACCGGGCCTTCGATGGAGCGAGTGACCTAGTCGAGGTAGTCGCGCAGCACCTGCGAACGCGACGGGTGGCGCAGCTTCGACATGGTCTTGGACTCGATCTGGCGGATGCGCTCGCGCGTCACGCCGTACACCTTGCCGATCTCGTCGAGGGTCTTCGGCTGACCGTCGGTGAGACCGAAGCGCATCGAGACGACACCGGCCTCGCGCTCGGACAGGGTGTCGAGCACCGAGTGCAGCTGCTCCTGCAGGAGCGTGAAGCTGACCGCGTCGGCCGGGACGACGGCCTCGGAGTCCTCGATGAGGTCACCGAACTCGCTGTCGCCGTCCTCGCCCAGCGGGGTGTGCAGCGAGATGGGCTCGCGGCCGTACTTCTGGACCTCGATGACCTTCTCCGGGGTCATGTCGAGCTCCTTGGCCAGCTCCTCCGGGGTGGGCTCGCGGCCCAGGTCCTGGAGCATCTGGCGCTGCACGCGCGCGAGCTTGTTGATGACCTCGACCATGTGCACCGGGATACGGATGGTGCGGGCCTGGTCGGCCATCGCGCGGGTGATCGCCTGACGGATCCACCAGGTGGCGTACGTGGAGAACTTGTAGCCCTTGGTGTAGTCGAACTTCTCGACGGCGCGGATCAGACCGAGGTTGCCCTCCTGGATGAGGTCCAGGAAGAGCATGCCGCGGCCGGTGTAACGCTTGGCCAGGGAGACCACCAGACGGAGGTTGGCCTCCAGGAGGTGGTTCTTGGCGCGGCGGCCGTCCTCGGCGATGATCTCCAGCTCGCGCTTGAGCTTCGGCGCCAGCTTGTCCGCGTTGGCGAGCTTGTCCTCGGCGAAGAGGCCGGCCTCGATGCGCTTGGCCAGCTCGACCTCCTGCTCGGCGTTGAGCAGGGGGACCTTGCCGATCTGCTTGAGATAGTCCTTGACCGGGTCGGCGGTGGCGCCGGCCGCGGCGACCTGCTGGGCGGGCGCGTCGTCCTCGTCCTCGTCGGAGAGCACGAAGCCCGCGCTCTCGGCACCCTCGGGCTCGTCGGCGACCTTGGTGTCCTCGAGGACCTCTTCCTCGAGGACCTCGGCGTCGTCCTTCTTCGCGGTCGTCTTCTTGGCCGCCGTCTTCTTGGCGGCGACGGTCTTCTTCGCGGCCGCCTTCTTGGCGGTCGTCTTCTTGGCTGCGGCCTTCTTGGCGGGTGCGGCTTCCTCGGCGGGATCGACGGCGGAAGGGTCGGCGGGCGCGGCCGGAGCGGCCGTGGTGGCGGTGGCCTTCCGCGTGGTCACCGTCTTCGCCGCGACCGTCTTGGTGGCGGTGCGCTTGGCC
Source organism: Streptomyces sp. NPDC020299 (assembly GCF_044387825.1). Classification (NCBI taxonomy): domain Bacteria; kingdom Bacillati; phylum Actinomycetota; class Actinomycetes; order Kitasatosporales; family Streptomycetaceae; genus Streptomyces; species Streptomyces sp. NPDC020299. The sequence goes on from NZ_JBIRWL010000028.1 coordinate 4,035, forward strand.
GGACTCTTCGCTGCGACGCTCTTCCGGGTCCGCTTGGGTTCCGCGGCACTGACCATCAGCGTCACACCCTCTTCCTCGAGGATCTGGTTGAGGCTGCGCAGTACGTTCTTCCACTGAGTGGCCGGGATCTGGTCAGCTTCGAAGGCCCGACGCACATCGTCGCCGGCGATCTGCCCCTCAGCCTTTCCCCGCTCAATGAGCGCCATGACAGAGACGGACTCGGCGATCTCCGGCGGGAGCGTACGGGATGTGCTGGCCGACACGAACAACCTCTCGGAACGTTGGAAAACGGCTTCCGGCCCCGTCCAGGACGGACAGGAGCCGACCACCGGCTTGGGGATGGGCCGACGGCGCGGGCGGGGGCCGGGAAGATGCACAGCGCCTTGCATGGCGTCCGTATTCCCTCCGCGGCTGTCACCTCTTAGGTCATCGCGTTGTTCCCACAAGCGTTACGCCCAATCTACGTGGCCCGAGTCACACCCCGTAAACACGCAAAAACGGCCAGACACGGACAGACAAGGTCGCATATGATCACGCCGCCGGACCCGCGGGTTCCCGAAGGATCCGACGCGGTCCGGCGGCTGACGGTTCCCGGGCCCGGCCACACCACGAGAACGCGGCACTCCGATCCCGCCGCCCGACGGAGCGGTCAGTGCTCGCGCGGGGCGGGCACCACGCGCTCGACCTCGGGATGGACGGTGAGCAGTTGGCGCACGGCCGCCTCAGCCGCCACGCCGTCCCCGGTACCCAGCGCGTCGACGATCCGCGCGTGGTGGGCGACCGACGCCTCGTTCGGCCGCTCGCAGCCGGTGACGGGGCCGCCGGAAACCTGCAGGGCGGCCGACACGATGCCGTAGAGGTGCTCCAGCATGCGGTTGCCCGCGATCTGGATGAGCAGCGCGTGGAACTCGGCATCGGCGCGGGAGAAGGTGAGCGCGTCGCCCTGCGTCATGGCGTGACTCATGATCTCGACCATGTCGGAGAGGCGCTGCTGGACGTCCTCGCGCCCGTGCCCTGCGGCCAGGCGCGCCGCGAGCGGCTCGATCGTCCAGCGCAGCTCGCTCAGCTCCCGTCGCTGGTCGTCCCGCTGCGGCCCGAAGGCGCGCCACTCGATGACGTCGGGGTCGAGGAGGTTCCAGTCGCTGACGGGGCGCACGCGCGTGCCGACGTTCGGGCGGGCACTGACCAGCCCCTTGGCCTCCAGGACGCGGAGGGACTCACGGACGACGGTGCGGGAGACCTCGAAGCGCTGGCCGATCTCCTCGGGCACCAGCGGGCGGTCCGCGCCGAGATCGCCCGAGACGATCATCTGACCCAGCTGCTGCACGAGCTGGCCGTGCAGTCCGCGGCCGCGGCTGCCCGCGGCACGTCGGCCCACACGCCCCAGTTCGGGGTCCGCGCCCTCCCAGACGGGCGCTCCCACGCGGTCGACGGCGGACGTCTCGGCGTAGGGGTAGCGGTCGAGTTCGCCCGGACCGGACAGACCTGAGTCGGCGGAGCGGGCGGCGGTCATCATGGTGTGCGCAAGGGTACTCACGGATCCTTTGTCGGCGCCGTTTCCAACTCCCTTGAGGGCTTTGGTGAAAAGCACACGAAAGGGTGATCGCTTACCCCGTCGCACTTGACGCCTTATCGGAAAGAAATGGGCTTTCTGTGGGGAGTTGTGCGCATGACGGGGTCAGGCAAGTACGGACAGTAGTCAGCGGAGCCTGCTCCTCAGGGTCGTGAGCAGATACGCGCAGAGCAGGGCGGTCAGCGACAACGTCAGGGCGCCGCCGACGGGTTGGGCGATGACCCGGGCCGCGGCGACCAGGTAGCGCTCGCCGCCGAAGGGCCACTGCAACAGGAAGACCTGATGCATGCGCAGCGGGAAGTCCGCCGCCATCCGCACGGCGGGTCCCTCCAGTGCCTTCTCCACGAGGGGTACGACCACGACCGGCACGGCGACCACCGCGGCGAGCCCGGCCGTGGTGGACCGGAAGACTCCTGCGGCCAGCACACCGGCCCAGGCGCACCCGATCACGAGCCCGAACCAACTCGCGCCGAGCGAGAGCCAGTCGGCGGGAACCTTCGCGAGTTCCTGTCCGTAGACGACGTAGAGCACCTCGGCGTCGCAGCCCACGGTGAGGAAGGCCAGCAACCCCGCCGTGGCACCGGAGACGAGGAGTTTCGCGGTCAGCAGCCCCAGCCTGCGGGGCACGGTGCCGCGGTCGGCCGCCAGGGCGGGATGGCGGAACTCGTCACCAAAGGCCAGCGCGCCGAGCAGCGCCGCGCCGAGCGCCGCGGGCGGCAGGGGCAGCTCCAGCGGCCATGCGGCGAACAGGCGCGCCTGTGAGGTGTGACCGAGGCGCGCGAGCAGCACGGCGGCGAGCGCGGACACCAGGAGCACGGCTCCGCAGGTGAGGAAACCCGTGCCGATGCCGGAGGCGCGACGGAGTTCGTAGCGGAGCGGCCGGAGGGGGCTGGGGGCGGAGCGTACGGAGATGGGGGGTGGGAGCGGGGACAGGGGGTCGGGGACGGGGTCGGGGACGGCATCCGCGGTGGCGAGCCCGAAGCTGCTCGGGACGGTCCGATCGCCGGCCGGGGCATGCTCGTCGTGCGGCGCGTACGTTTCGGTGCGGGACGGACGACTGGTCACTGCGGCGGTGGAAGCGTCTGCCTGCGCCTGGACGGCCTGGGCCGTGGCGGAGTCCTGAGCGCCATGCGTGGCGGTGGCGGTCGCGACCGTCACCACGGCAGACGGGGCGGGGATCGACGGTGCCGCGTCCGCGGCCGGCGAGTCACCGTCGTGCTGCGACTGCCCTCGAGTCCACAGCGAACCGCCGACCGGGGCCCGGTCCGCCACCGACCGCTCGCGGGCGGCCTGCGCTCGGTCCAGGTCCGAGAACTCGTGGGTGTCCTCCGCTCGCTCCACCGCGGACGCCTCCTCCGCGCCGGAGCGCTCGCCCTTGCGTGGCTGCCCGACAACGGGGTGCCCGTCAACGGCTTTCCGCCGGCTCGCCGACGCCGCTTCGTCCGCGTCGCGAGGTCCGCCGCCCGCCGACGGCCGCGCTCCGGCACCGGGCCCCATGTCCCCCACCTCGTCCGCGAGTTGGTGGACGAGGATCCCATGGCGGAACGCGGTCTCGCCGACCTCGGCGGTCGTACTGCCGTACACGGACAGATGGTTGCCGCCCTCCGGTACGACCTCGACGGAGCGCCGGGCTGTGCGGGCCTCCTTGGCGAGGAGGGCGGCGAGGCGTGGGGCGTGCGGGCTGCGGACGGCGACGCGGGGACGCAGACGGGTGCGGCCGAACTCCGAGGCGTCCTGGTCGGCGAGGAGCCTGCCCCGCTCCAGCGTGACGACGCGGTCGGCGGCGCGAGCGGCCTCCTTGGGGTCGGCCGTGGTGAGCAGGACCGTGCCGCCCTGCTCTGCGTGCGCACGCAGCATGCAGTGCAGCCAGCGACGCTCCCGGACGGACAACCCGTCGGCGGGATCGTCCAGCACGAGCGTGTGCGGGTCGGGCAGCAGGGCGCAGGCCAGGCCGAGCCGACGGTCCACGCCGCGCGAGAGCGTGCCCAGGCGTTCCTCGCGCAGGCTGACGAGCCCGACCGCCTCGAGCACCTCGTCGGCACGCCGGACGGGCACTCCCGCCGCGGCGCAGAGCATGCGCAGATGACCGCGGACCGAGCGTGCCGGGTGCCCGGGTACGTCACCCAGGAGCGCGCCGACCTCACGCGACGGGTGGGCGATGCGGTGCAGGGGCAGTCCCTTGAAGTAGGTGATCCCGCGCCCCGGTTCGAGTTCCAGCATCAGTCTGAGCGTCGTCGTCTTGCCCGCGCCCGGTGTTCCCAGGAGCGCGGTGACACAGCCCGGCCGCGCCTCGAAGGAGACGTCGTCGACGGCAGGCGGGCATCCCTTGCGGGCGTTGCTGGTCAGTCCGATGGCCTGGATCACCCGCAGCAAGATAGCGCGATATGTCCGAATTTTCGGGTACCGCTTCACTGTCGTCGCTCGGCGCCGGAGCGTCAGACCTCGGGGCGCAGCATCGGAGGGTTGAGCAGTGTGGCGCCGCCGGCCCGGAAAAGCTGGGCCGGGCGGCCACCTTGGCGAGTGGTCGTACCGCCGGTCGGAACGAGGAACCCCGGGGTGCCGGTGACCTTGCGGTGGAAGTTGCGGGGGTCGAGCGCGACAGCCCACACCGCCTCGTAGACCCGGCGCAGCTCCCCGACGGTGAACTCGGACGGGCAGAACGCGGTGGCCAGCGACGAGTACTCGATCTTGGACCGCGCCCGCTCCACCCCGTCGGAAAGAATCTGGGCGTGATCGAAGGCGAGAGGTGCCACCGGCTCCCCGGCGCGGCCGTAGCCGCCCTGCTGCAGCAGTTCCTCGACGGGCGCCCAGCGCGCGTTGCTGGCGTCGCCGCCCGCGCGGGGTGCGGGCAGGTCAGGGGCGAGCGCGAGGTGCGCCACGCTGACCACACGCATCCGCGGGTCGCGCTTGGGGTCGCCGTAGGTCGCCAGCTGCTCCAGATGCGCACCGTTGTCCTGGGTCTCCGCGTCCGGGTCGTGGGAGCGCAGCCCGGTCTCCTCGGCGAGTTCGCGCGCCGCGGCCTGTGCCAGGTCCTCGTCCTCCCGCACGAAGCCGCCCGGCAGTGCCCAGCGACCCTGGAACGGCGGCTCGCCCCTGCGCACCGCCAGCGCACACAGGGCGTGACGGCGCACGGTCAGCACGACCAGGTCCACGGTGACGGCGAAGGGCGGGAACGCTGACGGGTCGTAGGGCATGCCGCGATCATAGTCGTCTGCCTGACGATAAACACGCCCTTCGCCGGTCGCATCGGCGTCTGATCCACTTCAGCCCGTTATGCGGCCCGTGATCGGCTCCAGCTGATGTCATCCTTCGTATCATCCGTGGTCACACTCCCGGTTGCAGGGCGTCCGCAGCCTTCTCGACCATGGCCAGGCCCAGTCTGCTGATTCGCATGGAGAAGGGCGCGCCCGCGACCCGCAGTCCGGTCAGGCCGATCTCGCCCAGGGGCGCGCTGAGCATGGGGCGCAGGGTGACCGTGCGGCCGGGCACGTCGGGGCGGATGCCCGCGAGCGCGGCGAGGACCAGCACCCCGGAGGCCGCCCCCGTGGCCGCCGGGCGGCAGGCCGCCGGATGCGGTACGGGCGCGCTGCCGTCGGCTCGCTGCTCCCCGGCGTACATCTCGGGCAGCCGGTGCCCGAAGTGCCCGGCCGCGGCGAGCAGCCCCCGCAGCAGTCCGCCGGCCTCCTTCTCGTAGCCCGCTTCGGCCGGCCCGACGACGGCGAGGCCCGTCTCCTGGACGCGGACGGCTCCGGTCCGGTGGCCGAACGGATTGTGCCCCGCTTCTTGGCGCCCAGCCCACGCAGGCCCCAGCCGGAGTGCATGGCCGGGCCGCCGAGCAGCCGGGCGAGCTGCTCGGTCCGCACCTTGTCGAGCAGACCGGGCGCGAGCTCTCCGGCGCCCAGCAGACCCCTGTTTCAGGAGATGGACGGCGGCGGAGCCGAGGTGCGGAACGGGGCGGCCGTCCGGACCGCGGGCCGCGGCAGGGCGGCCGCCGCCCGGAACCTCCGCCCAGAAGTCCTCGCGGGACGCACTCCGCAGCTCCTGCGCCCACTGCCGCAGCCCGTCGCCGCCCGGTCTGCCGTACGCGTCGAGCAGATCGGCGCCGTGCAGCGCGGCGCGGTGCGCGTGGGTCTGTGTCTCGCAGCCTATGGGCCCACCCGGTTGTGGATCGCGGAGGTAGGGGCCCCCTCGATCGTCCGCAGCCACGTCAGGCAGCGCTCCGCCGTGGGCAGCAGTTCTTCGGGAAGGACAGGGAACGTGCGGCGGCACGGCCCGTCCAGGCGTGTCCGCCCCTCAGGTGAACGGATCGGGGCTCCTCCGCATCACGCCTCCCCTCGGATGAGTCGAGTGGATGGCTGCGCGTCCGGAGGGCCGGGGCGGGGTTCAGGCGGCCGCGCCGGTGCCGGCATAGGTGCCGGGCCACCGGAACGGGCGTCGCTCCCCCGGACCGGGCGATGCCCGCGCCAGCCGGTCGGCGGCGGCCCTTCGCAGCCGTCACAGCCCAGCCCCACCGGGGCGACGCCGGAGCCGGAGCCGTGCGAAGGAGCGGGGACGGGCCGCCGGCAGTCGAATCCAGCCGGTGTTCACATGTCCCCCTCCACGCCGTTGCCCATGGACCGCGTGGCCTCGGGCGCGGTGGCGTCGCGTCGGCCGCGGCTCTTCCCCGCCGCACGCGTGCGCGTGCCGCCCGGCTTCGAAGTGCCGGGGCGGGTGCGGTCCGGGGCAGGGGGACGGGCTCGCCTGCCCTGCGCCGTGCGTGCCGGGCGCGGGTGGGCCTCGGGGCGCTCGCCGGAGCGGGAGCGGTGGCGTCGGTCGCCGCCGCTCTCCGGCACGTCCTGGCCGGTCGCGGCGGCGTCCGTCTGCGTGATGTCCTCGGCCGTGTCGTCCGGCCGGGCACGTCCCGCGCGTTCCGCGCGCAGGCAGCGGCGGATCGATTCCGGGTCCAGGCCCTCGTTGCATGCCTGGTGCAGGAGGCGGGCGAAGAGGTAGTCGGGGTCCGCGCCCAGCGCCATGGCCAGGGCTTCACGGGCCTCGAGCTCGTCGCCGGCGGACCAGGCGACCCAGCCGGCCAGGGTGAGGGGTGCGGCGGCGTGTTCCCCGTACGGTCCCACGCAGCGGCGGGCCAGGGCGCGCCACAGACGCAGGGCCGGGCCGGCCTCCTCGCCCTCCATCCATGCGGCGGCGCGGTCGCGGGTCGTGCGGTCCTGCAGGCCGAGAATGAGCGTCGCGGCCTCGTCGTGACCGATCAGTTCGTCGTCGCGGCGGTCCTCCTGGAGTGCGCCGGACACGGAAGGAGCCGCCGCGAACCGGCCGATGATCCGCTCGGCCAGCCCGAGGGTTTCCTCCGCCACGTCCGCACGGCTCGCGTCGTCGAGGATCCGGGGCACCAGATCCATGCCGGCGGCGTCCAGGGCGATCTCCTGCTCCAGCGCGGCGGCGGTCTCCCAGGGCAGCAGCCTGGCATGCACCTCGCGGAGTGTGCCGCGCACCTGGATGCCGGCATAGGTGGCCGCAGCCGCCAGCACCGAGGTGCCGGGCAGGCCCATCGGCGTGCCCTCGGCCGGGCAGCAGCCCTCGTGCGGGCAGCAGTACGACCAGAAGCGGCCGCCGGAGACGCACAGCGCCTCGATCACCGGTACGTCGAGGCGGCCGCACTCGGTGCGCAGCAGCTGGGCAAGCGGACGCAGTCGCCGCATGACCGCGTCGCCCGGCTCGCCCTTCAGCGGTTCCTGGCAGACGTAGGCCACCATCTGCTCCGGGCGCGCGCCCCGGCGTTCGCTGCCGGTCACGAGACCGTGGGCCAACTGCCGGGCGGCCGCGGCCCAGTCGTCCGGGTTCGCCGGGATGCCGAGCCGGGCCCGCCCGCCGAGCCGGCCGCGGCCGTCGCGGTCGTGGAGGGCTACCAGGACGATGCTGTCCTCGGGGCGGTACCCGAGCAGGTAGGGCAGGGCGTCGGCCAGCTCGGCCGGGGAGCGCAGGGTGACCTGGCCGTCGTGTGCGATGGGTGCGTTCGGTGCGCCGGGTGCGGCGACGTCACCGTTTTCGGCGGGTCCGGTCGTTTCGCTGTGGTTCGTCATGCGCCGACGATCTCGCGGATCCCGAAATTCCGCTTGCGCCTGTGGATAACTCCGAGCAGGGACACGCCAAGCGCCATCGCTTCCCGTTCCGGGCGCCGCGGCGTGCCCGGCTGTCAGTGCCGTCCTGTTGTATGGAACGCATGGAGCACACGAGCAACGCGGATCTCCGGACACAGGCCGACGCCGTCCTCGCCCGCCTCGTCGGGGACACCACCGGTGCCGCCCGGCTGCGCGAGGACCAGTGGCGGGCGATCGAGGCACTGGTCGCCGACCGGCGCCGGGCCCTGGTCGTCCAGCGCACCGGCTGGGGCAAATCCGCGGTGTATTTCGTGGCGACCTCGCTGCTGCGGGCCCACGGCAGCGGGCCCACCGTGATCGTGTCACCGTTGCTGGCGCTGATGCGGAACCAGGTCGGGGCGGCGGCCCGCGCCGGCATCCACGCCCGGACGATCAACTCCTCGAACACCGAGGACTGGGATGCCGTTCAGGCCGAGATCGCCGCCGGCGAGGTAGACGTCCTGCTGGTCAGCCCGGAGCGGCTCAACAATCCGGACTTCCGCGACCAGGTCCTGCCCAAGCTCGCCGCCGCGACCGGCCTCCTCGTCGTGGACGAGGCCCACTGCATCTCCGACTGGGGCCATGACTTCCGCCCGGACTACCGCCGGCTGCGCACCATGCTCACCGACCTCCCGCCGGGCGTCCCCGTACTGGCCACCACCGCCACGGCCAACGCGCGCGTCACCGCCGACGTCGCGGAGCAGCTCGGCACCGGCGGTACTTCGGACGCGCTGGTGCTGCGTGGCCCGCTGGACCGGGAGAGCCTCACCCTGAACGTCCTCGGGCTGCCGGACGCCGCGCACCGCATGGCGTGGCTCGCCGACCACCTGGACGACCTGCCTGGCTCCGGGATCGTCTACACGCTCACCGTGGCCGCCGCCGAGGAGGTCACCGCCTTCCTCCGGCAGCGCGGGCACGCCGTCGCCTCGTACACCGGCAGGACGGAGAACGCCGACCGGCAGCAGGCCGAGGAGGACCTGCTCGCCAACCGGGTCAAGGCGCTCGTGGCGACCTCGGCGCTCGGTATGGGCTTCGACAAGCCCGATCTCGGATTCGTCGTCCATCTCGGCTCGCCTTCCTCCCCCATCGCCTACTACCAGCAGGTCGGCCGCGCGGGCCGTGGCGTCGAGCACGCCGAGGTGCTTCTCCTGCCGGGCAAGGAGGACGAGGCGATCTGGGAGTACTTCGCGTCGCTCGCCTTCCCCTCGGAAGACCTGGTGCGCCGCACCCTCGACGTGCTCACCCGTGCCGACGGCCCGGTGTCGCTGCCCGCCCTGGAGCCCCGGGTGGAACTGCGCCGCTCCAGGCTGGAGACGATGTTGAAGGTCCTCGACGTGGACGGCGCGGTCAAACGCGTCAAGGGCGGCTGGATCGCCACCGGCCGGCCGTGGACGTACGACTCCGAGCGGTACGACTGGGTGGCACGCCAGCGGAAAGCCGAGCAGCAGGCGATGCGTGAGTACGCCGCCACCACGGGCTGCCGGATGGAGTTCCTGCAACGCCAACTGGACGACGAGGGCGCGAAGCCCTGCGGCCGCTGCGACAACTGCGCGGGCGCGCGTTTCACCGCGGACACCTCGACGGCCGCGCTGGACGCCGCGCGTGTCGATCTGGGCCGGGCCGGTGTGGAGGTGGAACCCCGCCGCATGTGGCCGACGGGACTTCCGGCGATCGGCATCGAGCTCAAGGGCCGTATCCCCGCCGCCGAACAGGCTGCCCCGGGGCGGGCCCTGGGGCGTCTGTCGGACATCGGCTGGGGCAACCGGCTGCGGCCGATGTTCACGCCCGGGGCCGCCGACGCACCCGTACCGGACGACGTCGCACACGCCGTGGTGGGCGTTCTGGCCGACTGGGCGAAGGGCCCCGGCGGCTGGACCCCCGGCGCGTCCGATGCGCAGGGCCGCCCGGCGGGCGTCGTCACCGTCGCCTCACGGACCAGGCCGCGGCTGATCCATTCCCTGGGCGCCCGCATCGCGGAGATCGGCCGGCTGCCCCTGCTGGGCTCCGTCGCGTACGCCGGTGACGTGCCGCGTGCCTCCCGCAGCAACAGCGCGCAGCGACTCAAGGCCCTGGACGGTGCGCTGACCGTGCCGCCGGAGCTCGCATCGGCCCTCTCCGGGGCACAGGGCCCCGTCCTGCTCGTGGACGACTACACCGAGACGGGCTGGACCCTGGCGGTCGCGGCCCGGCTTCTCAGGCGGTCCGGCGCACGGGGGGTGTTGCCGCTGGTCCTCGCCGTCCAGGGGTGATCGTCCTCCTCTTGCGTCACCAGGCGGCCCAATGGGTAGGGATATAAGCCACGCACCGCCAGATAACAGTCGGTGGCCCCAATTGCTCGTTGCCGCATCCAAGTTCGACAGGAAGAATTGAAGTCCGCTCCCCGCACGGCTCGTCCGTGATCCGACTGGGTCCTGTTGCGGTGCGCGCTCCCCTGACATCCGACCTCGCCCCCAGTGTGGGCGCGTAGCCGAAGGGAGGAACGTGACCTTCGGATTCGCTCCGTCCTCGGCGGCATCGCTGTCGACGTCCGCGTCCGCCGCGTCCGCCAGTCGTCTGCTCGAGCCGGCGGAATGGGCCGCCGCCGGAATCCCGCTGCTGCGCAACCCCCGCGAGGTGGTCAGCGGGCTGCACGCCCGGCACCTCCCCAAGCCGGCCACCGCGATCGTGGCCGTCCTGGACCCGGAGGACCGGTTGTGCGCCAGCGCCTCGTTCACCCGCCGCACGGCCCCGGCCGACGGCTGGATGTTCCGCAACGCACTGCTGGCACAGCTGCGCCGGGTCATTCCGCACGACCTGCGGCGCCGCACCCCGGTCCGCACCGCCGTGCTGCTCTACTGCCGCGCGGGGGACGCGCGTTGGACGGAGGAGGACGGAGCGTGGATGTGGGGCCTGCGTGACGCGTGCACCCTGCACGGGCTGCGCTGCGGGGCGTACATCACGCTGACCCGGGACGGCTGGCAGGTCCTCGGCGAAGGCCGCGGTGGCCGCCGCCCGAACGCGGACTCGGCACCGGAGTCGCTCGCCGCCTCGGACGCTTCGCCCCCGCTGCCCCGTACCGGCGGCGCCGTCTCGGAGGTCCTTCGGCGCGCGGCGGCCCGCTGAGCAGGGCCCGCACGGGCACAGGAGCCGTTACGGCACCCCCGCGACGCACGGCAGTCGCCTGTCGGCCAGGCACTTTTCCGGTACGACGCCAGGGGGTGACGTACGACGGCGACGCCGCACTGCGGCGACGGTCGCTCTGCGGTGGCATACGACGGCCACGGCATCGTCGGACAGCGCACGCAAACCCCGCGCGCGATGTCCCCGCGCCGTGCCGCGCGGGGAGCGCCGCCGCCGCCCGCCCGTCACGCGGGCATCCCGAAGGCCGCACCGTGCACGTGCCGCCGCAGCGGCACCGGGGTCACGTACGGTGCCCCCGGACGGGCCGGACGTGGATCAGACGCCCGCGCCCAGCACCGAGTTGATCTGCTGCGGGTCGCCGCAGACGATCAGCAGGGCGCCTGCCCGCGCGTGGGCCAGCGGCAGGGCGGCGGCGGCACCGTCGGAACCGCCGTTGACAGCGACGACGACCACAGGGCGGGACGCGGCGCGGGAGGCGATGGCGGCGTCGGTGTAGAAGACGTCGTCGCCCGCGTCATGCTGCGCCCAGTAGGAGGCTTCGCCGAAGGTCAACTCGTGGGCGGCCCACGGGTGCGATTCGCCGGTGGTGATCACCAGCACCTCGCCGGGGGCACGACCCGATTCCAGGAGCAGGTCCACTGCTTCCTCGGCGGCGTCGAGGGCACCCTCGGCGGAGGCGGGGATCAGCTGGATCTGCGGGGTGGCCGTCGCGGTGGCGGCGGCAGCGGCCGGGCCCGACGGGCCAGGCTTGGCAGTGGCCGTGTCACGCGGCGTGCGTTGCACCGGCGGCGCGGGCCGCAGAGGGCCCGGACGACCGGGACGCGACGGAGCCGCGGGGCGGGGGCCGGGTACGGGACGGGGGGTCGGCGCGGTACGGCCACTGGCCGGGGTGACGCGGGGACCCTGGGCACTCTCGTGAATCTGAGGCTCCTCGGGAATGAGAGGCATGAGCTGATTTTTATCAAACGTTGGTGCGGCTCGCGTGACCGGGTGGTACATCAGTGCGAGCGGAAAGGTCAGAAATCGAAGCCGAGCTGACCCTCGATTTCCGGAACGCTTCCATCCGCCCAGCTGCGGACCTTCTTGAGGTGCCGCCACTGGGGCAGCGCATCAAGATACGCCCACGACAACCGGTGGTGCGGGGTGGGGCCTCGCTCCTCCAGTGCGGCCTTGTGCACGGGTGACGGATACCCGGCGTTGTCCGCAAAACCGAAGTCTGCATGGTCGATACCCAGTTCGGCCATCATTTTGTCGCGCTGAACCTTGGCGATCACCGAAGCCGCCGCGACAGCCACGCACGACCGGTCACCCTTGATCACCGTGCGCACCCTCCAGGGCGCGCCGAGATAGTCGTGCTTCCCGTCGAGGATGACGGCTTCGGGTCGGACGGGCAGGGCTTCCAGGGCGCGGCCCGCAGCGAGCCGCAGCGCGGCCGTCATCCCGAGATCGTCGATCTCTTCCGGTGAGGCATGTCCCAGGGAGTAGGCCGTCACCCACTGACGCAGCACCACGGCGAGCTCCGAGCGCCGCTTGACGGTCAGCAGCTTGGAGTCGGTGAGGCCCAGCGGCGGGCGGCGAAGGCCGGTGATCGCCGCGCAGACGGTCACGGGCCCGGCCCAGGCGCCGCGCCCCACCTCGTCGACACCGGCAATGACCTTGACTCCGGTCGTGGCTCGGAGCGAGCGCTCGACGGTGTGAGTAGGTGGTTCGTACGGCATGGCGCCCTTAGCCTACGCCGCCGAGATCGCCGCGCGACACCCTGGTTGCCCAACCGTGGCCGAGACCGATGCGGCCGGCGCTCAGGGGCTGTTCGGCCGCAGCAGCGGAAGCATCAACTCGTCGATCAGCTCCTCCAGATCCCGGTCACTCCATTCGCTGCCGCCAACCTTTGATCGGTACATCATCATCGCCGGAATGGCGTCGAAGACATAGCTGTTCGCCGCATCGAGCCGCACCTCTCCTCGCTCTATTCCACGAGTGATGACGTCACGCAGCAGCCTGACAGTCGGCTCGACGACACCGTTGAAGATCACACTGTGGAAGCGTTCTGCCTGTATGGGATCGCATTCGTGAATCACGGCGCGCAGCGCGAACCCAGGGCGGGAGAACATGGCCCGGCGGGCCTGGAGGCAGAGCGCGAGCAGGTCCTCGCGAACACTGCCCAGATCGGGCGCCTCCTCGAGGCGCGGCAGTCCGGCCTGCAGCGCGTCCACGACGAGGTCCTCCTTGGACGGCCAGCGGCGGTACACCGCCGCCTTGCCGGTCTGTGCTCCGGCGGCGACACCCTCCATCGTGAGGCCGTTCCAGCCGACCGTACTGAGCTGCTCCAGTGCGGCGTCCAAGATCGCACGTTCGAGTACGGCGCCGCGCCGACGGGGGGCGGCCGGCCGGGCGGGAGCGGCCGTCCAGCGCGAGGTAACCATCCGAGTTTCTCCAGGGAGCGGGGAGCGGGGATTCAGGTAGCAGGGCAGGCGCCGCGCGGCAGCAAGGGGGACGCACCGCGACGGCACGTTAAGTGAACGCTTGCGTTCTCTATCGGGGACTCACTACCGTTGACGCGACAGTGAACGCGAGCGTTCACTAACGGCTTTGTGGGGGACCGAAGGTGACAACCTCTCAACTGATTCAGGACGACAAGCCCAAAGCGGCCCGCCGGGAGGGGCATCCCGGCATCGCACTCACCGTCATCGCAGCCTGCCAACTCATGGTGGTACTCGACGCGACGATTGTGAACATCGCGCTTCCGCACATTCAAGACGCGCTCAAGTTCAGCACCACGGACCTCACATGGGTGGTCAGCGCCTACACGCTCACCTTCGGTGGCCTGCTGCTGCTCGGCGCGCGTGCCGGTGACATCCTCGGCCGCCGTCGGGTGTTCATGACCGGAATCCTGCTGTTCACCTTCGCGTCGCTGCTCGGCGGTCTCGCGCAGGAACCCTGGCAGCTGCTCGCGGCACGGGCACTGCAGGGCATGGGCGGCGCGATCGCGTCGCCCACCTCGCTGGCGCTCATCACCACCACGTTCCCCGAAGGTCCGGAGCGGAACCGCGCGTTCGGCGTGTTCGCCGCGGTCTCCGCGGGTGGCGGGGCCATCGGCCTGCTGGCGGGCGGCATGCTCACCGAGTGGCTCGACTGGCGCTGGGTGCTCTTCGTCAACGTGCCGATCGGAGTACTGATCGCCTTCCTGGCACCGCTCTACATCAGCGAGTCCGAACGGCACCCCGGGCGCTTCGACATCGCCGGGGCGCTGACCTCCACGGCAGGCATGGCGACGCTCGTCTACGGTTTCATCCGGGCGTCCGAGGAGGGCTGGCGCGACGGTCTGACCCTCGGGTCCTTCGGCGCCGCGGTGGTCCTGCTGCTGGCCTTCGCCTTCACCGAGAGGCGGGCCAAGGAGCCGATCACCCCGCTGAAGATGTTCGCCGACCGCAACCGGTCGGGCACGTACGTGATCATGTTGAGCCTGGCCGCGGCGATGTTCGGCATGTTCTTCTACATCGTCCTGTTCGTCCAGAACGTACTGGGCTACAGCCCGATCAAGGCCGGTGTGGCCTTCCTGCCCGTGACGGTCGCCATCGCCGTCGGCGCGGGGCTGTCGCAGCGTTTCCTGCCCGTCCTCGGCCCCAAGCCGTTCATGACGGTGGGCTCGACGCTCGTGGCGATCGGGCTCGTCTGGCAGGCCTTCATCAGCCCCGACAGCTCCTACCTCGCTGGGGTACTGGGGCCGATGCTGGTGTTCGGCTTCGGCATGGGCCTGAACTTCGTGACGGTGACGGTCACGGCGGTCTCCGGCGTCGCCCAGCACGAGGCCGGCGCCGCGTCGGGGCTGCTCAACGCCACACAGCAGGTGGGCGGTTCGCTGGGGTTGTCGATCCTGACCACGGTGTTCGGGTCCGCCAGCAAGGACGAGGCGAAGAAACAGCTGCCGAAGTTCCTCGCCGACAGCACCTCCCAGCAGCAGGCCGAGTTCGCCAAGACGCATCAGCTGCCCGCCCCTTGGGGACACGAGGTGCTGGCCCATGGCATCTCGACCGCGTTCGTCCCCGCTGCCGCGATGGCCGTACTGGCGCTGGCCACCGCCGGTCTGGTGATCAAGGTGCGCAAGAGCGACCTCGAGGCCCTCGCCGGCAGCGCGGGCCCGGGCATCGGCTGACCCGGCCGGGTCCGCGCGAGGCCGCGGACGGCCGGCCCGACAGACCGGCAAGCAGGCACGGAGGAGAGGCATGAAAAGTGCCATCACAAACACGTATGCCACGCCCCCACCTCCTGCTGCCCGAGCGGCTCGATGACCGCGCGCCTTCTGCCGTCGCACGGCAACTGTCCGGACAACGCGCAACGATCACGCACAGTTCCCATCGGGCACGCAGAGTTTCCGCACGGGCGCCGGGCGAACCGCGTTCAGGCACCCACGGATGTCACCCGGTCACCGGCGCCCAGTCCGGCAGCGACTCCGTCCGCTGCACCCACTCGGCAGGCGGAGTCCCCGCCCTACCTGCCGCCAGCACACCTCCGACGATGGCGCAGGTGGTGTCCACGTCACCGCCGACCTGCGCGGTGGTCCAGAACGCCACCTCGTAGTCACCGAGGGACCGGGCGGCCGACCAGAGGGCGAAGGGGACTGTGTCATGGGCGCTGGTACGCCGACCGCAGCCCAGCACCGCGGCGACGGTGCCGGCGTCGCCGTAGTCGAGCATGTCGCGGGCGCGGCGCAGGCCCGCACCGACGGCGCTCTTCGGGACGAGGGCGACGACCGAGTCGAGAAGTGCTTCCGGGCTCGGCGGACCACCGGGGGCCGCGACCAGGGCTGCGGCCGCGGCGACGGCCATCGCGCCGACGACGGCCTCGCGGTGCTGGTGCGTGGGATACGCGGAGATCTCCGCCTGGTGAGTGGCCTGCTCGGGGTCGTCCGCGTACCAGGCGCCGAGGGGCGCGATCCGCATCGCAGCGCCATTGCCCCAGGAGCCCTGTCCCTTGAAGAGCGCGGCGGCCAGCTCTCGCCAGTCCTCGCCCTCCCGGACGAGACGCAGCAATCGGTTGACCGCCGGGCCGTAGCCCCGGTCGAAGTCGTGGTGGTGGGCGAAGGAATGGGCCAGGGCGTCCTGGTCGATGCGGTGATGGGCGGCCAGCACGGCGACCACCGAGCAGGCCATTTCCGTGTCGTCGGTCCACTGCCACGGACCGGCGGGCAGCTCGCGGCGTTTGAGCAGGGGATAGTGCGCCGGAACGAAGAACTGTGAGCCCAGCGCGTCCCCCACGGCGAGCCCGCGCAGGCTGGCCAGGGCGCGCGCCAGGCGGTCGAGGGGAGAGGAGTCAGCGGTCATCGCCCTGTCACTCTAGCCGTTGATCCAGTACGGCATCGGTTCCCGCCACCGCTCGAAGGGCCGGTCGAGGGCGTACTTGCCGTCGTCCCCGAGAACGAGCATGCGCATCTCGGCGTTCCCGGGGTTGGACAGTGCCTCGAACTCCGCGACCGGCCAGTGGAACCAGCGCATGCAGAAGAGGCGCATGGCCAGGCCATGGGTCACCAGGAGCACGTTCGGCGGATGGTCTGGGGCCTCGAAGCTGCGGAACAGGCTCTCCAGGAAGCCGCCGACCCGGTCGTACACGTCGGCACCGGACTCGCCCTGCGGGAAGCGGAAGAAGAAGTGCCCGTAGGCGTCCCGGTATGCCTTCTGGAGGCGTACGTCGTCGCGGTCCTGCCAGTTTCCCCAGTCCTGCTCGCGTAGCCGGGGCTCCTCGCGCACACGTATGAGGTCCGGGTCGAGGTGGAAGGCGCTCAGAGTCTCGTGGGTACGCCGATATGGGGACACGTACACGCTCACGCGTTCGCGTCCGAACACCTCGCGGATTGTTTTCCCGGTCTCTTCCGCCTGCTGCCGGCCCCGCTCGGTGAGCGCGAGGGCGTGGTCGGGCTCCCGCTCGTACACGGAGTCATCAACATTGCCCGTTGACTCCCCGTGTCGGACAAGAACGATGCGCCGTGGTCGTGCCATGCCAGAACCCTAGATCGAATGAGAGCCGGTCGAGCACTCGTACGGGCTCCATACGGCATAGGTCACATGAATCCCGCGTCACGGACCACACAAGCACACTCGGCTCGGGGCTGCGGGTGTCAAACCGTCCAGCTCGGCTCCAGTTCCACGATGTCGCCGGTGAGTGCGGCGATGTCCGCCTCGGTCTGTGCGCGCAGGGCGAGGCGTTCCACACGCTCGGTGCGGTACTTGCCGTGTTCGGCCGCCGATCGCCACATGGACAACACCAGGAACTCCTGCCCCGGAGCCTCACCGAACATGCCACGGATCATGCCGGGTGAGCCGGCCATCGCGGGGTTCCAGACCTTCTCCTGCATCAGCGTGAAGTGCTCGACGCGCTCCTCGTGGACACGGCAGAGGGCCACGCGGATCAGGTCGGTGTCCGTGAACCGTGGTTCGAAGCCGGTCTTCACGTCGAAGCGGTACTCGAACAGCTTGACCTGGATGTCCTTGAAGGTGCCCGATTGCGACGCCGCCAGCCGGTCGTGGGAGCGGGCCATGAAGGAGTCGTAGAAGGCACGGCTCTCCCAGAAGGCGAAGGTGTGCGCCACCCCGGGCCGCTGTCGGCTCCACCCTCCCCCCTGCCCCCGAAATCCCGGCTCCCCCAGAAGCCCCGCCCACTTTCGCTGCCCCCGCTCGAAGCCGCGGCGGTCCACCACGGTGCAGCGAATCCACTTGACCAGCACCGCGCCATGGTAAGGCCACGGGGCGTGGCGTCGGTCACGCTCCGGCGAAGATCGCCCGCGCACGCGCCCCCGCGCCCATGGCACGATGGACAACGACCTGTCGCTGTTCAGCAGTTGAGGCAGTGAAGCCTCTAGGGGGAAGGGGACACCGGTGACCGGCTTCAGCAAGGGGATCCGCAAGGCCGAGGTGGCACTGAAGTGGGACCCGAGCCCGGTGGGGCAGCCACCCACCGATCTGGACATCGTCGCCGCGCCGTTCCTCGCGGGTGACCCGCACGGTGCTCCTGCGTATGTGGTGCACTTCGACAGCCGCTCCCCCGACGGCACCATCTTCCTCAACCGGGACAGCACGGACGGCAAGGGCTTCGGCTGGGACGAGGTCATGACCCTTGAGCTCGACCGGATCGACACCCGGTACGCGCGCGTGGTGGTCGGTGTCGTCATCCAGCAGCGCATCGTGGACCGGACCTTCGTCGGCGTTCTGAACCCCGCGGTGCGCATCCGGGAGGGTTACAACGTGCTCGCCGAGGACGACTTCGGCTCGGTGCTCGGGGCGACGGCGGCGACGGTCGCGGAGTTCGTGCGCGACGAGTCCGGCGGCTGGAACTTCCACCCGGGCGTGCACGGCTTCGAAGACGACCCGGCGACCTTCACCAGATCCATGGGCCGGATGTGACGGTAAGGGGCGCCGGCCTATGGCCGGCGCCCCTTACCTCAGGCGATGCCTGTCATCAGCTGCAGCCGCTGGTCGAGCCGCAGCCCTCGCAGATGTAGCAGGAACCGGCCCGCTGCATCTTGGTGCCGCAGGAGAAGCACAGCGGGGCGTCGGCCTGGATGCCCAGCTGCATCTCCACCAGCTCGGCGCTGGTGTGCGCCTGCTGCGGGGCGGGCTTGGCCGCCTCGGACTCGGTCTTCGGGGTGGCGACGGCCTTCAGCTCCTGGGCGCGCGGCGCCGACTGAGCCAGGCCCTCGACGTCGACCTCGTCCTCGGTGGGCTCGTAGGAGCCCGTCTCGAGGTGCCGCTGGCGCTCCTCGGCGGAGTGGATGCCGAGCGCGGAGCGGGTCTCGAAGGGCAGGAAGTCCAACGCCAGGCGGCGGAAGATGTAGTCGACGATCGACTGGGCCATCCGCACGTCCGGGTCGTCCGTCATGCCGGCCGGCTCGAAGCGCATGTTGGTGAACTTCGAGACGTACGTCTCCAGCGGCACTCCGTACTGGAGGCCGACCGAGACGGCGATGGAGAAGGCGTCCATCATGCCGGCGAGGGTCGATCCCTGCTTGGACATCTTCAGGAAGACCTCGCCGAGACCGTCGTCCGGGTAGGAGTTGGCGGTCATGTAGCCCTCGGCGCCGCCGACAGTGAAGGAGGTGGTGATACCGGGACGTCCCTTGGGGAGGCGCTTGCGGACCGGGCGGTACTCGACGACCTTCTCGACCGCCTCGCGGATGACCGCCTCGGCCTTCTCCGTGACAGCGTCGGTCGCGGACTTCTCCTTCTCCTTGGTCTTGGCGGAGAGCGGCTGGCCGACCTTGCAGTTGTCGCGGTAGATGGCGAGGGCCTTGATACCCATCTTCCATGCCTCGAAGTAGACCTCTTCGACGTCCTCGACGGTCGCCGTCTCCGGCAGGTTGACCGTCTTGGAGAGCGCGCCGGAGATCCAGGGCTGGATCGCGGCCATCATGCGGACGTGGCCCATCGCGGAGATGGAACGCTCGCCCATGGCGCAGTCGAACACCTCGTAGTGCTCGGACTTGAGGCCGGGGGCGTCGATCACGTTGCCGTGCTCGGCGATGTGGGCGACGATCGCCTCGATCTGCTCCTCCTGGTAGCCCAGGCGGCGCAGGGCCTGCGGGACGGTGCCGTTGACGATCTGCATCGAGCCGCCGCCGACCAGCTTCTTGAACTTGACCAGGGCGAGGTCGGGCTCGAGGCCGGTGGTGTCGCAGGACATCGCGAGACCGATGGTGCCGGTCGGGGCGATGACGGACGCCTGGGAGTTACGGAAACCGTTCTGCTCGCCGATGCGCAGGACGTCCTGCCAGGCCTCCGTGGCCGCGGCCCAGACCGGGGTGTCCAGGTCGTCCATGCGGACGGCCACGGTGTTGGCGTCGGCGTGCTGCTTCATGACGCGCTTGTGGGCGTCGGCGTTGCGGGCGTAGCCGTCGTACGGACCGACGACCGCGGCGAGTTCGGCGGAGCGCTTGTACGCGGTGGCGTTCATGAGGGAGGTGACCGCACCGGCCAGCGCGCGGCCGCCGTCGGAGTCGTAGGCGTGGCCGGTGGCCATCAGCAGGGCGCCGAGGTTGGCGTAGCCGATGCCGAGCTGGCGGAACGCGCGCGTGTTCTCGCCGATCTTCTGGGTCGGGAAGTCGGCGAAGCAGATGGAGATGTCCATCGCCGTGATGACGAGCTCGACGACCTTGGCGAAGCGCTCGACCTCGAAGGACTGGTTGCCCTTGCCGTCGTCCTTGAGGAACTTCATCAGGTTCAGCGAGGCGAGGTTGCAGGACGTGTTGTCCAGGTGCATGTACTCGCTGCAGGGGTTCGAGCCGTTGATACGGCCGGACTCCGGGCAGGTGTGCCAGTGGTTGATCGTGTCGTCGTACTGGATGCCCGGGTCGGCGCAGGCCCAGGCGGCCTCAGCCATCTTGCGGAAGAGGGACTTGGCGTCGACCTCCTCGATGACCTCGCCCGTCATCCGCGCGCGGAGGCCGAACTTGCCGCCCCGCTCGACCGCCTTCATGAACTCGTCGTTCACACGGACCGAGTTGTTGGCGTTCTGGTACTGGACGGAGGTGATGTCGTCGCCACCGAGGTCCATGTCGAAGCCCGCGTCGCGCAGGGCGCGGATCTTCTCCTCTTCCTTGACCTTGGTCTCGATGAAGTCCTCGACGTCGGGGTGGTCGACGTCCAGGATGACCATCTTGGCGGCCCGGCGGGTGGCGCCACCGGACTTGATGGTGCCGGCGGAGGCGTCGGCGCCGCGCATGAAGGAGACCGGGCCGGAGGCGTTGCCGCCGGAGGACAGCAGTTCCTTGGAGGAGCGGATGCGGGAGAGGTTCAGGCCGGCACCGGAGCCGCCCTTGAAGATCATGCCCTCTTCCTTGTACCAGTCGAGGATCGACTCCATGGAGTCGTCGACGGACAGGATGAAGCAGGCGGACACCTGCTGGGGCTGCGGGGTGCCGACGTTGAACCAGACGGGGCTGTTGAAGCTGAAGATCTGGTGCAGGAGGGCGTACGCCAGCTCGTGCTCGAAGATCTCGGCGTCGGCGGGCGAGGCGAAGTACTTGTGGTCCTCACCGGCCTTCCGGTACGTCTTCACGATGCGGTCGATCAGCTGCTTGAGGCTGACCTCACGCTGCGGGGTGCCCACGGCACCGCGGAAGTACTTGCTGGTGACGATGTTGACCGCGTTCACGGACCAGAAGTCCGGGAACTCGACGCCACGCTGCTCGAAATTGACCGAGCCGTCGCGCCAGTTGGTCATGACGACGTCACGGCGCTCCCAGCTCACCTCGTCGTACGGGTGTACGCCGGGGGTGGTGTGGATGCGCTCGATACGCAGGCCCTTGGTGGCCTTGGCGCCCTTTGATCGGGAACCTCGTGCCGGACCGCTCGCCGTCTCTGTCATGCCGCCTCCCTGTACGGGCAAAAACGCCCTGAAATGCCACGATGTTCCCGTGGCACGGTGTTCTGTCGTGTGTTGCGGACGCCCTCACGCGTCGCCCGCAACAGGTCTGTGGTCGCCGCCGTCCTGCCGGAACCGGTGTCTCCGACCCGTTCCGGCCTGCTGGTCAGTCGGCGGCGTGGGCGGGCACGGGGACCTGGGAGGTCCCTCCGCGCCCGCGATCGTCTTCCTTGCTCCCCGCTCCCGCGTCTTCGTCGTCCGCGGCGGGGCCTCGTGGCGCCTCCCTGAGCTCCGCGATGGCGGCCTCGAAGTCCTCGAGCGAGTCGAATGCCCGGTAGACGGAGGCGAATCGCAGATAAGCGACGAGGTCGAGCTCCTGCAACGGGCCGAGTATGGCCAGCCCCACGTCGTGGGTGGTCAGCTCGGCGCTTCCGGTGGCCCGCACCGCCTCCTCGACCCGCTGGCCGAGCAGGGCGAGTGCGTCCTCGGTGACAGGCCGCCCCTGGCATGCCTTGCGCACACCGTTGATGACCTTGGTACGGCTGAAAGGCTCGGTGACTCCGGACCGCTTGACCACCATGAGCGAGCACGTCTCCACGGTCGTGAAACGACGGGAGCAGTCAGGGCACTGGCGGCGCCGGCGGATCGACGTGCCGTCGTCGGTCGTGCGACTGTCGACCACGCGGCTGTCGGGGTGCCTGCAGAAGGGGCAGTGCATGATCTCCAACCCTCCTCACAGCAGACTGAACAGCCCCAAGAGGCCTCACGGGCCCTCGAAGCAGCCACCAGCATAGGGGATCACAGGAGCACCACCGACCCCGGGGACCACAACTTGTGGGTAGCTGTAGCGATCCAACCACTACATGTAGGGCTTGGCCCATACACCGACACGCGCGCGTGTCGCAGACGTGTCGCGGGGGCGGATACGGAGATACCGTGGGCGCGGCACGGAGGACGCGTAGGACTCCGGCGCAGAAGGAGTCCGCTACCCGGTTGACGAGCTTCCGGATGGCAGACTGGGGACGCGACCCACGAGGTCGCCACCCCGGCGGTGAAGAGTACCGCAATGAGCCTTTTTGTCCGCCAGGTGCCGCGTTGGCCATACACCTGCACAAGTGATCGCGTCAGGTGAATCGCGTTTTTTCACTCGAACGTGTGTTTGGCGCAACCTTTCGAAAGCAACTACCGTTGTCCAGCAGGGAGACCATCGAGAGGGGCCGACGTGACCACCACCGCAGACAGTGCCACCATCACCGCCCAGGACCGCTCCCAGGGCCGACTCGAGCCGGTGCACGCGATGAACGAAGCCACGAATCCCGAGGGACACAAGCGCTCCCTGCCGGGCCGACCTCCAGGCATCCGGGCGGACAGCTCCGGACTCACCGACCGGCAACGCCGGGTGATCGAGGTCATCAGGGATTCCGTACAGCGGCGGGGCTACCCGCCGTCGATGCGGGAGATCGGCCAGGCCGTCGGTCTCTCCAGCACATCCTCGGTCGCGCACCAGTTGATGGCGCTGGAGCGCAAGGGCTTCCTGCGCCGTGACCCGCACCGCCCGCGCGCGTACGAGGTGCGCGGCTCCGACCAGGCGGTGACGGTGCAGCCCACCGACACCGCGGGCAAGCCGGCCGCGTCGTACGTCCCACTGGTCGGCCGTATCGCCGCCGGTGGCCCGATCCTCGCCGAGGAGTCGGTCGAGGACGTCTTCCCGCTCCCCCGACAGCTGGTCGGTGACGGCGAACTCTTCGTCCTCAAGGTCGTCGGCGACTCCATGATCGAGGCCGCGATCTGCGACGGCGACTGGGTCACCGTCCGCCGCCAGCCGGTCGCCGAGAACGGCGACATCGTGGCGGCCATGCTCGACGGCGAGGCCACCGTCAAGCGCTTCAAGCGCGAGGACGGCCATGTCTGGCTCCTGCCCCACAACTCGGCCTACGAGCCGATCCCCGGCGACGACGCCACCATCCTGGGCAAGGTCGTCGCGGTGCTGCGGCGCGTGTGACGGCTGCGGCGGACGGCCGGAGGCGGCTCGTCCACTGACCGGGCCCCGGAACCCCTGCGCCGGTTCCGGGGCCCTGTACTGTGCGGACCTCGGGGGCCCGGTGCTGGGCGGGCCGGAGGCCCGGTGCTCGCGTCAGGGCTTGCGTCGTGGTGGCCCGTCCCGGCAGGCGGACGGGCCACGGTTGATCAGCTCGCTTCCGCCTGCTTCGCCGCCGCATCGATGGCGGCCAGGGACTTCCGGACCTGATTGCGGTCCGTGGTGTACCAGAAGTCCGGCAGGGATGCCTTGAGATAGCCGCCGTACCGTGCGGTGGCCAGCCGCTGGTCCAGTACGGCCACCACACCCCGGTCCTCCGACGCCCGTACGAGACGGCCGGCACCCTGGGCCATGAGGAGCGCGGCGTGGGTGGCGGCGACCGCCATGAAGCCGTTGCCGCCGGCATCCTCCACCGCCTTCTGGCGGGCGCTCATCAACGGGTCGTCGGGGCGCGGGAACGGGATCTTGTCCATGACGACCAGCTGACAGCTGGGGCCGGGGACATCGACGCCCTGCCACAGCGACAGCGTGCCGAAGAGACACGTTTTCGGGTCCGCCGCGAAGTTCTTGATCAGTTCGCCGAGGGTCTCCTCTCCCTGGAGCAGGATCGGAAACCCGGGGATGCGGGAACGGAGCTCCTCGGCGGCAAGCTGGGCGGCACGCATCGAGGAGAACAGGCCGAGCGTGCGGCCACCGGCGGCCTCGATGAGCTCGGTCAGCTCGTCGAGCATGTCGACCCGGTCGCCGTCCCGCGCGGGACGTGCCAGGTGCTTGGCGACGTACAGGATGCCCTGCTTGCGGTAGTCGAAGGGCGAGCCGACGTCGACACCCTTCCACTGCGGGATGTCGTCGCCCTCCGTGCCCTCGGGAGCAAGCCCCACGGAGGCGCCCACACCGTTGAAGTCACCGCCGAGCTTGAGCGTCGCGGAGGTGAGGACGACGGAGCGATCCGCGAACAGCTTCTCCCGCAGGAGGCCGGAGACGGACATGGGGGCGACACGCAGGGAGGCACCGAAACGGTCGTGCCGCTCGTACCAGACGACATCCCACTCGGAGCCGTTGACGACGCGCTCGGCCACGTCGTGCACCGTCTCCACAGAGGCGAGGGCCTGCTTGCGGACCGCGTCCTCGTCCTGGACCGACTTGTCGCGGGTCGTACCGATCGCCGAGATGACCGTGCGCGCAGCGTCCCGAAGGGCCATGAGGGCGTACCCGAGGTCCTCCGGGATCTCCTCGAGACGGCCGGGCAAAGCGAGCTCCATCAACCGCTCGAAGCCCTCGGCAGCGGTCTGCAGCTGGTCGGCGGCCTTCTCGTTGACCAGCTTGGCGGCGCGGCGCACCGCGCGGTTGACCTGGCCGGGCGTGAGCTCGCCCGTGGCGACACCGGTGACGCGCGAGACCAGTTCGTGCGCCTCGTCCACGATCAGCACCTCGTGCTGCGGAAGCACCGGCGCGCCCTCGATCGCGTCGATGGCGAGCAGAGCGTGGTTGGTGACGACGACCTCGGCGAGCTTGGCCCGTTCGCGGGCCATCTCGGCGAAGCACTCGGCGCCGTACGCGCACTTCGAGGCACCCAGGCACTCCCGGGAGGACACCGACACCTGGGACCAGGCGCGGTCGGAGACGCCGGGTGTGAGGTCGTCCCGGTCGCCCGTCTCCGTCTCGTCCGTCCAGTCACGCAGCCTCAGCAGGTCCTGGCCCAGCTTGCTGGTCGGTGCGGCGGCCTCGAACTGGTCGAAGAGACCCTCCTCCTCGTCCTGCGGCATGCCCTCGTGCAGACGGTGCAGGCACAGGTAGTTCGACCGGCCCTTGAGCATGGCGAAGTCCGGGCGGCGGCGCAGCAGCGGATGCAGCGCCTCCACCGTGCGCGGCAGGTCGCGCTCCACGAGCTGGCGCTGCAGGGCCAGGGTGGCGGTCGCCACGACGACGCGCTCCCCGTGCGCGAGCGCCGGCACGAGGTAGCCCAGCGACTTGCCGGTGCCGGTGCCGGCCTGGACCAGCAGGTGGGATCCGTCGTCGATCGCCTCGGCGACCGCTTCGGCCATGGTGACCTGGCCGGGGCGCTCCGTGCCGCCGACGGCTTCGACAGCCGCGTGCAGGAGTTCGGGGAGAGAGGGCTTCGTCATAGCGCGTCAACCCTACGGCCCGGCGCTGACAATCGGGCGATCAAGTCCGGAACCGGGGGTGGGAACGCGGAGGCGCGGGACGGGATCAAGAAATTTCCAATTCGTCCGGCCGGCTGGGAACCGGGTCGGCTCGGGCTTCGTTCCATCTGTGACGGCGTCATCACGCAGTGCTACATCAGATGGCGCAGGGTCCGGTCCCGGAGCATGAGGGCGGCCCGCTTGGCGGGTAGGTCGACCTCGGCGCCGAACCGGAAACCGGCGCTCAGGAAAGCGGCCACGGAGGGGGTGTTGCGAAGGTCGGGTTCCGCGACGACGCGAGCGCAGGCCGGGCGGTGGTCCAGGATCAGGTCGGCGACCGATCTGAGCAGGGCCGAGCCGAGGCCCCGCCCACGGTCGGCGACCGCGCCGATGAGGAGGTGGATCCCGGTGTCGTGCGGACGGGCCGGGTAGTGGCGGGCCAGGGGGTCCAGGTCGGCCCGGTACACCTCCCAGTAGCTCATCGGGGTGCCGTCCAGCATGCCGACGCACGGGACGCTGCGTCCGTCACCGTCCAGTTGGGCGCGCAGGTGTTCCTCGGTCCGCGCCGGGGAACCGGCCAGCTCCCAGAAGGCGGAGACTGCGGGGTCGTTCATCCAGCGGCTGATGAGCGGCAGGTCACGCTCGACACGGACCCTGGCCAGCTGGAACATGCCTACGGGTGTGGAGGCCGGGCCCCAGCCTCCGACTCCATCGAGCAGGGCGTCGGCGGGCGGGGACGGCGCGCCGGTCTCCTTGGAGCCGCCGAGTGCGTGCCCGTCGGCAGGTGCGCATCCGTCGCGGGGTGCGGTGCCGGCCGTCTCCGCGGTGAAGAGAGCGACGAGTTCGTCGGGCAGCCGCAGCTCCAGTGTGTCCTCGCTGTCGCCGCCCGGATCCGCGCAGTCCGGATGGTGGACCGGGACGGGGACGGCGTCGGTGCTCGCGTCGATGGGAGGCACGGCGCGCTCCTCTCAGGAGATGGGGTGGGTCATGTTCCTCGGAGGTGGATGAAATCGGTGGTGTCTTGCTGTCGGTTCAGGAGTGAAGGGGGTTGGCGATGGTGACGTAGACGGACTGGGTGTCGACCGGGCCGACCAGCTCGTCGAGGCCGTGCAGCCGGGTCAGCAGGTTGGCCTTGCAGCGCAGGACGGGCGAGTCGAGCAGGAGGGCGGGCAGGGCGGTTCGCAGCGGGGCGGGGCCGGAGGCGACGTCGCCGAGGAACCGGCGGAAAGCGGCGAGCAGCAGGTGTTCGTCCGACAGGTGCTGGGATCCGAACGCACCGATGAGGCCGAGCACGTTGTTGATGGCGAGGTAGTACGCGAAGCGTTCGTTCGTGACCTCGTCGGAGACGAAGGTGTCGCTGTGCACGCCGATCCCGGGCAGACGCGCGTCGAGTTCGGCACGCCGGGACTCGCGGAAGTAGTAGCCCTGGTTGTCGCGGTAGCGGCCACCCGCGGGCCAGCCGTCACCGTCCAGGAGGAGCAGAGTGTTCTGCTGGTGGGCTTCGAGGGCGATGCCCGCCTCGCTGTCCAGCCACAGGACGGGCCGGACGACCTGCTCCAGGTAGCGCAGGAACCACTCGGCGGCGACGGCGCCCCGGGGCCGGCCCGTGCGCTCGGCGAGCCGCGTGACGACAAGGGCCAGCCGGGAGCGGAGGGGCCGCATGCCGGTCCGTGGACGATCGCCGCCGGTGGCCGGGTGTGCGCCGGGCCGGGGTGAGACGAGTCCGGCGACGCAGGAGACGTCGTCGGACGGGGTGAACGGGTTGTGCCGGATCATCACGTCGAGCCCGGGCACGGGCCTGCCGTGCGGGTCGTCGACGGCCAGCCATGCCGGGTCGCGGACGATGTCGAAGCCCGGGTGCGCGGCCTGCCATTGCCGGGACAGGCCGCCGCGCAGCAATCGGTGCACCTCGACGCCGCGGTGGAGTTCCTTGCGGAGGTTCTCGCGTCGGGAGTTGGTGATCCGCAGGCCGAGGGACAGCTTGAGCATGGCGGCGGAGCCGGACTGGTGGACGGTCCGTACGGAGGAGGTGGGGTGCCATGGGGAGCCTTGGGTGCCGAGTGGCCTGAGCAGCCCGGCGTCGAGGAGGGTCGCGGTCGTGTCGCGGTGCCGGACCTCGCGCCACTGCCAGGGGTGCACGGGCAGGGCGGCGTATCCGTCGGGCAGGGGCAGACCCGGGCCGGCGAGCCGCGCCGTCAGCCGGTGGGCCGGCACGGGTCGGCCGCTTTCGGTCCAGGCCGAGTCGGTCGCGAGCAGCGAGGGGGCGACAGCGATCCAGTGCAGGGGGAAGGAGCCGCGCAGTTCGGGTGAGTAGAGGAGGGCTTCGGAGTCGGTCAGGCCCTCGCGGCTCTTCGGGGTCGGGTGGAAAGGGTGTCCGAGCAGCAGTGCCTGTTCGGCGGCGAGGAAGCGATCGGGGCCGTCGGCGGGACGTGCGCGCCGGTCGCTGATGAAGGTGACGGTGCGGCGGAGGGAGTCGGCCACGCGTGCGACGAGGTCACCGTCGTCGGCGGCGGCGCCGTACGGGTCCGCGTCGGTGCCGTCGGTTCGCCCGTGTGTCTCCCGGCTGATCAGGGCCGCGAGAGTCACCGCGTCGAGCGGTGGGGCACTCTCGGGGGCGTCGGCGAACCGGGGCGGTCCGAAGCGGTGCCAGCCGGTCGGGGACCAGTGGTGGACGGGGGTGATCGCAGCGGTGCCACTGGCGGGGAAGGGGATGTGGAGGGCGCCGGTGTCCGGGGCGGAGAGGTCCGTCTCGCGTACCCAGCAGCGGAGCAGGTTCTCCACGGCGGCGGCCTGTGCGGCGGTGTGCGGGTCGGGGTGTTCCAGAGGGTCGGCGGTGACGACGCGCGCCGGCCCGGTCTCCGGGGACCGCGATGTCAGGCGGGGCACCGGCTCCGCGGCCGGTTCGGGTGGGGCTGGTACGGGTGGAGAGGGGATGCGGTGGGCGCGGAGGTGGGGGGCGTGGGCACGGCCGTTCGGTGCCGGGGTGGCGTTCAAGTCTGGTCCTCCGGGGTTCGTGCGGGGGGTCGCTCGGCGGCGCGGTGGGCGGAGGGGTATGCCTCAGGTTCGGGGCGTGGCGGCTCCGTCGGTGCGGGACAGTCCGCGGGACACGGCCTCGACCGCGTCGGCGAGGCGGTCGAGTACGGCGGAGGCCTGCTCGTCGCTGATCGTCAGGGGCGGCAGGAGCCGTACGACGCTGGAGTGGCGGCCGCCGAGTTCGACGATCAGGCCGCGGCGCAGGCACTCCCGCTGCACGGCTGCGGCGAGTTCGGGGTCGGCGGGGCAGGGACTGCCGGGACTCCGGGGTCCGGCGACAGGCGCTTTCGGACCGCCTTCCGGGCCGCCTTCCGGACCGCCTTCCGGACCGGGAACAGGTCCCGGCACGAGAGGGGCGTCGCCCCGCCCGTCCGTGTTCGTCTCCCCGCCGGCTTGCCCGCCCGCCTGGCCCTCTCCCTCCGAGTCCACCATCGGGTCCACCATTTCGACGCCGATCATCAGCCCCCGGCCCCGCACATCGCCGACGCAGGGGAACTCGTCTTTGAGGGCGTGGAGTTGGGACAGCATGCGCGAGCCGAGCAGGGCGGCGCGTTCGGCGAGGCGATTCTCGCGGACGTGGGCGAGTGTGGCCGTGCCCGCGGCCATGGCTAGCTGGTTGCCGCGGAAGGTGCCCGCGTGGGCACCCGGTTCCCACACGTCGAGGTCGTCGCGGTAGACGACGACGGCGAGGGGGAGGCTGCCGCCGATGGCCTTGGACAGGACCATCACGTCGGGCGTGACGCCACTGTGCTCGACCGCCCAGAAAGTGCCGGTCCTTCCGACTCCCGTCTGGACCTCGTCGGCGATCAGCGGGACGGAGCGGGTGGCCGTGATCTGCCGCATGCGCCGCATCCAGGCGTCCGGGGCGGGAATCACTCCGCCCTCGCCCTGGACGGGTTCGAGGATCATCCCAGCAGGCAGTGGCACACCCGACTTGGGGTCGTCGAGGACGGACTCGGTCCAGCGAGCGGCGAGTTCGGCGCCGCGCGGACCGCCGACGCCGAACGGACAGCGGTAGTCCTGCGGGTAGGGCAGGCGGGCCACCCGTACGTCGCAGGCGCCGCCGGACGCGGCCAGGGCGCCGGTGGTCATGCCGTGATAGGCGCCGGTGAAGGCCAGAATGCCGGAGCGGCCGGTCGCGGCGCGCACCAGCTTGAACGCGGCCTCCACGGCGTCCGTGCCCGCGGGTCCGCAGAACTGCACACGGGCCCGGTCCGCGAGGCCGGGCGGCAGGGTGCGGAACAACTCGGTGATGAAGGCGTCCTTGACCGGGGTCGCCAGGTCCAGGACGGACAGAGGAGCGCCCGAGTCGAGAACCTTGCGGATCGCCTCCAGGACGACCGGGTGGTTGTGGCCGAGAGCGAGGGTTCCCGCACCGGAGAGGCAGTCGAGGTAGCGGCGGCCGTCGGCGCCCTCGATGGTCAGGCCGCGCGCCCGGACCGGCACGATGGGGAGGGCGCGTGCGTAGGTGCGCGCCGCGGACTCGCGCGCCGACTGCCGCCGCAGGATCCCCTCGTGTGTTCCGCGCGCTCCCCCGGACACCGATTCCGTCACGGCCACGGCCTTGTCCTCCCGCTGTCCAGAGGCGACTTGCTCCCTCATGGGGACCGGGCACAGGCAGCAGGCCCCCCACCGCTACCAACCTCCGACCGGCCCACCGGTTACGGGTTGCTTCAAGATCCTTACCGTGACGGAACCGTTGCCGTTCCGTCGGAAGTCCCCCACAGCGAGCGCATAGTGTGTGATGCCGTTCCCAGACGTCCGTGAGACCGGCGTGAACTCCCCATGAGTTCCGCCGGATCACGCGGACACAGCGCCGAGTTCCTTTACAGCAGGGGGAGTCAAGACCATGCGATCCATACGGCCGTCGTCCACCGTCCGCCGAGGGAGGGGCGGGCCCCGCAGAACCTCCCCCGTGCTGGCGGCCGTCGCCCTCGCCTCCGCGCTGGCGCTGACCGCCACCGCCTGCAACGGTGACGACAATGCCGACAGCAAGCCGACCACCGCCGCGACCATCGGCGACGGAAAGATCAAGATCCCGGACGACATCAAGAACAAGCTCAAAGAGCACGGGATCGACATCGACAAGTGGAAGCACGGCGCCTGGAAGAACTGGGACAAGGACGACTGGCTGCGCGAGGCCAACGACTTCGTCAACCCGATCATCAAGGGCCTGTGGGACCCGGGCCGCATGCGGGACGCCAACGACCCGGACAAGGGTGTCGACGACAACGACATCTCCGGTGACCAGGGCGTGACGGACCCGACGCCGGCTCCGGTCAAGGCACAGGCGGTGCGGGCGCCGTACCACGCCAACGCGGCCACGGCCGGCAAGGTCTTCTTCGACTCCCCCGAGGGCACGATGGTGTGCTCGGCCACGGTCGTGAAGGACCCGGCGCACCCGGGCAAGTCCAACCTCATCTGGACGGCCGGCCACTGCGTGCACGCCGGCAAGAACGGCGGCTGGTACCGCAACATCGCCTTTGTGCCGTCGTACAACAACGCCGGCATGACGGCCAAGCAGTTGGAGAGTGCCAGCAGGGACCAGGTCGCCCCGTACGGGGTCTGGTGGGCCGATGCGGCGCAGACGTCCCAGCAGTGGATCGCGCAGGGCGGTGAGACCGGCGGGAACGGCGCTTCGTACGACTTCTCCGTCATCCACGTCACGCCGGAGCAGGGCAATGGCGGCAAGTCGCTGGAGGAGACGGTCGGTTCGGCGCTCCCGGTGAACTTCAACGCACCGGCTGTGCCGAAGGTGCAGAGCATCACGGCGACCGGCTACCCGGCGGCGGCGCCGTACGACGGCCGGCTGGCGTACCAGTGCCAGGACAAGCCGGGCCGGCTGTCGATCCAGAAGTCGGACCCGACGATGTACCGCATCGGGTGCACGATGACGGGTGGTTCGTCCGGCGGCGGCTGGGTGGAGACGGGCTCGGACGGCAAGCCGGCCCTGGTCTCGAACACCTCCATCGGTCCAGTGTCCGCGGGCTGGCTGGCGGGTCCGCGGCTGGGTGACGTGGCCAAGGACGTGTACAGCAAGGTCAGCAAGCAGTTCGCCGGTCGGTAGACCTCGGTGAGCCGGCCTGACGCCGGTGTGCGAAGGCCCGCCCCCTGGACCGGGGGCGGGCCTTCGCCGCTGTGCGTCAGAGCGGTTGTGCGGGAGCGGTTGTGCTCAGTGCGCGGGGGCGGGCGTGTACGGCGCGAGGTCCGACGCCAGCTCCTCGTGCACCCGTACCTTGAGCAGGGTGCCCTCCGCGGTGTGCTCCTCGGAGATCACCTCGCCCTCGGTGTGGGCACGGGCGACCAGCTTGCCGTGCGTGTACGGCACCAGCGCCTCGATCTCGACGGACGGCCTGGGCAGCTCGTTGTCGATGAGTGCCAGCAGCTCGGTGATGCCCCGGCCGGTGCGGGCCGAGACGGCGATGGAGCGCTTCTCGATCCGCATGATCCGCTGGAGCGTCAGCGGATCGGCCGCGTCCGCCTTGTTGATCACGACGATCTCGGGCACGTCGGTGGCGCCGACGTCCCGGATCACCTCGCGCACGGCGGCCAGCTGCTCCTCCGGGTTCGGGTGCGAACCGTCCACGACGTGCAGGATCAGGTCGGAGTCGCCGACCTCCTCCATGGTGGAGCGGAACGCCTCGACCAGGTGGTGCGGCAGATGCCGGACAAAGCCGACCGTGTCGGCCAGGGTGTACACGCGGCCGCTCGGGGTCTCGGCCCGGCGCACGGTCGGGTCGAGGGTCGCGAACAGGGCGTTCTCGACCAGCACGCCCGCGCCCGTGAGGCGGTTGAGCAGGGAGGACTTGCCGGCGTTGGTGTAGCCCGCGATGGCGACGGACGGCACCTTGTTGCGTCGGCGCTCCTGGCGCTTGACCTCGCGGCCGGTCTTCATCTCCGCGATCTCCCGGCGCATCTTCGCCATCTTCTCGCGGATCCGGCGCCGGTCCGTCTCGATCTTGGTCTCACCGGGGCCACGCGTGGCGAGGCCGCCGCGACCGCCACCCATCTGCCGGGACAGCGACTGACCCCAGCCTCGCAGCCGCGGCAGCATGTACTGCATCTGCGCGAGCGCGACCTGCGCCTTGCCCTCTCGTGACTTGGCATGCTGGGCGAAGATGTCCAGGATCAGGGCCGTACGGTCGATGACCTTGACCTTGACGACGTCCTCCAGCTGGATCAGCTGGCCAGGACTCAGCTCACCGTCGCAGATGACGGTGTCCGCGCCCGTTTCGAGGACGATGTCACGCAGCTCCGCGGCCTTGCCGGAGCCGATGTAGGTGGCCGCGTCGGGCTTGTCCCGGCGCTGGATGACGCCGTCGAGCACGACCGCACCGGCAGTCTCCGCGAGGGCGGCGAGCTCCGCGAGGGAGTTGTCGGCGTCCTGGGCGGTTCCGGTGGTCCACACCCCGACGAGGACGACGCGCTCCAGCCGGAGCTGGCGGTACTCGACCTCGGTGACGTCCTCGAGCTCGGTGGAGAGGCCCACGACGCGGCGCAGGGCCGCGCGCTCGGAGCGGTCGAACTGGTGGCCGTCCCGCTCTCCGTCGATCTCGTGGCTCCAGGCGACGTCCTCTTCCATCAGGGCATCGGCCCGAAGACCTTCGGGGTAGGCGTGCGCGAAGCGCTTGGTGTCCTGGGAAGAGGAAGAAGAGGAGGTCATTTGATCCTTACGTCGATGGGGAATCCGATGGGGCGGCAACGGTGTGATTCGTCCGTCACTGTGAACAACGCACGAGTACCCGGAGAGATTCCCGTCTCCGTGCCGCGCCGACCCGAAGATGGTCGCACGGCACGACCCGTCTCGTCACCGCCTTATTCCGCGGCGGTGGGACCACGAGCCCCTGTGTCTTCGCCATCCGCCTGCGGCTATTTCTTCGCCACCCGCCGCGGCGCCGCCGCCTTCCAGTCCGGGTGACCGGGCATGGGCGGCGTCTTCTCGCCGTACAGCCAGGCCTGGAAGAAGCCGGTCAGGTCGCGGCCGGCGATGTTCGCGGCGAGGCGGGTGAAGTCGGCGGTGGTCGCGGTGCCGTCGCGGTACAGACGTACCCAGGTCCGCTCCAGGCGTTCGAAGGCGGGGCGGCCGATCTCCTGGCGGAGGGCGTAGAGGGCCAGCGCGGCTCCGTCGTACACGTTGGGCCGGAAGATGCCGATCTTCTGGCCGGGCTCGGGCGGCTTGGGCAGTGCGGGCGGGCCACCTGAGGCGCGCCAGCGATCGGAGGCGGTGTAGGCCGCCTTCATGCGGTCGACCATGGGCTTGTGCGCCTTCTCCTCCGCGTAGAGGGCCTCGTACCAGGTGGCGTGCCCCTCGTTGAGCCACACGTCGGACCAGGTGCGCGGGCTCACGCTGTCGCCGAACCACTGGTGAGCCAGCTCGTGCACCATGATCGACTCGATGTACCACTTGGGGTAGGCGGCGTCGGTGAAGAGGTCCTTCTCGAAGAGGGAGAGGGTCTGAGTCTCGAGTTCGAAGCCGGTGGCGGCCTCGGCCATGAGCACGCCGTACGTCTCGAAGGGATAGGGCCCGACCTTGCTCTCCAGCCAGGCGATCTGGTCCGGGGTCTTCGCGAGCCAGGGTTCGAGTTTCTTGCGGTCGGCGGCGGGGACCACGTCGCGCACCGGCAGTGCGTGCGGTCCGGTGCGGTGCAGCACCGCGGATCGGCCGATGGACACCTGTGCGAGTTCGGTGGCCATGGGATGTTGGGTCCGGTACGTCCAGGTGGTGGAGCCGCCCGCCCTGGTCACGCCGGCCGGGATGCCGTTGGCGACGGCCGTGTAGCTGTTGGGCGCGGTGATCCGGATGGTGAACATCGCCTTGTCGGAAGGGTGGTCGCTGCAGGGGAAGACCAGGTGCGCGGCGTCGGCCTGGTTGGCCATGACCAGCCCGTCGGTGGTCCGCACCCAGCCGCTGTCCCGGCCCGCGACGGCTCTGGGGTCGCTGGTGTGCCGCACGGTGATCCGCGTCCAGCTGTCCTCGGTCAGCGGCGTCCCGGGGGTGACCACCAGGTCGTCGCCGGCGCCGGTGAATGCGGCGGGCCTGCCGTCGACCTCCACGGACTCGACGGTGCCGTGGGCGAAATCGAGGTTGAGCCGTTCCAGCGGGGCGGTCGTCCGGGCGTGGATCGTGGTGACGGCCTGAAGGGGTTTGTCGTTGCCGCCGGGATAGATGAAGGAGAGGTCGTACGAAGCCACGTCGTATCCGGGGTTGCCCAGGTACGGGTAGAGCCGGTCGCCGACGCCCAGGGGGACGGCGGGGGCGCTCGCGGCGAGGAGACAGGCGGAGACGGCGGAGGCGAGGAGGGCGGCGGCCCTCCGGCGGCGGGCGGCGGGTCGGGCACTGGGGACGCCGGGTCGCCGATCCGGCATGCGGGGCGTGAGCAGCATGGACCACGGCTACCAGCACGCGCCCGCCCCGCCGCGACGGCGCGCGACCGGCCCACCCGAACGGGGGCCGCCGGGTTGCCGGGGCGTGTTTCTCGGGATCAGGAATCGGGTCCCTGGTGCTGGGCCCGGCCGACGTCGTACACGCCCGGCACGTTCCGCATCGCGCGCATGAGAGCCGGGAGGTGGGCCGCGTCGGGGAGCTGGAGGGTGTAGGTGTGGTGGACGCGCTGCTGGCTCGGCGGGGCGACGGTGGCGGAGACGATCTCGGCGCCTTCGAGGGCGATCGCCTCGGTGAGGTCGGCGAGCAGATGGGGACGGCCGAACGATTCGGCGACCAGTGTGACCCGGCACTCGGTGGTGTCACCCCAGCGCACGCCGACCTCCGCGCGCCCGGCGCTCTTCATACGCGCCACTCCGGCGCATTCGACGCGGTGCACGGTCACCACGCCGCCGCGTACGGCGAAGCCGGTGACCTCGTCGGGCGGTACGGGCGTACAGCACCCGGCGAGCCGCACGGCCGCCCCGGGCCGGTCGACGACGGCGCTGGCCGCCGCGGGGCGGGTGGCAGGGGCGTCGGTGGCGGGACCGGTTCCAGCGCGGGAATCCCGGTCGGCCGCCGCTTCGGAGTGCTCGCCCGTGCCGCCGTCCGCCCCGCCGGGGGACTCCGTACCGCTCCAGTGGACCTTGCCGGTCTCCCGTGCCCCCGCGTCGCCGCCCTCCGGGTGGGCGGCCAGCCACCGCTGGATGGCGATCCGGGCGGCGGGGGTGTGGGCGTGGTCCAGCCACTCCCGGGAGGGCTCGGAGGCGGGGTCCTGGCCCATGAGGAGCTGAACGGTGTCACCGTCCCTCAGCACGGTGCTCAGCGTCGCCAGCCGGCCGTTGACGCGCGCGCCCATGCAGGCGTGCGCGTCCTCGCCGTACTGCGCGTACGCGGCGTCCACACAGGTGGCGCTCTCCGGCAGGCCCAGCGTGCCCCCGTCGGGCCGGAAGACGGTGATCTCGCGGTCCTGGGCGAGGTCCTCGCGCAGGGTGGACCAGAAGGTGTCGGGGTCGGGTGCCGCCTGCTGCCAGTCGAGGAGACGGGAGAGCCATCCGGGGCGGGTCGGGTCGACGCGCTCGTCGCCCGCGGCCTGCTCCTCCGAAGGGGGCGCGTACGGGTTGCCGAGCGCGATGACCCCGGCCTCGGCGACCTTGTGCATCTGGTGGGTGCGGATGAGGACTTCGACCACCTGTCCGTCGGCGCGGGCGACGGCGGTGTGCAGCGACTGGTACAGGTTGAACTTCGGTACGGCGATGAAGTCCTTGAACTCCGAGACGACGGGGGTCATGCAGGTGTGCAGCTCGCCCAGCACGCCGTAGCAGTCCGCGTCCTCGTTCACCAGCACCAGCAGGCGGCCGAAGTCGGCGCCGCGCAGCTGCCCGCGCTTGCGTGCGACGCGGTGGACGGAGACGAAGTGCCGGGGGCGGATGAGGACTTCCGCCTGGATGCCGGCTTCGCGCAGGACCACGCGGGCCTCGTCGGCGACCTCCGCGAGGGGATCGTCGGGACGGTTCGCGTTGTCTGCGATCAGCCCGCGCGTGTGGGCGTGCTCCTCGGGGCGGAGGATCGCGAAGACGAGGTCCTCCATCTCGGTCTTGAGGGCCTGGACACCGAGACGCTCGGCGAGCGGGATGAGGACGTCCCTGGTCACCTTGGCGATGCGCGCCTGCTTCTCGGGGCGCATCACGCCCAAGGTGCGCATGTTGTGGAGCCGGTCGGCGAGTTTGATCGACATCACGCGGACGTCGTTTCCGGTCGCGACCAGCATCTTGCGGAAGGTCTCGGATTCGGCGGCGGCCCCGTACTCGACCTTTTCGAGTTTCGTGACCCCGTCGACGAGATAACGAACCTCCTCACCGAACTGTTCCCGCACCTGATCCAAGGTCACATCGGTGTCCTCGACGGTGTCGTGCAGCAGAGAGGCCGTCAGGGTCGTGGTCTCGGCGCCGAGTTCGGCGAGGATCAGGGTCACGGCGAGCGGATGCGTGATGTACGGCTCGCCGCTCTTGCGCATCTGGCCGCGATGCGAGGACTCGGCCAGGACGTAGGCCCGCCGCAGGGGTTCGATGCCGGCGTCGGGGTAGTGGGCGCGGTGCGCCTCTACGACGTGGCCGATGGCGTCGGGCAGCTTGTCGCGAGCGCCGGGGCCGAGCAGCGCGGCCCGGCCGAGTCTGCGCAGGTCGATCCGGGGGCGGGCCTTCCTGCGGGGCACTGTAGGGGCTACAGGGCCAGGGCTCGCAGGATTCGTGGCCTCCGCACTCATGGGCACCTCCGGCTCGTGGACCGGCGGACGGGCCCCCCAGGGCATACACGGCTCAGGGATGGCGACGTTCCCCCGTCCGTGCCGGTGCTTGATGCTACCGAGCCCACCATGCCCGACTGACCGCCTCTCGCCGAGCGTGAAACGGATCACCCGTTCGTGCGACGGCTGAGAGGTTTACGATTTTGCGCCACGTGGTCGTCGACCTGCCGTCGATTCGCGCCGATCCGGCCGCCGGAAGGCGCGAATCGGGTGGCCTGGGCCGGTTGGAGCCACGGTTCATATGGTCAACGGACCGCGTTTTCCAGCCATTCGGCGTCGATCTCGCCCTCGGCGACGATCACGGCGGGTCCGGTCATCTCGATCTGGCCGTCCGGCCGCTCGGTGATCACCAGTCGCCCGCCGGGTACGTCGACCGTGTAGGTCGCCCGGGTGCCGGTGACGGCCGGATCGGCGCCGTCCCGGCGCGCGGCGGCCACGGCGACGGCGCACGCGCCGGTGCCGCAGGACCGGGTCTCGCCGGAACCGCGCTCGTGCACGCGCATCGAGACGTGGCGGGGGCCGCGGTCGACGACGAACTCGACGTTCACCCCGTCCGGGTAGGCGGCGGCCGGGCTGAAGGGCGGCGGTGCGAGCAGATCGCCGGCGTGCGCGAGGTCGTCGACGAAGGCGACCGCGTGCGGGTTGCCCATGTTCACGTTGCGCGCGGGCCAGCTGCGCTCGCCTACGCTCACCGTGACGTCCCCTTCGGGCAGGCGCGCGCTGCCCATGCCGACGGTGACGTCCCCGTCCTTGGCGATGTGGACGGTCTTCACGCCCCCGCGCGTGGCGATCGCGGTGTCGCCTTCGGTCACGTGCCCGGCGTGCTGCAGGTAGCGCGCGAACACCCGCACTCCGTTGCCGCACATCTCCGCGATCGAGCCGTCGCCGTTGCGGTAGTCCATGAACCACTCCGCCTCGCCCGCCATACCCTCGGCCTCCGGGTGGGCGGCGGACCGTACGACGTGCAGCACGCCGTCGGCGCCGATGCCGGCACGGCGGTCGCACAGGGCGGCCACGGCGGCCGGGGTCAGGTCGATGGCGTTCTCGGGGTCCGGGACGATCACGAAGTCGTTCTCCGTGCCGTGACCCTTGAGGAAGGCGATCCGCGTGCTCATTCCTCGATCGTACGGGAGCGCTCCGCCGGCGGGCCCATGGAGCGGTGCGCCGGGAGGACGGGTGCGGGCCGTGTGTGGCTGATCGCGCCCACGCGGCGGAGCCGCATGTCGACACCGGACCCGCGCCCCTTTCGCGGCGCCTCAGCGAAGCCTTGCCACCCGCCACACGGCGAGAACCGCCACCACGGCCACCAGCAGCACGTACCCGAGCACGACCCGCCAGTCGGCGCGGCCGGCCGAGCCTCGGGCCGGCAGGCCCGGCCAGGTGTAGCCGACGCGGCGGGCGGCCATCATGCCCCAGCCCGCGGCGCAGGAGCAGATCAACAGACCCAGCATGGCGATGACGGCGCCGCTGTCACCGAAGTCGAAGGCCAGCGGGAAGGCGAACATCAGGGAGCCGACCGCGGCCAGGCCCACGATGGGCGCGAGCTGCCAGATGCGCAGCCGGCGCTGCGGGCGCAGCTCGACCTCGACCTCCGGGCCGCCCGCGAACATCTCCTCGGGCTCGGGGCCGTCGTCGGTCACACCGTCCGGCGTCTCGTCCGGTCCGTCGGGGCTGAGTCGGTCCTCGCCCTGTTCCGGTTCGCCGCCGCCGGTGGTGACGTACTCCGTGCTTCGTGCGGTGTCGCGAGGGCCGGCCTCCATCGCCACGCGCCCTCCCAACTAGGACTCCACTTGGTCGATCGAAGCTCGATGATGGCACGGTGTCGGAGGCCGCGATGACCGGCGGCGCATCCCGATGCCATGACGTGATCAGGCTGTGACCGGTCGTTCGACCAACGCCAGCGCGAGCTGCGGAAGTTCCTTGCGGTCCGCCGCGGCCCCACTCAACCACTGCACCCGGGGATCGCGCCTGAACCATGAATCCTGGCGGCGCGCGAAGCGTTTGGTGGCGCGTACGGTCTCGGTCCGGGCCTCGTCCTCGGTGCACTCCCCGGCGAGCGCCGCGAGGATCTGCTGGTAGCCGAGCGCGCGCGACGCCGTACGCCCCTGGCGCAGGCCCCGCGCCTCCAGTGCGCGCACTTCGTCCACGAGCCCCGCCTCCCACATGCGGTCGACGCGGCGCGCGATGCGCTCGTCGAGTTCGGGGCGGGCCACGTCGACACCGATCTGGACGGTGTCGTAGACGGAGTCGTGACCGGGGAGGTTGGCGGTGAAGGGCTGGCCGGTGATCTCGATCACCTCCAGGGCCCGGACGATGCGACGGCCGTTGCCGGGCAGGATCGCGCGCGCGGCCTCGGGGTCGGCGGCGGCCAGCCGGGCGTGCAGCGCGCCGGAGCCGCGCAGCGCGAGCTCGTCCTCCAGGCGGGCGCGGACCTCGGGGTCGGTGCCGGGGAACTCGAGGTTGTCGACCGCTCCCCGGATGTACAGGCCGGAGCCACCGACCAGAATGGGCCAGCGTCCCTCGGCGAGCAGTGCGTCGATACGGGCGCGGGCCAGCTTCTGATACTCGGCGACGGAGGCCGTGACGGTGACGTCCCAGATGTCCAGCAGATGGTGCGGGACGCCGTCACGCTCCTCGAACGTCAGCTTGGCGGTGCCGATGTCCATCCCTCGGTAGAGCTGCATGGAGTCGGCGTTGACGACCTCGCCGCCGAGCTGCCGGGCCAGGAATACGCCCAGATCGGACTTTCCGGCCGCGGTGGGTCCGACAACGGCGATGACGCGGGGGGCGGGGGATGCACTGCTCACCGCACCAGTCTCGCAAACCTCCCGGCCGTGCCTCGAACGAGTTACGTGACGAGCCGGGTCCGGGGTCGTTGCCCGTTGCGAGGTACCTGCCGCCCGCTCCCGGAGGCGGTGAGCCGGGTCGCGCAAACGGGCGCACCGGGCTGCGCGGGATTCGCCCGCACGAGTAACGTATGGAGTGGATATGGGTGTTTTTGCGCGACTTTTGCGGAGGTCGAAGGCGACGGAGGAGGCGTCGGCCACCGAGCCGCTGACCGGAGCGGAGTCGGGCGGGTCCGAGGCGGAGGAACCGCCGGAGGAGGCGACGCCGGCGGCGTCGGCCGAGAGTGGGGCGTCCGAGAGCGGGGTACCGGCGTCGGAGGCCGCGTCCTCCGACGGCGGGGAGACCGGCCAGGCGGCTGCCACCGAGGCCACCGAGATCCCCAAGCAGCAGTCCGCCGAGGAGGCCGCCGACAACGAGGCCGGTGACGGCGCCCGTACGTGACCGCACCGCGAGGGAAGGTGGATCAATGGGTCTCTTGCACAATCTGAAGAGCAGGCTCGCCCCGGCCAAGGACAAGATGTCGCACTTCGCGCACCAGCACGAGGACACGATCGACAAGATCGAACACGGCATCGACAGGGCCGCGAAGGCCGTGGACGAACGGACCAAGGGCAAGTACAGCGACAAGATCCACGCCGGTACAGGGAAGGCCAAGGGCGCCATGGACCGGTTCGCGCACAAGGGCGGTACCCAGGCGAGTGACGACGGGCCCGGCACGGGACCGGACGTGCCGCCGCCGGTTTCCTGACCGGCAGCGACCCATCGATCGGCGGACGGCCGCGGAGCGGGACGCCTCCCGGCCGTCCGCCGTTCGCGCCGCGCCGCCGGTCCGTCAGGGGCCGGCCCGCTAGGACCAGGCCGCGACCACGTACCCCACGCCGTACGGCGCGTCCTCGTAGAGCAGCGTCCCTGTCAGGCCCGCGTTCTCGGCCGCGCCCGCCAGGACCTGCCAAGGGGCGCGGCCCGACGCCTTGAGCTCGGACGCCAGCCGGGCGTCCAGCGCCTTCAGCGCCACCACGTCCGCCGACCCCAGTGCCCGGGAGACCCCCGCGTCGAAGGGCGCGGCACGCTCGTCGAGGTAGCCCGGTGCCTTGACCGTGCGGCAGGCGCTCGCGTCGCCCATCACCAGCAGCCCCACCCGCGTCCGCCGCGCGCCGATCTCCCTGCCCGCCTCGACGCACCGCTCGGGGGCCAGAAGCTCCCCCACTCCGAGCCCCTCGATCGGCGCGTCCGCCCAGCCCGTGCGCTCCAGCAGCCAGCCGGCGACGGCGAGCGAGGGCGGCAGCGTACGGTCGTACGCCGCCCCCTGGCCGGGGCCGAGCCGTACGTCGAGGTCCACGCCGAAGCCGCGGAAGGATCCCGGAGTGCCCTGCGGGTGCGGTCCGCGCCCGCTCCGCCCGGCGGGCCCGACCACCACCAGCAGGTCGGTGCGGGCGGCGGCGAGCACACCGAGCGCGTCCGTGCACGCGGCACGCGCCGCGTCCAGCTCGGGTGCGGCTCCCGCGGCGACCTCCGGCACGAGCAGCGGCGGACAGGGGCAGAGTGCGGCGGCGACAAGCATGATCGGCAGGGTAGCGCCGGCCCGGGCCTCAGCCGCAACCGCTCGTCAGTCGTAGCCGCTCGTCAGTCGTGGCCGCGACAGTTCGTCGGCCGCAACCGCTCTCAGTCGCAGCCGCAACCGCTCGCGGCGACGGGCAGCGGTGCCGGCACGCCGATCTTCGGCAGCCCGAGCAGCACACCGGCCGGCTTGGCGGCCTCCGCGGCGTTGCGCTTCTCCCAGGCGTCGCCCGCGCGCGTGGGTCGCACGGCGAGGACGGGGCCCTCGGCGAGGAGGTGGTGCGGGGCGGCGTACGTCACCTCGACCGTGACCACGTCGCCGGGGCGCACCTCCTGCTCCGGCTTGGTGAAGTGGACCAGCCGGTTGTCCGGGGCGCGGCCGGACAGCCGGTGGGTGGCGCCGTCCTTGCGGCCCTCGCCCTCGGCGACCATCAGCTCCAGGGTGCGGCCGACCTGCTTCTTGTTCTCCGCCCAGGAGATCTCCTCCTGGAGGGCGACGAGACGCTCGTAGCGCGCCTGGACGACCTCCTTGGGGATCTGGTCGTCCATGGTCGCGGCGGGCGTGCCGGGCCGCTTGGAGTACTGGAAGGTGAACGCCTGCGTGAACCGTGCCTCGCGCACCACGTGCAGGGTCTGCTCGAAGTCCTCCTCGGTCTCGCCGGGGAAGCCCACGATGATGTCGGTGGTGATCGCGGCGTGCGGGATGGCGGCGCGCACCTTCTCGATGATCCCGAGGTAGCGCTCCTGCCGGTACGACCGGCGCATCGCCTTCAGGACGGTGTCCGAACCGGACTGGAGCGGCATGTGCAGCTGCGGCATCACGTTCGGGGTCTCGGCCATGGCGGCGATGACGTCGTCGGTGAAGTCACGCGGGTGCGGGGACGTGAAGCGCACGCGCTCCAGGCCCTCGACGCCGCCGCAGGCCCGCAGCAGCTTGCTGAAGGCCTCGCGGTCGCCGATGTCGGATCCGTAGGCGTTGACGTTCTGCCCGAGCAGCGTGATCTCGGAGACGCCCTCGGCGACCAGGGCCTCGACCTCGGCGAGGATGTCGCCGGGACGGCGGTCCTTCTCCTTGCCGCGCAGCGCCGGGACGATGCAGAAGGTGCAGGTGTTGTTGCAGCCCACGGAGATCGACACCCAGGCCGCGTAGGCGCTCTCGCGCCGGGTCGGCAGCGTGGAGGGGAAGGCCTCCAGCGACTCGGCGATCTCGACCTGCGCCTCCTCCTGCACGCGCGCGCGTTCCAGCAGGACCGGCAGCTTGCCGATGTTGTGCGTGCCGAAGACGACGTCCACCCAGGGCGCCTTCTTCACGATGGTGTCCCGGTCCTTCTGCGCCAGACAGCCGCCGACCGCGATCTGCATCCCGGGGCGCTGCGTCTTCTTCGGCGCGAGCCGGCCCAGGTTGCCGTACAGCCGGTTGTCGGCGTTCTCCCGGACCGCGCAGGTGTTGAAGACCACGACGTCCGCGTCCCCGTCGGATCCCTCGGGCGCGCGCACGTAACCGGCCTCTTCGAGCAGCCCGGACAATCGCTCGGAGTCGTGGACGTTCATCTGGCACCCGTAGGTGCGCACTTCGTACGTCTTGGATGAGGGGACGTCCACCGCGGGGCTCCGGTCGCTGCTGCTGGTCATTCCTCAAGGGTAGGCGGTCCCGGGAGTGCCCCGGGCCGGGCGGTCGGTACCGGTCCGGGCGCGGCCCACGAGGTCGCAGCCGCTCTCGCACCAGGCGGTGATCGTGTCGCGGAGGGCCGGCCGGTCCGGCGGGACCACCCCCGCGACCTGCCCCGGCTGCGCCGCTGGGCCGGCACATCGGCACCGGCCCGTAAGACGCGTGATGCAATGGGCCCACTGAGCGGATCTCGGGCTGGAGTGAGGCGTGTTGAGCGAGGGCGGGGCCGATGCGGGGAGTTTCGAGCCGCTGGAGGACGGTGATCCGCGGGTCGTCGGCGGGTACCGGCTGGTGGCGCGGCTCGGGTCCGGCGGGATGGGGCGGGTGTATCTCTCGCACACGCCGGGCGGGCGGGCCCTCGCGGTCAAGGTGATCCGGCCGGAGCTGGCCGAGAACGCCGAGTTCCGCAAGCGGTTCCGGGCCGAGGTGGCGGCGGCGAGCCGGGTGCACGGGCTCTATACGGCTCCGGTCGTGGACAGCGACACGGAGGGAGCCGTGCCGTGGTGCGCGACCGCCTATGTGCCGGGGCCGTCCCTCGCCGACGCGGTCCGCGGCCACGGGCCGCTGCCCGTCGGCACGGTGCTGCGGCTGATCGCCGGTGTCGCGGAGGCGTTGCAGGCGGTGCACCGCGAGGGCATCGTGCACCGTGACCTCAAGCCCTCGAACGTGCTGCTCGCCGCCGACGGCCCGCGTGTCATCGACTTCGGTGTCGCGCGGGCCGCGGACGCCACGTCGGTGACACAGAGCGGCACCACCTTCGGCACGGTCGCCTACATGGCGCCGGAGCAGGTACTCGGCGGGGTGGCCGCCGCCTCCGCCGACGTGTTCGCCCTGGGGCAGACCGCCGTGTTCGCGGCGACGGGCGCCGGTGCCTTCGGGGACGGGGATCCGCACGCGGTGCTCTACCGGGTGGTGCACGAGGAGCCCGACCTCAGCCGTGTGCCGCGGGAGATACGGGAGCTGGTGGCGCGGTGCCTGCGCAAGCCCGCTGCCGAGCGGCCTTCCGTGGAGGAGGTCATCCGCGCCGTTCAGACGATCCAGGCCGACCGCGGGGACGACGCGCGGCTCACGTCCGGGGCGTGGCTGCCGGACGAACTGGCGGCGGGGATCGCGGCTCGGGTGGAAGGCGCTGATCAGGGCCG
Organism: Streptomyces sp. NPDC020299; assembly: GCF_044387825.1. Lineage (NCBI taxonomy): Bacteria > Bacillati > Actinomycetota > Actinomycetes > Kitasatosporales > Streptomycetaceae > Streptomyces > Streptomyces sp. NPDC020299. The sequence continues at coordinate 48,368 of NZ_JBIRWL010000028.1, forward strand.
GGCGGGAGCGGGGCCGGGAACGGTGGCGGGAGCGGGAGCGGCTGAGGGCGCGCAGGCCTCCTCCGGTGCCGGGCCCGCGAGTACGGAGGGCTTCGGGCCTGCGGGTTCCGGCGGTTTCGGGCCCGCGAGCAGTCCCGGCGGCTACGGTGCCGGGAGCAGCCTGGGCGGCTACGGTCCCGCGGGCGATCCGGGCGGTTACGGTCCCGCCGCGGCCTACTCCCCCACCCCACCGTCCCCTTCCGTGCCACCCGGGCCCTTCGTGACCCAGCCAGGAGCCGCACCGAATCCATACGCTCCGTCTCCCTGGGCACAGTCGCAGGAGGCGGCCTCCGCGCGGACCGCCCCGCAGACCTCCGCCGGGCCCGCGGGCGGAAAGGGCCGCCGGGCACGGGTCTGGATGCTGTCGGCGGCCGCCGTCGCGCTCATCGCCGGTGGGGCGGCCGCCGCACTGCTGTTCGTCCCGCGGGAGGACGACAAGAGCGCCGGCCGGGTGCGGGAGGCGGCAGCGTCGCGGTCGGCCACGGCCACCGAGGCGTCGCCGTCGGCGTCCGGCTCCCCGTCCACCCGGGCCTCGAAGAAGCCGAAGCCCGCCAAGTCCGCTCCGCCGCCCAGCCCTTCGGGACCGGCGACACCCACGCGGACCGCGGCCTCGGCTGCCCCGACTGCCGCGACCGGCAAGCCCACGGCCTCGAAGGCCCCTGTCGCGACCGCTTACTCCGGGATCCGGATGACCGCGAGCCACGACCTGTACCTGGCGGACACCCCGGTGCGGTCCAAGGCGGACACTGGGACCTCCGACGAGGATCTGACGTACGCCGTCTACTCCTCGGGCGCGGTCCTCGCCCCCGGCACCGACTCCGGCAGCTCCCTCGCGCTGCTGCCCACGGGTCGGCAGGGCGGCCTCGACGCGTGCAAGGCCGCGACCGGCTACAAGAGCTACATCTGGGTCAAGGACCTGGCCGTCGGCCAGCAGATGTGCGTCATCAGCGGGACGGGGCACGTGGGGCTGGTGACGTACCGGGGCTCGTCCGGGACGACGTACGCGACCTTGGACGTGAAGGTGTGGCGCGACGCGGCCTGAGGCCACGGACCGCGCGCGGCCTCGGGGTCGGTCAGGCGCCGCCGGAGGCCCATCCCTGGCGGCGCAGGACGGCCGACACGTCCGGCGCCCGGTAGTGCTCGCCCTTGAGGACCTTGCCGTCGGCGCGGCGGGCTATCTGCCCGTCGGGGCCCAGCTTGCTCATGTTGGCGCGGTGGATCTCGGCGATCACCTGGTCGAGGTCGACCCCGTGCACCAGTGCCGTGCCGTACGCCACGTAGACCACATCGGCCAGTTCGTGCACGAGCCGGTCGAGCGGGCCGGTGACCGACACCTCGGCGACCTCCGCGGCCTCCTCGGCGAGCAGTTCCCCGCGGTGCGCGGCCAACGCGGGGGCCACCTCCGTCGGCACGGTGCGGGCGTCGAGGCCGAAGGCGCGGTGGAACTCACGGACGAGGTCGGCGGGCGATGAGCTCATGCGGCGACTCTAACGGCCACCACTGACAGTCCCCGTCCTCGTCGCTCGCCCCGCGCTGGTCAGGACCGCGGGCGGCTGGCAGGATCGCGCGCATGTCCAAGGTGTTCCCCCGTATCGGCAGGCGCCGGGCCCTCCAGGGCGTGGCCGCCTGCTTCGTGGTTTTCGGGCTGCTGCTGTGGTGGCTGCTGCCCCTGGGCGAGGACCCGCCGAGCGGGACGATCACCTTCAGCACCGGGGGCTCCCGGGGCGTCTACCAGGAGTACGGCGACCGGCTGCGCAAGGAGTTCGGCAAGGACATGCCGGGTCTGAAGGTGAAGCTGCTGGAGAGCGCCGGCTCGCAGCAGAACGTGCGGCGCGTGGCCACGGGGGAGGCCGACTTCACCATCGCGGCGGCCGACGCGGTGGAGACGTACGAGCTGGAGCACCGCAGTGGCGCCGGGCAGCTGCGCGGTGTGGCGCGGCTCTACGACGACTACGTGCAGCTGATCGTGCCGCGCGACTCGGACATCACGACCGTGGCGGACCTGCGGCACAGGCGGGTGGCGATCGGGCTGCCCAACTCGGGCGTCCGGCTGATCGCCGACCGGGTCCTGGACGCCGCGGGGATCGACCCCCACAAGGACATCACCCCGATGTCCGACGGCATCGACACCGGACCCGGCCGGCTGCGGCACGACAAGATCGACGCGTTCTTCTGGTCGGGCGGGCTGCCCACCAACGGCCTGGTCGAGCTCGCCAGGAAGTTCCCCTTCCGGTTCATTCCGATCGACGGCGAGGTGGTCACCAGGCTGCACGCCCAGGGGGACGTCGCCCGCTACTACCGGACGACCAACATGCCCGAGTCGGCCTACCCGTCCCTGCGGCGGACCTCGACCGTGGCGACCATCGCGGTGTCCAACCTGCTGATGACCCGCAAGGACATGGATCCCCGGCTCACCGAGTGGATCACCCGCATCGTCATCAAGAGCCGTGACGGCATAGGCGCCCACGTCCACTCCGCCCAGCTCGTCGACCTGCGGACGGCGATCTACACCGACCCCCTCGCCCTGCACGAGGGCGCGCGCCGCTACTACCGGTCGGTGAAGCCCTAGCGGTTCTGGATCAATCCCGGTGCGTGGGTCCGTTCCTCGGCACCGTGACCGTCACCCGCAGCCCCTGCTGTTCGTGGTGGGCGTACGCGATCGAGCCGCCGGACGCCGTGAGCAGGGCGCGGGTGATGGACAGGCCCAGGCCCGAGCCCTTGACGTTCTGATGGCGGCCGCTGCGCCAGAAGCGGTCGCCGACCCGGGCGAGTTCCTCGTCGGTGAGGCCGGGGCCGGTGTCCGTGACGACGACCGTCGAGGTCTCGCCGTTGGAGGAGACGGTCACCCCGACCGTGCCCCCCTCGGGGCTGAACTTCACCGCGTTGTCGATCACCGCGTCCAGCGCGCTGGACAGCGTGATCGGATCGGCCCAGCCGGTGGCGGGCGGGCAGTCGCCGACCAGCCGGACGTCCTTCACCTCGGCGGCCGGTGCCCAGGCGGCCACTCGCTCGGCGGCCAGCTGACCGATGTCCGTGAGCCGGATGTCCGCCTCGGCGTGCTCGGCCAGCGCCAGGTCGAGCAGGTCGTCGAGGACCTGCGCGAGGCGCTTGCCCTCAGTCCGGACCGAGGCGATCTCCTCGTTGTCCTCGGGCAGTTCGAGGGCGAGCAGTTCGATACGCAGCAGCAGCGCCGCGAGCGGGTTGCGCAACTGGTGCGAGGCGTCGGCGACGAAGGCGCGCTGCTGTTCCAGCACGTCCTCGACGTTGTCCGCCATCTCGTTGAACGACCGGGCCAGCCGCCTGAGTTCCGGCGGCCCGCCGGCCACCGCGACCCGGGACTTCAGGCGTCCGGTGGCGATGTCGTGGGTGGTGGCGTCGAGGACCCGTACGGGCAGGAGCACCCAGCCGGTCAGCCGCAGTGCGGCGCCGACGGCCAGCAGCATCGCGGCGATCTCGCCCGCGCCGATGAGCAGCCAGCCGTGCAGGATCCGCGAGCGCATCGCGCCGGTGGGCGAGTCGGTGACCACGACCGCCACGACATCGCCGTCCCGGATCACCGGCGAGGCGACGATGAGACGCGTGCGCTGCCAGGGCCACACCTGCTCCGGGTCGTGGCTGCGCCGGCTGAGCAGGGCTTCCTGGAACGCGTCCCGCATCACGCCCCGGTCGGGCAGGATCCAGTCGTCGGGCGCGTTGGCCATCGCCGAACCGTTGCGGTAGAAGACGCCCGCGCGAATGCCGTAGACGCCGTAGTAGCTGGCGAGTTCACGGCGCAGGGTCTCGGTGCGCTCGTCGACGCCTGTGCGCCCGGATTCGCCGGGCCCGTCGGTGACGAACTGGGCGAGCGCCGCGAAGCGGGCCGTGTCGTCGATCCGGTCGACGACCACACCCTGCTGCTGGGCCGCCGCCACACTGACGGCGAGCGGGAAGCCGAGGGCGAGCAGTACGGCTGCCATCAGGACGATGAGCAGCGGGAGGAGCCTGGTGCGCACCCGTCCCCCGCTAGGCGGCCGGGGCGACGAGGCGGTAGCCGACGCCGCGTACGGTCTCGATCAGAGCGGGCATGCGCAGCTTGGCGCGCAGGGAGGCGACGTGCACTTCCAGGGTGCGCCCGGTGCCCTCCCAGCTCGTCTGCCACACCTCGCTGATGATCTGTTCCCGTCGGAAGACCACTCCGGGGCGCTGGGCGAGCAGGGCGAGGAGATCGAACTCCTTGCGGGTCAGTTGGACGACCGAACCGTCCACGCTGACCTGGCGGGTGGGCAGTTCGATGTGCACGGGACCGAGTCGCAGGGTGCTCTCGCCGCCCGGCCCGGCGTCCTCGTGGGCGGTGCGCCGGCTGACGGCGTGGATCCGGGCGAGCAGTTCCCCGGTGTCGTACGGCTTCACCACGTAGTCGTCGGCGCCGAGATTGAGGCCGTGGATGCGGGAACGGACGTCGGAGCGGGCGGTGACCATGATCACCGGGATGCTGGTGCGCTTGCGGATCTTGCCGCAGACCTCATAACCGTCCTGGTCCGGCAGGCCCAGGTCGAGCAGGACGACGCCGAAGCCGGCGTCTTCCGGGACGAGGGCCTGCAAGGCTTCCTCACCGCTGCGCGCGTGGGTGACGTCGAACCCGTGCCGCTTGAGGACCGCGGACAGCGCGGCGGCGACGTGGTTGTCGTCCTCGACGAGCAGCAGTCTCATCCCGGCCCCCTCCGGTTCGAACGGTCGTAGTCTCTGTTTGTAGAAATCCGTGAAAACTCGCGTGCACGCGCGCGTGCACCAAGGCAGTCACGCTGATGGACGACGACGGCGTCAAGAGGGTTCCGGTTGCCCGCGACTTCCGTTACCCGGCCGATACCGCACCGGTGAGAACTGCTACGACACGTGTCCGATTGCTATCGGATCGTGATGCTCAGATTCCCCTCAGATGTAATGACGCAGGTCACTCGGCCTCACTACTGTCCTCCGAAACCGAGGAGGACGGAGCCTGAAAGCGATGACCGAAGTATCGGTGGCCAAGGAAGACGTGGCCGCGACCGGCGAACTGGTCGTCCTGAAGAGCGTCAACAAGCACTTCGGCGCGTTGCACGTGCTCCAGGACATCGATCTGACGATCACCCGCGGCGAGGTCGTCGTGGTCATCGGGCCCTCCGGGTCCGGCAAGTCCACCCTGTGCCGCACCATCAACCGGCTGGAGACCGTCGATTCGGGCACCATCGCGATCGATGGCAAGCCCCTTCCCCAGGAGGGCAAGGAGCTGGCGCGGTTGCGGGCGGACGTCGGGATGGTCTTCCAGTCCTTCAACCTCTTCGCGCACAAGACCGTGCTCGAGAACGTGATGCTGGGCCAGATCAAGGTCCGCAAGATCGACAAGAAGCAGGCCGAGGACAAGGCCCGCGCCCTGCTCGACCGGGTCGGTGTGGGCACCCAGGCCGACAAGTACCCCGCGCAGCTCTCCGGCGGCCAACAGCAGCGTGTGGCGATCGCCCGGGCGCTGGCGATGGGCCCGAAGGTGATGCTCTTCGACGAGCCGACCTCGGCCCTCGACCCCGAGATGATCAACGAGGTCCTCGAGGTCATGCAGCAGCTCGCCCAGGACGGCATGACGATGATCGTCGTCACCCATGAGATGGGTTTCGCACGATCGGCTGCAAACCGAGTGGTCTTCATGGCGGACGGCCGGATCGTCGAAGAGGCTGCGCCCGACCAGTTCTTCAGCAATCCGCGCAGCGACCGTGCCAAGGACTTCCTGTCGAAGATCCTGCACCACTGACGGCGGCCGCCCCACCCCAAGCTCTGTGCTCACCCGGGCCGAGGGCCCGCATCTCCTCACCACACGAAGGATGTTCACCATGAAGCTCCGCAAGGTCACCGCCGCCTCGGCCGTCGTGCTCGCCCTCGCCATGGCCGCCACGGCGTGCGGCGAGAACAAGAAGGACAAGGAGGGCGGCTCCTCCGGCAGCGGTGGCGGCAACAAGATCACCATCGGCATCAAGTACGACCAGCCCGGCATCGGCCAGAAGACCCCGCAGGGCTACGCGGGCTTCGACGTCGACGTGGCGACGTACGTGGCCAAGAAGCTCGGCTACAGCGCGGACCAGATCGAGTGGAAGGAGTCGAAGAGCGCCGACCGCGAGACCATGCTCAAGCGCGGTGACGTCGACTTCATCGCCGCCTCCTACTCGATCACCCCGGAGCGCCAGAAGCTGGTCGACTTCGCCGGCCCGTACCTGCTCGCCCACCAGGACGTGCTGGTCCGCGCGGACGACAACACCATCAAGTCGCCTTCCGACCTGAACAAGAAGAAGCTCTGTTCGGTGACCGGCTCCACGTCGGCGCAGAACGTCCACGACAAGCTCGCCCCCAAGGCGCAGCTCCAGGAGTACCCGACCTACTCCGCGTGCCTCACCGGTCTGCAGAACAAGGCCATCGACGCCCTGACCACCGACGACTCGATCCTCGCCGGTTACGCCTCCCAGGCGCAGTTCAAGGGCAAGTTCAAGCTCGGCGGCCTCAAGATGACCAACGAGAACTACGGCATCGGCGTCAAGAAGGGCAGCGACCTCAAGGCCAAGATCAACAAGGCGCTGGAGTCGATGGTCTCCGACGGTTCCTGGCAGAAGGCCGTGGACAAGAACTTCGGTCCGGCCGGCTACAAGAACGAGCCCGCCCCGAAGATCGGCGACGTCAAGAGCTGAGGCAGTGCCCGCCGGTGCGCCGTCCAGCGGCGGCGCACCGGGGGCATCCCTACACGCGGAAGCGCGGGAGATCGTGTTCGACTTTGTTGGCAATTATGACGTGTTGGGAGCCTTCTGGACGACGGTGCAGCTGGCTCTGCTGTCCGCCGTCGGCTCCCTGATCTGGGGCACCCTGCTGGCCGCGATGCGGGTCAGCCCGGTGCCGCTGATGCGCGGTTTCGGGACCGCCTATGTGAACATCGTGCGGAACATCCCGCTCACGGTGATCATCCTGTTCGCCTCACTCGGCCTGGCCAATACGCTGAACATCACCCTCGGCGCGGACCTCGTCAAGGACATCAACTTCCGGCTCGCCGTGCTCGGTCTGATCGTCTACACCTCGGCCTTCGTGTGCGAGGCGCTGCGCTCCGGCATCAACACCGTCCCGGTGGGGCAGGCGGAGGCGGCGCGGGCCATCGGTCTGAGCTTCACCCAGGTGCTGGCACTGGTCGTCCTTCCGCAGGCCTTCCGGGCCGCGGTCGGCCCGCTGACCAACGTCCTGATCGCGCTGACGAAGAACACGACCGTGGCCGCCGCGATCGGCGTGGCGGAAGCGGCGTACGTGATGAAGGAAATGCTCGACAAGGAAGCCCAGCTGATGGCGATCTCCGCGGTCATCGCCTTCGGCTTCTGCTGCCTGACGCTGCCGACCGGTCTGATCCTCGGCTGGGTGGGCAAGAAGGTTGCGGTGAAGCGATGAGCTCGGTCCTGTACGACGCCCAGGGTCCCGGTGCCAAGCGGCGCAACGTCCTGTACTCGGTGGGCTTCCTGGTCGCCTTCGCGGCCGTCCTGTGGTGGGTCTTCAGCTCCCTGTCCGACAAGGGCCAGCTGGAGTGGGTGCTGTGGAAACCGTACTTCGGCGGCACCGAGGCCTATTCCGCGTACATCTGGCCCGGTCTGCAGAACACGCTGAAGGCCGCGGCGCTCGCCATGGTCATCGCGCTGCCGCTGGGTGCCGTCTTCGGCATAGCCCGGCTGTCGGACCACGTCTGGATCCGCGTACCGGCCGGGGTCGTGGTCGAGTTCTTCCGGGCCATTCCCGTGCTGATCCTGATGATCTTCGGGAACGCCCTGTACGCCGACTACACCGACATCAGTTCGGACGACCGTCCGCTGTACGCGGTCGTCACCGGCCTCGTGCTGTACAACGCGTCGGTGCTCGCGGAGGTCGTCCGGGCCGGCATCCTCTCGCTGCCCAAGGGCCAGTCCGAGGCCGCGATGGCGATCGGGCTGCGCAAGAACCAGGTGATGCGGCTCGTCCTGCTGCCGCAGGCGGTCACCGCCATGCTCCCGGCGATCGTCAGCCAGCTCGTGGTGATCGTGAAGGACACGGCTCTGGGCGGCGCGGTCCTCACCTTCCCCGAGCTCATGTCCGCGGCCAACACGATGAGCGGCTACTACGGTGCCAACACCATCGCCTCCTTCACCATCGTGGCGCTGATCTTCCTGGCGCTCAACTTCTCCCTCACGAGCTTCGCCACCTGGCTGGAGAGCCGCCTGCGGCGCGCCAAGAGGACGAGCGGCGCGGTGCTGGCGCCGGACGACGCGTCGATCGCGGGCACCGCAGGGACGGGCGCGGGCGGTGGCATGGGAGCGCTCTGACGTCCCTGGCTCGGCCCTCGGGCCGAGTCCGGTCTTCCAAGGGGTGGCACGCATGCGTGCCACCCCTTTTCCGCGCACCACCCGGCGCGCGACCTCAGACCGCCCCGAGGGGCGACTTGATCTTCCCGACCGCCACCACCCCCCGTCGCTTGACGCAATCACCGCGAATAGGTTGCATACGTTCTGTGATCGTGCACCCTGCTCCACCTTTTTGTTCACACTCATCCGTCAGGGCACCGCTGCGGGCAGGGGGCGACGCGCTGTGGACCCGGTGATCATCGTCGGGGCGGGGCCCGTCGGGCTCACGCTCGCGCTGGCGCTGGCCCGCCAGGAGGTGCCGTGCGTCGTCCTCGACGAGGGGCCGGGCAAGGACGAACCACGGCTCGCGCGCACGGTCGTCCTGCGCGAGGACACCGCCGCGCTGATGGAGCGGCTGACCGGCGTCCCGCTCGGCGAGCGGGGTGTCCACTGGGCCGGATGGCGGTCATTGCGGCGCAAGCAGGTGATGCGTGAGATCACCTTCGGCACCCCTGGTGAGGAGGCCGCGGCCACCGAGGGCACTGTGGTGTCCGAGGAGGGGGCCGACGGGGGCACCGCCCCCGCTCCGCTGCACCTCGCCCAGCACGTGCTGACCGGCGCGCTGCGTGCCGCCGCAGCTCGTGAGCCGCTGCTGAAGGTCGCCGTGGACAGCCGCGTGGACGCGATCGAGCAGGAGCGTTCCGGCGTCGCCGCGCACACCCGGGGGCCCGGCGGCACCTGGTGGCGCGGCAGTTACCTGGTCGGCTGCGACGGCCCCCGCTCGACCGTGCGCAAGCTGCAGGACATCCGCTTCCCGGGCCGTACGGCGGTGGAGCGACACGCCGTAGCCGCCCTGCGCGTGGAACTTCCCTGGCCGGGTCGTGCGTTGTTCCATCGGATGCCGCCGTGGCGGACGTCCGGACCCTCGGCCGCGGAGGTGACCGCCCGCCCCCTCCCGGACGGGGTGTGGCGGCTGGACTGGCTGTTGCCACCGGGCAAGGACCTGGTCACGCCCGAGCTGCTGGTGGCCCGTGTCCGCGAGACCCTCGCGGGCTGGACGGACGGCACCACACCGCCGTACGAACTCCTCGACACCGGAGTCCACACGGTGCACCACCGGCTCGCCCGCCGGTGGCGCGCCGGCCGGGTCCTGCTCGCCGGGGACGCGGCCCATCTGCTCGGCGCGCTGGGCACCCAGGGGCTGGACGAGGGGCTCCGGGACGCCGACAACCTCGCCTGGAAGCTGGCGCGCGTCTGGCACCACGGCCCGCACGAGCCGCTGCTCGACAGCTACCAGGCCGAGCGGCGCGCGGTGATCGCCGCCAGACTGCGGGCCGCCGACCAGGCGCTGCCGGTGCTGCGCGGCGGCGGTGGGCTGCGCGCGTACGTCCCCGGCACCGCCCGGGGGCAGGACGCGCTGTTCACGGACGGTCATCTGGGGCGAGGGCCACTCGGTGCGCCGGGGACGTACGCCGACTCGCCGCTCGCGCCGCCGCGCCTCGAGGGCGAGATCACCGTCGGCACCCCGCCCGGCGCACAGGTGAGCGATGTACGGGTCACGGCGGAGGACGGCACCTTCGTACGACTGCGGGACCGGCTCGGCCGTGGCGCGCTGCTGGTCGTCCTGATCGCGCCCGGCACGGGCGTGTGGGACCGCAAGCACTGGGTGACCGCAGGAGTCATGCCCCGGCTCGCGGGCGCGGTGACCGCGCTGCCGCACCCCGCAGAGCTGCTGGTCGCCGAGAGCTATCCGGGTGCGCCCGCGCACAGCGTGCTGCTCGTGCGCCCCGACGGTCACCTGGTGACCGCGCTGAGCGGGGTCCGCCCGGCCGATCTGTACACGGCGGCGGAGGCGGCGGTGGGCGGCCCGGCCGCGGAGAAGAGTGAGGCGGACTCGGAGGCTGACGCCAATGCCGGCGCGGAAGCGCAGGCCGGGGCGGGCTCCGGCGCGCGTTGAGCGCACATACAGTCACACTGTGGTCCACATAGTGACTGTGAGTTGACCGGTGGACGCCGCCAATGGTGTACTCCGGACCATGACCGACACTGATGTGCGCCTGTGGCGGAGGGTCCATATGGACCTCGTCCGCTATGCGGGCTGCGTGTGTCGCCCGTCCTGCTGAATTCGCTTCCCCTTCTCTCTCCGGGCGCCCCGTTGGGCGCCCCTTCGGCGAACGTTCTTCAGGACGGTGCACGTGTCTGTCTCTCCCCCCGTGTCCGCGGCCGTTTCGGCACCCACGCAAGCGGACCTCCTCGACTTCGTACGGCGTACGGCTGCCGACGCCGAACTCATCGCCTCGCTCCCGCTCGACCCGGAGGGCCGTACCTGGGTGCGGCTCGAGGGCCCCGGCGGCAGCGAGGCCTGGCTGATCGGCTGGCCGCCGGGCACCGGCACCGGTTGGCACGACCACGCCGAATCGGTCGGTGCGTTCCTCACCGCGGCGGGCGAGCTGAAGGAGAGCTCGCTCGCCGCCCGGCTGCCCACCGACGGCTGGAAGACCCTGGAGCTCAGCGACGGCGTGGACCGCGAGCGGCGGTTGCCGGCCGGCAAGGGCCGTTCCTTCGGCCGTCACCACGTCCACGAGGTGCTCAACGAGTCCACCGAGCGGCACGCGATCTCCGTGCACGCCTACTATCCGCCGCTGCCTCAGATCCGCCGTTACAGTCGCACCGGACAGGTGCTCCGGCTGGAGCAGGTCGAACGCCCGGAGGACTGGCAGTGAGCGGCACGACAGGACAGCCGCCCGGCATCGACGAGTTGCTGGAGCGCGTACGCGCGGGCTACCAGCGCATCGAGGCGCGGGAGGCGTACGAGGCGGCACGGGCGGACCACGCGCTGCTGGTCGACATCCGGTACGCCGCCCTGCGCGACCGGGACGGCCTGATTCCCGGCGCCCTGGTCATCGAGCGCAACGAACTCGAGTGGCGCCTCGACCCCCAGGGCAGCCACCGGGTTCCCGAGGCGACCGGTCACGACCTGCACATCGTGGTGATCTGCAACGAGGGCTACGCGTCCAGTCTGGCCGCCGCCTCCCTGCACCAGCTGGGACTGGACCGGGCGACCGACCTGGTCGGCGGGTTCCAGGCGTGGAAGGCGGCGGGACTGCCCGTGGTGCCTGTGTCGCCTGTGTCGCCTGTGGTGTCGGAAACCGCCTGACGATCTGGCGGGCTACTCCCTCGCCGTCGCCACCCTCACCGCGGGCACCCTGAGGGCCACGCGCCCCGGCAGGGCGGTGGCCACGAGGGCGAGGAGGGCGGCGGTCGCGACGACCGTGACGTACAGCAGGGGCGTGACCGCGGGCGCGGCCCGGCCCGTCATGCCGACGCTGAAAGCGGTCAGGACGGCGAGGGCGATGCCGCTGCCGAGCGATGTGGCGAGGAGCAGCACCGACAGCGCCTCGGTCCGCAGCATGCGCAGGACCTGCCGGCGGGTCGCCCCGGCGAGACGGAGCAGGGCGAACTCCCTGACCCGCTCGGACACCGACATGGCGAGCGTGTTGACGACGGCGATGGCGGTGAAGACGAGGACCAGTCCCATGGCCAGGAAGTTGACCTCGGCGTTGGCCTGCTGCCGTTCCGCCTCGAGGGAGTCCGCGGCGGCCGGGGAAAGAATTCGGAGACCCGGGAACTTACGGAGCGTAGTCGCGAGTTGTGTCTGTGTACGGGTCGTGGCGACGAGCACGGAGGAGGCGAGCGGGTTGTCGACGTGGTGCGCGACCAGGTCGTGCGCGAAGGTCACGTCGCCGAAGCCGAGACCCCGGCGGTAGACGGCGGCGACGGTCAGCGTGGCGGGTGTGCCGTCGCCGAGCGTGAGCTTCAGGGTGCTGCCGGGCTTGAGATGCTGCTGGTCCGCGGCCAGTTGGCTGACGGCGACGGTGCGCGCGGTGAGCCGGCTGAGGGAACCGGCGGTGACGTCCGGGTCCCATGTGCGGGTGAGGCCCGCCGGGGTGACGCCTTGGGCCGGGTATTTGTCCAGGCCGACGCGGACGGTCGTGCGGACGACTTCGGTGACGGCGTCGTCGTGCGTGCGCAGCAGCCGGGCGGCCTCGGCCGGGACGCCCGGCCCCTGGGCCGCCACCACCCAGTCGGCACGGACGCCCTCGCGTGCCTGGGCGCGGGCGGCGTCGCCGAGGGTCGACTGGACGAACAGGACGGTGCAGGTCATGCCGATGAGCAGGGTGAGAGGGGTGACGACGGAGGCCATCCGGGCGGCGTTGCCGCGCAGGTTGGCGGTGGCGAGCCGGCCGCCGGGGCCGCTGAGCCGCAGTGGTCCGGACAGCAGCAGCGTGGCCGCCCGCACCAGCAGCGGGCCGAGCAGGGCCACGGAGGTGGACAGCACGATGACGGCCAGGAAGGTCACCGGCGTCGAGGCGGGCTCGGTGCGCAGACCGGTGAGCACGACGACGAGGACCACACCACCGGAGAGGAGCAGCAGACCCGCGACGATCCTTCCCCACGCGGGGCGGGTGCGCTCGGTCCTTGCCTCGGCCAGCGCCTCGGCCGGACGGATACGGGTGATCCGGCGGGAGGCGACCCGGGCGGCGGCCCATGCGCCGAACAGAGTCGCGGCGAGGGCGGCGAGCGGGGGAAAGACACCGGTGGTGTGCTGGAGCGTGGCAGGGACGGCGCCCTTGGCGACGAATCTTGCGTGCAGCCAGCCGCCGAGCGGCAGTCCGAGCAGCGCGCCCACCGTGCCGGCGGCGGCGCCGACGATCAGGGCCTCCCGGCCGAGCAGCTTGCGGATCTGACCGGGCGTGGCGGCGATGGCGCGGAGCAGGGCGAGCTCCCGGTGGCGCTGCTGCACGCCGAGCGCGAAGGTTCCGACGACCACCAGGACCGCCACCAGCAGTGAGGTGCCGCCCATCGCGCCGCCCATGCTGACCAGCCGGACGCGGGCCGCGGCGGCGTCCAGGAACTCGACGGGGCCGCGTGCGTCACCGGCGCTGACCTGAGCGGTGGTGCCGTGCAGCGCGTCGGCCACGGCATGCTCGAGCCGGCCGGCGTCGGTGCCCTGAGCCGGGATCACGCCGAACGCGGTGACCTGCCCTGGGTGCGCGGCCAGGCGGCGGGCCTCGCCGGTGGAGAAGAACAGGGACGTCTGGTGGCTCACGTCCGCGGCCGGGGCGGCGATACCGGTGATCCGGTAGCTGCGCGGGGCCTGGGTCGACTGGACGGTGAGGTGGTCGCCGGGCTCGAGACGGGCGCGTGCGGCGAGGTAGCGGTCGATGACGAGGTCGGTGGCGGTCTTGGGTGCGGTGCCCGCGGTCAGCCGGTACGGCGTCAGCGCGGCGGAGTCCCAGGCGTGCCCGTAGGCGGTACGGCCGCCCGTGCCGGCCGGGGTCAACGGCTGGGCGAGGAAGGTGAGTTCAGGGACGACGCGGTCCACTCCTGGGGTGTGGGCGAGGGTGTGCTCGAGGTTCGCCGGCAGCCAGGCGCGCTCGGCGATGGGCTTCGCCTTGTGCTTGACCTTCGTCTTGCCCTTCTTGTGCTTGACGATGGTCCGGTGCACGTTCTGGTCGGCGGAGACCACGACGGGGGCGGCCGCGTAGCGCTCGGTGCGGATCGTGCCACGCAGGCCGGTCTCGAGCAGAGTGCCGCAGGCGGTGATGAGAGCGGCCGCGCACATGAGGGCGAGGAAGGCCCCGAGGAAGCCCGCCTTGCGGGCACGGACGGTCTGTAAGGCGTAGCGCAGCATCATGCGTACACGGTCGTCGACGCACCGGTGTCCGCACACTGCGGTGCTCCGGCGTCTTCGTAGGGGGTTAACCCCACCCCCGTCGTCGGGAAACCGGGCCGTCGTCGACGGGATCGGCGACGGCCCGCGCTGCGCGAGAGTGTGCCGGGCGGGTGTCCGGCACCCGCCCCCGCCGAACGCCGGTCAGTAGCCCTCGTCCTCTAGGAACTCCGCGTCCTCGCCTTCCTCCTCCAGCGCCTGCCGGACGACCCGGAGGGCCATGCCCTCGGGGTAGCCCTTGCGGGCGAGCATGCCGGCGAGGCGTCGGATGCGCTTGTCGCGGTCGAGGCCACGGGTGGCCCGCAGCTTGCGGGCGACGAGTTCACGGGCCGTCGCCTCCTCCTGCTCGGAGTCCAGCTGGGCGACGGCGTCGTCGATCAGCGTCGAGTCGACGCCCTTGGTCCTCAGCTCCCGGGCAAGCGCACGCCGGGCCAGCCCCCGGCCGTGGTGCCTGGACTCCACCCAGGCGTCGGCGAACGCCCCGTCGTCGATCAGCCCGACCTCCTCGAACCGCGACAGCACCTCCTCCGCCACGTCCTCGGGGATCTCCCGCTTGCGCAGGGCGTCCGCGAGTTGCTTGCGCGTACGCGGGGTCCCGGTGAGCAGACGCAGGCAGATCGCCCGCGCCCGCTCAACCGGGTCCCCTGAAGACTCCCCCCGCTCGGCCCTCGACGAGGAAGGGGCGCCTTCGTCTTCCCGGGGCGCGGACGGCCCCCCGAAGCCGCGCCGACGGCGCCCGCGCCCACCACGGGGCCCGGCCTCACGTGAGCCGTCGTGGGCCCGCTCCTCCCCGTACCCGTCGCCCCCGTACCCGCTGTCACCGTCCGGGGCGGAGCCCGTGTCGCCCCCGGTGCCCCTCCCCCGTGGGGCACCGGGGGAGGCGTATTCGTACTCGGCCCAGTCGGTTCGCCGTGTCACGGGTCAGCTCTTGGCAGCGGCGGCCTTGGGCTTGGTGGCCTTGGTGGCCGCCGGGGCGGGCACCGCCTTGGCGGCGTCCTCCGTGGCGGCACCGGCGGCGGCGTCCGCGCCCGGCTCGGCGGCGGGCTCCTCCGGCCGCACGCCCACGCCCAGCTTCTCCTTGATCTTCTTCTCGATCTCGTTGGCCAGGTCGGGGTTGTCCTTCAGGAAGTTGCGCGCGTTCTCCTTGCCCTGGCCGAGCTGGTCGCCCTCGTAGGTGTACCAGGCACCGGCCTTGCGGACGAAGCCGTGCTCGACGCCCATGTCGATCAGGCCGCCCTCGCGGCTGATGCCCTGGCCGTAGAGGATGTCGAACTCGGCCTGCTTGAAGGGCGGCGCGACCTTGTTCTTGACGACCTTGCAGCGGGTGCGGTTGCCGACCGCCTCCGTGCCGTCCTTGAGGGTCTCGATGCGGCGGATGTCGATGCGCACCGAGGCGTAGAACTTCAGCGCCCGGCCACCGGTCGTGGTCTCCGGGGAGCCGAACATCACGCCGATCTTCTCGCGGAGCTGGTTGATGAAGATCGCCGTGGTCTTGGACTGGTTGAGCGCGCTGGTGATCTTCCGCAGGGCCTGGCTCATCAGACGGGCCTGCAGACCGACGTGGCTGTCGCCCATCTCGCCCTCGATCTCCGCGCGCGGGACGAGCGCGGCGACGGAGTCGATGACGATGAGGTCGAGGGCGCCGGAGCGGACCAGCATGTCCACGATCTCCAGGGCCTGCTCGCCGTTGTCCGGCTGGGAGAGGATCAGGTTGTCGATGTCCACGCCGAGCTTGCGCGCGTACTCGGGGTCGAGGGCGTGCTCCGCGTCCACGAAGGCGACCTGGCCGCCGGCCTTCTGTGCGTTCGCCACCGCGTGCAGGGTCAGGGTGGTCTTACCGGAGGACTCCGGCCCGTAGACCTCCACCACACGGCCGCGCGGCAGGCCGCCGACGCCGAGGGCGACATCGAGTGCGGTCGACCCGGTCGGGATGACCTCGATGGGCTCCATCGACCGGTCGCCCATGCGCATGACCGCGCCCTTGCCGAATTGCCGTTCAATCTGTGCGAGCGCGGCGTCGAGCGCCTTCTCGCGGTCGGTTCCTGCCATGGGTTCCACCCGGTTTGCTTGAGTCGATCGCTTCACGTCAAAGACGCTAACGCCTGCCACTGACAATGCGCCCCGACGCCGGTCCGGCCTGTGGATAACTCGGGTCCTTCTCCACTCAAACCGTGTCGAAATCCCCACCTGGAGCCTCGCCTGAGCCTCCATAAGAATAGATGTTCGATTTTTGTGTCAAGCGCACCACCCCGCTACTCCCCGGGGCGTACGAAGGGTGCCTCCGGGCGGACGACGACCGCGCGAGGGCGCTCCCGGGAGCCTTTGGCCCATGAAGAATCCGCGCCCCGCCGAGCGCCTCTGCCACACGACCGGTGTACTCCTCGTCCTCTCCGGCCTCGCGCACCTGCTGGTGTTCGCGGTCGACGGCGGCCCTTGGGAGGGGCCTGTCTCCTGGCGCAAGCCCGTTACCTTCGGGCTCTCCTTCGGTGTGACGCTGATCGCGGTCACCTGGGTCACCTCATACCTGCGCGTCGGCTCGCGGCTGCGCACGGCCCTGCTCGTCGTGTTCGCCGCCGACTGCGTGGTGGAGGTCGGCGGTATCACCCTCCAGGCCTGGCGCCGGGTGCCCTCGCACCTCGACATGGAGACCCCCTTCGACACGGCGGTGTCCATGACCCTCGCGGTCGGCGGCGGTGTCCTAGTGGCGCTGCTCACCGTCCTCGCCGTGGTGTCCTTCCGGCACCGGCCGACGGGCCCCGTCGGCATGCCGCTCGCGGTGCGGTCCGGGTTCGCGTTCCTGCTCGTGGCACTGGCCTCCGGCGCCGCCATGATCGCGCGCGGTGTCATGCTCAGCCGGACCGGCCATCAGGAGGCGGCCTACCACTCGACGGCCCCGCTCAAGCCGCTGCACGGGGTGAGCCTGCACGCCGTCCTGGTGCTGCCGGCGCTGGCCTGGCTGCTGTCCCGGACCTCCTGGAGCGAGCGGGCCCGGCAGCGGGCCGTGGGCGCGGCGGTCGGCTGCTACGCGGCCGCCGTGGCCGGGGCCGGGGTGTGGGCGGTCCTCACGTACTGAGGTCCTCGCATGCCGAGGTCCTCACGGACGAGGGACGTGCTCAGGAGCCGCCGCCCTCCTCGGAGGCCCGCGTCTCCGGCGGCCTCGCCCACAGCCGCCGTGCGCGCGTGAGCAGGCCCCGCCCGCCCGCCCCGCGTCCGCGGTGGCCGTGGACGCGGGGATCGTCCGTGACGGCGTACCGCTTGACGTACGCGCCCAGGAACGCCTGGAGCGTGGCGACCGCGGGGATGGCGATCAGCGCGCCGACGGCGCCGAGGAGGGCGGTGCCCGCGATGACCGAGCCGAAGGCGACCGCCGGGTGGATGTCGACGGTCTTGGAGGTCAGTTTGGGCTGCAGCATGTAGTTCTCGAACTGCTGGTAGATCACGACGAACACCAGCACCCACACCGCGTACCAGGGGGCGACGGTGAACGCGATCAGCATGGGAAGGGCGCCCGCGAGATAGGTGCCGATGGTGGGGATGAACTGGGAGACCAGGCCCACCCAGACACCCAGCACGGGCGCGTACGGCACGCCCAGGGCCTGGAGCAGGATGTAGTGCGCGATCCCCGAGATGAGCGCCATCAGGCCGCGCGAGTACAGGTAGCCGCCGGTCTTGTCGACGGCTATCTCCCACGCGCGCAGCACCTCGGCCTGGCGGGCGGGCGGCAGGACGGAACAGATCGCCCGGCGCAGTCGCGGCCCGTCGGCGGCGAAGTAGAACGAGAACAGCGTGATCGTCAGCAGCTGGAACAGGCCGCCGAGCACCTGGGCGGACACGTCGAGCACACCGGCGGCGCTGTTCTGCGCGTACTTGCGCAGCCAGTCGGAGTGGAGCAGGCCCTCCTGGACGTCGACTCGTCTGAGCTTGGTGTGGAAGGTCTGGTTGACCCAGTGGATGACCGAGTCGAGGTACTGCGGGAATCCCTCGACCATCTTGATGATCTGGCCCGCGAGCATCGAGCCGAGCAGTGTGACGAACCCCGCGGTCACGATCATCAGGCCGAGGAAGACCAGGAAGGTGGCGAGCCCGCGGCGCATGCCGCGGGCGGCCATCCGGCTCACCGCGGGTTCTATGGCGAGGGCCAGGAAGAACGCGATGAGTATGTTGATCAACAGGCCGGTCAGCTGGTGGAAGGCCCAGCTGCCCAGCTGGAAGGAGGCGATGAGGGCGAGCGCGAGCACCATGGCGCGCGGCAGCCAGCGCGGCATGCGCGCGACCGGCGCGGCGGCGCCGTCGGCCGGGGGCCGGGGGGACGGCGTCGTACCGGAAGGGGGTGCCTGCTGGGCGGTCTGCCCTGTGTCGTCAGTGGGTGCCACGGTGCAAGTCTCGCCCACGCCACCGACAACCCGGCACACCCCTGCGATCTCCGTGACGGATCAGCGCCTCTCCCCCGGAACGTTCATGACGGCGCAGACCACGCGCCACACCTCCCTGGCCTCCCAGCCCTCCGCGAGCGCCTGGTGCACCGTGCGTCCGCCGAGCTCCGACATCACGTGGTCGCGCGCGAAGGTGTCGGCGTACCCCGCACCGAAGTGATCCGCCATCCGCTGCCAGAAGACCGTCAACCGCATGACTTCAGTATCCCGCCCCTGGGGGTGGGCCCCGTCCAGGACCGCCTGCCGAGACCGCTTTCCGTCCTACGGTCTGACGCATGCCCGAAACAGGAGCTTCCCCACTCCCCCCACGCCCCGCCGCCCCCTCCGCGCACTCCCCGCTCTTCCGTGCCGAGCATTTCGTCTGGCTCACCGCGCGTGTGCTGGAGCAGCGCCTCTTCGCGTACCACTTCCTGAACGGCGGCGCCGATCCGGTGGAGACGGCGCTGGACGCCTACCGCAACGAGGACGGCGGGTACGGCCACGCGCTGGAACCCGATCTGCGCGGCCCGGTCAGCCAGCCGCTGCACACCGGCCACGCGCTGCGTGTGCTGGACGCCGTCGGGCGGTGCGGCGGGCAGCGGGTGGAGCGCGTGTGCCGCTATCTGACCTCCGTCTCCACCGCGGACGGCGCGCTGCCCGCCGTCCGTCCCGGCCAGCGCGGCTATCCGGCGGCGCCCTTCATCCCCGTCGTCGACGACCCGCCCAGTGAACTCCTCGCCACCGGGCCGGTGGTGGGCCTGCTGCACCGCAATGGTGTGTGGCATGCCTGGCTGTTCCGGGCCACCGACTTCTGCTGGCGGGCGGTGGAGTCCCTGGAGAAGTCCCACCCCTACGAGATCGAGGCCGCCGTGGCCTTCCTCGACTCGGCACCCGACCGCCCGCGCGCGGAGGCGGCCGCCGACCGCCTCGGCCGTCTGGTGCGTGAGCACCGGCTCGCCGCGCTCGATCCGGAGCGCCTCGGTGAGTACCCGGTCGCTGCCGGATACGCCCCGGGCGAGCACCACTTCCCGCACGACTTCGCCAGGACCCCCCAGTCCCTCGCACGTCTTTGGTTCACCGACGACGAGATGGCCCGCTCCCTGGACTTCCTGGCCGCGGACCAGCAGGAGGACGGCGGCTGGCCCGTCCGGTGGCGCCAGTGGGCACCCGGCACCGCCCTGGAGGCCCGCCCCATGGTGACGATCGACGCCCTGCGCACGCTCAGGGCGTACGGGCGATTCATGGGCTGACCGGTACCCCTCCGCACCCGCCCACGGTCGCTCGACGGAACGCGTTTCCCCAGGTCAGGGCGATTGTCAGAGCCGGGGTGCAGGATGGACGCATGGTCAGCTCCGCACACCGGGCCCTCGACGGCTTCTCCCCCGCGACCCGCGGCTGGTTCACGGGGGCCTTCTCCGCGCCCACGGCGGCCCAGTCGGGGGCGTGGCGGGCCATCGGGGAGGGCTCGGACGTGCTGGTGGTCGCGCCGACCGGTTCGGGCAAGACGCTGGCCGCGTTCCTCGCCGCCCTGGACCAGCTCGCCTCGACGCCTCCGCCGGCGGATCCGAGGAAGCGCTGCCGCGTGCTGTACGTGTCTCCGCTGAAGGCCCTCGCGGTCGACGTGGAGCGCAATCTGCGCAGCCCGCTGACCGGCATCCGCCAGGAATCCGTGCGCCTTGGCCTGCCCGAGCCCGAGGTCAAGGTCGGCATCCGCTCCGGCGACACCCCGGCCGCCGAGCGCCGCGCCCTGTCCACGCGGCCGCCGGACATCCTGATCACCACCCCGGAGTCCCTGTTCCTGATGCTGACGTCGGCCACGCGCGACGCGCTGACCGGCGTGGAGACGGTGATCCTGGACGAGGTGCACGCGGTCGCGGGCACCAAGCGCGGCGCGCATCTCGCGCTGTCCCTGGAGCGCCTCGACGAGCTGCTGCCGAGGCCGGCCCGCCGCATCGGCCTGTCCGCGACGGTCCGCCCGGTGGACGAGGTGGCCCGCTATCTCTCGCCTCGCCGCAAGGTGGAGATCGTCCAGCCGGAGTCCGGCAAGGAGTTCGACCTGTCCGTCGTCGTCCCGGTCGAGGACCTGGGCGAGCTGGGCGGCTCCCCGGTCGCCGACGGCAGCGAGGGCGCGGAGCGGCCGTCGATCTGGCCGCACGTCGAGGAGCGGATCACCGACCTGGTCCAGGCCCACCGCTCCACGATCGTCTTCGCCAACTCCAGGCGGCTCGCGGAGCGCCTGTGCAACCGGCTCAACGAGATCGCGTACGAGCGGGCGACCGGCGAACCCCTGGACGAGCACCACTCGCCGGCCGAACTCATGGGCGGCTCCGGCGCGGCCCATGGCGCGCCCCCGGTCATCGCGCGCGCCCACCACGGATCGGTCTCCAAGGAGCAGCGCGCCCTGGTCGAGGAGGACCTCAAGGCCGGCCGTCTCCCGGCCGTGGTCGCCACCTCCAGCCTCGAGCTGGGCATCGACATGGGCGCCGTCGACCTCGTCGTCCAGGTCGAGTCCCCGCCCTCCGTGGCCTCCGGCCTCCAGCGTGTCGGCCGCGCGGGGCACCAGGTGGGCGCGGTCTCCACCGGTGTGGTCTTCCCCAAATACCGAGGAGACCTGGTCCAGGCCGCGGTGGTCACCGAGCGGATGCGTTCCGGGTCCATCGAGTCCCTGAAGGTCCCCGCGAATCCCCTGGACGTCCTCGCCCAGCAACTGGTCGCGATGACGGCGCTGGACAGCTGGCAGTTCGACGACCTGCTCGCCACGGTCCGCCGCGCCGCCCCCTTCGCGTCGCTCCCCGAGTCCGCGTTCACGGCCGTCCTGGACATGCTCGCGGGCCGCTACCCCTCCGACGCCTTCGCCGAGCTGCGCCCGCGCGTGGTGTGGGACCGCGTGACCGGCACCGTCACCGGCCGCCCGGGCGCCCAGCGCCTCGCGGTCACCTCCGGGGGCACGATCCCCGACCGTGGGCTCTTCGGTGTCTTCCTCGCCGGCGCCGACCCCAAGAAGGGCGGCGGCCGGGTCGGCGAACTCGACGAGGAGATGGTCTACGAGTCCCGGGTCGGCGACGTCTTCACGCTCGGTACGAGCTCCTGGCGCATCGAGGACATCACGCGCGACCGCGTCCTGGTCTCCCCCGCGCCGGGCGTGCCGGGCAGGCTGCCCTTCTGGAAGGGCGACCAGCTGGGCCGCCCGCTGGAACTGGGCCGTGCGGTGGGCGCGTTCCTGCGCGAGGTCGGCTCACTGCCCAAGGACGACGCCCGGCTGCGGCTCCTCGCGGCCGGCCTCGACGCGTGGGCGGCGGACAACGTCCTGTCGTACCTGGACGAGCAGCGTGAGGCCTGCGGTCACGTCCCGGACGACCGCACAATCGTCGTGGAGCGCTTCCGCGACGAGCTCGGCGACTGGCGCGTGGTCGTGCACTCCCCCTTCGGCGCCCAGGTGCACGCCCCGTGGGCGCTGGCGCTCGGCGCCCGCCTGTCCGAGCGGTACGGCATGGACGCCCAGGTCATGCACGCCGACGAGGGCATCGTGCTGCGCCTGCCGGACGCCGACCTCATGGGCCTGGACCTGCTCGACCAGGGACCGACGAAGGCCGGCGCGTCCCCGGGTACGGAGTACGACGCCGACCAGGCCCCCGTGGGCGCGGCGGACGTCGCCTTCGACAAGGGCGAGGTCGACCAGGTCGTCACCGACCAGGTCGGCGGCTCGGCGCTGTTCGCGGCCCGCTTCCGCGAGTGCGCGGCCCGCGCCCTGCTGCTCCCGCGCCGCAACCCCGGCAAGCGCACACCGCTGTGGCAGCAGCGTCAGCGCGCCGCCCAGCTGCTGCAGGTGGCCAGCGAGTTCGGCTCGTTCCCGATCGTCCTGGAGGCGGTCCGCGAATGCCTCCAGGACGTCTTCGACGTCCCCGGGCTCGTCGAGCTGATGGGCGACCTCGAGTCCCGCAAGGTCCGCCTGGTCGAGGTCACCACACCCGAGCCCTCGCCCTTCGCCCGCTCCCTGCTCTTCGGGTACGTCGCCCAGTTCCTGTACGAGGGCGACTCCCCCCTCGCCGAGCGCCGCGCGGCCGCTCTGTCGCTGGACTCCCGGCTGCTGGCCGAGCTGCTGGGCCAGGCCGAGCTGCGCGAGCTGCTGGACGCGGAGGTGCTGACCGAGCTGGAGCGGGAGCTGCAGTGGCTCGCCGAGGACCGCCGCGTCAAGGACGTCGAGGGCGTCGCGGACGTCCTGCGGGTGCTCGGGCCGCTCACGGACGCCGAGCTCGCCGAGCGGGGCGCCGAGCCGCACTGGGCGCGGGAGCTGGCCGGCGCCCGCCGGGCCATCCGGGTCCGCGTCGCGGGCGCGGACCACTGGGCGGCGATCGAGGACGCGGGCCGCCTGCGCGACGCCCTCGGCACGGCGCTGCCGGTCGGCGTCCCCGAGGCCTTCACCGAACCGGTCAAGGACCCGCTGGGCGACCTGCTCGCCCGCTACGCCCGCACCCACGGCCCGTTCACGTCGACCACAGCGGCGGCCCGCTTCGGGCTGGGCGTGGCGGTCACGGAGGGCGCGTTGCAGCGGCTGGCCGCGGGCGGGCGTGTCGTCCAAGGTGAGTTCCATCCCGCGGGCATCGGCCAGGAGTGGTGCGACGCGGCCGTGCTGCGCCGGCTGCGCCGTCGGTCCCTGGCCGCCCTGCGGCACGAGCTGGAACCGGTGCCGCCGGCCGCGCTGGCGCAGTTCCTGCCGCAGTGGCAGCACATCGGCAAGGGCCACGGCCTGCGCGGCGTCGACGGACTGGTGCGCGCCGTGGAGCAGTTGCAGGGCGCGTCCGTGCCCGCGTCCGCCCTGGAGAAGCTGGTCCTGCCGTCCCGCGTGGCGAACTACACCCCGTCGATGCTCGACGAGCTCACCGCCGCCGGAGAGGTGGTGTGGGCGGGCGCGGGCGCGCTGCCCGGCAAGGACGGCTGGGTCTCGCTGTACCTGGCCGACGCGGCCCCGCTGCTGCTGCCGCCGCCCCACCCGTTGGAGCTGACCGCCCTTCACCAGTCGGTCCTGGACGCCCTGTCGGCGGGCTACGGCCTGTTCTTCCGTCAGATCGCCGACCAGGTCCGCGCCACCACCCACCCCGACGCCACCGATCCCCAACTCGCCGACGCCGTCTGGGACCTGTCCTGGTCGGGGCGGCTCACCAACGACACGCTCGCCCCGATGCGCTCCCTGCTGGGCTCCGGCCGCACCGCCGGTTCCACGGCCCATCGCGCCAAGCGTGCTGTCCCGCGCGGGCGTTACGGTTCGCTGACGGCCGCCGCCCGCCCCGTCTCCCGCAGCGGGCCGCCGACCGTCGCGGGCCGCTGGTCCCTGCTCCCCCAGCGCGAGCCGGAGCAGACCGTGCGTGCCCACGCCCTGGCCCGCGCCCTCCTCGACCGGCACGGCGTGGTCACCCGGGGCGCGGTCGCCGCGGAGGGCGTGGAGGGCGGCTTCTCGGCCGTGTACCGCATTCTGTCCGCCTTCGAGGAGACCGGACAGGCCCGGCGCGGCTATGTGGTCGAGGGCCTCGGCGCCGCGCAGTTCGCGATGGACGGAGCCGTGGACCGTCTGCGCGCGGTGTCCAACGCGCGCGACCGGGGCGAGGGGCTGCCCGGCCCGGGTTCCGGGGGCGCCGTTCCCCAGCCTTTCGGCATGCCCGGCAGCCACCCGGACGCGGACCCCTTCGGCCAGGGCGACGGCGAGCACGGCATCGCGGACTTCGCCGACTTCGACTGGCCGGCCGACCACCGCGCCGGCCCGGGTGACTACGTCTCCCCGCGCGACGCCGCCTCCGATCTCTCCTCGCCCTCCGATCTCTCCTCGCCCGGCTACGGCGGCCCCCGGGGCGGCCCCGTCTCCCCGTACGGCTCCGGCTACGGCGCCTCGCGTACCCGTACGTCTTCGGCCCCCGACTCCCGCGCGGTCGTCCTGGCCGCCGCCGATCCCGCGAACGCCTACGGCGCGGCCCTGCCCTGGCCCGAGCCGCCGGACGGGGCGGGGCACAAGCCGGGCCGCAAGGCGGGCTCGCTGGTGGTGCTCGTCGACGGCGAGCTGACGCTGTACATGGAGCGCGGCGGCAAGACGCTGCTGGCCTGGCCCGGTGCGCCGGACAGGGAGGCGTCCGACGACCCCCGCCTGCGCTCGGCCGCGGACGCCCTGGCGGCGGCCGCCCGCGCGGGCACTCTCGGCACGGTCACGGTGGAGCGCGTCAACGGCGCCTCGGCCCTCACCGCCCCCGTCGGCACCCTGCTGGAAGGTGCGGGATTCATCGCCACCCCGCGCGGCCTGCGGCTCAGGGCCTGATCCACGGGGCAGCCACACGGTCCGCCGCGGGTCACCCCGCCGTGTCACCCTTGACGCATGCCCGAAGGTGACACGGTCTGGCAGACCGCGAGACGGCTGCACGGCGCGCTCGCGGGCAAGGTGCTGACCCGCAGCGACTTCCGGGTGCCGAAGTACGCCACGGTAGACCTCACCGGCCGGACCGTCCTGAGCACCGTCCCGCGCGGCAAACACCTGCTCACCCGGATCGAGGGCGGCCTGACGCTGCACACCCACCTCCGTATGGAGGGCTCCTGGAAGGTCTACGGCCCGGACGAGCGCTGGCGGGGCGGCCCCGCCCACCAGATCCGGGCCGTCCTCGGCACCGCCGACCACGCGGCCGTCGGCTACCGCCTTCAGGTCCTGGAGTTCCTGCGCACCGGGGAGGAGGAACGCGTCGTAGGGCACCTCGGCCCCGACCTGCTCGGCCCGGACTGGGACCCCGAACGCGCCCTGGCCGGCCTGCTGGCCGACCCCGCCCGCCCGCTCGGCGAGGCCCTGCTCGATCAGCGCAATCTCGCCGGCATCGGCAATGTCTACAAGAGCGAGCTCTGCTTTCTGCTCGGCGTGACCCCGTGGCTCCCCGTCGGCGCGCTCCCGGCGGACCGCGCCGCCCAACTGCCCGCCCTCGCCAAGAAACTCCTCGAGGCGAACCGCGACCGCCCGGTCCGGCAGACCACGGGAGTCCGCCACCACGACCTGTTCGTGTACGGCCGCGCCCCCCGCCCCTGCCTGCGCTGCCACATGCCGGTCCGGGTGGCGGACCAGGGCGACGGCACCCAGGAACGCCCCACCTACTGGTGCCCCACCTGCCAGCGGGGCCCGGCCCCCGTACCGGGAGCGCCGCAGACATGGCGGGACCGCTATCGGCGCACAGCCAATTGACGATCCGTCAGAAACGCTCGTACCGTCGCTGCATGCCCGTCAAGGCGTACGACCTCACCGGACGCACCGCATTCGTCACCGGCGCCGCCGGCGGCATCGGCCGGGCCTCGGCCGTCCTGCTCGCCGAGGCGGGCGCGACGGTGCACTGTGCCGACCGGGAAGCGAACGGCCTGCACGAGACGGCGGCCCTCATCGAGGACCGCGGCGGCACCGCCCGCACCCACCCCCTCGACGTCACAGACCGCGCCCGGCTCGGCGAGGCCGTCCGCTCCTGCGAGCGGCTGGACGTGATGGCGGCGATCGCCGGCGTCATGCACAGCAGCCCGGTCCTGGAGACCCGGGACGAGGACCTCGACCGGGTGCTGAACGTCAACTTCAAGGGCGTGCTGTACGCCTGCCAGGAGGCGGCCCGGCTGATGCTCGCCCGGCACACCCGGGGCAGCATCATCACCATGGCCTCGGGCGCGATCGACACCGGCGGACCGGGGCTGCTCTGCTACGGCGCGGCGAAGGCGGCCGTGGTCCAGCTCACCAAGACGCTGGCGGCCGAGGTCGGCCGGCACGGCATCCGCGTCAACGCGGTCGCCCCCGGCTGGATCCGCACGCCGATGACCGACCGCCACGACCAGGAGGCCCAAGCGCACACCGAGGCCCTGATGGCCCGCATGTCCCCGCTCGGCCGGGTCGGCGAGGCCGACGACATCGCGCACGCCGTGCTGCACCTGGCGTCCGACGCGTCGTCCTTCACGACGGGCCAGATCCTGCGTCCGAACGGTGGTGTGGCGATGCCCTGGTAAGACCTCCGGCCGACCGTTTCTTCGGCACACAGTGCACCGGCAGCAGACTGAGCCCCCATCCCCCGGTGACGACCGCCCCCTCGACCACACCGCCGTCCCCCACGGCGACCCGTACCGCGGCCCACCACCACACCGTCCCGAGTCCCAGGACGACTCCCCAGCGCACTGTCCGCCCCACCATGGCCGCCTCCTCCAGCCGGACGCTAGAACGCCACCGAACCCGCCGGGGAGGCGCACCAACGGCTCACTGATGCAATGACATCCCCGGCCGGCTCACGCGTTCTCGGCCTGGAACATCCAGTGGTGCTTCTCGAGATCCGCGGTGATGCTGATGAAGATGTCCTGGGACACCGGATCCGGGTCCCCGGTCGCCGTCACCCGGTCCCGCATCCGTGTGATCACCGCGCCCAGCGCGTCCACGAGCGCCCGCACCGCGTCCGTGTCCTTGATCCAGCCCGAGGGCGCCGTCGCGATGCCGCTGGCGGCCGCCACGGTCGCCGCGCGTCCGTCGGGCGGGACGCCCAGCGTCGACGCCCGTTCCGCCACGGTGTCGGAGTGGGTCCGCGCCGAGGCGACCACCTCGTCGAGCTGGAGGTGGATGGAGCGGAACCTGGGACCGACGATGTTCCAGTGGACCTGCTTGGCGACCAGCGACAGGTCCACCAGGTCCACGAGGGCGCCCTGCAACGCCTCCGAGACGGTCTTCAGGTCCGCGTCGGGCAGTGGGCTCTTCACGACGGACATGCGCACCTCCGATGCCTCGGCCTCGTCACGTCCCTCCACGATGACCGCGCCACCGGACACCGGCAAACGGAGGCGGCAGCACGAAGGCCCCCGCCGGGCTCCTCCAGGTCTCCCCGGAGAAAGCCCCGGCCGGGGCCTTGGACGTGTCGCGTCAGGCGGCGACGACATCCACCGCCTCGGCGGGCGCCTTGATGGTCACCCGTTCCGGTGGCACACCGGTCACCGACACGGAACCCAGCATCGGGCGAACCGGCGTGGGTACGGGTTCGGTGGCCGCGGCAGACCGGGCCAGCTCGGCGAGGGCGAGCTCGTCGCTCACTTCCCGCATGAGCTCGGACATCCGTACGTCCAGCGCGTCGCAGATGGCGGAGAGCAGTTCGGAGGAAGCCTCCTTCTGCCCCCGCTCCACCTCGGAGAGATAGCCGAGCGAAACTCGGGCGGACGAGGAGACTTCGCGCAGAGTACGGCCCTGGCGCTGGCGCTGCCGACGCAGCACGTCACCCAGCAGGCGACGGAGCAGAATCATCGGTGGCTCCCTCCTCGGACCGCGTAGCCGCATCCTTCTCGCCCCACCGTACCGCCTCGCGCTGCGGCCGTGCGGGGAGCGATGTCGTGTTCACTCAGGGCTGCAAACATCAAAACCCCCCGTTCCGTTCCGTATCCTGTGTCCGCTCATTCCCGCTGTGTTCGCTCGCGAGCCGCTCGAGAAGCAGTGCGAGCACGCTCCGTACACTCTCCATACGAATTTCCGCACGGTTGCCGTTCAACCGCAGAGCCGTGACTTTTCCGCCACCGGCAGAACCGGAACCGGTCCCGAACGGCCCCTCCACGGCCACGAAGACCGTGCCGACGGGCTGCCCGTCCTGCGGGTCCGGGCCGGCGACCCCCGTCGTCGCCAGCCCCCAGTCGGCGCCCAGCGCATTGCACACCCCGGCCGCCATCTGGGCCGCGACCTGCGCGTCCACCGCCCCCCGCTCGGCCAGCAGGGTGGCGTCGACACCCAGCAGGGCCTGCTTCAGGTCGGTGGCATAGGCGGTGACCGAACCCCGGAACACCCTGGACGCCCCGGGGACGGCCGTGATCTCCGCCGCCACCAGGCCACCGGTGAGCGACTCGGCGACGGCGACCGTCTCGCCCCTCACCGTCAGTAGTCGCACCACTTCAGTGGCCGCGGAACTCACGCTTCCGACTCCTCCAACGCCGCCTTGCGCTCGGCGATTCCCCGCCGGCGCAGCACAATGGCCTGTCTCACATAGTCGAGACCGGTCACGACGGTCAGCACGACCGCCACCGCCATCACCCAGAACCTCAGGGTCGCCAGCCATCCCGTCAGTGCCAGCACGTACATCCCCACGGCCACGCCCTGGGTGAGCGTCTTCAGCTTGCCGCCGCGGCTCGCCGGGATGACGCCGTACCGGATGACCAGAAAACGCAGAAGCGTGATCCCGAGTTCCCGGCCGAGGATGACGGCCGTGACCCACCACGGCAGATCGCCCAGCCCGGACAGACAGATCAGCGCCGCCCCCATGATCGCCTTGTCGGCGATCGGGTCGGCGATCTTCCCGAAGTCGGTGACGAGGTTGTAGGTACGCGCCAGGTGACCGTCGAACAGGTCGGTGATCATGGCGATGGCGAAGGCCGCCCAGGCCAGCGAGCGCCACGCCGGGTCGTACCCGCCGTCGGCCAGCATCAGGGCCACGAAGCCGGGCACCAGGAAGAGCCGGAGCATGGTCAGCAGATTGGCGACGTTCCAGACGCTGGCCTGGTTGACGGCCGCCGCCGCCAGCTTGGCGCCCCGGGGCGTCTTGGCCGCGCCCAGCGCACCGTCCGCGGCTCCGCCGGCGGAGCCGCCGGAAGCGGTTGTACCGGAGCCCGAGCCGGCCGCCGTGCCGGAGGCACCGGCGGAGCTCGCGGCGCCCTGCGCGCCGGTGGAGCCGCCCGCGGCGGACGCCGGGACTCCGGTCATCTGTCCGCCTCCTCACTACACGCGAGCGAAGCCTCGAGCGGCTCGGCCACCAGGTCGACACCCTCCGTACCGACCACCTTCGCCTCGACCATACGGCCGACGCTCAGGCCGGCGCCGCTCGTGAGCAGCACCTGGCCGTCCGTCTCCGGGGCCTGGTGCGCCGCACGCCCGTGCACGCCCTCCTCGTCGTCCACGGACTCCACGAGGACGTGCACGGTCTCACCGAGGCGCTCCTCGGCCCGCTGCGAGACAAGTTCCTCCGCCAGCCGGGAGATGTGCGCCAGCCGCTCGGCGACGACGTCCTCGTCGAGCTTGCCGTCGTAGGTCGCCGCCTCCGTGCCCTCCTCGTCGGAGTAGCCGAAGACGCCGATGGCGTCCAGTCGCGCGCCATTCAGGAAGCGCTCCAGCTCGGCCAGGTCCGCCTCGGACTCCCCGGGGAAGCCCACGATGAAGTTCGAGCGCACGCCGGCCTGCGGGGCCTTGTTCCGGATGGTGTCGAGCAGCTCCAGGAAGCGGTCGGTGTCGCCGAAGCGCCGCATCGCGCGCAGCACGCCGGGCGCGGAGTGCTGGAAGGACAGGTCGAAGTAGGGGGCGACCTTCGGGGTGGAGGTCAGCACGTCGATCAGGCCCGGGCGCATCTCGGCCGGCTGGAGGTAGCTGACGCGCACACGTTCGATCCCGTCGACGTCCGCCAGCTCGGGCAGCAGCGACTCCAGCAGGCGGATGTCGCCGAGGTCCTTGCCGTAGGAGGTGTTGTTCTCGGAGACCAGCATGATCTCCTTGACGCCCTGCTCGGCCAGCCAGCGCGTCTCGTTCAGCACGTCGCTCGGGCGGCGGGAGATGAAGGAACCGCGGAAGGACGGGATGGCGCAGAAGGAGCAGCGCCGGTCGCAGCCGGAGGCGAGCTTCACCGAGGCGACCGGGGCGCCGTCCAGCCGACGACGCAGGGGTGCGCGGGGACCGGACTGCGGGGCCAGGCCCTCCGGCAGGTCGGCCGGGGCGCCGTGCCCGGGCAGGGCCACATCGGTCGCCGTCTGCCGCTCGGCCGGGCTGATCGGCAGCAGCTTGCGGCGGTCGCGCGGGGCGTGGGAGGCGTGGATACCGCCGGAGAGGATGGTCTGGAGGCGGTCGGAGATGTCCGTGTAGTCGTCGAAGCCGAGCACGCCGTCGGCCTCGGGGAGGGCCTCGGCGAGCTCCTTGCCGTACCGCTCGGCCATGCAGCCCACCGCCACGACGGCCTGGGTTCTGCCATGGCCCTTGAGGTCATTGGCCTCCAGAAGGGCGTCCACGGAGTCCTTCTTGGCGGCCTCCACGAAGCCACAGGTGTTGACCACGGCGACATCGGCGTCCCCGGCGTCCTCGACGAGCTGCCAGCCGTCCGCCTCCAAACGGCCTGCGAGCTCCTCCGAGTCCACCTCGTTACGGGCGCAGCCGAGAGTGACTAGTGCGACGGTACGGCGTTCAGGCATGGGCTCAAGACTACTTCGTCCCGCTGACACCCCACGTCGACGGGGTTGGCCGATCTTGGCCAACCCCGTGTGAAGACACCCTCTCCGGGCCGCTCGTGCCCAGCGGCCGCTAGCCGACCTCGGGGTCGCCCTTGGTGTACGTCAGCCGTTCCACGGCCCCGGGCTGGAAGTCGTCCTCGATCTTCTTGCCGTTGACGTAGAGCTGTATGGCACCGGCGTCCCCCAGGATGAGGTTGATCTTCGTGCTGTCCTGGAAGGTCTTGGACTCGCCCTTGTTCAGGAGCCCGTCGAACAGCATGCGGCCGTTGTGGTCCTTGGCCGAGATCCAGCTGCGCCCGTCCGCGGCGCTGACCCGGACCGTCACCTTGTCCTGCGGCGCGGCCGCGATGGCGCTGTCGGACGGGTCGGCCTTCTGGCCGGCGGGCTTGCCCTTCTTGGGCGTGGGCGAGGCGGCCTTCTTGGTCGTGGGCGTGGCCCCCTCGGCGACCTGGGCCTTCGCGTCGTTGCCGGAGTCGCCGCCCTTGACGATGGTGAACCCGACGAAGCCGATCACCGCGACGATCGCGGCGACCATGGCGGCGGTCCAGTTCGGCCCGCGCCGCTCGGGGCGGATACGTTCCGCCTCGAACAGCGGGGCGGCCGGGGTCGGGGCGGGGCGCCCGCCGTGCTCGGCGTCGAACCGGGCCAGCAGCGGGGCGGGGTCGAGGCGCACGGCCCTGGCCAGGGTCCGGATGTGCCCGCGGGCGTACACGTCGCCGCCGCAGGGTGCGAAGTTGTCCGCCTCGATGGCGTGCACGATGGCGATGCGGACCCGAGTGGCGCTGCTGACGTCGTCGACGGTGAGCCCGGCGGCGATGCGCGCCTGCCGCAGCGTACGGCCGATGGAGGGATGGGCTTCCTCGGAGACGTCGGGGAACGGACGGTCGTCTTCGGGAGAGTTGCCGATGGACACGGGGGCGCCTTTCGAGCGTGTAGCCACCTGTGCTGGAAATTCAGTCTAGGGGTGCAAAAGGGTGGGGCAACCGGGCGGTTGGGCTCTGTACGTCATCGGTATGGCCCGACATACCGACGACGGGCCAGGCACGAACCCCGGATCGGAGCCCGCACCTGTCCTCTCGCTCAACTTGACGTGCGGCAAGGGGAAACGGTTGCCCGCCGCTCTCTAACGGGTGGATCACGACGAGGCAACCGTCCGGCTCCATCCCGGCCCCCGGACGGCCCGTGTCCCTTGGGACCAATCCCTACCCCTCAGACTCCCCGCGTATCACCGCGAGCACGCCGTCCAGGTCATCGGGTTTCACAAGAACGTCACGTGCCTTGGACCCCTCGCTCGGTCCCACGATGCTGCGCGACTCCATGAGGTCCATGAGCCGGCCGGCCTTGGCGAAGCCGACGCGCAGCTTGCGCTGGAGCATGGACGTGGACCCGAACTGCGTGGAGACCACCAGCTCGGCGGCCTGGCACAGCAGGTCGAGGTCGTCGCCGATGTCCTCGTCGATCTCCTTCTTCTGCTTGGTGCCGACGGTGACGTCGTCCCGGAACACGGGCGCCATCTGGTCCTTGCAGTGCTGGACGACGGCGGCGACCTCGTCCTCGGTCACGAACGCGCCCTGCATACGGGTCGGCTTGCTCGCTCCCATCGGCAGGAACAGGCCGTCGCCCTTGCCGATCAGCTTCTCGGCGCCCGGCTGGTCGAGGATGACCCGCGAGTCGGCGAGCGAGGATGTGGCGAAGGCGAGCCGGGAGGGCACGTTCGCCTTGATCAGGCCGGTGACGACGTCGACCGACGGGCGCTGCGTGGCGAGCACCAGATGGATACCGGCCGCGCGCGCGAGCTGCGTGATGCGCACGATCGCGTCCTCGACGTCGCGCGGCGCGACCATCATCAGGTCGGCCAGCTCGTCGACGATCACCAGCAGGTACGGGTACGGCTGGAGCTCCCGCTCGCTGCCCTCCGGCGGCTTGGCCTTCCCCTCGCGCACGGCGCGGTTGAAGTCGTCGATGTGCCGGTAGCCGTAGGCCGCCAGGTCGTCGTAGCGCAGGTCCATCTCGCGTACGACCCACTGGAGCGCCTCGGCGGCCCGCTTGGGGTTGGTGATGATCGGCGTGATCAGGTGCGGGATGCCCTCGTAGGCGGTCAGCTCCACCCGCTTGGGGTCGACCAGGATCAACCGGACGTCCTCGGGGGTCGCCCGCATCATGACCGAGGTGATGAGGCAGTTGATGCACGACGACTTGCCGGAGCCGGTGGCACCGGCGACCAGCATGTGCGGCATCTTCGCCAGCGAGTGCATGACGTAGCCGCCCTCGACGTCCTTGCCGAAGGCGACCAGCATCGGGTCGTCGTCCTCCGCGGACTCCGCGAGGCGCAGTACGTCGCCGAGGTTGACCATCTCCCGGTCGGTGTTGGGGATCTCGATGCCGACCGCGGACTTGCCCGGGATCGGGCTGATGATCCGTACGTCGGGGCTGGCGACGGCGTACGCGATGTTCTTGGTCAGTGCGGTGATCCGCTCGACCTTCACGGCGGGGCCGAGCTCGACCTCGTAGCGGGTGACCGTCGGGCCGCGTGTGAAGCCGGTGACGGCCGCGTCGACCTTGAACTCGGTGAAGACGGTGGTGAGCGAGGCGACGATCGCGTCGTTGGCGGCGCTGCGTGCCTTGCCGGGGCCGCCGCGGGTGAGCAGGTCGAGGGTGGGCAGCGCGTAGGTGATGTCGCCGGAGAGCTGCAGTTGCTCGGCGCGCGGCGGCAGGTCGCGGGACTGCTCGGGGGCCGCCTTGGTGAGGTCGGGGACCGGACCGGACCGGAGCTTCTCCTGCTTGGGCCGTCCGGCCGGGGCCGGGACGGGCGGCGCGGTCTGCTCCGGAGCGGGCGCGGGGGCCGGTACGGGTGTCGGCGTCGTGTCCTCGCGGTCGCCGACGCTGACGCCCTGGGTGAGGTCGGCGACGATCCGCGAGGGCGGCATGCCGTGCAGGACGGCGCCGTCGAGGTCGGCCGCGGCGGCCGCGGCGATGTCCACGGCGTCCATGTGCCGGTCCATGGCGGGCTGCGGCACCGCAGAGCGCCTGGGGCGGCTCCGGCGCTTGGCGAGTGCCTCCTGCTCGGCGCCGTCGGGGTCGTACGTCTCAGGGGCGCTCCGGCGCCTTCGGGGGCGCGCGGGCAGCGCCTCGCGCCACTGTTCGTCGTACCGCTGGTCGTCGTCGGTGAATTCATCGAACTCGTCGTCGACGGGGTCGGGCAGGAGCCCCAGGCGTACGCCGAGCGCGCGCAGCCGCTGCGGGATGGCGTTGACCGGGGTGGCGGTGACCACGAGCAGCCCGAAGATCGTCAGCAGCACGAGCAGCGGTACGGCCAGGACGTCGGTCATGGCGTACGTCAGCGGCGTCGCCGCGCCCCAGCCGATGAGGCCGCCGGCGTCCCTTATGGCCTGCATGCCGTCGCTGCGGGCGGGCGAGTCGCAGGCGATGTGGACCTGGCCGAGGACGCCGATGACGAGCGCGGACAGGCCGATGACGATCCGGCCGTTGGCCTCTGGCTTCTCGGGGTGCCGGATGAACCGCACGGCGATGACCGCGAGCAGTATCGGCACCAGCAGGTCGAGTCGGCCGAAGGCGCCGGTCACCAGGATCTCCACGAGATCCCCCACGGGGCCGCGCAGATCGGCCCAGGTGCCGGCGGCGACGATCAGTGCGACTGCGAGCAGCAGCAGCGCGACGCCGTCCTTGCGGTGGGCCGGGTCGAGGTTTCTCGCGCCCTGTCCTATGCCGCGGAAGACGGCGCCGACGGCGTGCGCCAGGCCGAGCCAGAGGGCGCGCACCAGCCGGTAGACGCCCCCGGTGGGGTTGGGGGCGGGTTTGGGCGCGGGCGCGGCCTTCTTCACCGGAGCCTTCTTGGCGGGCGCCTTCTTCGCCGGGGCCCTCTTCGCAGCGGCCTTCTTCGCCGGCGCCTTCGCCGCAGCGGCCGCCTTCTTGGCGGGCTGCTTCTTCGCTGCGGAGGGACGTGAGGCCATGGGTGTGAGGTTACCGGTGGAGAGGACAGCGGACACGCGTGCTCAGTGCTTCACCCGTTCGTGTCGTCCTTGGGAGGGCACCGAGCTGACGCCCGCTCATTCGCAAGTGCGGCCGCCGCGGGCGTCAGTTCTGCGAGGGCATCGCCGCGGCGCCGCCCGTACCCGGCTCCAGGGCGTCGAGTGCGCGGCGCAACCCCGTGAGTTTGCGTTCGAGATGGGCCGCGGTGGCCACCGCGGCCGCGTCCGCCGACTCGTCGTCAAGCTGCTTGGACAGGGCCTCGGCCTGCTCCTCGACCGCCGCGAGCCGGGCGGACAGCTCGGCGAGGAGTCCGGCCGACTCCTTGCCGCCGCCGACCGTGCCCTTGCCGTTGCCGCCCTCCAGCTGCAGCCGCAACAGCGCCGCCTGCTCCCGCAGCTGGCAGTTCTTCATGTACAGCTCGACGAAGACCGAGACCTTCGCGCGCAGCACCCAGGGGTCGAACGGCTTGGAGATGTAGTCCACCGCGCCCGCCGCGTAGCCCCGGAAGGTGTGGTGCGGGCCGTGATTGATGGCGGTGAGGAAGATGATCGGGATGTCCCGGGTCCGTTCTCGCCGCTTGATGTGCGCCGCGGTTTCGAAACCGTCCATTCCCGGCATCTGGACGTCCAGCAGAATGACCGCGAAATCGTCCGTGAGCAGTGCTTTGAGCGCTTCCTCCCCGGACGATGCCCGCACCAGTGTCTGATCGAGCGCAGAGAGGATGGCCTCCAGCGCCAGCAGATTCTCCGGCCGGTCATCGACCAGGAGGATCTTGGCCTTCTGCACCATGGCCCGCCCTCCTCGCCCCGGCGGTACACCGGGCGCCGCCCCAGGGGACGACTCCCTTTCGCCGCCCGTCCTTGTGCCGGTCATGGTAGCCGCACCCCGCCTGTCGCCACACCCTGTCACCGCGATGTCACTGTGCACGTAGCAGAAACGCGGCGAGAGACCAGAAGGTTCCCCGATTCCCGCACTTCCACACCTCCGCGGCCACCCTGCGTCAACAACTTCGCACACGCATCGCCGGTTCCCGGCGCCTTCACCCGACTTTCACCCGGGCCCGCCGACACGGTCACTCAGCCCTCATGCGTCGCTCATGCGAGGCTCACCCGGCGCTCATTCCGCGCGCATCCACTGCTTCATCACCGCCAACAGGTGATCGGGGTCGACCGGCTTCGTCACATAGTCGGAAGCACCCGACTCGATCGCCTTCTCCCGGTCGCCCTTCATCGCCTTGGCGGTCAGCGCCACGATCGGCAGCCCGGCGAACTGAGGCATCCGGCGGATCGCCGTGGTGGTCGCGTACCCGTCCATCTCGGGCATCATGATGTCCATCAGCACGACCGCCACGTCGTCGTGCTGCTCCAGGACCTCGATGCCCTCGCGGCCGTTCTCGGCGTACAGCACGGACAGGCCGTGCTGCTCCAGGACGCTGGTGAGCGCGAAGACGTTGCGGATGTCGTCGTCGACGATCAGTACCTTCTCCCCGCCGAACCGCACCGGCTGGTGCGACGGGTGCACCGCCTCCTGCTGCCCCGCGACCGGCCAGTGCTCGGTGCGCTGCTCGTTCGACGGAGCGCCCCGGCGACGGCGCCGGAAGAGCGCGGCGGCGCCGTTCTGGGTCTCCCGGTACGACTTCACCTCGGCCGGCGTCTCGATCTCCACGGGGGACAGCTCCATGGAGTGGGCCTCCGAGGCGACCAGGTCGCCCGCCTCCAGCGCGGGCAGGGACTGCTGGTAGCCCTGCGGCGGCAGTTCGCTGGGGTGCAGCGGCAAATACAGCGTGAACGTCGAGCCGCGTCCCGGCTCGCTCTGCGCGTGGATCTCACCGCCGAGCAGCTGGGCGATCTCCCGCGAGATCGACAGCCCGAGGCCCGTACCGCCGTACTTGCGGCTGGTGGTGCCGTCCGCCTGCTTGAACGCCTCGAAGATCACCCGCATCTTGCCGGCGGCGATGCCGATGCCGGTGTCGGTCACGGAGAACGCGATCAGCGGCGCGTCCGCGTCGGTCAGCGACCCGGCCTCCAGCAGCTGCTCCCGGATGCGCACCGGCACGTCGGAGCCGGCCGGCCGGATCACCAGCTCGACCGAGCCGGAGTCGGTGAACTTCACCGCGTTGGACAGCAGGTTCCGCAGCACCTGGAGCAGCCGCTGCTCGTCCGTGTGCAGCGTGGCGGGCAGCTCCGGCGAGACCCGCACCGACAGGTCGAGGCCCTTCTCGGCGGTCAGCGGCCGGAAGGTGGCTTCCACATAGTCCACGAGCTGGACCAGCGCGATACGCGTCGGGGAGACGTCCATCTTGCCTGCCTCGACCTTCGACAGGTCGAGGATGTCGTTGATCAGCTGGAGCAGGTCGGAGCCCGCCCCGTGGATCGTCTCGGCGAACTCGACCTGCTTCGGGGAGAGGTTGCCCTCGGCGTTGTCGGCGAGCAGCTTCGCCAGGATCAGCAGCGAGTTCAGCGGCGTGCGCAGCTCGTGCGACATGTTCGCCAGGAACTCGCTCTTGTAGCGCATCGAGACCGCGAGCTGCTCGGCGCGCTCCTCCAGGACCTGCCGCGCCTCCTCGATCTCGGTGTTCTTCACCTCGATGTCGCGGTTCTGCTGGGCCAGCAGCTCGGCCTTCTCCTCCAGTTCGGCGTTGGAGGCCTGGAGCGCCTTCTGCCGCTGTTCCAATTCCTCCGACCGCAGCCTGAGTTGCTCGGTCAGCTCCTGCGACTGCCGCAGCAGCACCTCCGTCTTGGTGTTGACGGAGATGGTGTTGACGCTGGTCGCGATCATCTCGGCGATCTGGTTGAGGAAGTCCTTCTGGATCTGCGTGAACGGCGTGAAGGACGCCAGCTCGATGACGCCGAGGACCGTGTTCTCGAACAGCACCGGCAGCACGACCACCTGGGCGGGCGGTGCCTCGCCGAGCCCCGAGGAGATCTTCAGGTACCCGCTGGGGGCGTTCTCCACGATGATCGTGCGCCTCTCCTGCGCGGCCGTTCCGATCAGCCCCTCACCCGGCCGGAACGACGTCGGCATGGAGCCCATCGAGTAGCCGTACGAACCGAGCATGCGCAGCTCGTACGCGTCCTCGCTCTCGGCGCTCATGTCCTTGCCGTCGACGAGCGGCATCGCCAGGAAGAACGCGCCGTGCTGCGCGGAGACCACCGGTGTCAGCTCACTCATGATCAGCGAGGCCACGTCCTCCAGGTCGCGGCGGCCCTGCATCAGCGCGGAGATACGGGCGAGGTTGCCCTTGAGCCAGTCCTGCTCCTTGTTGGCGATCGTGGTGTCGCGCAGGTTGGCGATCATCTTGTTGATGTAGTCCTGAAGCTCCTGGATCTCGCCGGAGGCGTCGACGTCGATCTTCAGGTTCAGGTCGCCGCGGGTCACCGCGGTCGCCACGCGCGCGATGGCACGCACCTGCCGGGTCAGGTTCCCGGCCATCTCGTTCACGGACTCCGTCAGGTCCCGCCAGGTGCCGTCGACGTCACGCACCCGCGCCTGACCGCCGAGCTGCCCCTCGGTGCCCACCTCGCGGGCCACCCGGGTGACCTCCTCGGCGAAGCTGGACAGCTGGTCGACCATGGTGTTGATCGTCGTCTTGAGCTCGAGGATCTCGCCGCGGGCGTCAATGTCGATCTTCT
This sequence comes from Streptomyces sp. NPDC020299, assembly GCF_044387825.1. Classification (NCBI taxonomy): domain Bacteria; kingdom Bacillati; phylum Actinomycetota; class Actinomycetes; order Kitasatosporales; family Streptomycetaceae; genus Streptomyces; species Streptomyces sp. NPDC020299. Next base: position 86,739 of record NZ_JBIRWL010000028.1, read on the forward strand.
TGGTCAGGTCACCCTTGGCGATGGCGGTGGTGACCATGGCGATGTTGCGCACCTGACCGGTCAGGTTGGACGCCATCTGGTTCACCGACTCGGTGAGGTCCTTCCACGTGCCAGCCACACCCGGCACCCGCGCCTGACCGCCGAGGATGCCGTCCGTGCCCACCTCACGGGCCACCTTGGTGACCTGGTCGGCGAACGAACTCAGCGTCTTGACCATCGTGTTGATCGTGTCGGCGAGCTGCGCCACCTCGCCGCTCGCCTCGATCGTGACCTGTCGGGTCAGGTCGCCGTTGGCGACCGCGGCCGACACCTGGGAGATGTTGCGCACCTGCATGGTCAGGTTGTTGGCCATCAGGTTGACGTTGTCGCTGAGGTCCTTCCAGATGCCCGTGACACCCGGCACCCGCGCCTGACCGCCCAGAATGCCCTCCGTGCCCACCTCACGGGCCACCCGGGTCACCTGCTCGGCGAAGCTGGACAGCTGGTCGACCATCGTGTTGACCGTCGTGACGAGCTCGAGGATCTCGCCCTTGGCGTCCACGGTGATCTTCTTCGACAGGTCACCCTTGGCGACCGCCGTGGTGACCTCGGCGATGTTGCGGACCTGGATGGTCAGGTTGTTCGCCATGAAGTTCACGGACTGCGTGAGGTCCTTCCAGGTACCCGCGACCCCCTGGACCTCCGCCTGACCGCCGAGCATGCCCTCGGTGCCCACCTCGCGCGCGACGCGCGTGACCTCCTGGGCGAACGACGACAGCTGGTCGACCATCGTGTTCAGGGTGTTCTTCAGCTCGAGAATCTCCCCGCGCGCGTCCACGGTGATCTTCTGCGACAGGTCACCCCGGGCCACCGCGGTCGCCACCTGCGCGATGTTGCGCACCTGGGCGGTGAGGTTGCCGGCCATGCCGTTCACCGAGTCGGTCAGGTCGCGCCACACACCGGCCACGCCGGGCACCTGCGCCTGACCGCCGAGGCGGCCGTCCGTACCCACCTCACGGGCCACCTTGGTGACCTGGTCGGCGAAGGCGGAGAGCTGGTCGACCATCGTGTTGATGGTGTTCTTCAGCTCGAGGATCTCCCCGCGCGCATCGACGTCGATCTTCTGCGACAGGTCACCGCTGGCCACCGCCGTCGTCACCTGGGCGATGTTGCGCACCTGCGAGGTCAGGTTCCCGGCCATCGAGTTGACGGAGTCGGTGAGCTCCTTCCACGTACCCGACACACCGTCCACACGCGCCTGACCGCCCAGGCGGCCCTCCGTGCCCACGTCCCGTGCCATCCGCGTCACCTGGTCGGCGAAGCTCGACAGCTGGTCCACCATCGTGTTGACGGTGTTCTTCAGCTGGAGCATCTCACCGGAGACGTCCACCGTGACCTTCTGGGAGAGATCACCGTTGGCCACGGCCGTCGTCACCTGGGCGATGTTGCGCACCTGGCCGGTGAGGTTCCGGAACGCCGTGTTGACGGAGTCCGTCAGGTCCTTCCACGTACCGGCCGCCCCCGGCACCTGCGCCTGACCTCCCAGCTCACCCTCGACACCGACCTCCCGCGCCACGCGGGTGACCTCGGCACCGAACGACGACAACTGGTCGACCATCGTGTTGACGGTGTTCTTCAGCTCCAGCATCTCGCCGGCCACGTCCACGGTGACCTTCTGCGAGAGGTCACCGCTGGCCACCGCCGTCGTCACCGCGGCGATGTCCCTCACCTGTGTGGTCAGATTCCGGAACACCGTGTTGACGGAGTCCGTCAGGTCCTTCCAGGTACCCGCCGCTCCCGGCACGTTCGCCTGCCCGCCGAGCTGTCCCTCGGCCCCGACCTCGTTGGCCACGCGGGTGACCTCGTCGGCGAAGATCCGCAGCGTCTCGGTCATCTGGTTGATGGTCTCGGCGAGCTGCGCGACCTCGCCACGCGCCGGGACGGTCACCTTCTGCGACAGATCACCGTTGGCCACGGCCGTGGTGACCTGGGAGATCCCCCGCACCTGGGCGGTGAGATTGCCCCCCATGGTGTTGACGGAGTCGGTGAGCTCCTTCCACACCCCGGCGACCCCGGGCACCTGCGCCTGCCCGCCCAGGATGCCCTCCGTGCCCACCTCACGGGCGACACGGGTCACCTCGGAGGAGAACGAGGACAGCTGCTCCACCATCGTGTTGACGGTGTTCTTCAGCTCCAGCATCTCGCCGGCCACATGCACGGTGACCTTGCGTGACAGGTCACCCCGCGCGACCGCCGTGGTCACCAGCGCGATGTCACGCACCTGCGCGGTGAGCCGGTTCGCCATCGTGTTGACGGACTCCGTCAGATCCTTCCACGAACCGGACATACCGCGCACCCGGGCCTGACCGCCCAGCTTGCCCTCGGTACCCACCTCGCTGGCCACGCGCGTGACCTCGTCGGTGAACGTCGACAGCTGGTCGACCAGGTTGTTGACGGTCCGCCCGACCTTCAGGAACTCGCCCCGCAGCGGATGTCCGGTCCCGTCCGGGGCCTGCGTCCTGAGCTCCATGCGCGGCGACAGATCGCCCTCCGCCACCGCGGACAGCACCCGGCCGACCTCGGAAACCGGCCGTACGAGATCGTCGACGAGCGCGTTCGAGGCGTCGATGGCCGAGGCCCACGAACCCTCGCAGGCACCGGTCTCCAGCCGTTCCGTGAGTTTTCCCTCACGTCCCACCACACGCCGCACTCGCGACAGTTCACCCGTCAGGTGCAGATTCCGGTCGGCCACCTCGTTGAACACGGCCGCGATCTCCGACATCACGCCGTCCCCGGACACCGTGAGCCGCTTGCGGAAATTGCCGTCCCGCATGGCCACGAGAGCCACCAGCAGCCGGTCCAGGGCGGCGGTGTCCACCTGGGTGGTGCCGCCCCGCCGCCTGCCCTGGGACGGTCCGCCCTTCGCGCGCGTGTTCGTGCTCCGCGTCGCTGCGCCAGACTCCACTGTGTCCCTCCCGCAGGGATCGACCGTTACTGCTGTGCTCGCGTACTTCTGTTCGGCTGCCGGTTACTCGTGCGTATTTCTGCCAGAAGAGATCCGCTCGCACCAGAGGCTGCTGCCCTCCGTACACGGAACGCACTCAGCCTGACCGGACCTTCACCAGAAGCTTGCCCAGTGTTTCACCCCGGCCGAACCAGGCCATAACAGTTCGGCAGCTTCGCACATCGTCCGCACACCCTGGGGGCGTAATCACCGCCGACCGGCATCCTCACGGGCCGCGAAGGTAAGTAACCTTGCATGCGGCTGTCCAGCCGCACCGGTCCGTCCGGCCTGGGCGGTGGCACGAGCACGAGCGGGCATCGGAGGGGCGGCCGCAGACCATGACCACCGGACTGATCCCGGGGGGACAGCCCCCGGACCCCCAGCCTACGGGCACGCGGATGCCGCACCAGCGGCGCGAGCCGGACGGCACCGGATCCCTGCACGTCGACAACCGGTCGAGGAGTTCTGTGATCACCGCGCGCGCGGCCGCCAGCTTCGAGCCCGTCGGACGATCGGTCGCGACCGCCCGATCCTTCGTCCGCGACAGCCTCCAGGGCTGGGGTTTCGCCGACATCGTGGACGACGCGGTGGTCCTCACCAGCGAACTGGTGACCAACGCGGTCGTCCACGCGGGCACCGCCGCCGACGTGCTGTGCCTACGCACCGACGACGGCGTACGCATCGAGGTGGCCGACCGGTATCCCGAGCGCGAGGTGCCCCTCCAGGGCCCGGCCTCCACCATGGGCAGCCCCGACCGCGAGGGCGGCCGCGGACTCCAGCTGTGCGCGGCCCTGGCCGCCCGCTGGGGCGTGGACTACACGCCCACCCACAAGAACGTCTGGTTCCAACTCGACCTGCCCGAACGCCCGGTCGGCACCCGCACCGCCGGCCCGTCCCTGCCCGCCGACCTCCTCCCGCTGGCCGACGGCCGGGTCCGCGTCGCGGTCGTCCAGATCGACCGCAAGGGCGCCATCACGGCCTGGAACGAGGACGCCGAGGAACTCTTCGGCCACACCGCCGGCCAGGTCACCGGCAGGCCCCTGACCGACTTCGCGGCCTGGCCGCACACCCCGGGCACCGGCACCGGAATCGCCGAGGCACTCCAGCTCTCCCGCTGGGAGGGCAGCTACGGCATCCGCGGCGCCGACGGCCGGGTGACCTCGGTGTACGCCTCCCACCTCCGGGTCCGCGACACCGCCGGCGAGCCCTCCACGGTCTGCCTCCTGGTACGGGACCATGAACGCGCCGTCCTCCAGACGCCGACGCGCGTGCCGTCCTCCGACCCGGCCCCGGCCGCCGACGGCCAGAGCACCGACCCCTTCGAGGTGTTCATCGGCTCCCCGGCGCCGGACGACCTCGACGGCCTCCTGCAGCGCACCGCCGAGCGCGCCCGCGACATGCTCGACGGAGACGCGGCCTTCCTGCTGCTCGCGACCGACGACGAGACGGAGCTGGAGGTCCGCGCCTCCACCGGCCTGCCCTCCGCCCGCCAGCGCTTCGCCCGCGTACCCGTCGAGGCGGGCCCCGGCCGCTACGGCTCGGCCCGCATGCCCGCCGTCCACGACGACCTCACCGCGGTCCCCGGCGCCGTACCCCTCCTCAACGACACCGGCATGCGCTCCGTCGTCACCGTGCCGCTGAAGGTCGAGGGCCGCCTCACCGGATCCCTCGGCGTCGCGGCGGAGGCTCCGGGCAGATACTCCAACGAGGAGGCCCTGCGCCTGCAGTTCGCCGCCGACCGGATCGCCCTGGCCGTCGAATCGGCCCGCCTGGGCGAGCTGGAACGCCTGCGCCGCGGTTCGCTCAGCTTCCTCGTCGAGGCCTCCGACCTGCTCGCCGGCACCCTCGACCGCGACCAGACCCTCGCCCTGATGGCGCAGATGACGGTACCGACCCTCGCCACCTGGTGCGCCGTCTACACCATCGCGGACCAGGCCTCCGAGCCGTACCTGTCGTACGTGCTGCACGAGGACGAGGATCTCATCGACGGCATCAAGTCCCTGCTGTCGAAGGTCCCCCCGCCCGACCCGGTACCGACGCCGGGCGCCCGCGTCTGGACGACCCCCGGCGAGGTGGCCCACCAGGCGGCGCTGCGCTCCTCGATGCGCAGCCTCGGCCTGACGGGCGGGCCCGCATACCCGGTGTCCTCGAGCATCGGCCCCACGCTCGCCACTGCCTCCGCGGTCGGCGGCGAGACGGTCGTCCTGCCGCTGGTCGCCCGCAACCGTGTCATCGGCATGCTGACGCTGGGCAAACCCACCGACGAGCACTTCCGCCAGGAGATCCTGGAACTGGCCGAGGACCTGTCCCGCCGGGCCGCCCTGGCCCTGGACAACGCCCGCCTGTACTCGGAGCGGACGGCCATCAGCCAGGCCCTCCAGCGCAGCCTCCTGCCGCCCGGACAGCCGCAGATCAACGGCGTCGAGGTCGAGGTCATCTACCGCGCGGCCGGCGAGGGCAACGAAGTGGGCGGCGACTTCTACGACGTCTTCCCGATCAGCGACGGCGCGTACGGCTTCGCCATCGGCGACGTCTGCGGTACAGGCCCGAACGCCGCCGCGGTCACCGGCCTGGCCCGGCACGCGCTGCGCCTGCTGGCACGCGAGGGACTGAGCGGCCCGGCGGTCCTCGAACGCCTGAATTCCGCCATCCTCGACGAGGGCGCCCGCAGCCGCTTCCTGACGCTCCTGTACGGCGAGCTGCGGCCCAGGGAGGACGGCAGCGCCGAGCTCAAGGTGGTGTGCGCCGGCCACCCGCTCCCCCTGCGCCTGCGCCAGGACGGCACGGTGGAGGCGGCGGCCGAACCCCAGCCGCTCCTCGGGGTCATCGAGGATCTGGAGCTGTACGAGGAAACGGTCGTCCTGGACCCGGGCGACGTCCTGCTGTGTGTCACGGACGGCGTCACGGAACGCCGCGAAGGCACCCGCATGCTCGGCGACGACGGCCTCGCGGAGGTCCTCACCACCTGCACGGGCCTCACCGCGGGGGCGGTGGCCGCCCGGATCATGCGCGCGGTGGAACGCTTCGCGTCCGACGCCCCGTCCGACGACATGGCCATCCTGGCGATGCGCGTTCCCGGTATCCACACGGAGTAGGACATGAAAAGACCCCGCCCAAATGGGCGGGGTCTTTTTTGGTTCCTTCTGCTGGAGCCCCCAAACGGAATCGAACCGTTGACCTTCTCCTTACCATGGAGACGCTCTGCCGACTGAGCTATAGGGGCCTGTCGCTTTCGAGGTTTCCCTCGCGGCAACGGGATAGATCATACCCCGAACGGACCCGGGTTCCCAAACTCGTTCAGTGCACGCCTCAGCGCCCACTCAGAAAGCGGGCTGGAGCAGCCCTCCGAGGGCATTGCACGCGGAGACGATCCGCTGCATGTCCCGCCTCGTCAACGAAGCGTGCGCAGGCAGGGCGAGCGTCTCGTCGGCGGCCCGTTCGGTCTCCGGCAGTGCCACGCAGCGCCGGAACTCCGGCAGCCGGTGGACCGGCGTCTTCACGGGCACCCGGCACTCAACTCCCTTGGCCCGTATCGCCCTGGCGAAGGCGTCCCGGTCCGGCCGCCCGTTGCCCGGCACCCGCACCACGTACTGCTGGTAGGTGTGTCCGTCACCGCCGTCGGGCGTACGCACGCCCCTGAGCTTGGCGTCGAGATAGGCGGCCCGCTCCCTGCGCTGGGCGACCTCGTCGTACGGCGCCTCGGACTCGCCCTGCTCCAGCACCAGCAGCCCGTTCCGCTGACCGACGGCGTGCAACCGGGCGATGTCTGCCCGCCGTCCGAAGCGGTGCACGGCAACGACCGCCGCGGTACGAGGAGTTACGGCCGCCTCGACGGCCTCGGCGTCGAGGCAGTACGTCGCCGGGTCTATGTCGGCGAACACCGGAAGCGCACCGGCCAGGGTCACGGCCTCGGCGACTTCGACGTTCCCGAAGGCCGGCACGACGACCTCGTCACCGACTCCGACGCCGGCGGCCCTGAGCATTGCAGCAGTACCCATGTGATGGATGCTGGTTGCGGAACGTGAACTTCAAGTAACGCATAACAAAAATGGGTTGGTCCCCGAACCGAAGTTCGGGGACCAACCCATCAATATTTGTTCGGCGGTGTCCTACTCTCCCACAGGGTCCCCCCTGCAGTACCATCGGCGCTGTGAGGCTTAGCTTCCGGGTTCGGAATGTAAC
>NZ_JBIRWL010000029.1:0-89078 GCF_044387825.1 Streptomyces sp. NPDC020299
CCTGGGGCTCCGCCCCAGACCCCGGCGGGGACTGCGTCCCCTGCACCCCTCGCGGGGCTCCGCCCCCGCACCCCGGCGGGGGCTTCGCCCCCTGCGCCCCCTACCCCCTGGGCCTCTTCAGCCCCGGTCCGCATTACTCAGCTCGTCCGGCGTTTGGGGTCCGGGGGCGGCAGCCTCCAGTTACGAGTGGCCCAGCTCCGCCGAGGCCTCGTCGGCGGGGGCCGGGACCGAACCGGAATCCGGGGACGGGCGGAGGGGGAAGGGGTCCACCCTCGTCTCGTCGACCACCGGAGGTGCCGGCTGGGGCGGCTTCGGCATGACCGCGGCCTCGGAGTGGCCGCCGCAGCCGTAGGCGAGGGAGACGACGCGGCCGTCGGCCGGGGAGAACTCGTTGGCGCAGACGCCGAAGGCCTGGCCGAGGGAGCCGCCCACGGGGACCAGGAAGCCGCAGCTGGCGCAGGAGGCGGGGGCCGCCTGCGCCATGGGGGTCTGGGCGCCGAAGGAGTCGTCCCAGCGGTCGGCGGCGACGTGGAGGCCGTAGCGGGACAGGACGCGGGCGCGGCGCATGCCCAGCTCCTCCGCGACCGCGGCGATCGTGCCGCGGGCGGGGGTCACCGGCTGCACGGCGGGCGTGCCGGGGGTGACGTCGGCGTCCTCGGCCTCCGCGAGCTCCGCCATCTCCTCGGACACCGGGGCGTTCGGCGGCGGCTCCGCCTCGCCGGTGTAGCCGGGCTCCAGGCGGAGGTCCTCGGCGTCGGTGGGCAGCAGGTCGCCGGGGCCCATGTCGCCGGGGCGGAGGCGTTCGCTCCAGGGCACCCACTCGGGGGCGAGGAGGGCGTCGGGGCCGGGGAGGAGGACCACCTCGTCGAGCGTCACGATCTTCGCGCGGGACGCGCGGGCCACCGTGGCCGCCCAGCGCCAGCCCCGGTACCCGAGTTCCTTGCACTCGAAGAAGTGCGTGACGACGCGGTCGCCCTCGGCGACCAGGCCCACATGCTCACCGACGACGCCTGGCGCGGCCGCCTCCTCGGCTGCGGCACGGGCGAGGTCGACGGCCTCGGCGCACAGGCGGTCGGGGGTGCGGCTTCGCGTGGTCGCTGCGCTCACAGGTATCGCTTCTCTCCTACGCCGTCTCACGGGTGCGCCGGCCTGAAGGCGGTGGAACGGACGGAGCGGACCTGTGGGCCGCATCGACGTCCGCGTCCGATCGCGCTCGGGCGCACCTCTGTCATCCATTCTGCGGGATGGCTGAGATACGCACGCTACCCGGTCACCGGCGCTCGGCCTACACCGACGGAGTTGTTCGCCGGTCCATCGTGATGTTTCCGGCCCGGTCGTTCGACTCGCTTGGCTGCAAACCGCACTATCAACGCCCCTCTCGGGGCACTATGAACGACGTGGCAGCCACAAGGCCGCCCCAGGGTGTCACCGGGACCGGTGGCACCGGGGGGAGCAGTCGAGGTGGCGGTGCGGGTCCGGTGCGCGGGGCCGCCCGCGCGGTCGGTCGTGCCCTGCACTTCCCCGTGACCGGGACCGCCCGCGGTATCCGCAGGGCGACGCACGCGCACGGTGCCGGCGAGTCCGGGCTCGGCAAGCTGATCGAGCTGCACGCGGTCAACGGCGCGGGCGATGTCATGATCACCGTCGCGCTGGCCTCGACGGTGTTCTTCTCGGTGCCCACCGACGAGGCCCGGGGGCGTGTCGCGCTCTACCTGGCCATCACGATGGCCCCGTTCACGGTCCTCGCGCCGGTGATCGGCCCGCTCCTCGACAAGCTGCCGCACGGCCGCCGGGCCGCGATGGCCGGGACCATGCTCGCCCGTGCCCTGCTCGCGCTGATCATCTCGGGGGCCGCGGCCAGCGGCAGCCTGGAGCTGTATCCGGCGGCGCTGGGGGTGCTGGTCGCGTCCAAGGCGTACGGGGTGGTGCGCAGTGCCGTGGTGCCGCGGCTGCTGCCGCCCCGGTTCTCGCTGGTGAAGGCGAACTCGCGGGTGACCCTGGGCGGGTTGCTGGCCACGGGTGTGGCCGCGCCCGTCGGGGCGGGGCTGCAGTCGATCGGCTCGCCCTGGCCGCTCTACGGCGCCTTCGTGATCTTCATGGCCGGAGCGTTCCTGTCCTTCACGCTGCCCGCGAAGGTCGACTCGGCCAAGGGCGAGGACATCGCGCTGCTCGCCGCCGACGAGCGGCATCTGCACGGCCCGCACCGCAAGGAGGAGCTGAAGCGGCCGGGGCTGCGCACCGTCGGGCCGGCCGTGACGAACGCGCTCGGCGCCAACGCCGCCATCCGCTGTCTGTCCGGCTTCCTGATCTTCTTCCTCGCGTTCCTGCTGCGCGAGCACCCGCTGACCGGCGAGAGCGCGGCGGTGTCGATGGGGGTAGTGGGCGTGGCCGCCGGCGCGGGCAACGCGCTGGGTACGGCGGTCGGGGCGTGGCTCAGATCCCGCGCGCCGGAGATCATCATCGTCACGGTGTTGGCGGTGGTGCTGGGCGCGGCGATCGTCGCGGCGTTGTTCTTCGGCGCGTTCCTGGTGGCGTGCCTGGCCGCGGTCACCGGGTTCACGCAGGCGCTGGCCAAGCTGTGTCTGGACGCGCTGATCCAGCGGGACGTGCCGGAGCAGGTGCGGACGTCGGCGTTCGCCCGGTCGGAGACGTTGCTGCAGATGGCCTGGGTGTTCGGCGGGGCGGTGGGCATCGTGATGCCGCTCAACGGCACGCTGGGCCTGGCGGTGGGCGGTGCCTTCGTCGCCGTGGGCTGGCTGAGCACGGTGCGCGGTCTGCTCAGCTCGGCTCGGCACGGCGGCGGGGCGCGAGCGCGAGTGGCGTAACGAACCGGGCACGCCGTACCCCGCGTGGGGAAGGGTCGGGGCACGCCAGATAGCCTTCAGGCATGACCCTGCTGCACTCCGATGTTGTGCGACGCCGCCGCGCTGTCGCCGCCGCCGGCGCCGTTTCCGCCGGACTGCTTCTGCTGTCGGCCTGCGACAAGCCGACACCGATGTCGACGGTCACCGTCGGCACTAGCTCGGTCAACTCCGAGGCCACTTGTTACAACGACGGCGACGCCCTCGACACGGAGTCGCTGACGTCGTGCCTGAAGGACACCGACATCAAGTCCATCAAGGTGGACCCGGACGAGACCGTGCGCTTCGGGGTGGACCCGAAGATCGCGGACAACGGCTGGACGATCCTGATGAACGGCCAGCCCCTGACCGACTCCAGCAAGAAGACGTACCGGACGATCCCGGGCAGCGTGTTCTTCAACGCCCAGTACGGCGCCCAGGGCAACTCGACCCTGGTGTCCATCAAGGAGGGCGAGAAGACGGTCACGGGTCTGTGGTCCTTCAAGCTGAAGAAGGACTCCTGACCACGTCACCCCTGCCTGAACCGCGGGTCCTGGTGGCCACCGCGGTACCCGCCGAACGGGACGCGGTGGCTCGGGCGTTTCCCGGTGCCGATGTGGTCGCCGCCGGGGTGGGCCCGGCCCTCGCCGCCGCCTCCACCGCGACCGCCCTCACCACCGCCGCCCTGCGCGGCACCCCCTACGGCCTGGTCGTCTCCGCCGGGATCGCCGGCGGCTTCCTGCCCGGGGCGCCCCTCGGCTCCCTCGTCGTCGCCGACGAGATCACCGTCGCCGATCTGGGCGCCGAGACACCGAAGGGGTTCGTTCCGGTCACCGGACTGGGCTTCGGGACCGTCACCCACCGTCCGCCGGAATCACTCGTACGAGAGGTGACGACGGCGACCGGCGCGCTAGCCGGAACCGTCCTCACCGTCTCCACCGTGACCGGAACCGCGGCCCGCGCCGCCGAACTGCGTGCCCGCCATCCCCGTGCCCTCGCCGAGGCCATGGAGGGCTTCGGGGTCGCCGAGGCCGCCGCCGCGCACGGCACGCCCGTGCTGGAGATCCGCGCGGTCTCCAACCCCGTCGGCCCGCGCGACCGCGCCGCCTGGCGCATCGGCGACGCCCTCGCGGCCCTGACCGAGGGGTTCGGGAAGCTGGCGCCCGTACTGGAGAGTTGGAAACAGGTATGACTGCCATCGGTGAGCCCGAGTCGCTGCGGATCGCGTACTCGCCCTGCCCCAACGACACCTTCGTCTTCGACGCCCTGGCCCATGGCCGGGTCCCGGGCGCGCCCGCCCTCGACGTCACCTTCGCGGACATCGACATCACCAACGGCATGGCCGAGCGCGGTGAGTTCGACGTGCTGAAGGTGTCGTACGCGGTGCTGCCGTACATCCTCGGCGAGTACACGCTGCTGCCGTGCGGCGGCGCGCTGGGCCGGGGCTGCGGGCCGCTGGTGCTGACGCGGGAGCCGGGTGCGGACTTGACGGGGCGTACGGTCGCGGTGCCGAGCGAGAGGTCGACCGCCTACCTGCTGTTCCGTCTCTGGGCGGCGGACACACTGCCCGGTGGGGTCGGGGAGATCGTGGTCATGCCGTTCCACGAGATCATGCCGGCCGTGCGGGACGGGAAGGTCGACGCGGGGCTCGTCATCCACGAGGCGCGCTTCACGTACCAGAACTACGGCCTGCACAAGCTCGCCGACATGGGCGAGCACTGGGAGGACACCACCGGGCTGCCGATCCCGCTGGGCGCGATCGTCGCCAAGCGGTCACTGGGCCCGGACACGCTGCGGCTGCTCGCCGAGTCGATCCATACGTCCGTGCACGCCGCCTGGGACGACCCCGAGGCCTCCCGCCCGTACGTCATGGAACACGCCCAGGAAATGGACCCGTCCGTCGCCGACCAGCACATCGGCCTGTACGTCAACGAGTTCACCTCGGAACTCGGGGAAGACGGATACGCGGCCGTGAGGGGCCTGCTCACTCGTGCGGCGGCCGAGGGGCTGGTGCCGCCCCTCGGGCCGGGGGTGCTCGCGTTTGTCTGAGCGGGTGGGTCAGACGTCCAGCTGGTCGGCGACCGCCCGCAGCAGGCCGGCGATCTTCGCTCCGGAGGCCTTGTCCGGGTAGCGGCCCTTCTCGAGCATCGGGGTGATGTTCTCGAGGACGGTCGTCAGGTCCTGCACGATGGAGGCCAGCTCGTCCGGCTTCTTCCGCTGCGCGGCCGCGACCGAGGGTGTGGGGTCCAGTACGACGACCGACAGTGCCTGGTCACCGCGCTGACCGGCGACCACGCCGAACTCCACCCGCTGTCCCGGCTTGAGTACGTCGACTCCGGCGGGGAGGACCGAGGAATGGACGAAGACGTCACCGCCGTCGTCGCGGGAGAGAAAGCCGAAGCCCTTCTCGCTGTTGAACCACTTGACCTTGCCAGTCGGCAAAGCACACACTCCCTCGATCCGTCCTGAACATGCCAGGACGCCCTTGAACTGCCGTCGAACCACCTTACCGGGGGTCTCTCCAGGGGAACACGCCTTAAAACGGGTGTGAGCCCCTATGCGCCCTGGGTGGCGCGATAGAGCCTCAGATGAGTGAGGGAAGTGTGACCGCTTTCCGATGTGCCGGTAGAAAGTGGCTCGGGAGACTCCCAGAGCATCGGCTATGGCAGCGATGTCCTCCCTCTTCTCCTTACGAGCCGGGCCACCGTGAGTGAAGTGCTCTCCCAGCAGCCAAGGATGAGCGCGAGGCCCATCCGGTACAGGCGCACGACGTTCCGGGCTGCATTGTGGCCAACGTTGCCCGGCCAGCCGCAGTCCAGGTTCTTGCACACCAACACGGCCTGGGACTTGCGGCTGCCGAGCATGGTGAGGCCGCACGCTGAGCAGCGCCGGGAGGGGATCTGTCAAATGCGAGCGGTTAGTCGGGGTTGGAGTTACTGAGACCGGTGTCGCAGATGAGTACGTGGATCGAATGCGTGACCTTTACGCGGGGGTGTCGTTGATCGGGTGACAGCATCACGGACGGGAAGGGGGCGTTGATGGGCCGGAAACTGCCGCTCGCCGACAGCGAGGCCTCCCGTACCGCATGTGCTCGTGGTGTGCTGCGCCGCGGGGTGGAGGAGAAGACCGGCGCTCTCCTGTCCGCTGTTGTCCTGGCGGAGCGGTTGGGCTGGGCTGCTGATCTGGTGTCCGGCATGGTCGCCTCACTGCTCACGGAGCACTGGAACGCCGCTGATGTGAATCTGCTGGCGTCGGGTGAGGACGCGGGCGGCAGGAAGCTGCCCTCCCAGGCCTGGATGGCGTTGCGCCGCCTGGGCTGGTCCGCCGTCGCACCCGAGGGCGTCACGGTCAACGACCGCATCGTGCGCATGGTGCAGGAGCAGGCCGGGCGTACTCTGCGCTCGGTGCAGTGGCGGGCCGACCTCACCGGCGGGGTGCTGGTGACGTGGCCCGCCGACCCGGGCAGGCGTAATCCCCAGGAGTGGGATGCCGTGCGTGCGGCGGTGCCGGGTGGCCAGCATCTGCCGGGGAGCGTCATCAGGTCCCGCACCCGGCAGATCTCCGCCTTCGAGCGCAGGCACGGGCGGCTTCCCGCGGACGTGTTCGAGGCGGAGGCGGCGCCGCGCGCGGCGCGGATGCTGCTGCTGTCCGCGTGTGACGGGCAGCAGGCCGTCATCGAACGCGGCGACGACCCCACGCGGGCGCGCTTGCGCCTGCAGTTGCCCACCCGTCCCGACCCGCGCTCCTACCGGGACTGGACGTGGGTGTCCTGCCCGATCACATTGCCACCATCCGTCCCGGCCGGCGCGGTGCTGCACCTGCCCACCCTGCGCATCCGCCAGGGCACGGTCCGCGCCGACCTCGCCTACACCCACGCCGTTCCGAAAGCCCACCGCACCGGCCACCACATCGCACTGGGCGTGGACTGGGGCCTGAACACGCTCCTGAGCGCGGGCGCCGCCCGCCTGCACGACGACGGCCGCATCACCGCCCTCGGTTCCGGCGCCCAGTTCCGTGCGGGCGGCGTGCTGGCCAAGCAGCACCGCCTGCGCCGCCTGTCCGAACACCTACACACCAAAACCGACCACTATCAGCGACTCATCGGCGCGGACACCGATCACCCCCTGGCCGCCAGGCACGCGGTCCTGACGGGCGAGGTCCGCGCGGTGTCCGACCGCCGGTCGAACCTCAACGAGGCCCTGGCCCGGGCCGCTGCCCGCTGGACGGTGGACCAGGCCATCACCGCCGGTGCCACCGTCATCTACCTCGAAGACCTGCGCTCCGTGGAAGCCAGCGGTATGGGCCGCACCATGAACACGCGCCTGTCCCAGCAGGTGCGCGGACAGATCACCGACCGCATCCGGCACCTGGCCGCCGAGGCGGGCATCGCCGTGGTCACCGTTCCTGCCCGCGACACTTCCCGGCACTGCCCGCGGTGCCTGACCCCGCTCAGGCATCGCAAGGCACCCGACCGGCCCACCACGCCGGGCTGGAAGTGGGCGATCTGCCCCGACCGCGACGACTGCGACTGGCAGGGCGACCGCGACACAGGCGCATGGCAGCGCATCGCCGCACGCGGCCTGACCCACCAGACCAAAACCGTCACCGACCGCACCGACAACACCATGGTCATCCGCACCGTGGTGGACCCGCTCGAAGCCAACGCGGTCATCACCCCGACCGCACCACCAACCCGCCGGAAAGACCGGTCCAAGACCGGTCTCACCCGGCGCCGCGCCACACGCCCCGCGCCCAGGCGACGCAGGGCACCCTCCCCCACCAGACCTCCGGGTCCGGCGGACCAGCGTCCGGAGGGACACGCACCCACGGACCCGATGCGGCTGCCCCGCGCAGCCCACCGGCACCAGGACGTGACAACGATCAGCACACCCACCACCGGCCACCGGCCACGAGGGGCAGCACTGGGCGCGGGATTCCACCTGCACGCTCACGCCACCCGCCCACGGTGGGAATCCCGCTACCAGACACTACGTCTGGCAAAGGATCACTTAACTGATCAGAGACGCTAATGGTCTTGGGGCGGTCCCCTCGCGCTGGGAACTACCCTGGTCGGGTGCGTGACAAAACCCAAACGAATTCCGCCGCACCCGGTGACGGACTGATCCGCGCCGGTGCCGTCGTGTTCTTCATCGGCGCGGTGGCCACTCTGGTCACGGTGGCCCCGCTGTTCCTCGGCGCGAAACCATTTCCGGCGTTCATGTACGGCCTGTGCATGCTGATGGGCGTCGGCTTCCTCGTCGCGGGCGCCGGCGTGCTGCGCTCGGCCGCGGCGGGGCGGCGACATGCACGGGAGGCCGCTCCGCGTTAGGGCGGCCCCTGCGCTGAAGGTCAGTACACCTAGGCGGCCTGGCGGTACTCCGTGAGCCAGGCCGGGAGTTCGGTCAGGTCCTTGAGGACCACGTCCGCGCCCGCCGCACGCAGTTCCTCCGCGTCGCACGGGCCCGTCGCCACGGCCACGGACAGGGCGCCCGCCGTGCGTGCCCCGCGTACGTCACCCACGTGGTCGCCCACGTAGACGCCCGCGCCGTGCTCGACCAGCGCCCGCGCCTTCTGCTCGGCCCACAGGTCGCCGACGACCGCGTCGGGCTCGATGCCGAGGTGGGCGAGGTGCAGCTTGGCGTTCGGCTCGTATTTGGCGGTGACGACGAGCGCCCGCCCGCCCGCCTCCCGTACCGCGTCGATCGCCTCGCGGGCGCCCGGCAGCGCGGGCGTCGCGGCGATGGCGATCGCGGGGTACATCTCCCGGTACAGCGCGCTCATCGGCGCCACCTGCTCGGCCGGGAACCAGTTGATCAGCTCTTCGGCCAGCGGAGGTCCCAGCCGGGTCACCGCCAGGTCGGCGTCGATGTACCTCCCCGTCCGCTCCGACAGCGCCTGGTAGCAGGCCCGGATGCCGGGGCGGGAGTCGATCAGGGTCATGTCGAGGTCGAAGCCGACGGTCAGCGGGCGTGAGGTCATATGGGCCATTGTGCCCAGGGGTTACGGCACCCAGGCCCGCCGGGACTGTGAGCTGGGCAACCCGTCACCGTCTCTGCGAGCGCCACACCAGGAACAGCGCCGAGGCCACGGCCGCGCCGCGCACCACCCACGGCCAGGTCTCGGCGAGGGCCTCGTTCATGTGGCCCTGGGCGATGGGCGTGCCCCAGCGGCCGTTGTCGCGGCCCCAGAGCCAGACCAGACCGGCCGCGAGGGCCAGGCCCGGCACGCCCAGCACGGCCCACTTGCTCTCCGCCGGGGTGAGCCGGCGGGAGCCGTACGCGACGAGCCAGCCCAGGATCAGCACGAACGGGTTGCCCAGGACCGCCCCGGCCACCAGCGCGGCGGCGGCCAGCAGCAGGAGCGGGTTGGTCCAGCCGGCGGCGGGACGGGGCAGCGGGAGCCTGCGGCGCCGGGCGGGGGCGGCGGGATCCGGGACGGCCGCCGCTTCCGCGGCGGCTTCGGCGGCCGCCACCGCGGGCTCTGTCTCCTTCGCCGGTTCCTTCTCCAGGCTCGGCGGCTGCCTGAGCAGCTCGGGGATCTCCACCCCGCCGACGAACCCCGGCACGCTGTCGCCCACCCCGAAGGGGCTGCTGTCCAGCCGCCACCAGTCCGGCTGCGCGGCGCTGTCGCCGAGCTCGTCCGTGCCCGCCAGATGGGGCGGGGAGGGGGCAGAGGAGGGTGGGGCGGGGGCCGGCTCGGGCGGGCGCGGGCGCGGTACGACCCGGCGCAGGCCCTTCGGCCCCTTCGGCCGCGCGTCTTCCTCGTCGTCCCGCTGTACGGGCACCGCGGCGGGCGGCGCCTCGGGAGCCCCGGCGGTGCCGCCCGCCGCCGTGACGACCTCGTCCGGGGTGCCCAGGCGGTCCAGGATGCGGCGGACCGCGGCGGGACTGTCCACCGTCGTCTTCGCCCGGTTCCGGTCGATCTCGTTGCGCAGCTCCGTCACGAGGCGCATCCGTGCGGATGACGGCAACTGGCGTTGCTGGGCCACGTCGCCTACGCGGCTCAGGTATTCGTAGACGACCTGGTCGCTCTCGATCCCCACGAAGTCCCTCCGGGGGTTTGGCCGTTATTTCCCCGGTCGAAGGTACCGCGTGCCGGCGGGGTGCAGTGGCCGCCCACTGGGGGCTGCCGCCCCCAGACCCCCGCTTCGGCCCTTAAGGGGCCTTGTCCTCAAGCGCCGGACGGGCTGAGCAATCCAGGCCACCCGCTAACGTGGGGCAGATGAGCACCGAGGACCGCACGGCCCCCCGCTCCCTCGCGGAAGCGCTCCGTGGGCGTGACGACGCGTCGCTGGCGGGGCTGTTGCGTGCCCGGCCGGATCTCATCACGCCCGTGCCCACCGACCTGACGCAGCTGGCGACGCGGGCGGGGACGCGGGCCTCGGTGCTGCGGGCCTTGGAGCGGCTGGACCGGTTCGCGTTGCAGACGGCGGAGGCGCTGGCGGTGGCGGCGGATCCGGCGACGTATGACGAGGTGCTGGGGCTGATGGCGGGGGACGCCGGTGATCCGGTGGTCGCGGCGGCGTTGCCCCGTGCTGTGGGGACGCTGCGCGAGCAGGCGCTGGCGTGGGGCGGCGACGACCGGCTGCGGCTGGTGCGGACCGCCCGTGAGCTGCTCGCGCCGTCCGCGCAGCATCCGTCGCCGACGGGGCTGGGGCCGACCGTGCAGGAGGCGACGGCGGGGATGTCGCCGGGGCGGATCCAGGAGATCGTCACCACGGCCGGGCTGGCGTCCACCCATGACTCGGTGTCGGCGGCGGCCGCGCTGGCCGCCCAGTTCACGGACCGGGAGCGGATGGCGGCGCTGCTCGACGAGGCGCCCGCTCAGTCGCTGGAGGTGCTGGACCGGCTGGTGTGGGGGCCGCCGTACGGGCAGGTCACCGCCGATCCGGCGGCCCGGCTGCGCTGGCTGCTCGATCGCGGTCTGCTGCTGCCGACGGCGCCCGGCACGGTCGTACTGCCCCGGGAGGTCGCCCTGCATCTGCGTGCGGGCCGCGCCCACCGGGAGCCGGAGGCGGTGCCGCCCGCCGTGGAGCCGGCCTCGGCGCACCGGCCCGAGATGGTGGACGCGACGGCGGCGGGGCAGGCGTACACCGCGCTGGCCACCGTCGAGGAGCTGCTGAAGGAGTGGGACGAGGGCGGGCCCGCGGTGCTGCGGGCCGGGGGCCTGAGCGTGCGGGATCTGAAGCGGACGGCCGTCGCCCTGGACGTGGCCGAGCCGGTCGCCGCGTTCTGGGTCGAGCTGGCCTACGCGGCCGGGCTGCTGGCCTCCGACGGGGAGGCCGACGAGCGGTACGCGCCGACCCCGGCCTACGACGAGTGGCTGGAGCGGCCCGCGGCCGAGCGCTGGGCGCGGCTGGCCGGGACGTGGCTGACGGTGACGCGGACGCCGGGGGTGATCGGCGGGCGGGACGCGAAGGACCGTACGTTGTCGGCGCTGGGGCCGGGGCTCGACCGGTCCGCGGCGCCCGAGGTGCGGCACCGGGTGCTGGCACTGCTGGCGGAGATGCCGGCGGGCGGGGCGCCGTCCGCCGAGGCCGTGCTGGAGCGGCTGCGCTGGGAGCGGCCGCTCCGCGGGCCGCAGCGGGACGACGATCTGCGGTCCCGGCTGGCCTCGTGGACGCTGTCGGAGGCGGAGCTGCTCGGGGTGACGGGCCGGGGCGCGTTGTCCGGGCACGGGCGTGCCCTGATCGGGGCGCCGGCTCCGCATACGGCCGGGAAGGCGCCCGCCGGGCCGGGTGACAAGCTGCCCGTGCATCACCGTCATCACCAGCCTCCCGTCCGGGAGCCCCTTTCCGCGGCCGAGCAGGCCGTCGCCACGGCCGCCGCGGCCCGGGTGCTGGCCCCGCTGCTCCCGGAGCCCCTGGACCATGTGCTGCTCCAGGCCGATCTGACGGCGGTGGCGCCGGGCCCGCTGAATCGGCCGCTCGCCGACATGCTGGGGGTGCTCGCGGACGTGGAGTCCAAGGGCGGTGCCACCGTCTACCGGTTCACGCCCGCCTCGGTGCGGCGTGCCCTGGACGCCGGGCGTGCGGCCTCCGACCTGCATGCGTTCCTCACCGCGCACTCCCGTACGCCGGTGCCGCAGCCGCTCGCGTATCTGATCGACGACGTGGCCCGTAGGCACGGGCATCTGCGGGTGGGTGCCGCGTCGGCCTATGTGCGCTGCGACGACGACGCGCTGCTGAGCGAGATCCTCGCCGACCGGCGGGCGGCGCCCCTGCGGCTGCGCCGGCTGGCGCCCACGGTGCTGGCGGCCCAGGCCGATCCGGCGACCCTGCTGGAGGGCCTGCGCGGGATGGGGTTCGCCCCGGCCGCCGAGTCCGCCGAGGGCGATGTGCTGATCACCCGCGCCCATGCCCACCGCACCCCGCCGCGCACCGCCCCTGAGCCGGTTCCGGACGGCCCGCCGCCGCCCGACGGCACTCTGCTGGCGGCCGCGATCCGGGCGATCCGCGCGGGCGATCTCGCCGCCACCGCCCCGCGCAAGCCCGCCACCGGCACCGGCGCCGGTACCCCGGTCGCCGACGGCGATCTGCCCCGCACCAGCTCCGCCGAGACCCTCGCCACCATGCAGGCGGCCGTCCTCACCGGCGAGGCCCTCTGGATCGGCTATGTGAACGCCGAGGGCACCGCCAGCCAGCGGGTCATCGCCCCGATCCGGGTCGAGGGCGGCTTCGTGACGGCGTACGACCACACGGCGGACGAGGTGCGGACGTATCCGCTGCACCGGGTGACGGGCGTGGCGGAACTCGCCGACGGCTGACCGAACTGACCGCCGGTCTCAGCAGTCCCCGACGGGCGCGTCCGTGGGCAGGCCGAAGTGGGTGCGGGCGGCGGCCGCCAGGACGTCGGAGGGTATCCGGTCGACGAGCGCCGTGGCGGAGACACCGAGGTGTTTCCTGGTCCACCGGCCGTTCCCCTCGCCGTCGGGGGCCTGCTCCCGCGATACGACCCGGTAGCCGCCGTCCGTGTCCCGTGCCAGCCGCACCACCTGCGGGACCTCCGCGCCGCTGCACTCGACCAGGGTGTCGCCGTGCATCCCGTACTCGAGGCACAGCGTGTCGACGCCCGCCCGGACGACCTCCCCGTGCTCCTCCAGGCCGATGGGCTCCGCCCGGCAGAACCAGTGCGCGGCGAGACCGGGCACGGCCTCGCCGTAGCCGCTGCCGTGCGACTCCGCCACGAGCCGGGCCTCGATCACCGGCCGCACCTCGCCCCACAGCCGGGTGTCGACGTCCGCCGGCCGCCGCGTGTCGACGTACACCGGACGCATCGCCCAGGTGCCCGTGACGGCCAGCACCACGACGGCTCCCACCCCGGTCGCCCATCTGCGTCCCGACATCCGCGCACTCCTCCCCGCCCCGCGCCCGCGCACACCGCGCCGCCGCTCACGTGGTGAGACATCGGAACGGGGTGCGGAGTTGCGCGGGGAGCCGCCCGGGGAGCAGCGGGCCCCCGTTTCGGGCCCGGTGCGGCACACTGGACCTGTGGAGTGGCTACGGTCGGCCTGTGTGTGCTGTCGTTGCCGTCAGTTCTGGCAGCCACAGCCGCTCGCGGCCTTGGCCTCGGCGACCGTTGTCGACGGATCGGCGGCCTGCTCATCGGGGGTGCAACAGGCACTTACGCCGCAGCAGGCCGCGGTTGCGGAAGAGTCGTCCGCCTCGGCCGTGCCGGCAGGCTTGACCGCGCGGACGATGGCGGAGTGCATGCCGTCGGCAACCGGGTGGGTGGGAGTGATCTCGACGTCCGTGAAGCCTGCGGCCTCCAGCCCCTGGCGGTATTCGGAGAAGGACAGCGCGCCGGCGATGCAGCCCACGTAGTCGCCGCGCTCGGCTCGCTGTCCGGGCGCGAGGGTGTCGTCGGCGACGACGTCGGAGACGCCGATCCGGCCGCCGGGCTTGAGGACGCGGAAGGTCTCGGCGAACACGGCGGGCTTGTCGACGGACAGGTTGATCACACAGTTCGAGATCACCACGTCGATGGTGTTCGCGGGCAGCGGGATCGCCTCGATATTGCCCTTCAGGAACTCGACGTTCGTCGCGCCGGCCTTCTTGGCGTTGGCCAGAGCCAGGGCCAGCATCTCATCAGTCATGTCCACCCCGTACGCCTTGCCGGTGAGGCCGACGCGGCGGGCGGAGAGCAGGACATCGATGCCGCCGCCGGAGCCCAGGTCGAGGACTCGTTCACCCTCACGCAGTTCCGCGACGGCGGTCGGGTTGCCGCAGCCGAGTGATGCGGCAACGGCCTCGACGGGAAGCGCATCGCGCTCGGCGGCGGCGTACAGGGTCGCCCCGAAGTTCTCGTCGACCTCGACCGGCTGCGGCCCGCAACATGCGGTGTCCCCCTCGGCCACCTTCACGGCCGCTGCCGCGTAGCGCTGGCGGACGGTTTCGCGCAGGTCAGTGGACTGTTCACTCATGGCTCACTCCCAGGTGACGGGACATGGCGGTGCCCCGGATCGGCCTGTATTGACGTTCATTGATGCAACCTTGCGCCTTGAATCGAAAAACGTCAACATAGAGGCATGTCGAAACAAGAGCTTGAGGTGATCGGGCAGGATGCCGACTGCTGCGCGGGACTGTCCTCGCCGCTGCATGAGGACCAGGCGGCCGATCTGGCGAAGGTGTTCAAGGCTCTGGGCGACCCGGTCCGGCTGCGGCTGATGTCGATGATCGCCTCGCGCGGACAGGGCGGTGAGGTGTGCGTGTGTGAGCTGACCCCGGCCTTCGAGCTGTCTCAGCCGACGATCTCCCACCACCTCAAGCTGCTCCGGCAGGCCGGGCTCATCGACTGCGAGCGGCGCGGGACTTGGGTGTACTACTGGGTGGTGCCCGGCGTCATGGACAGGCTCGCCGCATTCCTGACCGCGCCGCGGACCGCCGGAGCTGCCGCGTGACCGCGCCCCTGGGCCGACGGATTGCCGCTGAAGGCGTCGGAACCGGGCTGCTGGTAGCCGTGGTGGTCGGCTCCGGCATCCAGGCCACGGAACTGTCCCATGACGTGGGCGTGCAACTGCTCGCCAACTCCCTCGCCACCGTCTTCGGCCTGGGCGTGCTGATCGCCCTGCTCGGGCCGGTCTCCGGAGCGCACTTCAACCCCGCCGTCACCCTCGCCGCCTGGTTCACCGGTCGCCGCAAGGCCGACGGCCTCACCCTGCGGGACGTGGCCGCATACGTGTTCGTACAGATTGCCGGAGCAATCGGCGGGGCAGTACTCGCCGACGCGATGTTCGCCAAACCGCTGGTCGAGTGGTCTACGCACGACCGGTCCGCCTCTCACCTGTGGCTCGGTGAGGTGGTCGCCACGGCGGGGCTGATCCTGCTGGTCTTCGGTCTCAACCGCATCGGCCGAGCGTCCCTCGCTCCGGCGGCCGTGGCCTCCTACATCGGCGCGGCCTACTGGTTCACCTCCTCCACCTCGTTCGCGAACCCAGCGGTGACCATCGGCCGGGCCTTCACCGGCACGTTCGCCGGCATCGCCCCTGCCTCCGTCAGCCCTTTCATCGCCGCCCAACTGGCCGGAGCCGTGCTCGGGCTGGGCGTCGTCATCGCGGTGTACGGCCGTCCCGCCTCCGCCGGGGACGAAATCGTCGTCCCGCACGACGAACCCGAACTCGCCTCCTCCTGACCCGCTTCGCTCTCCTGGAAAGACGCCTGCCATGACCACTTCCGCCCCGCGCCCCTCGGTCCTGTTCGTCTGCGTCCACAACGCAGGCCGCTCCCAGATGGGCGCCGCATTCCTCACTCACCTCGGCGGCGACCTAGTGGAGGTACGTTCCGCCGGTTCCGCCCCGGCCGACGCGGTCAACCCCGCCGTCGTCAAAGCCATGGCCGAGGTGAACGTCGACATCTCCGCCGAGACACCCAAGGTCCTCACCACGGAAGCGGTTCGGTCCTCGGACGTGGTGATCACGATGGGCTGCGGGGACGCCTGCCCGGTCTTTCCCGGCAAGCGGTACCTGGACTGGCAGCTGGACGATCCCGCCGGACAGGGCGTCGAGGCCGTACGGCCGATCCGCGACGAGATCGAACAGCGCGTGCGTGCACTGCTCGCCGAGCTTGGTATCCCGGCAGCGGCGTGATGGCCTGTCGCTGCGGAGAGGGCGGCGTGTCGGGCGAGAGCTCGTCTTCTTCCAAGCTGATCACTGACGCTCGTGATCATGTGCCAGACACTTCCTGACCTGTACCCGTTTGACCGCGAGGACCTTGCCCGCCCCGTTGGGGTTGGGGACGACCATGTACCCGTACGGGACCCGACCGCCGGTGTAGCGGCCCTCGCGGCGCAGGTGCTCGTGCGCGCTGGACACCCGCATGCCGATGGTGTCGGACTCCAGCTCGGCGAAGACCGCGATCACCTTCGCCATGGCCCGACCCATGGACGACGTGAGGTCGAGCGGCTCCGTCGATCACGTCCAGCTCTGCGAGCCGGGTCAGGATGTGCGTTGCAGACCCGGCCGGTCAAGGCCCCGCGAGAAGCCGGAGACATCGATGTCTTCCTCGACGACTATGACGTCCCAGCCGCGTGCCTCACACAGCGCCTCGCAAGCCGCTCTCTGGCGCTCGGGAGAAGTCGTCTCGTCCGTTTCACGCGATAGGCGAACATAGATAGCGGCGCGCATCCCCGGCGCGCTGGCCGGAACGCCCTTTCGGCGCCGGGCACGGGGCATGGCCCGAGCCGTGGCAGGTGCGGTGTCTGTCACGCTGGAAGTCCTATCCGTGGAGGTATGCGTGTCCTGCCTAATCGTCCAGTCCGACAAGACCCTGCTCCTGGAGGTCGACCACGAGCGGGCCGGCGACTGCCGTCGGGCCATCGCGCCGTTCGCCGAGCTGGAGCGTGCGCCGGAGCACATCCACACCTACCGGGTGACGCCGCTGGGGCTGTGGAACGCGCGGGCGGCGGGCCACGACGCCGAGCAGGTGGTGGACGCGCTCGTGCAGTACAGCCGGTATCCGGTGCCGCACGCGCTGCTCGTCGACATCGCCGAGACCATGGACCGGTACGGGCGGCTGACGCTGGCCAAGCACCCGGCGCACGGGCTGGTGCTCTCCACCACGGACCGGCCGGTGCTGGAGGAGGTGCTGAAGTCCAAGCGGATCGCTCCGCTGGTCGGCGCCCGGATCGACCCGGACACCGTCGTCGTGCACCCCTCCGAGCGCGGGCAGATCAAGCAGACGCTGCTGAAGCTGGGCTGGCCGGCCGAGGACCTCGCCGGGTACGTGGACGGTGAGGCGCACCCGATCGAGCTGGCCGAGGACGGGTGGGCGCTCAGGCCCTACCAGAAGCAGGCCGTGGAGAACTTCTGGCACGGCGGCAGCGGTGTCGTCGTACTGCCCTGTGGCGCGGGGAAGACGCTGGTCGGGGCCGGGGCGATGTCGGAGGCCAAGTCGACGACGCTGATCCTCGTCACGAACACGGTCTCCGCCCGGCAGTGGAAGCACGAGCTGGTGAAGCGGACCTCGCTGACCGAGGACGAGATCGGCGAGTACAGCGGTACGCGCAAGGAGATCCGGCCGGTCACCATCGCGACCTACCAGGTGCTGACCACCAAGCGGAAGGGCGTCTACCCGCACCTGGAGCTGTTCGACTCGCGGGACTGGGGGCTGATCGTCTACGACGAGGTGCACCTGCTGCCCGCGCCGGTCTTCAAGTTCACCGCCGATCTCCAGGCGCGGCGGCGGCTCGGGCTGACGGCGACGCTGGTGCGGGAGGACGGCCGGGAGTCGGACGTGTTCTCCCTGATCGGGCCGAAGCGGTTCGACGCGCCGTGGAAGGAGATCGAGGCGCAGGGGTACATCGCGCCCGCCGACTGCGTCGAGGTCCGGGTCAGTCTGACGGACTCCGAGCGGCTGGCGTACGCGACCGCCGAGACGGAGGAGAAGTACCGCTTCTGTGCGACGACGGACACCAAGCGGAAGGTGACCGAGGCGATCGTGCGGCGGTTCGCCGGGCAGCAGATCCTCGTCATCGGGCAGTACATCGACCAGCTCGACGAGCTGGGCGAGCATCTGAACGCGCCGGTGATCAAGGGGGAGACCTCGAACGCGCAGCGCGAGAAGCTCTTCGACGCCTTCCGGGAGGGCGAGATCAGCGTGCTGGTGGTGTCGAAGGTGGCGAACTTCTCCATCGACCTGCCGGAGGCGACCGTCGCCATCCAGGTGTCGGGGACGTTCGGCTCCCGGCAGGAGGAGGCCCAGCGCCTGGGCCGGGTGCTCCGCCCGAAGTCCGACGGCCACCAGGCCCACTTCTACTCCGTCGTCGCCCGCGACACCATCGACCAGGACTTCGCCGCCCACCGCCAGCGGTTCCTGGCGGAACAGGGCTACGCGTACCGGATCGTGGACGCGGACGAGCTCCTCGCGGAGAGCTGAGCATTCGGCTCCCGGCCAGGGCTTCCGGCTCGGTACCCTGAGGGCACGGCAGGAGCTGCGGCGAGGGAGGGCACATGCCTCACGAAGATGTCTACGAGGTCCTGTTCACCGAGTCCGCGGCTCGTGACCGTGACCGGCTCGACCCCGGGCGCAGGGCCGCGTTCGACAAGGCTGTCGAGATACTGGCCCGCGATCCCTACCCCGCGGTCTCACGATCGATCGGCGTCGGGGAACAGGACCGCGAGATCCGGCTCACCTCGCAGATCGTCGCCGAGTACATGGTCTCGCGGGGGCGGCTGCTGCTCATCATGCTGCGGATCTTCGACGACGCGGACATCCTGCTTCCCGAACAGGACTGACACCAGCACGGCGAGCGCCAGCACGGGATACGGCGCCGCCGCCGGCTGCTGCCACCACGGGAGCCTGAGGTCCAGGGGCCCCTCGTGCGGTACCAGCCACATCGTGCGGGCCGTGAACACCACCGTCGTCATCGCCGCGAGGCGGGTGCGGTGCTCGGCCAGGAGCACGGCGATGAGCGGCACGCACCACACCCAGTGGTGGGACCAGCTGATGGGGCAGACGAGCAGGGTGGTGAAGGCCGTCAGCAGGACTCCCCAGCGGTCCTCCGGGGCACGGGCCGCCAGCCACAGGCCGAGCATGCCGAGGGCTGCCGCCGGGAGCAGCCAGGCGGGTCCGGGGGCCGGGTCCCCGAGCATCCGGGCGATGAGGCCTTGCAGGGACTGGTTGTCGATGATCCAGGGTTTGCCGACGCGGTCGGTCTCGTAGAGGCGGCGGGTGAAGAAGTCGACGCTGGCGGCGGGCAGCGCGAGGGTGCCGAGCAGGACGGTCGCGGTCAGTGCCGCGGTCGCCGTGGCGGCCTCCCGGTGGCGCCGGCGCAGCAGCAGGTAGGCGATGAACACGGCGGGCACGAGCTTGATCCCGGCCGCGATGCCCACGGCGGCCCCCTTGGCCCGGGCGCCGGCCGGCCGGGTGAGGTCCCACAGGGTCAGGCAGATGATCGCCAGGTTGATCTGGCCGAACACGAGGGTCTGGAAGACCGGTTCGAGCCAGAGGGCGAGTGCCGTGGCGGTGCGCAGGGAGGGCGCGGACAGGGTGCGCCCCGCGAGGCGGGCGGAGAGGGTGACGAGGCAGGCGAGCAGGAGCGCGTTGCCCGCGAGGAAGGTGAGCTTGAGGGCCGGGACGGGGATCCAGGTCGTCGGGACGAACAGGACCGCCGCGAAGGGCGGATACGTCGCCGGCAGCTGCCATTCGGTGACCGTGAGGCCGTAGAGATCGCCGCCGTGGGCGACGGCCTCGCCCTCGGCCCGGTAGACCAGCGCGTCGGCCATGGGGACGCGCTGCCAGACGCAGAGGACGGCGAGGGAGGAGAGGGAGACGACGAGAATTACGTAGGACATCACCGACCGTTGGGGCACGACGATGAACTTATGCGGTCACCTGTGGTGTATGCCCGATTCCTCACCGTACTCGCCGAGGACGACGACGCTGAACGCCGCGCTCACGAAGACCTTGACGGCGCGGAGTGCGTCGCCCAGGCGGTGGTGCGGGACGCCGTCGACGGCTGTGGCTCCGGCCGGGCGGGCGGGGGCTGGATGGATGGTTGCTGCGCTCATGTCTCCATGGTGGAACTTGGACACACCGATCGCATCGGTCTCAAGGGCCAATCCCGGGCATATTTCGGTCCACCCATGGTCGGACCCCGCCACCCGTCCCCTAGGCCGCGAGTACGACCCCCCTAGGGGACGGAAAAGGATTGGCTACCGCCGCCCCTGCCTCACTACAATCTCCGCTCTTGCCCGCCTCCGCCATGGAGTGCCGCCGTCCGGCCGGCAACCGGTCGGCACCCGCCACCGCACCTCACCGCTCCCTCACCGCACGCGCCCACCAGGCCCCTCGGAGGCACTCCCTTGTCCACGCCCACCCAGGACCCCCTCGCCCGGGAACGCTCCCACCTCGCCGCCTCCCGTGCCGCCCTGCGCGCCATGCGCGAGGACGTGGAGTCGCTCGACATCAAGGACGTCACCGCGAACTGGGTGAACGCCGAGGTGCTCGCCCGCCAGATCGACGAGCGCATCAAGGCGCTGGCCGACCTCAGTGGGACCCCGCTGTTCTTCGGCCGGCTCGACTATCTGCACGCTCCGGGAGCCGAGCAGGCCGAGGGCGCCGAGGGAGAGCGGTTCTACATCGGGCGGCGGCATGTGCACGACGCCGACGGCGACCCGATGGTCATCGACTGGCGCGCGCCGGTCTCGCAGCCGTTCTACCGGGCGTCCAAGAAGGACCCGATGGACATCGGGCTGCGCCGCCGCTTCGGGTACACCGGCGGCGACCTCACGGCGTACGAGGACGAGGCCCTTTCCGACCCGGCCGATCCATCGGAGGCTGCCACGACGAGCAAGCTGCTCCAGCGCGAGATCGAGCGTCCGCGCGTCGGCCCGATGCGCGACATCGTCGCCACGATCCAGCCGGAGCAGGACGAGATCGTCCGCAGCGGGCTCGGCGGCACGGTCTGTGTGCAGGGAGGTCCGGGCACCGGGAAGACGGCCGTGGGCCTGCACCGGGTCGCCTATCTGCTGTACGCCCACCGGGAGCGGCTCGCCCGCACCGGCACCCTGGTCATCGGGCCGAACCGGTCCTTCCTGCACTACATCGAGCAAGTGCTTCCGGCGCTGGGTGAGTTGGCCGTCCGGCAGGCCACCGTCGACGACCTCGTGGGCCAGGTCGAGGTGCGCGGCACCGATGACGCGGCGGCTGCGCTCGTCAAGGGTGACGCGCGGATGGCGGAGGTGCTGAGAAGGGCCCTCTACTCGCACGTCACCATGCCCACCGAGCCCGTGGTCGTGGTGCGCGGCTCCCGGCGCTGGCGCGTCCCGGCGTACGAACTCGAGTCCCTGGTACGAGAGTTGCTGGACCGCGACATCCGCTACGGCGCCGCCCGCGAGGCCCTGCCGCAGCGCGTCGCGCACGCGGTGCTGGTACAGATGGAACGCTCGGGCGAGGCCCCGGACGACCGGGTGCAGGACGCGGTGGCCCGCAACAGCGCGGTGAAGGCGGCGGTGAAGGAGGTCTGGCCGGCCGTCGAACCGGCGAAGCTCGTCCTGCGACTGCTGACCGACGCCGAGTTCCTCGCCGCGCACGCGGACGGGATCCTCGACGAGGAGGAGCAGAAGACGATCCTGTGGGCGAAGCCGGTGCGCAGCGTGAAGTCGGCCAGGTGGTCGGCGGCGGACGCGGTACTGATCGACGAGGCGACGGACCTCGTGCAGCGCACGCACTCGCTCGGGCACGTCGTCCTCGACGAGGCGCAGGACCTGTCCCCCATGCAGTACCGGGCCGTCGGCCGCCGCTGCACCACCGGCTCCGCGACCGTCCTCGGCGACCTGGCGCAGGGCACCACCCCGTGGGCGACCCGGAGCTGGGACGAGGCCCTCGGCCACCTCGGGAAGACGGACGGGGTGGTGGAGGAGCTGACCGCCGGTTTCCGCGTCCCGACGGATGTCATCACCTACGCCTCGCGGCTGCTGCCGCACATCGCGCCGGGCCTCACCCCGGTCGCGTCGGTCCGCGAGAACCCCGGCTTCTTCGAGGTGCGCGGCACCGACGGCACCGCCGAGGTCGTCGCCGCGTGCGAGGAACTGCTGCGCAACGAGGGTTCGACCGGCCTGATCGCCGCCGACGCCCGGATCCCCGCCCTCGCCGAGGCGCTCACCGCGGCCGGGATCACGTATCTGGCCCCGGGTGAGGAGACGACGGCGGACACCCGCCTCACCCTGGTCCCCGCCTCACTCGCCAAGGGCCTGGAGTACGACTACGTGGTGCTCGACGAGCCCCGGGCCGTGGTCGACGGCGAACCGGACGAGCGCACCGGCCTGCGCCGCCTGTACGTGACCCTGACCCGAGCCGTGTCGGGCCTGATCGTCACCCACGCCGCCCCGCTGCCGGCGCAGCTGACGTGAGCCCGCGTCAGGCCCGGGGCAAGTCCAGCGCCTCCCGCCACTGAGCCACCGCCGCCGCCGACACCGGCTCGCCCCAGCCTCCCGGTCTGGCCGCCCCGCCGATGTGGAAACCGTCGATCCCGGCGGCGAACAGGGTCGGCACATGGTCGAGGCGGAGGCCGCCCCCGACGAGGAGGCGCTGCCCGTACCCGGGTTCGCCGCTCCGCCGGGCCTCGGCGAGCAGTGTGGGCAGGCCCTCGTCCACGCCGGAGGCCGAACCGGCGGTGAGGTAGCAGTCCAGGCCGGGCAGGTCGGCCAGCTGCTTGCGCAGGGCGGCACGGTCGGCGGCGCGGTCGATCGCCCGGTGGAAGGTCCAGCGGCAGCCGTCCAGTTCGCCTACGACCCGCTCCACGGCGTCAAGATCCACGCCACCGTCCGGACCGAGAAAACCGAGCACGAACTGATCGGCCCCCGCGCCCCGCAACTCCCCCGCCACACGTACGAGCCGCTCCACGTCCCCCGCCGCGAACCCGTCGGCGAGCCGCAGCATCACACGCAGGTCGAGATCGACAGCGGCACGGATCCCGGCGAAGGTCCGCGCCGCCGGGGTGAGCCCGTCGGCAGCCATGTCGGCGACCAGCTCAAGCCGGTCCGCACCTCCGGCCTGCGCGGCGACCGCGTCCTCGGGATCGAGCGCGATCACCTCCAGGACCGCACGCGTGCTCATGCTCATCGGACCCCTTCCGTCGGTGTGCCCTGGAGCGGCTACAGGTCTAGTCCAATCTCAGAGTACGTCGAAGAGCCCCCGCCCCGCGAGGGCGCCCTCGGTGAGGTGCAGGGGACGCAGTCCCCGCCGGGGTCTGGGGCGGAGCCCCAGGTGGGGCAACCTCCCGGTTGGCCGTCATGGGTGGGTGGGAAACCCCGGGGTCCAGGGGCGCCGCCCCCGGCGGGGTCGAAGGGGCGGAGCCCCTGGAGGACGGGAAGGGTAGGGGCGGCGGGGGCGAAACCCCCAGGGCGGCCCAGCGGCACGGGGACGCGGAAGAATGTGCCCATGGCCGATCTCGACGCCCTCCGCACCCGCTTCGCCCGCGCCCTGGAGGGCACCCGCGCACCCGGCGCCGGCGCCGCCCCCGCCCCGGAGCCGTACGCCGACAACCTCCTCACCCGCTGGCAGGAGCCGCAGCGCCACTACCACACGCTCACCCACCTCACCGCGGTCCTCGACCACATCGACGCACTGGAGGAGTACGCGGCAGACCCGGACGTCGTACGCCTCGCCGCCTGGTTCCACGACGCCGTCTACCTCCCCGAACGCTCCGAGAACGAGGAACGCTCGGCCCGGCTGGCCGAACGCGCGCTCCCCGAGGCCGGGGTTCCGAAGGCGAAGACAGAAGAAATCGCCCGGCTCGTAAGACTCACCGTCACCCACGACCCCGCCGACGACGACCGCGACGGCCAGGTGCTGTGCGACGCCGACCTGGCGATCCTCGCCGCGCCGCCCTCCGCGTACGCCGCGTACACCGCCGCGGTCCGCGACGAGTACCACTTCGTACCGAACGACGCCTTCCGCACGGGCCGGGCCGCGATCCTGCGTCAACTCCTCGATCTGCCCAGACTGTTCAGGACGCCGCACGGGCGGGAGAAGTGGGAGGCGACGGCCCGCTACAACCTCGCCGGTGAGCTGGAAATGCTGTCGACCTGAGCGGCCTGCCCCGCCTAGTGTGCGACCCATGCGTGCCATAGGTGGGGATCAGGTGGAAGAGGCCGTCGCGGGCTGCGTGGCGGCGCTGCGGCCGGCGGTGGAGCGGGACTGGGAGGGCGTGAAGGCCGCGGGGCTGGACTGGAGCTGCCACCAGACGGCGTTCCACATCGCCGAGGACCTCGTCGCATACGCCGCCAACCTGGCGGGACGCGCCCAGGACGACTACGTACCCTTCGAGATCACCCTCGACGACGACACCGACAACACGGGCCTGCTGCACGTCATCGAGTCGACCGGAGCCCTGCTCGCCGCCGCCGTCCGCACCGCCCCGCGCGAGGTCCGCGCCTTCCACCCCTATCCCTTCCGCAGCGCCGACCGCGAGGGCTTCGCCGCGATGGGCATCGCGGAGGTGCTGCTGCACACGCATGACATCGCCCAGGCCCTGGGGCTCGCCTACGAGCCGTCCGAGGAGCTGGCCGAGTCCGTCCTGACCTGGCTCTTCCCGCACGTCCAGCCCGGCCCGGCCGCCTGGCCGACCCTGCTGTGGGCCACCGGCCGGGGCGAGCTGCCCGGCCGCGCCCCGGTCACCGAGTGGCGCTGGCGCAACAACCTGGTCATCCCCACCGAACGCCTCACCCTGGTCGGCGTCCGGCCCGCCGCCGCCCGCGACCTGCGGCTCGGCGGCGACGGCGGCTTCGAGTGGCTGGACGGCGGACCGTTCCAGGGCACGCGGGACGCCGCCGGGATGGTGGTCAAGGCGTACGAAGGAGGCGTGCACCGCCCGGAGTTCGGGCTGTTCGCGCTGGTCCGCCGGGCGGACGGCCGCGCGGTCGGCGGCATGGGCTTCCACGGCGCCCCGGACGAGGAGGGCCGCGCGGAGGTCGGGTACGACCTCGTCGAGGCCGCCCGCGGCCAGGGCTACGCCACCGAAGCCCTGCGCGCCCTGTCGGAGTGGGCGCTCGCCCGGGACGACGTACGGCTGCTGATGGCCACCGTCGACCGGGAGAACCTCCCCTCGCAGGCCGTGGTCACCCGGTCCGGTTACGACCGGGCGACCGTGGAGGAGGAGCGGACGGCCCGCGAGCAGGACGACATGGACAGCGTGCTCCAGCTGTATCTGCGGCGGGGCTGAGGGCGCCTAGGGCCTGTCTGACACTTCCCGTCGTCCGCCCGAAGGGCGGGCCCCGCGGCGGCGATGGGGGTCCCCCCGCGCGAGCGCGTTCGAGCGTGGGGGAGTGCGTGCCAGGCGTCGCGTGGCAGGCGGGAATTGTCAGACAGGCCCTAAGGGCCCCCGCGGTACTTGCGTACCCGCAGCCCCGACTTGTGCAGCAGCCGCACCACCTCGCGGCTGCTGACCTCCACCGCCCCGGCCCGTACGGCGTCGGCGTACCGGTGGGACGGGATGTCGTAGTGGTCGCGCTCGAACGCCCGCCGGGGCACGCCCAGTTGCGCGGCGAAGCCGTGCAGCTCGTCGTACGAGACGTCGCTCACGAGGTGCGACCACATGCGCCCGTGCCCGGGCCAGGCCGGCGGGTCGATGTAGACCGTCACGGGCGCCTCACGAGGGCGGCTCCCCGCCCGTCGCCGATCCCAGCGCCCCCACCGCCGCGACCTTCACGCCCGCCTTGTGGCACACCCAGTGCGGGTCGGGCCCGAGTTCCGGCTCGACGTCCAGCGCGTGCGGGTCGCCGTGGCCGCACACCGGGCACAGCGGCCAGCGTCCGTACCGGTCCAGGAGCGCGTCCTGCACGTCCTGCGCGACCAGCCCGGCCACGAAGCCCGCCCCCTCCGGCCACTGCTCGACCCACCATCGCCGCTGCACGACGGACTCCTCGACCAGCGAGACGACGTCGGCCTCGGCCACGTCACCGGCGACCAGGTCGGCCAGCACGAGGGCGCGCGCGGCATGCAGGGCCTGCTCCAGGGGGCTGATGGGGTCCATGACCCCATTGTGCGCACTCTTGACCGGGACACCGAGCCGAAAATATCTTTCATGGGTGACCCGGGATGTGAAGGAAATTTTCGGGGGAGCCCTGGCGGCCAAGGTCCGCACGCTCGCCCCGTCGATGACCCGCTCCATGCAGCGCGTCGCCGAGGCCGTCGCGCGCGACCCGGCGGGCTGCGCGGCCCTCACGGTCACCGGCCTCGCCGAGCTCACCGGCACCAGCGAGGCCACGGTCGTACGCACCGCCCGCCTGCTGGGCTATCCGGGCTACCGCGACCTGCGCCTCGCGCTGGCCGGCCTCGCCGCCCAGCAGCAGTCCGGGCGCGCGCCCGCCATCACCACCGACATCGCGGTCGACGACCCGATCGCCGACGTCGTCGCCAAGCTCGCCTACGACGAGCAGCAGACCCTCGCCGACACCGCCGCCGGCCTCGACACCGTGCAGCTGGGCGCCGCCGTCACCGCGCTCGCCGGGGCCCGGCGGACCGACGTGTACGGGATAGGCGCGTCGGGGCTCGTCGCACAGGACCTCACCCAGAAGCTGCTGCGGATAGGGCTCATAGCCCACGCGCACAGCGACCCCCATCTCGCCGTGACCAACGCCGTGCAGCTGCGGGCGGGGGACGTGGCCATCGCGATCACGCACTCCGGTTCGACGGGCGACGTCATAGAGCCGCTGCGGGTCGCGTTCGAGCGCGGGGCGACCACCGTCGCCGTCACCGGACGCCCGGACAGCGCGGTCACCCAGTACGCCGACCACGTCCTGACCACGTCGACCGCACGCGAGAGCGAACTGCGGCCGGCGGCCATGTCGTCCCGGACCGGTCAGCTCCTCGTGGTGGACTGTCTGTTCGTCGGTGTCGCCCAGCGGACCTATGAGACGGCGGCCCCGGCGCTGGCCGCCTCGTACGAGGCACTGGCCCACCGGCACCGAAGTGGATCACGATAGAGCCGGGCCCTGGGAAGCCGCACCGCCCCGCACCGGAAAGAGCCGCCCTGATGACCTCCACCTCCCGCCCCCGTGACCTGCGTGCCCAGTTGGCGTCCCTGACCACCGAGGCCTTCCGCCCGGAGCTCGCCGAGATCGACCGGCTGCCCACCCTGGAGATCGCCCGCCTGATGAACGGCGAGGACACCGCCGTGCCCACCGCCGTCGCCGAGCAGCTCCCCCGGATCGCGGCCGCGATCGACGCCGTCGCCGAGCGCATGCGGCGTGGCGGCCGGCTGGTGTACGCGGGCGCGGGCACCGCCGGACGGCTCGGTGTGCTGGACGCCTCCGAGTGCCCGCCGACCTTCAACACCGACCCCGACCGGGTCGTCGGCCTGATCGCGGGCGGCCCCGACGCCATGGTGACCTCCGTGGAGGGCGCGGAGGACTCCAAGGAGCTCGCGCGCCGGGACCTGGACGCGCTCAAGCTGGCCCCCGAGGACACGGTGGTCGGCGTCTCCGCCTCCGGCCGCACCCCGTACGCGATCGGCGCCGTGGAACACGCCCGCGCCCAGGGCGCGCTGACCGTCGGTCTGTCCTGCAACCGGGGCAGCGCGCTCGCGGCGGCAGCCGACCACGGCATCGAGGTCGTCACCGGCCCCGAGCTGATCACCGGCTCCACGCGGCTGAAGGCGGGCACCGCGCAGAAGCTGGTCCTGAACATGCTGTCGACGATCACCATGATCCGGCTGGGCAAGACGTACGGGAACCTGATGGTCGACGTACGGGCCTCGAACGACAAGCTGCGGGCCCGCTCCCGCCGGATCGTCGCGCTGGCCACGGGGGCGGCGGACGAGGAGATCGAGAAGGCGCTCACGGCGACCGGCGGCGAGGTGAAGAACGCGATCCTGGTCCTCCTGGCCGACGTGGACGGCCCGACGGCCGCCCGCCTTCTGGAGGAGTCCGGCGGCCATCTGCGTGCCGCGCTGGCGGCGGCGGCCGGCTGACCGCACGCTCGGGGTGTGCAGACCTCGAACGAGACCGCCGTCGCCCTTCTCCC
Organism: Streptomyces sp. NPDC020299; assembly: GCF_044387825.1. Lineage (NCBI taxonomy): Bacteria > Bacillati > Actinomycetota > Actinomycetes > Kitasatosporales > Streptomycetaceae > Streptomyces > Streptomyces sp. NPDC020299. Next base: position 27,802 of record NZ_JBIRWL010000029.1, read on the forward strand.
TCTGGTCGGCGGCTCCGCGAACGTCACCTCCGTCGCCCACTGCGTGACCCGGCTGCGGCTGGGTCTCGCCGACCGGTCGCTGGTGGACGAGGAGGCGCTGCGGGCGCTGCCCGGTGTCCTCGGTGTGGTGGACGACGACACGTACCAGATCGTGCTGGGCCCGGGAGCGGTGACGGAGGTCGCGGCGCGCTTCGAGGCGCTGCTGGCACCCCGCACACGGGCCGAGGAACTGGCTTTTCTGGGCGCCGAGTTCCGGGAGCGGCGACGGCAGCGCAACGCGACCCCGGTGAAGACGGCCCTGCGCCGGATCGCGAACGTCTTCGTCCCGCTCATCCCCGCGCTGATCGGCTGCGGCATCCTCGCCGGCCTGGTCGGACTGCTGACCAACGCCGGCTGGCTGCCCGGCCTGACCCCCGCCCTCGCCGGCATCGCCTCCGCGTTCATGGCGCTCATCGCGGTGTTCGTCGGCTACCAGACGGCGAAGGTGTTCGGGGGCACACCGGTGCTCGGCGGGGCGGTGGCGGCCGTGGTGGTGTACCCGGGCGTGGCGAAGGTGACGGCGTTCGGCGTACACCTGGCACCCGGTCAGGGCGGGGTGCTCGGCGCGCTGGCGGCGGCGCTGCTGGGGACGTACGTGGAGAGGTGGTGCCGGGGGCGGGTGCCGGGCGCCCTCGACGTGCTGCTGACCCCGACCGTGACCGTGCTGGTCGCCGGCCTCGTGACGCTCTACGGCCTGATGTACGCGGCCGGCGCCGTGTCGTCGGCGATCGGTACGGCGGCCGACTGGCTGCTGGCGACGACCGGCCCGTTCGCCGGGCTGGTCCTGGGTGGCCTCTTCCTGCCCCTCGTGATGCTGGGCCTCCACCAGGCGCTGATCCCCATCCACACCACCCTCATCGAACAGCAGGGCTATACGGTCCTGCTGCCCATCCTCGCCATGGCGGGCGCCGGGCAGGTCGGCGCGGCCCTGGCGGTGTACGTCCGGCTCCGCCACGACACCTCCCTGCGCACGACGATCAGGTCGGCGCTCCCGGCGGGCCTGCTGGGCGTCGGCGAACCCCTCATCTACGGCGTCTCGCTCCCCCTCGGCCGGCCGTTCCTGACCGCCTGCCTGGGCGGGGCGGCGGGCGGCGGCTTCATCGGCTTCTTCGCGATGCTGGGCGACCGGGTCGGGGCGACGGCGATCGGACCGTCGGGCTGGGCCCTGTTCCCGCTGCTCGCGGGGAACCGGAGCACGGCCCTGACGGCGGCGATCTACGCGGGGGGTCTGCTGACGGGGTACGGAGTGGGTTTCCTGGCGACATACGTGGCCGTCAGGCCCGGTGGCCGGGCTGTTTAGACCGTGGCGAGGAACGCCTTGACCGCGGCGGCGAACGCGTCCGGGGCGGTGGTGGGGATGAGGTGGTCGGCGTCGAGTTCGACCGGCCGGGTGCCGGGGCGGCGCTCGACCATGGCCTGGATCTGCTCGGGCGGGATGATGCCCTTGGTTCCGTGTATCAGCAGGGCCGGGCAGTCGGTCGCCGTCCAGTCGGCCCAGTGGTCGCCGTGCACGAGGTCTTCGGACCGGTACATGTCCTGAGGGTGGAAGGGCAGCCGCCAGGTTCCGTCCGCGTTCTTCCGCAGCCGGTCGGCGAAGTAGGGCGCGGCGGGGCCCAGGCCCGCGAGCAGCGCCTCACGGGTGGGTGCCTGGTAGGGCTGGTCGAGCAGGAAGGCGAACGGGTTGGGCCCCTCCAGGCCGAGGGACGCGGCGCCCTCGACGTCGACCAGTGCGGTGACGCGCTCGGGGTGGCGGGCGGCGAACTGGTAGGCGTTGATGGCGCCGAGGGAGTGGCCGAGCAGCACGACGCGCTCCAGCCCCAGGTGGTCCCGCAGGGCCTCGATGTCGCCGAGGTATCCGTCCCGCGAGTAGTCGGCGGCACGGTCGGACTCCCCGTGGCCGCGCTGGTCCGGGGCGATCAACCGCCAGTCGGGGCCCAGCGCCTGGGCGAGGTGGGCGAAGGAGGCGCCCTCGGACAGGTGTCCGTGCAGCGCGACGATCGGGCGGCCGGTTCCGCCGAAGTCGAGGTAGGAGAGCCGGCGCCCGTCGATGACGAGTTCGGCGCGTGTCGCGGCGGTGTTCGCGGCAGTGCTGTTCATGGTGGATCCCCCTTGTCAGTGGCGACGGGAAGACCGTAGCGAAGATTTGGGCGTACGCGCAATACGCTTGTATAAGACGCTCGATTAAGGCGTACGCCTAAGGCGTTCGTCTTGTGCGAGCGCATCATCGTTGAGTAGCTTCCGACCATGGGAAATCGCGAAGACCTGCTCGCCGGAGCCCGCCGCTGTCTGGTGGAGAAGGGCTGGGCACGCACCAGCGTCCGCGACATCACCGCGGCCTCGGGCGGCGTCAGCATGGCCGCCATCGGCTACCACTTCGGCTCCCGCGAGGCGCTGCTCAACGCCGCGCTCATCGACGCCATCGACGAATGGGGCACCCGCGTCGGCCGCACCCTGGCCGGTTTCGGCGAGGAGGGGGCCACGCCCGCGGAACGCTACGAGGCGATGTGGGACCGGATCATCGAGTCCTTCTCCACGGACCGCCCCCTGTGGCTCGCCTCGATCGAGGCGCTCACCCAGGCCGAGCACTCCGAGGACCTGCGCCGCTACCTCGCCGGGGGCCAGGCCCAGGGGCGGCGGGGCCTGGCGGCCGTACTCGGCGGGGTCGAGGAGGACGCGGTCGGCGACGACACGGCGCGCACGCTGGGCGCCGTCCAGCTGGCCCTGTTCTCCGGCCTGATGACGCAGTGGCTCACCGACCCCCACCAGGCCCCCACCGGCGCCGACATCGTCGCCGGCCTGCGCGCGCTGACTCGTATCGTCGGACAAGGCACCATGGAAGCCGGACGTGACACCGCGCCGTGGAAGGACAACGTGGACCGATCATGAACCACGCCCAACTCACCGCCTTGGGCCGCGCCCTGCGGGTGCTCGGCGAGCACGGTGACGCGCTGACCGCCGACACACCGGACGCCAAGCTGCACGAGGTGAAGGCCGACCTGCGGCGGGCGCTGGACCTGCTGGAGGAGAGCGTCACGGGCACCGCGAAGACCACGCGGTGCGCCGAGCACCCAGCGGGGCCCGTCGACGAGAGCGCCCCGGATCTGTGTCTGCTGTGCGAGACCCGGCGGCGGGCCGCCCGGCGGGCCGAGTACGGCGGGGGCGGCCGGCCGCAGGCGGCGGACGCGGCCTCCTCGACCCCCTCCCGTTACGGGGTGCGCGCCGACCGTCCCCAGCCCCAGCAGCGCTGGCTGCCGGAGCAGTGGAACGGCCGGGAGTGGCAGCTGTGCGGCACGCCGAGGCGGGACCGCCGCGAGGCGGAGCTCTACCTCGCCGCCGCGCGGCGCGGCTCGCGGCCCGCGATGGCGTACCGGCTGGTGCACGAGTTCACCGACTACGAGGTGCTGCGGGTGTGGGGCACGCCGGTACAGGTGGAGATCGAGCCCATGGGCAATCTGTAGCCCGCACCGCCTCACCCGGTCAGCGGCAGCTCGGTGAACTGGTACCCCTCCCAGATCCGGCGGCTCGCCTCCTGCGGGTACGACGTCACCGCCGCCTCCGCGTCCAGGACCTGCACCAGGCGCCGCTCGTCGTCGTACTCCGGCCAGCCCGGGTCACCCGTCCGCGCGAACGCCGTCCACGACCGGCGGATCCGGGCCGACAGGGCCAGCGCCTCGGGCGGGACGTCCGCGCCGGCGAAGAGCAGGGCACCGAGGTCGGCCTTGAAATTGCCGAACAGCAGGGGGACGTCCAGGTAGTGGCAGGCGCCCAGGGCGCCGCCGTTGGCGGGGGCGGAATAGGTGAGTTCGTAGTAGTGTGCCCGGCCGCCGCCCGTCCGCTGGGCCTCGGCCAGGCGGAGGGACGGGATGGCGAACAGCCAGTCGGTCTGGACGCGTTCGTACAGCTCGGCGGGTGTGGCCCGGGGGAAGGCCGAGCGGTAGGCGCGTTCGCCCGCCTCGCCGCCCGGTGCGTACAGGCGCAGCGCGGAGGCCGCCCCGTCGTCGGTGATCCGGTCGGTCTCGCCGCCGAGGGCGAGGAAGAGGCGGAACTCGTCGCGGTTGTGGCCGGTGACCAGGTCGACGTCCCGGGCCGCCCCGGAAGCCAGCGCCCGCCAGGGCGTCGTCGGCAGCACCTCGCCGTCGACGACCGGGGCGAAGGGGGTCGTCGTGGGTGCGGCCTGGCCCCAGCGGTCCCGGTACTGGTTCATCTTCGCGCCCAGCTCGCGTCCCGCGTACGTCAGTTCCCGCGGGTCGGCCGTCGACAGGTCGGCGGCCGTCGGGCGCAGGCCCGCCTCCGCCGCGAGGGCGGTACCGATGTCCCGGGCGAGGGCTTCGGAGAAGTACGTGCCGGGCACGCTCTGCGCGACCGCCCGCCGGAACAGGCCCTTCGCCCTCGGCATCGCCAGCAGCGCCGCCACGGAGCCGGCCCCGGCGGACTCGCCCATGACGGTGACCTGGCCGGGGTCGCCGCCGAACGCCGTGATGTTCTCCCGCACCCACTCCAGGGCCGCCACCTGGTCGAGGAGACCCCGGTTGGCGGGGGCGCCGTCCAGCAGCGCGAAGCCCTCCATCCCCAGGCGGTAGTTGAAGGTGACCACGACCACGTCGCCGTCGCGCGCGATGTGCTGGGCGTCGTAGCCGGGGCTGCCCGCGTGGCCCAGTTTGTAGGCGCCGCCGTAGATCCACACGATCACCGGGCGGGCGGCGGCCGGATCCGCTTCCGGGGTCCAGACGTTGACGGTCAGCCAGTCGTCGCCCTGCGGTGCGCCCGGGACGACCACGGGGCCCTGGAGGCCCGGCTCCTGCGGGGGCGGCGGCCCGAACGCGTAGGCCTCACGGGTGCCGTCCCAGGGCGTCGGCGGGCGCGGCGCCGCGAACCGCGCCCCGCCCACCGGGGGCTCGGCGAACGGGATGCCCCGGAAGACCGCCAGGCCCCGCTCATGGCGTCCGCGTACGGCGCCGGCGGTGGTGGGTACGACGGGGGTGTCCGGGAGATGAGGGATCTTCATCTCCCGGACGTTACAGGCGAGACGTCACAGGCGAGATGCCACAGGCGAGTTGGCGATCAGCTGAGCGTCTTCAGCGCGGCGGCCTCGTACGGCTTCAGCTCGTCGAAGCGGCCCGCCAGGACCTTCGCCGCCCACTCCGGGTCCTGGAGCAGCGCGCGGCCGACGGCGACCATGTCGAACTCCTCGGCCTCCAGACGGTCGAGGAGGTCGTCGATGCCCTTCACCGCGGAGCCCTCGCCCTGGAAGGCCTTGAGGAACTCGCCGTCGAGGCCGACCGAGCCGACGCTGATGACCTGCTTGCCGGTGAGCTTCTTCGTCCAGCCCGCGAGGTTGAGGTCCGAGCCCTCGAACTCCGGGAGCCAGTAGCGGCGGGTGGAGGCGTGGAAGGCGTCCACACCGGCCGCGGCGAGCGGGGTGAGGATGGCCTCCAGCTCCTCGGGGGTCTCCGCGAGGCGGGCGTCGTAGGCCTCCTGCTTCCACTGCGAGTAGCGGAAGATGACGGGGAAGTCGGGCGATACCTTCTCGCGGACCGCGGCGACGATCTCGGCCGCGAACTTCGTACGGGCCACCGCGTCGCCGCCGTACGCGTCGGTGCGGCGGTTGGTGCCGGCCCACAGGAACTGGTCGACGAGGTAGCCGTGGGCGCCGTGGATCTCCACACCGTCGAAGCCGATGCGCTCGGCGTCGGCGGCGGCCTGCGCGAAGGCGCCTATGACGTCGTCCAGGTCCTGCCCGGTCATCTCCGTGGCGTCGGCGGTGCCGTTGACGCGCAGGCCGGAGGGACCGTGGGACGGGGCGTCCGGGAAGGGCTGCTCACCCTGGTTGCGGACCGTGCCGATGTGCCACAGCTGCGGGACGATGGTGCCGCCCGCCTCGTGCACCGCCGCGGCCACCTTCTGCCAGCCCGCGAGCTGCTCCTCACCGTGGAACCGGGGGACGCGGTCGCTGTTGCCCGCCGACTCGTGGCCGACGTACGTGCCCTCGGTGACGATCAGGCCCACCCCGGCGGCGGCACGGCGGGCGTAGTACGACAGCACGTTCTCGCCGGGGACGCCGCCCGGAGAGAACATGCGGGTCATCGGCGCCATCGCGATGCGGTTCGGGACGGTCAGGCCGTTGATCGTCGTCGGCCGGGAGAGGATCTGGGCCGCGCGGGAGGCGGGGGGCGTGACGGTCACGTGGGGGACTCCTCGTGAGTGGCGGGGTTAACTGATCAGTATGTGCACGCGCATTGTTGCATCTACTTAAGTAAACCGCCGCTCCGTGCCACGCATTCCCCTCCCCGGCCGCGCCGCCGCGTGATCCGGCACACATCGGCACCCGGGGTCGGGCCCGAAGCTCGGGTTCCGGGCGGAGGTGGTCGGCGTTCGTCGGAAACCTCAAGGTCGCCAGGGTCTGAGCTTCGGGCGCCGAGCCTTGAGCCCTCCTTGTTTTGAATGGGTGGAGGGTTTCAACCCACCCTCCCGCCCGGCGCATTGACTTGACGCAACCGATTTGCCACGCACAGTCACGAGGGCTTAACGTCCCGCACAACGAACAGCCCCCGCTCGGTGCTCGCAACACCTGCGGGGGCTTGACCAACAAGATCGAAAGAGAGTCGATCTCATGGCTGCCGCCAAGCTTAGTGCTGCCCCCACGCCCGCGCACGCATCCCCGCACCCGATGGCCAATCCGGGTTACGGCAAACGCTCCGCGCCGGACCAACTCCCCCGCACGAATCACGACTTCGCGCACCTCCCACCTCGCGAGGCGGCCATCGCGGCGTACGTCGACCGACTTCCCGACGGCGCTGACATCTCGGTGAAGACGCTGGCCAAGGAGCTGATCTACGGCCAGTGCGCGCTGCGGACAGCCCTCAACAACCTCCATCGGGCGGGCCACTTGCGGCGGGGCCGCGAGAACATCGCCGGTTCGGGCGGCTCGCGTTGGATCACCCGATCGTGGTGGTCCCGTACGGCACGAGACGACGCCTGGTGGGCGGCGTTCACGCGCGGCGCTGTACCGGAGGACCCGGCCCCACCCGAACGGGCCCGCCCCACCCGTTCCCGAGCCCACATCCTGCTCGCCGCCCTCGGCCGTACGGCCCCCGCCCTGTCGCTCTCGGAGGCCGACTGCGCGCAGCTCGCGCCGCTGGTGGTGGAGTGGTTCGACCGCGGGGCGACCGACGAGACCGTACGCACCGCACTGACCGCCGGCCTGCCCACCCCGGTGCACCACCCGGCGGCCCTGCTCCGCCGCCGCCTGACCTCCAAACTCCCCCCGCCACCCGCCCCGCGCCCGCCGCTCCGGGTCCTGGAGTGCGCGGAATGTCGTACTCCCGGCCCCCCGGAAGCCCTGCCGGGCGGTGTCTGCGGCGCATGCCGGGGTGAACGCTCCCCCGCCCGCCGCAACACGCCCCTGTCCGCTTCCGCGGTCCAGGTCCGCGCGGGCGAGATCCGCGCTGCCATGTCCGTACGACGAGAAAGGACACACGTATGACAGCTCCTACGGTCCGCAAAGACCACTCCGGGGCACGATGGAGGAAAGGAGGCGACGCCATTGACCCCTGACACCGCTGAGCGCCCGCAGATGTCCGTGGAGGACTTCGAGGAACTCGTCCGCAGGGCTCCAAGGGAAATCCGCAACCGGCTGGAGTTCCTCGGTGGACGGCTGTGCATCCGGCACGGGCCGCTCGACGTGGACGAGTTCGAGGAGCTGGCCGCCGTCGCTCCCGAAACCGTGCGGCTTGAGTACGTCAACGGAAAAGTAGAGGTCAAGGCCGTGCCGGACGGCAAGCGCACGTCGATCTTCATGTGGCTGCTGCGTCAGTGCATGCAACAGCGCCCCGACCTGGACCTCGCGCCCGAGCGCGGCGTCAAGGCCGAGGCCTACCGCAACGGACGTGCCCGCACAGACGGCTTTCTGGCACCGGTGAATCACTTCGTCGAGGACGGCGAGTGGTCCGAATCCAACGGCGCCCTGATGGCAGTGGAGATCACCTCGCACGACCGCGACACCGACCAGCGCGACCGTGTCGACAAGCCCGTCGGGTATGCGGGGGCCGACATTCCCGTCTACCTCCTCATCGACCGCGACAGCAATACGGTCAGGGTCTACAGCGAGCCCAAGGACGGCCGTTACCAGCAGTCCCCCTCTTACCCCTGGGGAGCGGTCGTCGAGCTCCCGCCCCCGGTGAGCATCACCCTCGACACCGAGGCGCTCAAGCAGTTCGCCGACTGAAACGCCCGAGGGCGGTACCCCCTGCCAGAACAGGGGATACCGCCCTCGGTAAGGACGCAGATCAACCGGAACCGGTCGATCAGAAGTCCATGTCACCGCCCGGCATGCCGCCACCGGCGGGCGCGGCGGCCTTCTCCGGCTTGTCGGCGATGACGGCCTCGGTGGTGAGGAACAGCGCGGCGATGGAGGCGGCGTTCTGCAGGGCGGAACGGGTCACCTTCGCCGGGTCGATGATGCCCTGGGCGATCATGTCGACGTACTCGCCGGTCGCGGCGTTCAGGCCGTGGCCGACCGTCAGGTTGCGCACCTTCTCGACGACGACGCCGCCCTCGAGACCACCGTTGACGGCGATCTGCTTCAGCGGGGCCTCCAGCGCGAGCTTCACGGCGTTGGCGCCGGTCGCCTCGTCACCCTCGAGCTCCAGCTTCTCGAAGACACCGGAGGCCTGCAGCAGGGCCACGCCGCCACCGGCGACGATGCCCTCCTCGACGGCCGCCTTGGCGTTGCGGACCGCGTCCTCGATGCGGTGCTTGCGCTCCTTGAGCTCGACCTCGGTGGCGGCACCGGCCTTGATGACGGCCACGCCGCCCGCGAGCTTGGCCAGGCGCTCCTGGAGCTTCTCGCGGTCGTAGTCGGAGTCGCTGTTCTCGATCTCGGCGCGGATCTGGTTGACGCGGCCGTTGACCTGGTCGGAGGAGCCGGCACCGTCGACGATGGTGGTCTCGTCCTTGGTGATGACCACCTTGCGGGCCTTGCCCAGCAGGTCGAGGGTGGCGTTCTCCAGCTTGAGGCCGACCTCCTCGGAGATGACCTCGCCGCCCGTGAGGATGGCGATGTCGCCGAGCATGGCCTTGCGGCGGTCACCGAAGCCCGGGGCCTTGACGGCGACGGACTTGAAGGTGCCACGGATCTTGTTGACGACCAGGGTCGACAGGGCCTCGCCCTCGACGTCCTCGGCGATGATCAGCAGCGGCTTGCCCGACTGCATGACCTTCTCGAGGAGCGGGAGCAGGTCCTTGACGGAACCGATCTTGGAGTTGGCGATGAGGATGTACGGGTCGTCGAGCGACGCCTCCATCCGCTCCATGTCGGTGGCGAAGTACGCCGAGATGTAGCCCTTGTCGAAGCGCATACCCTCGGTGAGCTCCAGCTCCAGACCGAAGGTCTGGGACTCCTCGACGGTGATGACGCCTTCCTTGCCGACCTTGTCCATGGCCTCGGCGATGAGCTCGCCGATCTGGGTGTCGGCGGCGGAGATGGAGGCCGTGGAAGCGATCTGCTCCTTGGTCTCGACGTCCTTCGCCTGCTCCAGCAGGGCGGCGGAGACGGCCTCGACGGCCTTCTCGATGCCGCGCTTGAGGGCCATCGGGTTGGCGCCGGCGGCTACGTTGCGCAGGCCTTCCTTGACCAGGGCCTGGGCGAGAACGGTCGCGGTGGTCGTACCGTCACCGGCGACGTCGTCCGTCTTCTTGGCGACTTCCTTGACCAGCTCGGCGCCGATCTTCTCGTACGGGTCCTCGAGCTCGATCTCCTTGGCGATGGAGACACCATCGTTGGTGATCGTGGGGGCGCCCCACTTCTTCTCGAGGACGACGTTGCGGCCCTTGGGGCCGAGCGTCACCTTCACGGCGTCCGCGAGCTGGTTCATGCCGCGCTCGAGGCCGCGCCGCGCCTCCTCGTCGAACGCGATGATCTTGGCCATGTGAAGTGGTCCCTCCAGGACTGGGGGTGATTCCCTCGGACCGCGCCCGCGCCCGCGACGGACGGCTCGCGGACCCCGTGGTTCCTTGCCCCACTTGGCCTGCGGGCCTCACCGACCCGGTCCTTCGTTGTCACTCTCACCTTCAGAGTGCTAACGCCAATGATTAGCACTCGCCCATGCCGAGTGCAAGCGGCTCGAGCGGATCCCCAGGTGAACAGCGGGCACGCACGGCGTCGCGGGCAGGCCGAAGGGCTCGCACCCGGGAGGTACGAGCCCTTCGAAGATGTACAGAAGAACGTCGCTGTCAGTCGCTGTCAGTCGGCGCGTGCTTCAGCTGGTCGCCAGCCGGACCATGTCCGCCTGCGGCCCCTTCTGGCCCTGCGAGATCTCGAAATCGACTCGCTGACCCTCTTCCAGGGTGCGGTAACCGTCCATCTGGATCGCGCTGTAGTGGACGAATACATCCGCACCACCGTCGACCGCGATGAAGCCGTACCCCTTCTCCGCGTTGAACCACTTGACGGTGCCCTGAGCCATGCCTAACTCCCCTATTACTGGCCCTTGCACAGATCCACACTTCGCGGATCCGGGTCAGACCTCACCCCCCAAGGATTGGGGGCGTGCGCCGGAACGCGTCGACCGCGGCTGAATGTATCTGTCCAACTGCCGTCTGCAACAGGTCAATCGGACGAGAAATCTGGACGGGCGCGGTCGGGAATCTGCCAAAAATTCGGCTGAATCCGGGGCAAGTCGGACCCCATAAAAGGCGCATAAGGCGCAAAACACACGCACACTTTGGCTACATCTTGTCGGGTGTGCGGTGCGAATCCGGGGTTCTCGACCCGGGGTTCAGAAGCGCGTTCCCCAACTGTACCGCGCTCAACCACATTGAATTGCCCCCTCCGCTTCTCACGCGGAGGGGGCAATTCGATGAACGCTCGGTAACCTGAGTTACCGACGGTAATGTTCTGTCATTCGGTCAGCCGCGTCAGGGCGCGTCGGGCGCGTCAGCCGCCGGCGACGGCCGGAATGATCGAGACGCCCGCGCCGTCCGGCGTCGCCGTTTCCAGACCCTGTTCAAAACGCACGTCGTCGTCGTTGACGTACACATTGACGAAGCGGCGCAGCTTGCCCTGGTCGTCCAGGACGCGGGCGGCGATGCCGGTGTGGTTCTTCTCCAGGTCGGAGATGACGTCGGCGAGGGTCGCACCCTCGGCCTGGACCTCGGCCCGGCCGCCCGTATAGGTGCGCAGGATGGTCGGGATACGGACGGTCACGCTCATGCGAGGCCTGCCTCTCGGAACGAATCGAGGTTGGGGCGGATCGTGGCGGTCAGGCCGGTGCCTGCCACCGCGTCCAGGGTCTTGAGGCCGTCGCCCGTGTTGAGGACGACGGTCGTCTTGGTCGGGTCGAGGACGCCGTCCTTGATCAGCTTCTGGGTGACGCCGACCGTCACACCGCCCGCGGTCTCCGCGAAGATGCCCTCCGTGCGGGCCAGCAGCTTGATGGCGTCCACCACCTGCTCGTCCGTCACATCCTCCACCGCCCCGCCCGTGCGGCGCGCGATGTCGAGGACGTACGGCCCGTCCGCCGGGTTGCCGATGGCGAGGGACTTGGCGATGGTGTTCGGCTTCTGCGGGCGTACGACGTCGTGGCCGGCCTTGTACGCGGTGGACACCGGCGAGCAGCCCTCGGCCTGGGCGCCGAAGATCTTGTACGGCTTGTCCTCGACCAGGCCGAGCTTGATCAGCTCCTGGAGCCCCTTGTCGATCTTGGTGAGCTGCGAGCCGGAGGCGATCGGCACGACGATCTGGTCGGGGAGCTGCCAGCCGAGCTGCTCGCAGATCTCGTACGCCAGGGTCTTGGACCCCTCCGCGTAGTACGGCCGCAGGTTGACGTTGACGAAGCCCCAGCCCTCGCCCGCCGGGTCGCCGATCAGCTCGGAGCAGAAACGATTCACGTCGTCGTAGTTGCCCTCGATGCCGACGAGCTCGCCGCCGTAGACCGCGGCCATGACGACCTTGCCCTGCTCCAGGTCGTGCGGGATGAACACACAGGAACGGAAGCCGGCCCGCGCCGCCGCGGCACCGACCGCGCCGGCCAGGTTGCCGGTGGAGGAGCAGGAGAGGGTGGTGAAACCGAAGGCGCGCGCCGCCTCCAGCGCCTGGGCGACCACGCGGTCCTTGAAGGAGTGCGTCGGGTTGCCGGAGTCGTCCTTCACGTACAGACCGCCGGTCACGCCGAGCTCGCGGGCCAGGTTGTCGGCCTTGACGAGGGCGGTCCAGCCGGGGTTGATGTTCGGCTTGGTCGCCACGTCGGCAGGGACGGGCAGAAGAGGCGCGTAACGCCAGATGTTCGCGGGGCCCGCCTCGATGCGCCGGCGGAGTTCCTCGGTGTCGTAGGCCGAGAAGTCGTAGGCGATCTCGAGCGGGCCGAAACACTCCTCGCAGGCGAAGACCGGTCCGAGCGGCACCCGGTGGCCGCATTCGCGACAGCTCAGAGCCGCGGCGGGGCCGAGGTCTACGGTGGAGTCAGTGGTGCTTGCAACAGTCTGCGCAGCCATGTGAGGCGAGGCCCTTTCTCCTCATCTTCCTCACGACGCATCTCGCCGTGAGACGGATTTGGCACCTTCCCGAGCCGGGGAGCCTCGCGGAACGATCAGGACTGGTCACTGATCTACGAGAACCGACTGGAGGGTTGCCGGGGCTTCATCGGGCCGTGTCCCTCTGCCCCTCTGGATGAGCGGTATGCGGTTGTGTGTGCGGTTGTGAACAGCGGTGGCCTCGGACATGCGATGGTCATCCGCGTTGTCCAAGACTGTAACCGAAGGCCGGGACAGTTGAGATAGTCGTCCGAACCGCGAGACAAACAGTGAGGAGCCGCCCACCGTGCTGGAGGAAGTAGAGCGCTGGCTGAGCACCCGCTCCTGGTCCGTGACCGATCGTCCGCTCCACCAGATCCTGGCCGCGAAGCAGCGCACGGGCCAGTCGGTCAGTGTCGTGCTGCCCGCGCTCAACGAGGAGGAGACGGTCGGCGACATCGTCGCGATCATCCGTCACGACCTGATGCGGCAGGTCCCGCTCGTCGACGAGATAGTCGTCGTGGACTCGGGGTCGACCGACCGTACCTCCGAGGTGGCCGCCGCCGCGGGCGCCCGGGTCGTCCACCGCGACGCCGTCCTGCCACGGATCCCGGCCGTACCCGGCAAGGGCGAGGTCCTGTGGCGCTCGCTCCTCGTCACCGGCGGGGACATCGTCTGCTTCATCGACGCCGACCTGCGGGAGTTCTCCTCCGACTTCGTCTCGGGGATCGTCGGCCCGCTGCTGACCGACCCGGACGTGGACCTGGTCAAGGGCATGTACGACCGTCCGCTCGGCGGCGCGAGGGGACAGGGCGGCCGGGTCACCGAGCTGATGGCGCGCCCCCTGCTCAACATGCACTGGCCGCAACTGGCCGGCTTCGTGCAGCCGCTGGGCGGGGAGTACGCGGCCCGCCGCTCCCTCCTCGAACAGCTGCCCTTCCCCGTCGGGTACGGGGTGGAGCTGGGCATGCTGGTCGACGCGCTGCATCTGGTCGGCCTGGACGCCCTCGCCCAGGTGGACGTGGGGGTGCGCAAGCACCGCCACCAGGACGGGCAGGCGCTGGGCCGGATGGCGGCCGCCATCTACCGCACCGCCCAGCTCCGGCTGGCCCGCGGGCATCTGATCCGGCCCTCCCTCACCCAGTTCGAGCGGGGCGAGGACGGCTTCGAGCCGCGCACGTTCTCCGTGGACACGGAGGAGCGGCCGCCGATGGTGGAGATCGCGGAGTACGCGGCGCGACGGGTGGCCTGACTTCCGGCCGCATCCCGTCCATGTCACTCCCCATGGGAGGGAACGCACGTTTGAGCGTTTCCGGGCCGGGCTAGGTTGAGACTCATGGCTTCCATGGCTTCCACGCAGGGTGCTGAAGTGCTGGTCGCGTCCAACCGCGGCCCGGTGTCGTACGAGGTACGCGAGGATGGCTCGCTGCACGCCAAGCGGGGTGGTGGCGGGCTGGTCTCGGGGCTGTCGGCCATCGGGCCGGACGCGAACGCGATGTGGGTGTGCGCCGCGCTGAGCGACGCCGACCGGGAGGCCGTGCGCCGCTCCCACGGCGGCCGGCGGCTGTCCGTGGACGCGACCGGCGGGCAGCACGTGCGGATGCTCGACATCGACGCGACGGTCTTCTCCGACGCGTACAACGGCATCGCGAACTCGGTGCTGTGGTTCGTCCACCACATGCTGTACCAGACCCCGCTGGAGCCGGTCTTCGACGCGGAGTTCCGGCGGCAGTGGGCGTCCTACGAGGCCTACAACCGGGCGTTCGCGGAAGCCCTGGCCGAGGAGGCGGCCGAGGGCGCGGCGGTGGTCGTCCAGGACTACCACCTGGCCCTGGCCCCCCGGATGCTCCGCCACCTCCGCCCCGACCTGCGCATCGGCCACTTCTCGCACACCCCCTGGGCCCCGCCGGACTACTTCCGCCTGCTCCCCGACGACATCGCGGCCGAGCTGCTCGGCGGGATCCTGGGCGCGGACCGGGCGGCGTTCCTCACCAGGCGCTGGGCGGACGCGTTCACCGCCTGCTGTCACGAGATCCTCGGCCCCGGCATTCCCTCCGGTACGCGTATCGGGGTGCACGGTCTCGGCGCGGACGCGGACTTCCTGCGCGAGCGGGCGCACCGGGCGGACGTGGCCGAGCGGATGACGGCGCTGCGGGCGGAGATCGGTGCGGCGCCCGGCGGAAAGGCCCGGAAGACGATCGTCCGGGTCGACCGCACCGAGCTGTCGAAGAACATCGTGCGCGGGCTGCTGGCCTACCGGCAGCTCCTCGACGACCACCCGGAGTGGCGTGAGCGGGTGGTGCACGTGGCCTTCGCCTACCCCTCGCGGCAGGACCTCGCGGTGTACCGCGACTACACGGCCGAGGTGCAGCGGGTGGCGGAGGAGATCAACTCCGCGTACGGCACGCCGGACTGGACCCCGGTCGTCCTCCACGTCAAGGATGACTTCGCCCGCTCCCTGGCCGCGTACCGGCTGGCCGACGTGGCCCTGGTCAACCCCATCCGGGACGGCATGAACCTGGTCGCCAAGGAGATCCCGGTCGTCTCCGACGCGGGCTGCGTCCTGGTCCTGTCGCGGGAGGCGGGCGCGTACGAGGAACTGGGCGAGGACGCGCTCACGGTCAACCCGTACGACATCACGGGCACGGCCCACGCCCTCCACCAGGCGCTCACCCTGCCGGACGGCGAACGCGCGGAGCGTACGAAGCGCCTCACCGCCGCGGCGACGGCGCTGCCGCCGGCCCAGTGGTTCCTGGACCAGCTGCACGAACTGGACGCGTGACCCCTGCCGGGGCGGACCGCCGAGGCTGGGCGGCGGGTGACGCTGTCGTGGACGGCTGGGCGGCGGCTGCGGCCGGGCGAGACGAGCAGCGGACACCTGCGGCGCCTCGGCCCCGCCGAAGCGGGCCACCGAGCGGGCGACCGGTGACGCCGTCGCGGACGACCGGCGGCGGGCCGCTGTACGACGGCAGGCGGCCGGTTCGGGGCGAGGGGGGGCAGTGCTTGCCGCTGTCGGCCGTGCGCGGGGAGCGGTGGCGCTCTTGCTCAGTTCAGCGCCGCTGCGATCCCCCGCAGTAGTGCCATGACTCCCTCGGGGCCGTCCACCACCAGGTCCGCGCGTTCGGCGAGTTCGGTGACCTCGGTGCTGCCGCTGCAGACCAGGAGGCCGGGGACGCCGTCGGAGCGGAGTTTGTCGACGGCGGCGAAGGCGGGGAGGTCGCCGAGGTCGTCGCCGGCGTAGAGGACGGACTCGGCGCCGGCCTCGCGGACGTACTCCAGGAGGGCGACGCCCTTGTCCATGCCGGGCGGGCGGAGTTCGAGGACCATGCGGCCGGGCTCGACGATCAGGCCGTTGCGGGCGGCGAGGTCGGTGAGGGGTCCGCGCAGGGCCTCGAAGGCGGCCTGCGGGTCGTCGGCGCGGCGGGTGTGCACGGCGACGGCCCGCCCCTTCTCCTCGATCCAGGTGCCGCGCCAGGCGCCGATGCGGTCGAGGAAGCCGGGCAGTTCGGCGCGGACGGCGGTGACGCCGGGGTGTGGGGCGGGGGCGTTGACGGTGCCGGTGACGGCGTCCCAGCGTTCGGCGCCGTAGTGGCCGAGGACGACGAGGTGCTCCAGGCCGGGAACGCCCGCGAAGCCGCCGTACCGCACCGCGACGCCGGCCGGGCGGCCGGTGACCACGGCGACGGCGGCCACCTTCGGGGCGAGGGCGGCGAGCGCGGGGACGGCCTCCGGGTGGGCGCGGGCCTGGTCGGGGTCCGCGACGATCGGGGCCAGCGTCCCGTCGAAGTCGAGGCCGATCACCGCGGAGCGCGGCCGCGTGAGCAGCGCGCGCAGCCCGTCCCGCCCGGCCTGGGTGACGGGGGTCGGCAGCGAGTCCCTGGGGTTGTCCGGGTCCGTGGAGTCGGTCGTGTCGATACCCATGGATCCGACCCTATCCACGCAAGCCCGGATGCACTCCTGGGAGCGTCACGCACGCCGGGGTCTGGGGCGGAGCCCCAGGGCTACCGCTCACCCCGCCGCGACTCCCGCACACGCCGCAGGCGATTCACCGTGACCGGGTCGTAAGCCAGCGCACGCGCATCGTCGAGGAGGGCATTGAGCAGCTGGTAGTAGCGGACAGGGGCCAGCCCCAGTTCCTCCCGTATCGCCCGCTCCTTGGCACCGGGGCCCGCGAAGCCCCGGCGTTCCAGCGCGAGGATGCCCCGCTCGCGCCGGCCCAGCTGGTCCCCTTCCATGTGCTGAACGGTAGCGCGGGGCACCGACAGCGACTCAGCTCGCGGCGCTGCTGTCCGCCGAGGTGGCGGTCGCCTGGAGGCGGCTGAGGGTGGCGACGGGGCTGCCCTGGGGGGCGACCGCCTGGCCGATGTCCTTCTTGATGCCGGCGGCGACCGCCGCCCAGGAGGTCTTGCCGACGGGGTAGAGCTCGGAGGTGGGGAGCTCGGAGAGGAAGGGCCGCAGGGCCTTGTCCCGGGACGACTCGGCCATGACGTCCGACGCGGAGGTGGTGACGGGCAGCAGCCCGTAGCGGCGGGAGAAGTCGAGGACGTTCTTCTCGTCGTAGACGAAGTCGAGGAAGTCGCCCACCTGCTCGGCGTGGCCGTTCTGCTTGAAGGCCATCATCCAGTCGGCGACGCCCATGGACGCCCTGGTCTGCGAGGTCCGCCCCGGCATCGGCACCGTGCCGAACTTCACGCCCTTCTTCTCGGCCTGCTGGATCAGCGCCGGGTGCCCGTCGATCATGCCGGCCTGCCCGTCCGTGAAGGCGGTGAACGCGTCGGCCCGGTTGAGCTTGGCCGGGGCGACCGGACCGGTCAGGCCCTTGCCCACGAGGTCGTCCTTGAGCCAGGTGAGGGTGTCGACGTTCTCCGTGGAGGCGAGGGAGTAGCCGCCGATGTTGTCGGTGTAGCCGCCGCCCCCGCTGAGCAGCCACTGCATGGTCTCGGCCTGGGCCTCCTCGGGACCGAGCGGCAGCGCGTAGGGGTATTTCACGCCCATCGCCTTGAGCTTCTCGGCGTCGGCCGCGAGGTCGTTCCAGGTGGTGGGCGGGGTGAGGCCGGCCTTGCCGAAGAGGGTCTTGTTGTAGAAGAGCACGCGCGTCGACGCGGCGAAGGGCATGCCGTACTGCGTGTGCTTCCACTGGCCGGCGTCGGCGAGCTGGGAGACGAAGTCGGCCTGGACGGGGATGGAGAGCAGGTCGGAGACGTCGTACAGCTTGCCCGCGGCGGCGTAGTCGGCGTAGGCGCCGATCTGCGCGAGGTCGGGTGCCTTGCCGGCGGCGACCATCTCCTTGACCTTGCGGTCGACGTCGTTCCAGGAGTACACGCTGACGTCGATCCGCACGCCGGAGTGCTTGGCCTCGTACTCCTTGGCCAGCTCGTCCCAGTACTTCTTGGAGCTGCTGGCCGCCGAGTCGCCGTAGTCGGCGGCGACGAGTCTGAGGGTGACGTCGGACGATCCGGTGCTCCCGCAGCCACCGAGGACCGCGGTCATGCCCAGCGCGGCTACCGCCGCGATCGTTCCTGCCGTACGACGACCCACTGCCTTGCCCCAAACCCTGCTGTCTCGTCATTCAATTAAGCGGACAGCATAGGTCTACACCACGCGAGTGGACTAGACCTCTTACGGGTCCGCGGGCCACACTGTTCCCGTGAGACATGTCATCGCCCTCGACGTCGGCGGTACCGGGATGAAGGCCGCCCTGATCGGGCCGGCCGGCGAGCTGCTGCACCAGGACCGCCGGGCGACGGGCCGTGAGCGCGGGCCCGACGCGGTGGTCGAGGCCATCCTCGGCTTCGCCGCCGACCTGCGCGCCCACGGCGAGGAGCGCTTCGGCGAACCGGCCGCCGCGGCTGGCCTCGCCGTGCCCGGAATCGTCGACGAGGTCCGCGGGATCGCCGTCTACGCGGCCAACCTCGGCTGGCACGACGTGCCGCTGCGCGAGCTGCTCGCCGACCGGCTCGGCGGCGTCCCGGTCGCCCTCGGCCACGACGTGCGCACCGGCGGCCTCGCCGAGGGCCGCACCGGCGCGGGCAAGGGCGCCGACCGGTTCCTGTTCGTGGCGCTGGGCACCGGGATCGCCGGCGCCATCGGCCTCGACGGCCGGGTGGAGTCGGGCGCGCACGGCTTCGCGGGCGAGATCGGCCACATCGTCGTACGGCCCGGCGGGATCCCCTGCCCGTGCGGACAGCACGGCTGCCTGGAGCGGTACGCGTCCGCCGCCGCGGTCAGCGAGGCCTGGGCGGCGGCCTCCGGCGGCCCGGAAGCGGACGCGGCCGACTGCGCGAAGGCCGTCGTGTCCGGTGACCCGAACGCCGTCCGGATCTGGCAGGAGGCCGTGGACGCGCTGGCCGACGGCCTGGTCACCGCGCTCACCCTGCTGGACCCGCGCACGCTGATCATCGGTGGCGGGCTCGCCGAGGCCGGGGAAACCTTGTTCACACCGCTCAGGGAGGCCGTCCGGCGGCGCGTCACCTTCCAGAAACTGCCGTCCGTCGTCCCCGCGGCTCTCGGCGACACCGCCGGGTGCCTGGGCGCGGGGCTGCTCGCCCGGGATCTCCTCGACAACACCGACCACTCGACCGACCACTCGGAGGTAACCGCCTGATGCCCCCCACCAAGGTTCTCGCCGGTGCTCGGGTGGTGCTGCCCACCGGGACCGTGCCCGACGGGCGTGTGATCGTCGAGGGTACGAGGATCACGGCCGCCGCACGCCCGGACGCGGAGGTCGTCGACGTCAGCGGCCACTGGCTGGTCCCGGGCTTCGTCGACCTGCACAACCACGGCGGCGGCGGAGCGTCGTTCTCCGGCCCGGTGGACGACGTACTGAAAGCCGTCGACAGCCACCGCCGGCACGGCACGACCACGCTGGTCGCCTCCACCGTCACCGACGAGATGGACGTCCTGGCCCGGCAGGCGGGGCTGCTGAGCGAGCTGGCCGAGCAGGGCGACATCGCGGGCATCCACTTCGAGGGCCCGTTCATCTCACCGTGCCGCAAGGGCGCGCACTCCGAGGCGCTGCTGCGCGACCCGGACCCGGCGGCGGTCCGCAAGCTCCTCGACGCGGCGCGCGGGCAGGCGAAGATGGTCACCCTGGCCACCGAACTCCCGGGCGGCATCGACTCGGTACGGCTGCTGGCCGAGCACGGCGTGATCGCGGCGGCCGGGCACACGGACGCGACGTACGAACAGACCGTCGAGGCGATCGACGCGGGCGCCACGGTCGCCACCCACCTCTTCAACGCGATGCCCGTCCTCGGTCACCGCTCCCCCGGCCCGATCGCCGCCCTACTGGAGGACGAGCGGGTCACGGTCGAGCTGATCAACGACGGCACGCATCTGCACCCGGCCGCCCTGGAACTGGCGTTCCGTCATGCGGGTGCCGGGCGGGTGGCGTTCATCACGGACGCCATGGACGCGGCCGGCATCGGCGACGGCCGCTACATGCTGGGCCCGCTGGAGGTCGAGGTCCGCGAGGGCGTGGCCCGGCTGGTCGAGGGCGGCTCCATCGCGGGCTCGACGCTGACCCTGGACCGTGCCTTCAAGCGGGCGGTGACGATCGACCGGCTGCCGGTGGCGGACGCGGTGGCCGCCCTGTCCGCCAACCCGGCCCGCCTGCTGGGCCTGGCCGACCGCGTCGGCTCCCTGGAACCCGGCAGGTACGCCGACCTGGTGCTGCTGGACGAGGAGTTCGACCTCAAGGGCGTGATGCGCCGGGGTGAATGGGTGGTCGATCCCCAACTGGGCTGATCCGTCCCCACGTCGGAGGCGGTGGCCGGTTCCGCGGTCTGGCCCGGTCGCCGTCTCTTTGACATGATCCGGCTTCCGGAAACGGAAGAAGACACGTGTCAAGCCCGAGGGGAGGCCGGCCCCAGTGATCCTCACGGTCACACTGAACACCGCTCTCGACATCACCTATCGCGTACGGTCCCTGCGGCCGCACGCCTCCCACCACGTCCACGAGGTCGTCGAACGGCCGGGCGGCAAGGGCGTGAACGTGGCACGGGTGCTCGCGGCCCTCGGCCACGAGGTGACGGCCACCGGATTCGCGGGCGGCGACACGGGGCGCGCGGTCCGGGACCGGCTGGCGGACACGCCGGGCGTGGTGGACGCGCTGGTGCCGGTCGGCGGGGCCACCCGGCGCACCGTCGCCGTCGTCGACGAACTGACCGGCGACACCACCCAGCTGAACGAGCCCGGCCCGCAGATCACGGCGGCCGAATGGGCCGCCTTCCAGGACACCTACGGGCGGCTGCTGGGCTCGGCGTCGGCGGTCGCCCTGTGCGGCAGCCTGCCGCCCGGAGTGCCGGTGGGCGCGTACGCCGGGCTGATACGCACCGCCCGGACCGCCGGCGTCCCCGTCCTCCTGGACACGGGCGGCGAACCACTGCGCCGCGGGCTGGCGGCCCGCCCGGACATCGTCAAACCGAACGCCGACGAACTCGCCGAACTCACCGGCTCCCACGACCCGCAGCGCGCCACCCACGACGCCCGGCGCCGCGGCGCCCACGCGGTCGTCGCCTCCCTGGGCCCCGACGGCCTCCTCGCCCACACCCCGCAGGGCCGCTGGTGCGCCGCCCCGCCCACCCGCTTGAACGGCAACCCGACCGGCGCCGGTGACTCCGTCGTCGCCGGCCTGCTGTCGGGCCTGGTGGAGAACCTGCCCTGGCCGGACCGGCTGACCCGCGCGGTCGCGTTGTCGGCGGCGACGGTGGTGGCACCGGTGGCGGGGGAGTTCGACCGGAGGGTGTACGAGGGGCTTGCGGGGCGGGTCGCGGTGACGGGCGACGCGGCTACGACTCTCGCCACCCCGACTTCAGCCAGAGCTGGTCGAAGTTGACGTCGCAGTTGTTGCCCTGCTCGCAGGAGATCTTGATGGTGTTGGCGCCCTTGTTGAGGATGATGTTTCCCCAGGTGTTGGTCCAGCCCTTTTCGTAGTCGCCCTCCGGCGCCTTGGCGAAGTTCGCCAGGTTGAGAGGGCGGTCCTGGGCCTTGCCATTGACCGTGATGGTGGCGTTGGCGTCCTTGCCGGGCACGCCGTAGTTGACGTACAGCGTGTACTTGCCCGCCTTGGGGATGTCGCTCACGTTCCAGGTGAGGGATGCGCCGACCTGGTTGAAGTTGCCCACGTAGAAGCCACCGTCGGCCTTCGCACCCTTGACGTCCGAGGCCGTGGCAGCTCCGCCGTCCAGCCGCAGGGCCTTGGCGTCGCTCTTGGGCAGGTCCGCCGAGCTCGCCGCCGAGCCGCTGCTGGACGGGCTGGGCTTCGTGCTCTGCGACTGGGTCGGCGCGGCGGATACCTCGTTGCCGGCCTTCTTGTCGTCGTCCCCGTTGCCGTTCATCATGACCACGCTGATGCCGACGACGACCGCGGCGACCACCGCGACCGCGCCGATCAGCAGGCCCTTGGTGTTCGGGCCGCGGCCCCGGCCGTTACCGCCCCCGCCGCCGGGCATCGGCTGCTGGGTGGTCGGCGCGCCGCCCGGGAGGGTCTCCGGCGCCTGGTAGTGGGCGTTCGGCTGGCCATAGGCGGCCTGCTGCTGCGGGGCGGTGGCCTGCTGGCCGCCGTACGTGCGCTCGCCGACCGCGCGCGTCCTGCTGCTCCTGCTGACCGAGTTCGGGTAGCCGTAACCGCTGGACGGCGGCTGGGCGCCCCTCGCCTGCCCGTCGGCGTAGAGATAGCCGAACGGGTCGTCGTCCTCGGGCGTGCTCGGGCCGTTTTCGCCAGGGCTCATCCCTTGGTCTCCTCAACAGGTGCGGGTGGATGCGGTACATGGTGAGAATGGCGAGCCTACCCGCTCCGTGTGGTCCAAACAGGTGACTCCGGTCGCATCACCCCGCTGACCTGGGAGTCACCCGGCCCGTCGGTGCTGTTTGGGACGAGATCGTTTCTCGACGTACATGCGTTCGTCAGCGGATTTCAACACTTCGTCCGCCGTCATTCCACAGTGTGCCCATCCGATGCCGAAGCTCGCGCCGACCCGCACGGCCCGTCCCTCGGCCCGGATGGGCTGGATGATCTCGTTGCGCAGCCGTACGGCGAGGTCCTGGGCGTCGGCCTCGCCGAGTCCGTCGGCGAGGATCACGAACTCGTCGCCGCCGAGCCGGGCCACCGTGTCGCCGTCCCGCACACCCCTGCTGAGGCGGCGGGCGACCTCGATGAGGACGGCGTCGCCCGCGTTGTGCCCGAACCGGTCGTTGATCGACTTGAAGCCGTCGAGGTCGCAGAAGAGGACCGCGAGGCCCTTGGTGCCCTCGTCCCGCTCGCCTTCGGGGGCGATGGTGTGCACATGATGATCGAAGCCTTCGAACGCCTGAGCGCCCTGGGTGAAGTCGAAGCCGTGGCCGACCGCGTCGAAGGCGGGGTGGCCGTAGGCCGCGTCCAGGGACTCCAGCGCACCGGGCTGGGTCTGCCGCTGACAGAGGCGGGCCGACAGGCGCGAGCGCAGCTCGGCGGAGTTCGGCAGGCCGGTCAGGGAGTCGTGGGAGGCACGGTGGGCGAGCTGGAGCTCGCGGCGCTTGCGCTCCTCTATGTCCTCGACGTGGGTGAGCAGGAAGCGGGGTCCGTCGGCGGCGTCCGCGACGACGCTGTTGCGCAGGGAGACCCAGACGTACGTGCCGTCGCGGCGGCCGAGACGCAGCTCCGTGCGTCCGCCCTCCGCCGAGGTCCGCAGCAGGGTGCCGATGTCCTCGGGGTGGACGAGGTCGGAGAAGGAGTAGCGGCGCATCGCGGAGGCGGGGCGGCCGAGCAGCCGGCACAGGGCGTCGTTGGTGCGCAGGATCCGGCCGTGCTCGTCGCCGCCCATCTCGGCGATGGCCATGCCGGAGGGGGCGTACTCGAAGGCCTGCCTAAAGCTTTCCTCGCTGGCGCGCAGGGCCTGCTGGTCGCGCTCCAGGCGGACCAGGGCGCGCTGCATATTCGCACGTAGACGCGCGTTGCTGATGGCGATGGCGGCCTGGAACGCGTACATCTGGAGCGCCTCGCGCCCCCACGCGCCGGGGTGGCGGCCGTTGCGCGGCCGGTCCACGGAGATCACGCCGAGCAGTTCGCCGCAGGAGCCGCCCGGCCCGCCGGGCGTGTACATGGGCGCGAACAGCCGGTCGGAGGGGTGCCACTCGTCCTCGAAGCGCGGGGCGGGGCCGTCCGTGAACCACTGGGGGACGTCGTCGTCGTCCAGCACCCAGCCCTCGGTGTGCGGTATGAAGCGCAGGTCGCCCCAGGCCTCGCCCATGCTCAGCCGGCGGTCCCAGGAGGTGCGGGAGCCGACGCGGCCGGTGATGAGGGCCTCGGCGGCGGAGTTGCCGGCGAAGGCGGCGACCACGAGGTCGCCGTCGGGGCGTACGAGGTTCACGGCCGCCATCTCGTACCCGAGGGCGTTGACGGCGCCGTCCGCGACGGTCTGCAGTGTGTCCGCCAGGCTGCGTGCCGTGTTCATGTCGGCCATGACCTGGTGCAGCTGTCGCAGGGACGCAAGACGGACGTACGGCTCCGACTCGGTCTCCATGCTCGCCCTCCCCCCGAGACCTCGCAGCGCATCAGGGTTGTCTTCGGCGGTCGTCTCCCGCGTTTCTTTTCGGTGATGCCGTTGCGATGCTCTTGGTAGCTTCCCCGCCACTGAATCACAGCGCGCTGCCCACTCGGTACACAGGGTCAACAATTCCTGCCCCTTGTGACTCAAGTCACAGAGGAACATGAACAATTGAGTGGAGTTTCTGCGTTTTCCCTGTGCGTTTACTGAACGCAGGCTTTGCGGGTGTGGGGACATGATGCACGGCGCGGGTCCTAGGACCTTCTCCCGGGGCCCGGTCCGCCGGGGGGCCGATGCGATACGCCCGGGGCGGAGATTAGCGTTTCCGGTGTGCCGAACACTCGCCCTGCCCCCTCCCTCCCCCTCGCCCCCACCGCCTCCGGGCATGCTGTGGGGGTGAGCAACGACGAGTTCCGGGCCGCGATGTCCCGGCTGGCCGCGGGCGTGGTCCTGGTGACCGCGCAGGAACCGCCGCTCGACCCGGACGACCCCGGGGCGCCGGCCGGCGAGGACGTCGGCATGACCGCCACCTCCTTCATGTCCGTCTCCCTCGAACCGCCGCTGGTCCTGGTCAGCCTGCGGGAGGGCTCCCGCATGGACGACCTGCTCGCCGAGCAGCCGCTGTGGGCCGTGTCCGTCCTCGCCGACAAGCAGCGCCAGGCCGCCGGCCGCTTCGCCATGAAGGGCCGCATCAGCGACCGCCTCCTCTTCGCGGACCTCCCCGTCAGCCGCGGCGAGGCCACCGGCGCGCCCATGGTCGACGGCGCCCTGGCCACCCTGGAATGCCGCACCGAGCAGCGGGTGGCGGCCGGCGACCACACACTGGTGATCGGGCGGGTTCTGACCGCCCGGGTGCCGGGTGCGGTTGGCTCGCCGCTGCTGTATTTCCGGGGCCGGTACGGTCACTTGGCATAATCGCCGCCGGGAATTCCGTCGCCGCATTGTGAACTCCCCGCTTACAGTGCGGACATGACGCCCCGTCTGGAAGAAGTAACCCCCCAGAATTTCGAGACCGCCATCACTATTCGCGTCCGCGCCGACCAGGAACACGCGGTCTCCCCGGTGATGCGGTCACTGGCCGAGGCGTATGTCCATCGTCTGGCGGCCGGGTTGCGCGGGGAGGGATTTCGAGGCCCCCTCGGTGCTTGAGCCGGGTTCCGGAGGCCCCCGCAGGCGCCGGGGCCGTGGCGGCCCCCCTCGTGGGTTCAGCGCCCCCGCCGCCCCTGCCCTCCCCCACTCTCGGCTTCGCTCGAGCGGGGGGACCCCCATCGTCCCCAGGGGCTCCGCCCCTTCGACCCGTCCAGGGGGCTGCGCCCCCTGGACCCCCCTTCGGCCTGAACGGCCTCGTCCTCAAGCGCCGGACGGGCTGATAATCGAGAGCCGCGCCCTTCAGCCCACTCGCACGAGTGGTGGGTGGGCATGGGCCGGGGGTCTGGGGGCGGAGCCCCCAGCTCAGCCTGGACCACCTCAGCCCCAGTCCCGTCCCGACCTGCCCCGCTTGGTGTCCGACCGCGCCTTCTTCTCGCGGAGCCGGCGCTCGTTGATGCCCCGGGGGATGCGGGTCGGCCTGCGCGGCTTCGGCGGGGGTGCGGTGGCCTCCGCCAGCAGCGCCGCGAGGCGTACGGCGGCGGTTTCGCGGTTGCGCCACTGGGAGCGGTGCTCGGAGGCGCGGACGGTGACGACCCCGTCGACCAGCCGACCGCTCAGCCGGGCCAGCGCCCGCTCCTTCCACACCGGTGGGAACGCCTCGGTCGCCGCCAGGTCGAAGCGCAGTTCCACCTGCGAGTCACTGGTGTTCACGTGCTGCCCGCCCGGTCCCGAGGACCGCGAGAAACGCCACATGAGCTCGGCCTCGGGCAGCGAGACGGAGCCGCGGACGATGTAGGGACCGGACATGCCGTCCATGGTCCCGTCTCCGCCCCTCCACGTCACCCGGATTTCGCGTAGGTAAAAAAGGTAAAGCCATCCGGAACCATAGGGACCCCCCTCGGCGTTCTCCGGGGTGACGGTAGCTTCGTCCTCAGTGCGAAGCCCGTACTGACGCAACGAGGGAAGGGACTCCCAAACCATGGCTGTAAGCCTGTCCAAGGGCGGCAACGTCTCGCTCAGCAAGGAAGCTCCGGGCCTGACCGCCGTCACCGTGGGCCTCGGCTGGGACGTCCGCACCACCACCGGCACGGACTTCGACCTGGACGCCTCCGCGATCGCGGTCAACACGCAGGGCAAGGTCTACTCGGACGCCCACTTCGTGTTCTTCAACAACAAGCAGACCCCCGACAACACCATCGTCCACACCGGCGACAACCGCACCGGCGAGGGCGCCGGCGACGACGAGGCGATCAACGTCAACCTCGCCGCCCTCCCGGCCGACATCGACAAGATCGTCTTCCCGGTCTCCATCTACGACGCCGAGAACCGCGGCCAGAACTTCGGCCAGGTCCGCAACGCCTACATCCGCATCATCAACCAGGCCGGCGGCGCCGAGATCGCCCGCTACGACCTCTCCGAGGACGCCGCCACCGAGACGGCGATGGTCTTCGGCGAGCTCTACCGCAACGGCGCCGAGTGGAAGTTCCGCGCCGTCGGCCAGGGCTACGCCTCGGGCCTGGTGGGCATCGCGCAGGACTTCGGCGTCAACGTCTGAGCGCACCCGCTCCCTGACGGAGCCCCGGTCGCGGCTGTGCGGCGACCGGGGCTCCGCCGTACCCCGCGACAGAGCGCCAGACGCGGCGCCCGCCCGGTGTCCGTCACGGATGCTTCGGCTTGCCCTCCCCGTACAGCCAGTCGGACCAGATCCCGTCGAAGTCCTCGTCCGGGGCCTGCTTCTCCACATAGGCCGTGAAGTCGGCCGTGTCCGCGTTCGCGTGCCGGTGGGTGGCGGCCCAGCCCTGGATGATGTCGTAGAAGGTGTCGTCGCCGACCTTCTGGCGGATCTTGTGCAGGACCATCGCGCCGCGCTGGTAGACGGGCGGGTCGGAGATGTGCGCGGCGCCGCTCGGTTTCGCCGGCGGGAAGGCCCAGATCTCGTCGGGGTCGTCGACATCGTCGGAGGTGCCGTCGTAGAGCTTGGTGAAGGTCCGCTGCGCCGAGTCGCCGCCGTGGTCCTCCCGCCACAGCCACTCGGCGTACGTCGCGAAGGCCTCGTTGAGCCACATGTCCTGCCAGCTCTTGGGGGTGACGGAGTCGCCGTACCACTGGTGGGCGAGTTCGTGGACGAGGGTCTCGGTGTCCGGGGCGCCGTTGAAGACCGGGCGGGTCTGGGTCTCCAGGGCGTAGCCCGCGTCCTCGGGGCGGTCGACGATCGCGCCGGTGGTGGAGAAGGGGTACGGGCCGAAGTTGTACTCCTCCCACTCCATGATCTCGGGGATCTTCGCCAGTACCGTCCGGCTCGCCCGCTCCTGCTTCGGGTCGACGGCCACGTACACGGGCAGGGCGTTCCCGATGGTCGTGCGTGTGACCGTGTAGTGGCCGATCGCGACCGTGGCCAGGTAGCTCGCCATCGGTTCGGCCGCGTGCCAGGCGAAGGTCGTGCGGCCGCCGGTGGTGGTCGCGTGCGCCAACTGCCCGTTGGACACGGCCTGGAGGCCCTTGGGGACGGTGACCGTGATGTCGTACGACGCCTTGTCCGAGGGGTGGTGGTTGCCGGGGAACCAGGCCATGGAACCGGCGGGTTCGCCGAGGGCGAGCGCTCCGTCCGCGGTGCGCAGCCAGCCCTCCTTCGAGCCGTCGCGGTCGGTGATCTGCTCCGGGGTGCCGGAGTAGCGCACGGTGACGCCGAACGTCTCCCCCTTGTCCAGGTCGTCGTGCGGGCGGACGGTCAGCTCCTGGCCGGCCCGGTTGAAGCGGGCGCCCCGGCCCTCGACGGTGACCTTCTCGACGTCCAGGCCCTTGAGGTCGAGGTCGAAGGCGGACAGGTCCTCGGTGGCGCGGGCGGTGATCTCCGCGGTTCCGGTGAGGTGCCGGCCGGCGGGGTCGTAGGAGAGAGTCAGTCCGTAGTGGGTGACGTCGTAGCCGCCGTTGCCCGCCTTCGGGAAGTACGGGTCGCGTACCCCGGAGCCGCCGGGGGTGCCGTGCACGCCGCCGTCGCACGCGGTCAGCGGGAGAGCGAGCGCGAGGAAGGCGGCCACCGGGACAAGGCGCACGGATCTGGACATGTCAGCGATCCTATGGGGGACGGGCCGGGTCGGCGGGCGTGCGGGGATCTTCCACGGGCGTGACACCATCACGTACGTGCTCGACATCGGCTACGCCCTCTCCAACCGCTTCCCCGACCCGCCGCAGACCGACTACCGGCGCGCGGACGTCCACGCCCTCCGTCACGACCTGTTCTCCGGTGACGTCTACCTCGCCGACACCAAGACGGACCGCGAGCTGTCCACAGCCTGGGGATGGGTGCCGGTGCTGGACTTCGCCTGGGCCCTGTGCGACATCGTCGAGCGCCTGGACCGGGACCCGGCGGGCTCCCGCGCCTCCCGCCCCCAGCGGGCGGAACTGGACTTCACCGAGTCCACCGACCGCATGCTGTTCGAGCGCCGCTTCGGCTGGGTGGACATCGCCGCCGACTGGATGCCGGCCGAGGAAGCTCCCCTCAGCTTCTCCCACGCCGAACTCCGCCGCGAGGCCCGTGACTTCCTGCACGACCTGATCGCCGACCTGACCGACCTCCATGACGACCTGGCGGACAACCCGGCGATCTGGACGCTTCAGGCCCGCTTTCCCAGGGTGTCGTAGGCCCCAGATGTCGTAGGCCCCACCCGCCTCAGCCCTCGCAGCCCTCTCGGCCCCCTCAGCCCTCCACCCGGATCCCCAGCTCCCCCGCCAGCACCGGCGCCAGATCGACCAGTTGCCCGGGGCTGATCACCGCGCCCGCCAGCCGCCCCACCCCCCGCGCGATCTCCAGCGAGGCGGCCCCGCGCAGGTCCACGTCCGTGAGGGTCGCCCCGCCCAGGTCGACGCCCTTGAGGACGCAGTCGACGAACTCCACCCGCTCCAGGCGGGCTTCGCCGAAGTCGGGCTCGACGAGGACGCAACCCTCGAAGACGACGTCTCTGAGCCTGGCCTTGCGGAGGTTGAGGTAGTCGATCTTGCCGCCCCGGATCAGGACGCGCTCCAGGACGGCGCCGTGCAACTGCGTGCCGCCGAGGCGGGCCTCGTGGAGTTCGACATCGCGCAGCGTGGACTCGGCCAGGTCGGTGCCGACGCCCCGTATCCCGGACAGGACCGTGTCCAGCAGCCGGGCGTGACGCAACCGCGTCTCGTCGACGGCGCATCCCGTCAGCGCGCAGTCCATGAAACGCGCGCCCGCGCCGTCCTGCCCCGCGAAGTCCACCTCCCGGAACTCCAGCCCGTCGTAGTCCCCGTCCGGCTCCAGCCCGCCGCCGTCCCAGGGCTCCAGCGGCGGCAGCCGCAGCTCCGGTCGCCGCGCCGCCTTCGTCCCACCGGCCCCGCCGGTCGCCTTCCTCGCCATGCCCCTCATGGTGCACCCCGCCACTGACAATCCGTCCGACGTGCGAAAACGCCGCCGATGTCACAAACCGGCGCCCTGATCCGTCGTATCCGCGCAAGGCCGCGCACCATCAGCACACTCTCACCGCACACCCACGCAAACCGATTGAAAGGGCGGCAAGGGAGCCATGAACAAGCGCCCCACCTCCATGGATGCGACAGATCCCGATTCGTGGTCTTCTGGGCGGGTGAGTGTCACCCCAATGGAGCAACCCGCACCGGACACCGACCCTCGCCGCTGGTGGGGCCTGGTGATCATCGCACTGGCACAGCTGATGGTGGTCCTGGACGCCACCATCGTGAACATCGCCCTCCCCTCCGCACAGCACGACCTCGGCATGTCCGACGGCAACCGTCAATGGGTCATCACCGCCTACACACTGGCCTTCGGCGGTCTCCTGCTGCTCGGCGGCCGGATCGCCGACCTCGTCGGCCGCAAACGCACCTTCGTCATCGGGCTCGTCGGCTTCGCCGCCGCCTCCGCACTCGGCGGCGCGGCCACCACCTCCGGCATGCTCTTCGGCGCCCGCGCCCTCCAGGGCGCCTTCGCCGCCGTACTCGCCCCGTCCGCGCTCAGCCTGCTGACCACCACGTTCACCGACCCCAAGGAACGCGGAAAGGCCTTCGGCATCTACGGCGCCCTCGCCGGCAGCGGCTCCGCCATCGGCTTCATCGTCGGCGGCCTGCTCACCGAGTACCTCAACTGGCGCTGGTGCCTGTACGTCAACGTCCCCATCGCGATCATCGCCGTCATCGGCGCCCTCGCACTCCTGCACGACCGGCCCGGGCACGCCGGCGCCCGCCTCGACGTGCCCGGCGCCCTGCTCGGCTGCGGCGGACTCGTCGCCGTCGTCTACGGATTCAGCGAGGCCGAACCCCGCGGCTGGACGGACCCGCTCGTCCTCGCCCTCTTCGCGGGCGGCCTGCTCCTGCTCACCGTCTTCGTGTGGTGGCAGTCCCGGGCCCCGATGCCCCTGCTCCCCCTGCACATCGTCAAGGACCGCAACCGCGCCGGCTGCTTCCTCACCATGGCCCTCGCCACCATCGGCATGTTCGGCCTGTTCCTGTTCATGACCTACTACCTCCAGGTCATCCTGGGCTACTCGCCGGTCAGGACAGGCCTGGGCTTCCTCCCCCTGACCGCCGCCATCATCATCGGCTCGACCCAGATATCCGCCCGGCTCCTGTCACGCGTGGCACCCCGCGCCCTCATGGTCCCCGGCATGATCCTCGCCGCCGGCGGCATGCTCGTCCTCACCCGCATGACCGTCCACTCCGACTACGCCACCGAGATCCTGCCCGCCCTCCTCCTCATGGGCCTCGGCATGGGCCTGACCTTCATGCCCGTCTTCGCCACCGCCACCGCGGGCGTCGCCCCGCAGGACTCCGGCGTCACCTCCGCCACCGTCAACACCTCCCAGCAGGTCGGCGGCTCCATAGGCACGGCCCTGCTCAACACCGTCGCCACCACCAGCAGCACCGCCTACATCACCGCCCACCTGCACAACCCCGCCCAGAAGGCCACCGTGATCCCCGCCGGCATCGTCCACGGCTACACCACCGCCATCTGGTGGGCCGCCGGCATCATGCTCCTGGCCGGCCTCGTCGCGGGCCTCATGGTGACCGCCAAGGCACCCAGGCACGGCGCCCCGGCGGCCAGCCCCGTACCCGAGTCGGTGACCTGAAGCCAGTGGCCCGAAGTCAGTGACCTGACGGCACCCCGCCCAGCGCCGCCAACGCCCCGTCCGTCAACCGGTACACGGTCCACTCGTCCTGCGGCCGAGCACCCAGCGACTCGTAGAACCCGATCGCGGGCCGGTTCCAGTCCAGCACCGACCACTCCAGCCGCTCATAACCCCGCTCCACACAGATACGGGCCAGCTCCGCGAGCAGCGCCCGGCCGTGGCCTCCGCCCCGGGCCTCCGGCCGGACGTACAGGTCCTCCAGGTAGATGCCGTGCACGCCCCGCCACGTCGAGAAGTTCAGGAACCACAGCGCGAACCCGACCGCCTCGCCGGTCGAGTCGTCCACGGCCACGTGCGCGAAGGCCGCGGGCCGCGCCCCGAACAGCGCCTCCCGCAGCTGCTCGGGGCTCGCCTTCGCCTCGTGCGGAGCCTTCTCGTACTCGGCCAGCTCACGGATCAGGGCATGGATGACGGGGACATCGGCGGGGGTCGCGGTACGAATCATGCGGCGAGGCTAACCCCCCGCCCCCAGCAGCCGACGCCCGATCTCCAGCTGCCGCTCCTGAAGCCCCCGCCCGCTCTCCACGTCCCACAGACAGTTCTGCAGCAACCGCCCCAAGGTCCACGCCCGCGCCCGCCCCCGGTCCAGCCCCAGCACCTCCGTCATCGCGTCGAACCGCCACCGCACCTCGCCCGCGTCGAAACGGTTGACGAGGGCGGGCCACAGGTCGAACCCGGGATCGCCGGACAGCGGCTTGGGATCGATGGCCAGCCAGGGGGCACGGCCGGCGGCGAGGACGTTCTCGTAGTGCAGGTCCCAGTGGAGGAGCCGGTCACCGGGCTCACCGGCGACCTCGCGCACCGCGGCCGCGCAGTCGGCGACCAGCCGGCGGGCCGAGACGTCCGGGACGCGGTCCAGGACCGGCGGGGTCCGCTCCAGCATCGCGGCCGCGATGTCACCGAGGCGGCGCATGCCCTCCGGCGCCGGGAACGAGCTCAGGTGGGCCAGCAGCCGGGCGACGACCAGCACGGCCGCACGACTGTCCGGCACGTGGGACAGCATCCGGGCCGGGTCCAGTCGCTCCAGCAGCATGGTGCCGGTCCCCGGGTCGTGCGCGAGGAGGCGTACGGCGCCGTCACCGTCCCAGACCCGCAGCGCGACCGGCTCGCCCACACTCTCCTCGTCCGTCAGTTGCAGTTTCAGCACGGCCGGGGCGCCGTCGGAGCGGACCGCGACCAGCAGGACCAGGGCACTTACCCCGTACATCGACGGCCCGTCGAGACGAAGCCCCCAGCGGTCGAGGAACGCCGCCGCCAGATCCGGCAGCCCGGCCACGAAGGCCCGACCGGCCGCCCCGTTGTACTTCTCCTGTGCCGCCGCCAGCCCGTCCGGAATGTCGATCACCCGTCGGACGTTACTCGTCTGCGTGAATCGGCTCATGGACAAGAACCGGGGCCCGAGCAGGGTGTGGGCATACGTCCGCAGCGCTCCCGGCACCTATGTGTGGCTGCTGATCCTGTTCTCCACGACATTCGCGCTGCACCACATGTCGCCGGAGTTCGAACAGCACTTCCTGCGGCAACGGTCCACGAACATCCATGAGCTGTCACAGAACCCGGTACGGGTACTGATCTCCAGCGCGATGTGGATCGACGACGGACACTGGCTGCCCTACGCCATCCTCTTCACCGTCTTCCACGCCCCCGCCGAACGCTGGCTGGGCACCGTCCGCTGGCTCGTCGTCTGCTCGGCCGCACACGTCCTCGCGACGCTGATCAGCGAAGGGGCACTGCTGAAGGCGATCCAGGACGGCATGGCACCGCACTCCGCCGTCAACACCCTCGACGTGGGCGTGAGTTACGCGCTCGCGGGAGTAGCGGGCGTGCTGACGTACAGGATCGCGCCCCCCTGGCGGTACGGGTACCTCGCGACCGTCCTCGTCCTCTTCGCCCTCCCCCTGACCACCGGGCCGACGTTCACGGACCTCGGACACTTCGTCTCCATACTGATCGGACTGGCCTGCTATCCGCTGGTCAGAGGGCGCGGAAAAGCATGGAATCCGAAGGAGACACTGGCCACCCTCAGGAGTTAACGTCCGCGCATGAGCAGCTCGGCGAGCAGTGTCGTGAACGGCGGCGTCTCCTTCTGGTACACCGACGACGGCCTCCCCAAGGTCCGGGAGCCACTCACCGGCGACGCGACCGCGGACGTCGTGATCGTCGGCGGCGGCTACACAGGTCTGTGGACCGCCTACTACCTCAAGAAGGCCGCCCCCTTCCTCCGCATCACCATCCTCGAACAGAAGTTCTGCGGATACGGCGCCTCCGGACGCAACGGCGGCTGGCTCTACAACGGCATCGCCGGCCGCGACCGCTACGCGAAACTGCACGGCCACCAGGCAGCCGTACGCCTCCAGAAGGCCATGAACGACACCGTCGACGAAGTCATCACCGTCACCGAGACCGAAGGCATCGACGCCGACCTCCACAAGGGCGGAATCCTCGAGGTCGCGACCACCCCCGCCCAGCTCACCCGGCTGAAGGCCTTCCACGAGCACGAACTGTCTTACGGCGAGAAGGACCGCGAACTGTACGGCGCCCGCGAGACCG
Organism: Streptomyces sp. NPDC020299; assembly: GCF_044387825.1. Taxonomy (NCBI): domain Bacteria; kingdom Bacillati; phylum Actinomycetota; class Actinomycetes; order Kitasatosporales; family Streptomycetaceae; genus Streptomyces; species Streptomyces sp. NPDC020299. The sequence continues at coordinate 61,673 of NZ_JBIRWL010000029.1, forward strand.
CCGAACGCATCCGCGTCGCCGACGCCGTCGGCTCCACCTGGACACCTCACGGGGCACGACTGCACCCGGTGAAACTGGTCAAGGGCCTGGCAGCAGCCGTGGAATCCCTCGGCGTGACCATCCACGAATCCACACCCGTCACGGAGATCCGCCCCAAGCACGCCATCACCCCCTACGGCACCGTCCGCGCCCCCTACATCCTCCGCTGCACCGAGGGCTTCACCGCCTCCCTCAGAGGCCAGCGGCGGACCTGGCTGCCCATGAACTCCTCGATGATCGCCACCGAACCCCTCACCGAAGACCAGTGGACCGCCATCGGCTGGAACGGCCGCGAAACCCTGGGCGACATGGCACACGCCTACATGTACGCCCAGCACACCGCCGACGGCCGGATCGCCCTCGGCGGACGCGGAGTGCCGTACCGCTTCGGCTCCCGCACCGACAACGACGGCCGCACCCAGGACGCGACCATCGAGGCCCTCCGGGACATCCTGGTCCGCTTCTTCCCGGCGCTGACCGGGGTGCGCGTCGAGCACGCCTGGTCGGGAGTCCTCGGCGTACCACGCGACTGGTGCGCGACAGTCACCCTCGACCGCGCAACCGGGCTCGGCTGGGCGGGCGGCTACGTCGGATCGGGCGTCGCCACCACCAACCTGGCCGCACGGACGCTGCGGGACCTGGTGCAACAGGACTCGGGCCAGGGCGGCCGGACGGAGCTGACCGACCTGCCCTGGGTCAACCACAAGGTCCGCAAATGGGAGCCCGAACCGTTCCGGTGGCTGGGCGTCCAGAGCATGTACGCGACCTACCGGGCCGCGGACCAGCGGGAGCGGCTGCGCCCGGGCACCGAGTCATCGCGGCTGGCCCGGGTGGCGGACCGGGTGGCGGGGCGGCGCTGAACGGCGAAGCCCAGGTAAGGAACGTCCTGACCTGGGCTTTTTTGAGCCCCCTGTCGGATTCGAACCGACGACCTTCGCTTTACAAGAGCGGCGCTCTGACCAGCTGAGCTAAGGAGGCCTGCACGCGCATCGAGAGCGTGCCCGTGCAGTGTACCCAGGTCCCGAGGGGCCCCGGTCGAAAATTTCCGCGAAGTTCACAGGGCCCGGACTACTGACAGACCAGGTGAACGCCAGGTACCGTCCTGACCCAGTTCACCCTGGTGGACTACACCAGCAACCACCTTCCTACAACGGATCGTCCGGCACGTTCCTGCCGGTAGAAGGGGGCCCATTCACCATGGCCACTGTCTCGTTCGACAAGGCGACCCGGATCTACCCGGGCACCGAGAAGCCCGCCGTCGACCAGCTCGACATCCACATCGAGGACGGCGAGTTCCTCGTTCTCGTCGGCCCGTCGGGTTGCGGTAAGTCGACCTCGCTCCGGATGCTCGCGGGGCTGGAGGACGTCAACGGCGGCGCCATCCGCATCGGTGACCGCGACGTGACGCACCTGCCGCCGAAGGACCGGGACATCGCCATGGTGTTCCAGAACTACGCGCTCTACCCGCACATGACGGTCGCCGACAACATGGGCTTCGCGCTCAAGATCGCGGGCGTCAACAAGGCGGAGATCCGGCAGAAGGTCGAGGAGGCCGCGAAGATCCTCGACCTCACGGAGTACCTGGACCGCAAGCCGAAGGCGCTCTCCGGTGGTCAGCGGCAGCGTGTCGCGATGGGCCGCGCGATCGTGCGTGAGCCGCAGGTGTTCCTCATGGACGAGCCGCTGTCCAACCTGGACGCCAAGCTCCGTGTGTCGACGCGTACGCAGATCGCCTCGCTGCAGCGCCGCCTCGGCATCACCACCGTCTACGTCACCCACGACCAGGTCGAGGCCATGACGATGGGCGACCGTGTGGCCGTGCTCAAGGACGGTCTGCTGCAGCAGGTCGACTCGCCGCGCAACATGTACGACCGGCCCGCCAACCTCTTCGTGGCCGGCTTCATCGGCTCCCCGGCGATGAACCTGGTCGAGGTGCCGATCACCGACGGCGGTGTGAAGTTCGGCAACAGTGTCGTCCCCGTCAACCGGGACGCGCTCAAGGCCGCCTCCGACAAGGGTGACCGTACGGTGACGGTCGGTGTCCGTCCCGAGCACTTCGACGTGGTGGAGCACAACGGCGCTGCCGCCTCCGCCCTGTCGAAGGACAGCGAGGACGCTCCCGCCGGTCTCGCGGTCTCCGTGAACGTGGTGGAGGAGCTCGGCGCCGACGGCTACGTCTACGGCTCCGCCAAGGTCGGCGACGACCTCAAGGACCTGGTCGTCCGCGTCAGCGGCCGTGCGGTTCCGGACAAGGGCGCCACGCTGCACGTCGTGCCGCGGCCGGGCGAGACCCACGTGTTCTCGACCTCCACGGGTGAGCGTCTCTCCGACTGAGCGGTCCCCGTGCCGGGTGAAATCCGCCCGCGTTGACCGAGAGGGCCCCGCAGCCTGCTGCGGGGCCCTCATCGTTGTCGAGCACTGTCGGCCATTGCCGAGCGTTGTCGACAAATACCCCGGCAAGAGGGTCATTTCGAGCAGTGTGCGTCAACGTCCCGTACGGAGAAGGGGGCTTCACCGTCCCCCGTACCGGTGACTGAACGTCTCCAAAACATTACGGCACGCTACCCTCACACGCGTGAAGCACTCCACCAACCAACAGATGCGACGCGGCCACCGGGGCGGCCCTGCCCGCCGGATCGGCCGCACCCTCGCCCTCGTCCTGCCCGTCGTCCTGGTGCTCTCCGGGACCCTCGCGGTCACCCGGGTCAACTGGTCGGGGAACCCCTCGAACTCGGTGCTGACCGCCTCGGACGTCTCCGGGGCCGGCCGGGCCTCCCGCGATGTCACGCGCGCTCCGCAGGACGTGCTGCGCGACCAGTTGATGGGCGAGCTGCAGGAGAGAAACCCGGGCGTCGTCCTCACCCATCTCCAGCAGGCGGTCAACGGGCATCCGTCGCTGGCGAAGCACTGCACCTCGATCGCCCGCTCGCTGGGCCGGGCCGCGGCGCGCATCTACGGCGCCTCGCGCGCGCAGTCGTACGCCCGGCCGGTGTGCGACACGTCCTTCGCCTCCGGCGTGCTGGCCGCGTCCCGCGGCTGACCCCTCCTGGGGACGCTCTCTGAAGGACGCTCCCCGCAATGGTGAGCGGCAGGTAACGGCTGGTTGAGGAGCCGGTTGCGTTCGTAAGCCGCGAGTGGGGCGCCACGTACAGTTCGGTCATGACCGATCCGAATGCCGCGTCGCGCCCCACTCAAGCCGTTGTCCTGGCCGGTGGCCAGGGTTCCCGGCTGCGTCCGTACACCGACGACCGGCCCAAGCCGATGGTCGAGATTCCCGGCACGGGCACTCCGATCATCGGCCATCAGCTGTCCTGGCTCGCCGAGGAGGGCGTGACGGACGTGGTGGTCTCCTGCGGCCACCTCGCCGAAGTGCTGCAGAAGTGGCTGGTGACGGCCGATCTGCCCGTCAACGTCACGACCGTCGTGGAGTCGGAGCCCCTCGGCCGCGGTGGCGGCCTGAAGTACGCGGCCGCCCGTCTCCCGCACCCGGACCGTCCCTGGTACGCCACCAACGGCGACATCTGGACCCGTTTCTCGCTCCGCGACATGGCGGACTTCCACACCGAGCGCGACGCCGTCGCGACCCTCGCGCTGGCCCGGCCGCGCATTCCGTGGGGTGCGGTGAAGACGGACGGCTTCGGGCACATCACGGACTTCATCGAGGCTCCGCCGTCGACCTTCGAGATCAACGCGGGTGTCTATGTGTTCTCGCCGGAGTTCGCCGGCCTGCTGCCCGCGCGCGGTGACCATGAGCGCACCACGTTCCCGCATCTGGCGCGTGAGCGCCGGCTGGCGGGTTTCTCGCTTCCGCAGGGTGCCTACTGGCGTGCCATCGACACGGCGAAGGATCTGACGGAGGCGGCGAAGGAGCTGGCCGCGCTGGGGCGCTGACGCACGGCCGTACGAGCACGGCCGTACGAGCACCGTCGTACGAGCACCGTCGTACGAGCACCGTCGTACGAGCACCGTCGTACGAGCACCGTCGTACGTGGACGGGCCCCGCACCCTCGATCTCTCGTGGGTGCGGGGCCCGTCGTTCGGACGCCGTTCTGCCGGCTAGCCCAGGAGGCCGCCCACCAGGCCCGGCTGGCCCGAGGAGGAGCCGCCGTTGCCGGTGCCTCCCGTGGAGCCGCCGCCGGTCGCGGTGCCGCCGGAGGTCGGTCCCGAGGTGGTGCTGGGGGCCTGCTGGGCCGGGGAGGTGCGCTGCGGTGGTGCCTGGCCCGCGGTGCCCTGGGTCTGGCTGGGGGTGCCGCCGGTGACGGTGCCGGTGGAGCGGGTGGCGCCGGGGGTGGTGGCGGCGCCTGAGGGGCTGGCGTCGGTGCCGCCGGTGGACGGGGTGGAGGTCGGTGTCTTCCGGTGGGTCTTGCCGGACCGTTCGGGGAGCGGGGAGCCGGGGAGGTTGTTGCGGGGGGCCTCGCCGGGGCCGGGGACGACCACGCGGTCGGCGTCGCGTACGGCGCCGCCGAGGAGTGAGCCGACGAGGAGGGTGACGCCGACGGTGAGGGCGGTGACGAGGGCGCCGCGGCGCAGGACGTAGCGGCGCAGCTCCCAGATGTCGGAGCGGGGTCCGAGGGTGCGCCAGGCGTTGCCCGCCAGGCGGCCGTCGACGGAGTAGACGGGGGCGCCGGCGATGATCAGGGGCGACCACGCGGCGAGGTAGATGATGTCGGGGGCGTCGTAGGCGGGGACGGTCTTCCAGGTGACGGTGACGATCAGGGCGGCGGAGAGCATCGCGCCGAGGACGGCGGCGACGCGCTGCCAGCAGCCGAGGATGGTCAGGACGCCGACGACGACCTGGAGGAAGGCGATGACGAGGCCGGAGCCGACGGGGTGCTGGAGGGCGAACTGGCGGAGGGGTTCGGCGGCTTCCCATGGGTGGAGGGTGTTGAGCCACTTGACCATGGAGCCGCGTTTGCCGCCGTCGAAGTAGAGCGGGTCGCAGAGCTTGCCCATGCCGGCGTAGATGGAGATGAAGCCGAGGAAGAGGCGCAGGGGGAGCAGGACGACGCCGAGGTTCATGCGGCGGCCGGGGAAGTAGGCGTGCCGGGCCGGGTCGTCGCTGTGGCGTTTGGTGTGGGGTGCGGCCGGGTCGTCGTCGTATTCGGCGTCGTATGCGCCGTCGTACTCGCCGTCGTCCGGGGCCGCGTAGAGGTCGTAGGGGTGGGCGGGCGGGTCGTAGGCGCCGCCGGCGGGACGCATGGGGGGCAGGAGGCGGGTCTCGCCGGCGGCGGGGGCGCGTTGGTGGCCGACGACGGGGGTCTCGACGGTCTGTTCCAGCCCGTCGTACACCTCGTCGTAGTCGCTGGAGTAGCCGGTCGGGTAGCCGGTGGGATATCCGGTGCCGTAGCCGCCGCGGTCGCCGACGCGGGGGATGACCTGGGTGGCTCCGGCGTCGGCGACGGCTTCCTCGGCGTGGCGGACGCTGCCGCCCCGCACGGCCTGGAGCAGCCGGTGGGCGCCGGTGTCGTCGGGGGCGGAGCGGCCGCTCCAGACGACGGGACGGCGGCGGGCGGCACCCGCGGCGGGGATGCGGGCGCTGTCCGCGGTGGCGCTGGGGTGCCGGGCGATCCGTGGGGACTGGGTTCGCCGGGCCGAGGCGCCCAGCTGCACGCGGAAGCTCGCGTGATTGACGATGACCTGCGCCGGATCGCTCGGCACCTTCACCATGCTCAGCGCGGGAGCGTCGTCGAATCCCGACGAGCGGTCCCCCGTGGGTGTGCGGGGTGTTCTGGTGTCCACACTCATCTAACCGAGTGACGTGGTGTTAGGACACTGCTTTGACCGCCCGGATGTGTCCGGACCCCGTCAATCTCGTGCGTGTCGCCGGGTTTGACCCGCACGAGTGACCCCGGGTACGTCTGTTCAGCCGCGCCGGCGTGCCGCCTCGTACAGCACGATGCCCGCCGCGACGCCCGCGTTGAGCGACTCGGCGCCGCCCGGCATCGGGATGCGGACGCGGAAGTCGCAGGTCTCGCCGACCAGTCGGGACAGGCCCTTGCCCTCGCTGCCGACGACGATGGCGACCGGTCCGCCGAGGGCTTCGAGTTCGCCGAGTTCGACCTCGCCGTCGGCGGCGAGGCCGACGACCACGATGCCGGCCTTCTTGTACGCCTCGAGGGCGCGGGTGAGGTTGGTGGCGCGGGCGACGGGCGTACGGGCCGCGGTGCCGGCGGAGGTCTTCCAGGCGCCGGCGGTCATGCCGGCGGCACGCCGTTCGGGTACGACGACGCCGTGGCCGCCGAAGGCGGAGACGGAGCGGACGACGGCGCCGAGGTTGCGCGGGTCGGTGACGCCGTCGAGGGCGACGATGAGGGGGTCCTCGCCCGCGTCGGAGGCGGCTTCGGCGAGGTCCTCGGGGTGGGCGTACTCGTACGGCGGGACCTGGAGGACGAGGCCCTGGTGGTTGAGCCCGTTCGTCATCCGGTCGAGCTCGGGGCGGGGGGCCTCCATGAGGTTGATGCCGCCGCGCTCGGCCGCGAGCTGCAGTGCCTCGCGCACCCGCTCGTCGTTGTCGATGAACTGCTGGACGTAGAGCGTGGAGGCGGGCACGCCCTCGCGCAGGGCCTCGAAGACGGGGTTGCGGCCGACGACCAGCTCGGAGGCGGACTTGCCGCCACGGCCCCGGGCCGTGGGGCGGCGCACGGCCTGCTTGGCCTTGGCGTTGGCGACGCGGTTCTTCTTGTGGCCCTTGCGCATCTCGGCGGGCGGGGTCGGGCCCTTGCCCTCGAGGCCCTTGCGCCGCTGGCCGCCACTGCCGACCTGCGCGCCCTTCTTGCCGGACATGCGGCGGTTGTTGGAGGCCATGACCTACCTGTCTGTGGGAAGCGTGCGTATGTACGTATAGGCAGTGTGCCGCCCGGGGAGCCGGGCGGCACAATCGATCAAGAAATCGACCGGGAGAGCGATCATCGGAGGATCATCGGGGGTCAACGCGGCCCGAGGGTCCAGCGGGGGCCCTGGGGGCTGTCCTCGATGGTGAGGCCGGACTGGTTGAGCTGGTCGCGGATGGCGTCCGCGGTGGCCCAGTCCTTGCGGGAGCGGGCGGCCTCGCGCTGGTCGAGGACCATGCGGACGAGGCTGTCCACGACTCCGTGCAGGTCTTCGCCGCGGTCGCCGTCCTCGCCGGCCCAGTGCTCGTCGAGCGGGTCGAGGCCGAGCACGCCGAGCATGGCGCGTACTTCGGCGAGCCGGGCGACGGCGGCTTCCTTGTCGTCGGCGGCGAGGGCGGAGTTGCCCTGCCGGACGGTGGTGTGCACGACGGCGAGGGCCTGGGGGACACCGAGGTCGTCGTCCATGGCCTCGGCGAAGGCGGGCGGTACGTCGGCGGAGGGCTCGACGACTCCCCCGGCCTTCTCCACGACGCGCTGTACGAAGCCCTCGATGCGCGCGAACGCGGACTCGGCCTCGCGCAGGGACTCCTCGCTGTACTCGATCATCGAGCGGTAGTGCGGGGTGCCGAGGTAGTAGCGCAGGACGATGGGACGCCACCGCTTGACCATCTCGGAGACCAGGACGCTGTTGCCCAGCGACTTCGACATCTTGTCGCCGGCCATGGTCACCCAGGCGTTGTGCACCCAGTACCGGGCGAACTCGTCGCCGATGCCCTTGGCCTGGGCGATCTCGTTCTCGTGGTGCGGGAAGATCAGGTCGAGGCCGCCGCCGTGGATGTCGAAGGCGCTGCCCAGGTACTTGTGGGCCATGGCCGAGCACTCCAGGTGCCAGCCGGGGCGGCCGGGGCCCCACGGCGTCGGCCAGGTGGGCTCGCCGGGCTTGGCAGTCTTCCACATGGCGAAGTCGCGGGGGTCGCGCTTGCCGGTCTCGCCCTCGGCCGAGGGCTGGAGCAGGTTGTCCAGCTCCTGCCGGGACAGCTCCAGGTAGCCGGGGAAGGAGCGCACGTCGAAGTAGACGTTGCCGTCGGCCTCGTAGGCGTGTCCGCGCTCGATGAGCGTTTGCATCATCTCGACCATCTCGGTGACGTGGCCGGTGGCGCGCGGTTCGTACGTCGGCGGGAGGCAGCCGAGGGCGTTGTTACCGTCGTTGAAGGCGCGCTCGTTCTCGTACCCGATCGCCCACCAGGGCCGGTTCTGCTCGCGGGCCTTGGTGAGGATCTTGTCGTCGATGTCGGTGACGTTGCGGATGAACGTGACCTCGTAGCCGCGGTACTCGAACCAGCGGCGCATGATGTCGAAGTTCAACCCGGACCGGATGTGCCCGATGTGAGGGGCTGCCTGCACCGTGGGACCACACAGGTAGATCGAGACACAGCCCGGCTTGAGCGGGGTGAAGTCACGGATCTGCCGGGCGCTGGTGTCGTACAGGCGAATGGTCACCACTCCAGGGTAGTGGGCGTGGGGCAGTGCCTTGCGACCCTTCCGCCGAAGGACGATGTATTCGTGACACAGCGGACGCCGCCGGGCGCACCAGGGGGCGCGCACCCGGTGGCCCGGACCTTTCAGCCCGGTCGGCTCGGCCAGTCGGCTCAGCCGGTCGGTTCACAGGCTCCCCACGACCTTCCGCGGCCGGATCCGCACGACCACCCGCTCCGCGTCCTGCGCGGACGCCGGGTTGCTGCATCCCACAGCGGGCTCCGCCCGCGGGCCGCGTACGGCCTACGCACCACCCCGCCACCCCCACCGGCTCACAGACTCCCCACGACCTTCCGCGGCCGGATCCGCACGACCACCCGCTCCGCGTCCTGCGCGGACGCCGGGTTGAACTCCGCGTACGGCTTCCCGGTGTACTTCAGGCTCAGCTCGTCGATGAGTGCCTGGCCGCCTTCCGTGGTCGTCTCGGCGGTGCCGCGGATCTCGGCGTACTCGTACGGGGACTCGGGGTCCTGGACCACGACGTCGATGCGCGGGTCGCGGACGAGGTTCTTCGTCTTGCGGCGGTCGACGGTGGTGGAGATCAGGACGTCGTCACCGTCCCGCTTCGCCCATACGGGGGAGAGCTGGGGGCTGCCGTCGGGCTGGACGGTGCCGAGGACGACGAAGACCGGGCCGTCGAGCAGGGCCTTGAGGCGGTCGGAGAGAGCGGCGGGCATGGGGTACCTCCGGGACCTGGGTCACTGGTCGCTTCGCGGGTACCCTCACACGCTTTCAGCTCACCCGCACCACGAGCGCCGTCGCCACGGCCATCAGGCCCTCGTCGCGGCCGGGGAAGCCGAGCCCGTCGGTGGTGGCCCCGGAGACGGAGACGGGGGCTCCGGCGGCCTCGGAGAGGATCTTCTGGGCCTCGTCGCGGCGCTTGCCGATCTTCGGGCGGGGTCCGACCACCTGTACGGCGATGTTGCCGATCCGGAAGCCGGCCTCGCGGACGACACGGGCGGCTTCGGTCAGCAGGGTGATGCCGGAGGCGCCGGACCACTCGGGGCGGCCGGTGCCGAAGTGCTGCCCGAGGTCGCCGAGGCCGGCGGCCGAGAAGAGGGCGTTGCAGGCGGCGTGCGCGACGACGTCGGCGTCGGAGTGTCCGGCGAGGCCGGGTCCCTCGCCCTCCCACTTCAGGCCGGCGCACCACAGCTCGCGGCCGTCCTCGAAGGCGTGGATGTCGGTGCCGATGCCGACCTGGGGCAGGGGCGGGAGCGCCTCAGAAGCCATCGTTGAGCCTCCTGCGGGCGAGGACCGCCTCGGCGAGGACGAGGTCGAGCGGGCGGGTGACCTTGAAGGCCTCCTCGTGGCCGGGGACGGTCACGACCCGCAGGCCGAGCTGTTCCACCATGCTCGCGTCGTCGGTGACGTCGTCGGTGACGCTCCCGTGGGCGCGCACGAGGGTGTCGCGGTCGAAGCCCTGCGGGGTCTGCACGGCGCGCAGCCGGCTCCGCTCGGGCGTGGCGACGACCGGCTCCGGCTCGCCGGGGGTGGCGGCCGGTTCGACCTCCTTGACGGTGTCGGCGAGGGGCAGCGCGGGCACGACGGCCGGCGCGCCGTCGCGTACGGCCTCGATGACGGCGTCGACGGTGTCCACCGGGACGAGCGGGCGGGCGGCGTCGTGCACCAGCACGACGCGGTGGTCGGGCGGGAGCGCGTCGAGGCCGAGCCTGACCGATTCCTGGCGGGTCTCGCCGCCGGGGACGACCAGGAAGTCCGTGCGCTCGGGCAGCGCGTGCGCGTCGAGGAGGGACTTGACCTCGGCGGTGCCGTCGGGCGGCGCCACGACGATCACCAGGGTGACGGCGCGGGAGGCGGCCATCGCGCGGACCGCGTGGATGAGCATGGGTGTGCCGCCCAGCGCGCGGAGCGCCTTGGGGGCGCCCGGGCCAAGGCGTACGCCCCGGCCGGCGGCAGGAATGACGGCGGCGACGGGTGCCGGCGCGGGCGAAGGGCGCGAATCGTCAGACATCGGTTCCTGTCAGGTTTGTGTGCGCGGCCTGCGTGGGTATGGCCTCAGCGTGCCATTGGGCGCGCGTCTTGACCGGACCCTTCCGTGACACCGGTCGAGTCGGCTGCCCTGGCGGCATCAGTGATCGCAGCAGTTGTTGATCGCAGCAGCCGAGTACGGGTCATGTACGGCCGTGTATGACAGCCATGTACGACGAAGGCACGGCGGCTGCGTACGCATGCGCGCGGACATGCCGCAGCGCCCGGCGACAGGTGGTGTGTCATCGGGCACCGCGGCATTTCACTGTGATGAGCTTGCCGAACGGGGAGGGCCTGTCGGAGGCCGGTCCGTCAGGACGCGAGGACCTCGTCGAGCAGGGCCTCGGCCTTGTCCTCGTTGGTGTTCTCCGCGAGGGCGAGCTCGCTCACCAGGATCTGGCGAGCCTTGGCGAGCATGCGCTTCTCACCGGCGGAGAGTCCACGCTCGCGCTCGCGACGCCACAGGTCACGCACTACTTCCGCGACCTTGATGACATCGCCGGAGGCGAGCTTCTCCAGATTTGCCTTGTAACGACGAGACCAGTTCGTGGGCTCCTCCGCATACGGTGCGCGCAGCACCTCGAAGACCCGGTCCAGCCCGTCCTGACCGACCACATCACGCACGCCGACGAACTCCGCATTGTCCGCTGGCACACGTACCGTCAGGTCACCCTGGGCGACCTTCAGCACCAAGTAGGTCTTGTCCACGCCTTTGATCTGGCGAGTTTCGATGGCCTCGATCAGCGCGGCCCCGTGATGGGGATAGACCACGGTGTCGCCAACCTTGAACGTCATGTGACAGGTACCCCTTCCGTGGCTATCCAGGGTAACACGGAAACTGACGGTTCTGAATGGCGTTTTCGCAGGTCAGGGCATATCTCAGGGCTTGACAACAGCGACAGGAACGTGCTGCGGCAGGCGTGCGGAACCAGGTATTCGCAGGTCGGAGCGGCTGTCCGGGCGGGGTGAAACGCGTACGTTACACACATCCGGAGCCCCCTCCAAGCGGTCGAACGTCCACATTTGTCCGATTCCAAGTGTGCGACTTACGCTACTCCGTTCGGTGTCCGGAGCCGGATACGAGACGAATCCGGAATTGATCACGAGAGGGTTGCGATCAGTCGGCTGATCGACGTACTCGTCGACGTACTCACCGGCGTACTCATCGGTACGTGATCAATACGTGATCGATTTCCGGGCGGCCGTGCATTCCTTCACCGAAGATTTGCGGGCCCCGTTATGTGAATGTCGGACGAGGACCCGGCCAATGCGGTTCGGGAGTCACTCGAGGGGCGTGGGGTACCCCCTGCTGGAGGGAAGAGCGGGCGTTGGGGGAGGGTCGGGTGCGGCCGGTCGGGAACGGCTCGGTAACCTGAGGCCGTTGACTGACACTTAGGGCGGCTTTACAGGGAGGCCGCCCCTGCGTTCAAGGAGTTGCCGCCGCCGTGAGCAGCAGCATTCGACGCGGCGCCCTCGCCGCCTCCGCCATCGTCTTCTCGATCGCCTCGCTCGCCGCCTGCGGGGCCGGCAACGACCCCCAGACCCTGGAGATCAAGCCGGACAACGCGGCCACCTCCGTGGGCACCATCAAGATCCAGAACGTCACGGTCATCACGCAGCCCGACATGCAGTCGACGGGCCCCGCCGTGGTCTCCGCCACCATCTTCAACGGCGACACCACCCACTCCCAGACCCTCGACTCGATCACCATCCCCGGCACCGGCAAGACCGCCAAGCTCAGCCCGGCCAAGGGCAAGGACCTCACCATCCCGGCCGGCGGCTCGCTGGTCCTCGGCGGCAAGGACAACGCCTCCGCCGTGCTGGACAACACCAGCGAGGCGCTCCAGGACGGCAACGCCCAGAAGGTCACCTTCACCTTCAGCCAGACCGGTGACGTGAGCCTGCGTGCCTTCGTCTTCCCGGCCAAGAGCTACTTCAGCTCGTGGGGCCCGAGCGAGATCCCGACCGCGTCGGCCCCCGCCTCGCCCGCCGCCGGCGCGACGGCGAGCGACAACTCCAAGCCGTCGAAGCAGTCGAAGCCGTCGAAGGGCAAGAACTCCCCCTCGCCGACCGACTCCGCGACCGCCGGCTCCACCCCGAGCGACTCCGCGTCGGCCTCGGCCACGGCCCACTGAGCACCCATGACTGAAGGGCGGCACCCCTCCCGGGGTGCCGCCCTTCAGTCATCTCGCCTGGCTCCTCCCCGACGCACCCCCCGCACCGCTCCGCGGGCATCGCGCCGCTGCGCCGGACCCCGTCCGGCAGGCACGACGCACGCCACCCCACCGAACGGACACCGACCGGCCCGGTCAGGGCTCGAACTTGTAGCCCAGCCCCCGCACCGTCACCAGGTAGCGCGGCGCGCCCGGGTCCGGCTCGATTTTCGCGCGCAGGCGCTTGACGTGGACGTCGAGGGTCTTGGTGTCGCCGACGTAGTCGGCGCCCCAGACGCGGTCGATGAGCTGCATACGGGTGAGGACGCGGCCCGCGTTGCGCAGGAGCATCTCGAGCAGGTCGAACTCCTTCAGCGGAAGGTCGACCTTGGAACCGGACACCGTCACCACGTGGCGGTCGACGTCCATCCGGACCGGGCCGGCCTCCAGCGCGGCCGGGGTGACCTCCTCCGGCTCGCCGCGTCTGCGGAGCACCGCGCGGATGCGGGCGACCAGCTCGCGCGAGGAGAAGGGCTTGGTGACGTAGTCGTCGGCTCCTATTTCCAGGCCGACGACCTTGTCGATCTCGCTGTCCTTGGCGGTCACCATGATCACCGGGACGTTGGAGCGGCCGCGCAGCTGACGGCACACCTCCGTACCGGGCAGCCCCGGCAGCATCAGGTCGAGGAGGACGAGGTCGGCGCCGTTGCGCTCGAACTCGTCGAGTCCGTCGGGGCCGGTGGCCGCCACGGCCACCTCGAAGCCCTCCTTGCGGAGCATGTACGACAGGGCGTCGGAGAAGGACTCCTCGTCCTCGACGACGAGCACTCGGGTCACGGAAGGACCTCCGGGGAGGGAAGCGTTTCGTACGCGGCGGTTGAGTCGGGCGATGCGGGGGACGGCCCGGCCTCTTCGTCGAGGTCGGGGTGCTGCTGGGCGCGGTCACGGGCCACACCGGCCTCCGGCAGCCGCAGGGTGAAGGTGGAGCCCTGGCCTTCGGCGCTCCACACCGTGACCTCCCCGCCGTGCGAGGCGACCACGTGCTTGACGATGGCCAGACCCAGGCCGGTGCCGCCGGTGGCCCGGGAGCGGGCCGGGTCGACCCGGTAGAAGCGCTCGAAGATGCGCTCCTTGTCCTTGTCCGTGATGCCGATGCCCTGGTCGGTGACGGCGAGCTCGATCATGTCGCCACCGGGTGCGCTGATCCGGCGGGCGGCTATGCCCACGCGGGTGCGGGCCGGGGAGTAGTTGACGGCGTTCTCGACGAGGTTGCCCAGGGCGGCGGCGAGCTGCCCGCGGTTCCCCCAGACATGCAGGTCGGCCGTGCCGCCCGCCCGTCGCCCACCACCACCCTGATCGGGCCCTTCGGGCACCCATACATTCGAGGCCATCGTGATCTGTTTGGTGCCGGCCTGGTGGCGGCAGCGGTCGATGGCCTCGGCGACGAGTTCGTCGACGCGGACGGGTTCGGCGTCCTCGAGGGGGTCGTCGTTCTGCACGCGTGACAGATCGATGAGCTCCTGGACCAGGTTGGTCAGGCGGGTGGCCTCGATCTGCATGCGGCCGGCGAAGCGCTGTACCGCCTCCGGGTCGTCGGAGGCGTCCATGACGGCCTCGGACAGGAGGGAGAGCGCGCCCACCGGGGTCTTGAGCTCGTGGCTGACGTTGGCGACGAAGTCGCGTCGTACGGCCTCGATGCGGCGGGCCTCGGTGAGGTCCTCGACGAGCAGCAGCACCAGCCGGGAGCCGAGCGGTGCGACCCGGGCGGAGACGGCGAGGGCCTCCCCGCGTCCGGTCCCGCGCCGGGGCAGGTCCAGTTCGACCTGGCGTATCTCGCCGTCGCGTCTGGTGTCCCGGGTCATCTGGAGCATGGGTTCGACGGCGAGCTTGCCGCCGCGTACCAGCCCGAGGGCGTATGCGGCGGAGCTGGCCTTGACGACGGCGTCGGCCTCGTCGAGTACGACGGCCGACGAGCGGAGCACGGAGAGAACCGTGTCCACTCCGGGCGGGAGTACGGGATCGGTGTGCAAGGAAGTCCTGGTCGGTCGCTTCTGGTCGCGTTCGCTCCAGCGGAACGCCAGCATGGCGATGACACCGGTGAGCACCCCGGCGATCGCTGCCGCTGCGGCGACCGCCGCGTTCACGTCCATGCGTCAAGGTTAGGCACGGGATACCCCCTGGCCACAGCCGTCAGCGTGCGAGCTCGAACACTCGTCGCCCAGAGTTCACCTTGGAGCCAGTATTGGTTCATTTGGGGTGGCAGAAACGGACGCGTACGGGCCGGAACGTGGGAGCGTGGGGTTCGCACCGCCCCGAAGCACACGTACGAGAGGGAACCCTGATGCGGGACGCGTACCACGAGGAACTGGACTCGATCGGCGACGGTCTGGTGGAGATGGCCCGGCTGGTCGGGTCGGCGATCGGACGCGCCACGACGGCCATCCTCGACGCCGATCTCAAGCTGGCCGAAAGCGTCATCGAGGCCGACAAGAAGGTCGACGAGCTGCAGCACGACCTGGAGGCCCGGGCCATAGCCCTGCTGGCCCGCCAGCAGCCGGTGGCGACGGATCTGCGGATCGTCGTCACGTCCCTGCGCATGTCGGCCGACCTGGAGCGTTCCGGCGACCTCGCCCAGCACGTGGCGAAGCTCGCGCGCCTGCGCTTCCCCGAGCGGGCGGTCCCCCAGGACCTGCACGCCACCATCCTGGAGATGGGCCAGCTCGCCCAGCGCCTGATGGCGAAGGCGGCCGAGGTCATCGTGACGAAGGACGTCGACCTCGCCCTCCAGCTGGAGCAGGACGACGACGAGATGGACCTGCTGCACCGCACCCTCTTCCAGCACCTGATCGACGAGCGCTGGAAGCACGGCATCGAGACGGCCGTCGACGTCACCCTCCTCGGCCGCTACTACGAGCGCTACGCCGACCACGCGGTCGCGGTCGCCAAGCGCGTCGTCTACCTGGTGACGGGCGAGCACGCGGACGACCTCCAGACGGACATCCAGCCGGTGACGGGGGCGGACGGAGCGTAGCCCTCCGGGGGTTCGCGGGGTGGGGTGCTTGGCCGGCGCCCAGGGCTTCAGGGCTGACGCCCTGGGGCTGCACGGGGCCGGTGCCCCGGTGGGTGGGCTGGCGCCCCGGGCTTCAGGGCCGGCGCCCCTGGGCTGGGCGGGCCGGCACCCCGGGCTTCAGGGCTGACGTCCCGAGGCTGCGTGGGCCGGCACCCTGGGCTTTACGGCTTGAGGACCGGGACCGGATGGGCTTACGCCCTGGGACCGGACCGCTCGCGCCATGCGGCTCCAGGGCCCACGGCCTCAGGCCCGAACACCCGCGCCCTGAGGCTGGATGGGGCCGGCACCCCGAGGGCTGAGCGAGCCGGCACCCCGGGCTTTACGGCTTGAGGACCAGGACCGGATGGGCTTACGACCCACGGCTCACGACCCGAAGCCCACGGCTCGCCGCCCGGAGGCCACGGGCTTGTACCTCGGCCGCTCCGCATCCCACGGCCCAGAACCGACAGGCATGCACCCCCGACCACGGCCCACGCCCCATGGCCCCAGAACCCCAGAGCTCGCGGCCCGGCGCTTCAAGGGTTGCCGTCTGGGGGGCTCGAAGGCTGAGGGGCAGGGCGTGGGGCGCCCCTGTGCGCCGTTGATGCGCCTGCTGGGGCGGGCATGAAATGGGCAAAGGCACCAGGCCCTATCCACTGGGAGGAACCATGGCCGAATCCCCCAGCACCACGCCCGACCCCACACAGCAGCACGACACCGAGCAGCCCGCCGACCTCAGGAACCTCCCGCTCATCGCCTCCTGCGGCTGCGGTTCGGGGTGTGGCTGCGGGTGCCAGTCGGGC
This sequence comes from Streptomyces sp. NPDC020299, assembly GCF_044387825.1. Taxonomy (NCBI): domain Bacteria; kingdom Bacillati; phylum Actinomycetota; class Actinomycetes; order Kitasatosporales; family Streptomycetaceae; genus Streptomyces; species Streptomyces sp. NPDC020299. The sequence goes on from NZ_JBIRWL010000029.1 coordinate 78,072, forward strand.
AGCCCGTGCCAGTGCGGCTGACGGCACCTTCCGACAGGGAACTTCGAGGGCCCCGGTGATCAATGATCGCCGGGGCCCTCGACGGGCACCGCGGCAGGGCTTCCAGCGGTCGCCCCCGCCGGGTCGCGGGCGCAGCATGGAAAGCGGAGCGGAAAGGACGCGAGGAGGTGTGAGGCCATGCCCCAGTTCATGGACGTCCACCACGGAATGAAGGGCATCACCGCCGACCAGCTGCGACAGGCGCACAGAGCCGACCTGGCCATCGAGGGCGAGGAGAACGTCCACTTCGAGAAGGCCTGGGCCGACCCGGAGTCCGGCACCGTCTACTGCCTCTCCGAGGCGCCCTCGGCCGAAGCGATCCAGCGCATTCACGAACGGGCGGGGCACCGGGCGGACGAGGTGCACTCCGTGCCGTTGACGGCCTGACGATCGCACCGGAAGCCGGAAGCCGGGAAGGGGGCTGTACGGAGCCCACGGAGTCCCTGGCCGCCGTGCTCAGGCGCGGCGGCCAGGGACTCCGCAGGTCCTCAGGCGTTGCCCCTGCTCTGCGCCTCCGCCTCGGCGATCCTCTGGGCCTCGGACTCCGCGACCGCGAGGGCGAGACCGAACGCCTCGGCCATATGGCCGGCGGCGGACATGACGCGGGCCGTGCCCACCACGGGGGCGATGGCGACGAGGACGTCCTGCAACTGCTCGGTGGTCAGGTTCGCGTCGGCCGCGGCACCGGCGTGAGCGAGGTAGGAGACCGGGGGCGCGTCCATGGCGACGAGCGCGGCGATACGGGTGAGGATGAGCGTGCCCTCGTCCAGGCCACACCGTTCGAGCGAGTCGAGCGTCATGGCGGTGAGCGTGTCGAGGACAGGGGCGTCCGATGCGGTGGCCATTTCTCGACCGCCTTTCCCTGGGGTGGAGACGACACTTCGGAAGGTACGAGCCCGCGGGGCGTCCGGCTTCACCCTCCCCGGGTGACCCGCGCACCACAGATATTCGTGAAGATCGAACAATGCGCGCGAAAAGGTCATGGCATGGGTCTGCCGGCACGGGTCGGCAAGGACCGACCGGCGGCCTTCAACCGGTCTGACCTGGGCGCAGAGCCGACTCATAGGTTTAGGATCAGTAAAGAGGCTTCCGCTCGGCGAGTCCTTGTTGAATCCTTAAGGTTCACAAATGAGGATTGCTTGTGAAGATCGGTGATCCTCTGGCGCGCACTCAGGCAACGGGTGCCCACCGCTCGTCGAGCGAGCAGTGGATCGGACGCCGTGACCGCCTGATTCAGGAACATGCGGCCACACTTCAGGGGCACCGAGGCGCGAGGAACAGGCGGAACGTTTCTTTACGACGTCCTCGCCGCACGCGGTAGCCGGCACCGCGGCTGCCTGATTCAGGAACAGACAGTCGCACTCCAGGGGTGCCGTGCGCCGGTCCGGGCATGCCCCCGAACCGGTTCGAAGAGGGGGGATCACCATGCGCATCCGCGCACTCAGGCAGGACCACGCCGGTCCGCCGCTCGCCTTCGAAGCCGCTGAGAGCACGTCAGGCTCAAGGCGATTAGCGGACGTTCACCAGCGATGATGTGACGGTGTGGCGTTCGACACACCGTCAACCCCGGCGTCCGCCGACGACGCGCCCGCACCGGCCGCGCAGCCGACGCCCGTCGCCGCACCCCGGACGCGTTCCTGGCCTGATGAGAGCTGATGGCGTGTCACCCAGACCTTCGCGCACGGCGGTTGAATCCGCCCACCGCACGCACGGTTCCGGCCGCCCTCGAAGCCCTCTCGTGACAGGAGGGGCGTTTGCATGCGAAGTGGAATTTGTGCTTTCTGTGTGAAGGAATCAGGCCTGCTGGCTTGGATCCCTTCATACCTAGCGCCAATCTGGCGCAACTCGGTTGATTCTGGTCGCTCGTTGGGTGGGGGCCCTCTCTATGTCGAGCTTCTTCGACGCATTCTGGTCATGGCTGGTACAGGCCGTCGGTGAGACATCCTGGCGGGACGTGATGCCCCTCGGCATCGCCGGCGTCTTCGTGTGGGGACTGTGGCTGTACCGAGCGGTGCTGTCCCGGTTCGCCAGACCCGTGGTGAACGACTTCCGCACCACCACCTCGGTCGTGGTGCCCGCCTACCGGGAGGACCCGGAGATCCTCCTGGACTGCCTGGAGACCTGGCTGGCGCAGGATCCCATGGAGGTGATCATCGTCCCGGACGTGGAGGACCACGAGGTCCTCCAGCGGCTGTCCCAGGTGACCGACCCTCGGGTGAGGGTGCTGGCCTTCGAGCACCGCGGCAAGCGCTCGGCCCTGGGTGTGGGCATCCGGGCGGCGTCCGGTGAAGTGGTCGTCCTGGTCGACTCCGACACCCGCTGGGAGGACGGGCTGCTCGACGCGGTGCAGATGCCCTTCGTCGACCCCGCGGTCGGTGGCGTCGGCACCCAGCAGAACGTCTACCAGCGCCGCTCCAGCGTCTGGCGGCGCATAGCCGACTGGCTGGTCAACCTGCGCTACTACGACTACGTCCCGGCCATGGGGCGCGCCGGCGCCGTCGCCTGCCTCTCCGGCCGGACCGCGGCCTACCGGCGAGCCGCCATCACCCCCGTGCTGACCAACCTCGAGGACGAGTTCTTCCTCGGCCGCCGGTGCGTCGCGGGCGATGACGGCCGGCTGACCTGGCTGGTGCTGGCCTCCGGCTACAAGACGGTCCACCAGTCCTCCGCGCGTGCCATGTCGATGTTCCCCTCCTCCTTCCGCGCCTTCGTCAAGCAGCGTGTGCGCTGGAGCCGCAACTCCTACCGCTGCTACCTGACCGCCCTGTACAAGGGCTGGCTGTGGCGCGTGCCGCTGGTCACCAAGATCACCGTGCTGCAGATCCTGCTGACCCCGGTCACCATGGGCATGGCCGTCGGCTATCTCCTCTTCAGCCGTCTCGAACTGACGGGGCGTGGCATCGCGCTGGCGCTGATCTGGCTGCTCGTCGGACGTGGCGTACGCGGCTACTCGCACCTGCGCAGGCACCCGCAGGAGGTGCTCCTGCTGCCGCTGCTCGCGCTCGTGGTCGTCATGATCTCGCTCCCGATCAAGCTGTTCGCCTTCATCACCATGAACAAGCAGGGCTGGCTCACCCGCAACAGCACCACCGTCGGCGGCGAGGGCCAGGACTCCGCATCGCTGGGCGGCACGACGCCGAACAACGCCGCATCCGGTATGGGGGCTCTCCAGTCATGAACCACCTGAACCGACCCCTCCGTTCGGGGCGCCTCCACCCCGCTCTGCGTTCCGCCGCCGCCCTGCGTGTCGCCGCCGCCCTTCCAGCAGCCGCCGCGCTCCTGCTGCTCGCCCAGGCCGTGCCCGCCTCGGCCGACGGCAAAAACGTTCCCCCGGGGCAGCAGTTCACCACCGAGGTGTCCGAGACCCAGGCGGCACTGGTCGCCGCCGAGGACCACCGGCTCGACCAGGTCCGCGCGGTGTCCGCGGTCGCCCCGCTGAAGGACCAGCGGTACACCAAGCCGTACCGGACCGAGACCACCGGCGGCTACACCCTCGTACTGACCCGGCGCAGCAAGCCGTACGCCATCGCCGATCTGCTGCAGCTCGCGCCGCAGACCTTCGTGCAGAAGCCGGACGGGTCGTATCTGCTGACGGAGAACATCTACCTGAACTCCGGGGCCAAGCTGCGGCTGTCCAACCCCGGCGGGCTGAACCTGCACATGGCCAGCAACCGCCAGGGCTTCGTCTCCATCGTCTCCTTCGGCGGCCGGATCATGATCGACGGTGCCGCTCAGGCGCACGTCAAGGTCAGCAGCTGGGACCCGCAGAAGAACAAGCCGGACACCGACGTCCGGGACGGGCGGGCCTACATCCGCGCCATCGGCGGCCAGTTCTCCATGAGTTACGCCGATGTCTCCGACCTGGGCTTCTGGAGCGGCCGCACCGGCGGGCTCAGCCTCACCGGGACCGACCGGCCCAACACCGGCAGCCTCACCGGCCCCGACGACCCCAGCGACGACGATGACGGCCAGCTCAGCAGCAGCGGCGTGCTGACCGGGCCGTCGGGCAAGCTGACCACCCCGGACAGCCGCTTCACCACTCCCCAACTGTCCTACGTGTCGGCGGACATCAGCCACTCCACCGTGTCCGGCAACGTGTACGGGTTGTTCGCCTCCGGCGCCACCGGCGTCACCATCGAGTCCACCACCATCGAGAAGAGCCGGCAGGACGGCCTCGTACTGCACCGCTTCGTGACCAACGCGATCGTCGAGAAGACCACGTCGCGGGAGAACGGCGGCGACGGCTTCGTGATGGCTCGCGCCACCCAGCAGGTCCGCGTGACCGGCTCCAAGTCGCTCGGCAACGGCGGCAACGGCTTCACGATCAGCGGCCAGCCGCTGGCCCACGGCCCCTCCGCCTCCGGCCAGCCCACCAGCAGCTACGGCTCCAACTCGGTCTCCAGCAGCACCGCCAAGGACAACGGCCACTACGGCATCGAGGTCGTCGGCGGCACGGACGTCGGCGTGCAGGACAACACCGTGGTCGGCGGCGACATGGGCATCGTCGCCCGCAAGGACGCCGAGAAGGTCGCCGTCACCGGCAACCACCTGATCGGCCAGTCCCGGCAGGGCATCTCGGTGCGCGACGGCGTGACGGACGCCAAGGTCACCGGCAACATCGTCGAGAAGGCCGACACCGCCGTCTACGTCCGCGACTCGGCCGCCGAGGTGCGGGGCAACACCGTCGAGGGCGCCGGCAACCACGGTGTCTCCCTGGTCGGCGGCGTCGACGGCTCCACGGTCTCGTACAACGTCATCGCCGGTGTCGGCCCCAGCGCGGTCGACAACTCCCGTGCGCACGGCGGCGTCAGCATCCGGGAGAACCAGACCTTCGCCTGGTACGACACCAGTTCGTTCTGGGTGAAGTTCCGGCACTACGCCAGCCCGATGACCCTCCTGTGGACGGGTATCCTGCTGCTCATCCTGTTCTCCGCGGCCCTGGGCCGGCGCGGCCGCCGCACGCGCGGGAAGGTCGGCATCCACCCGTACCTGGACAAGGCGCCGCTGCCCAAGGACAACCTGCGCGAGATCTCCCGGACGGAAACGGAAGAGGAACTGGTCCCGGTGATGTCCGAATGAACGCGGCGAACCGTGCGGTGTGGCTGGCGGGAGCGGCCCTGGCGGTCGCGGTCGTGGCCCTGATCGTGGCCCTGACCGCCGGCGGTGACGGGGACTCCCCGCGTACGAAGGCGAGTTCGGCGGGCAGAGTCCCCACCACCCGGAGCAGCGCCACCGAGGGGACGTCCGCGCCCGCCACGGGACCGATCGCCACCGAGGACCCGGCCGACCCGCAGGCCACCGGCACGGCCACGGCGTCCGCCGACGCCGTGACCTGCCCCGCGCCCACCGTGAACGTCGGCGACGCCGACTCGCTGCAGGACGCCCTCGACGGCGCCATGCCGGGCGACGTCATCCACCTCGCCGACGGCCGCTACGAGGGCAAGTTCACCGCCAAGTCCCCGGGCACCGCCGACAAGCCCGTCTGGGTCTGCGGCGGCCCCGGCGCGGTGATCGACGCCGGTGGCGTCAAGGGCGGCTACGCCTTCCACCTCGACGGCGCCGACTACTGGCGGCTGATCGGCTTCACCGTGCGCAACGGCCAGAAGGGAGTGATGGCGGACAAGGTCCAGCACTCCGTCATCCAGGGCCTGACGGTGGAGCAGATCGGCGACGAGGCCATCCATCTGCGCAACTTCAGCTCGGACAACGTCGTCCGCGACAACACCATCCGCGACACCGGGCAGCGCAAGCCGAAGTTCGGCGAAGGCGTGTACATCGGCTCCGCCGACTCCAACTGGTGCTCGGTCACCCACTGCAAGCCGGACAACAGCGACCGCAACGTCGTGAGCGGCAACCACATCAGCGCCACCACGGCCGAGGCGGTGGACATCAAGGAAGGCACCACCGGCGGCATCGTCACCCGCAACACCTTCGACGGTTCCGACCTGTCCGGGTCGCACGACGACTCATGGGTCGACGTGAAGGGCAACCGCTGGACGATCTCCTTCAACACCGGCAGTCACAGCAACGAGGACGGGTTCCAGACCCACGAGATCCGCGACGGCTGGGGCAAGGACAACACCTTCAAGGGCAATGTCGCCCACGTGGACGGCCCGGGCTACGGCTTCCACTTCACCCCCGTCAACGGCAACAAGCTGAGCTGCGACAACAAGGCCACGGGCGCGGCAGAGGGCCTCGCGAACGTCGACTGCGCGTCCTGACCGCTTCCCTCCCGCTTCCCTTCGCTTCCGCTTCCCTTCCCTTTCTCACCCGTCACGCAGGGCCCGCCGCACGGTGGGCCGCTGCGGCGGCCCGCCACACCCGAAAACACCCTGGAGATGATCATGGCAGCCACCACCATCGCGGAGGACGCCGTCGGCTCGAGGAACGGCGACACCGACGCGGCCGCTCCCCGGCTCACCGTCATAGGCACCGGCTACCTCGGGGCCACACACGCCATCTGCATGGCCGTCCTGGGCTTCGACGTCCTGGGCGTGGAGATCGACCAGAGCAAGGTCGACCGGCTCAACTCCGGTACGGTCCCCTTCTTCGAGCCCGGGCTGCCCGAACTGCTCGCCAAGGCGCTGGACTCGGGCCGGCTGCGCTTCACCACGAGCTTCGCGGAGGCCGCCGAGTTCGGCGACGTCCACTTCCTGTGCGTGGGCACGCCCCAGCAGCAGGGCTCGGAAGCGGCCGACCTCCGGTACGTGGACGCCGCCGCCACCGAACTGGCCCGGCATCTGCACCGCCGCACGCTGGTGGTCGGCAAGTCCACGGTGCCCGTCGGTACGGCCGCGCGCCTCACCGAACTCGTCCAGCGCATCGCGCCCGCCGGGGACCAGGTGGAACTCGCCTGGAACCCCGAGTTCCTGCGCGAGGGCTACGCCGTGGACGACACCCTGCGCCCGGACCGGCTGGTCTTCGGCGTCGCCTCCGCCTGGGCCGAGGAGCAGCTGCGCGCCGCCTTCGCCCCGGTCATCGCCCGGGACACCCCGGTGGTCGTCACCGACCTGACCACGGCCGAACTGGTCAAGGTCGCCGCCAACTCCTTCCTGGCCACCAAGATCTCGTACATCAACGCCATGGCCGAGGTCTGCGAGGCCACCGGCGGCGATGTCACCGGCCTCGCCGAGGCGCTGGCGTACGACGACCGGATCGGCGGCCGTTTCCTGAAGCCCGGTCTCGGCTTCGGCGGCGGCTGCCTGCCCAAGGACATCCGGGCCTTCGCGCACCGTGCCGAGGAGCTCGGGGTCGGCCAGGCCGTCGCCTTCCTGCGCGAGGTGGACGGCATCAACCAGCGCCGGCGCGCCCGTACCGTCGACCTCGTCCGCGAGCTCGCCGGCGGCGACCTCGCCGGGGTCCGGGTGACCGCCCTCGGCGCGGCCTTCAAGCCCAACTCCGACGACATCCGCGACGCCCCCGCCCTGGACGTGGCCACCACGCTGCACCGGCTGGGCGCCCACGTGACCGTCGTGGACCCCGCCGCGACCGACAACGCCCGGCGCGCCTTCCCGGAGCTGTCGTACGGCACCGACGCGCTTTCGGCGGCGGCCGGGAGCGACGTGGTCGTCCTGCTCACCGAGTGGAACGAGTTCCGGCTCATCGACCCGGAGGCGATGGGCGCGGTGGTCGGCCACCGCCGCATCGTGGACGGCCGGCATGCGCTGGACCCGGTGAAGTGGCGCACGGCGGGCTGGGAGTACCGGGCGCTGGGACGGCCGTAGCGGACTCGGGATTGACCCAGGGATAACTCGGGAGCGACTGGGGGACGACCCGGGGGATGATCTGCCGCATGACCAAGAAGGCGGCAGACCTCGTCCCCGGCGACGACGGGTGGACGGAGCGTTTGGGATGGGCGTACGGCTTGATATCGCCGATCCCGGCCGAACGCTCCGCCGCCCTCGACCGTCAGGCCCTCGCCCGTGCGCGGACCGACGCGGCCCGCACCCGCTACTACGAAGCCTGGCGCCGCTCGACCATCGGCCTGCTGCTCACGGCCCGGGGCCGGGCAGCCGCGGAGAGGACCTACGAAGAGGCCGCGAACCGCTGCCTCCCTGAGGCCCTGTGGCCGAGGCACGCCCCCCGCGAGGACACCGGCACCTGGCCGGGCCTGCCCTTCGCGCTGCTCTTCCTGGAGTGGGAGGCCCGCTATCCACAGGAGTGGACAGCGCACGCCAAGGCATGGGGGACGAAGGAGTTCCTGATCCGGGACCTGGCGAAAATCAGCCACGACCCAGACGTGCGGGCGAAGCTCATCGACATCCTCGACGTGATCGTCCGGCGCCCCTACCGCTGCAAGGACCGTGAGTACGTGCGGGTGGCCCGAGCGGTGGACGGGGACGAGCTGCGCACCCGGCTGACCAGGGCCCACGGCTCCGAGCAGCCCTGGGCGCGGCGGCACGCCGGTTATGTGCTCTGGCTCCTCGACCACCCCGAGACACCGAACACCCGGCACGTGTGGACCACGTGGCTCGCCCGAGAGCGCGAGCGGGAGCCGTGCGACGATATGGCCACATCCTGCTCCTGTACGGCGAGTTGTCCTCGTTCCGCTGGGTAGGCGCCGCCTTCCACCAGTAAGAAACAGGGAAGAAAATCGGGGAAGGCGCTACATGTTCCGCAAGTTCCGCACCGTGACCGCAGCCGGCGTGGCCGCCGTCGCCCTCGTCTCGCTCGGTGGTGGCACGGCCCAGGCGAAGACCTCGTCCGCGGCCTCCTCCTCCGCCGCCGCAGCCGACAAGTGGATCTACCTGTCCACCCTCAAGTGCAACGACACCGAGGACTGGGGCCAGGACGAGCTCAAGATCGAGGTGAACGGCAGGGAGGTACTCACCGAGTTCATGGACCCGGGCGACAAGATCACCATCCACCAGTACGTCCACTTCAGCGGCTCCGCGACCGTCAAACTCGTCGATCTCGACTACCCCGACGCGGACGACACCCTCGGCAAGCACACCGTCAGGAGCGGCAGCGGCACGATGAAGTTCACCAACGGCGCCGACTACGAACTCAAGTACAAGGTCGGCCACCCCTGACCCGACGCCCCCGGCTCACCGACAGGCCCCCTGCACGAGCGGGGGGCCTGCTCGTACGCAGGTGACCGCCCCGCCCCGGCCAGTACCTTGATCGCCATGGCCACGCAGACAGTCACCCTGGTCGGCGTCCTCATCGGCGCACTGACGTCCTACCTGGCGACCGCGACCGCCGAGCGGGCGAAGTTCTGGCTCATGCGAGCCGCCCGGGAAGCCCTGCGGGCCAGGAGCCGAGGCCAGGACACCGCCGAGGCCAAGCGGTCGATCCTCTTCGAGAGCTTCATCCTCCTGAGTGACGAAGCCGCCGCCGACGCCGCCCACACCGTCAACCAGCGAGCCTGGGAACTCCTGCGCGTCACCCGCGATCCCAGCAACGGCGAATCCGCCCTCGCCGACGTCCCCCTGGTCACCGCCCTCAACACCCTCCACGACGCGGCGCGGTCGTCACGGGCGGCGGTCTGCTCGCCCTGCGATGGCGCGTCTCCGGCACCATGCAACTGATGACCCTGGTGGGCGCAGCCGGGCTGTTCGCCCATCTGGCCACCCGCTCGTAGCGCGCGTCCGCGGCGTCAGGCCTCGGGATCAAGGCGGAGGCGCAGACGGACGTACCGCGCGCCACCAGGTCCGGGCCGATGGTGCCCGTCGGGGTGCCACCCGTGCCGGGTGTAGAAGGCATGGCCCCGGCTGTTGCGCTCCCATGCCTCCAGCACGCCCGCGGCCAGCGCCCGGTCGCGTAGGAACCGCACGAATGCCGCGTGCAGGCAGCCGCCGACACCTTGTCCCCAAAGGCCAGGGCGGACGTGGATCTGGTAGAGCTGCCCCACGGAGGTGGCGTCGAGATCGGCTTCGTAGGGCGGGCCCATCGCCACGACGCCCACGATCTCGCCCTCCCGCTCCGCGCACAGGACGGTCCTGTCCTCGTCCTGGACGGCACGCAGCCAGGCTTCCCGCCGGCCGACACGCGCGTCGGGGGAAGTGAGGTCCGCGTCCGGCACCCCACCCGCCTGGTAGTACGCCGTGCGGGCGAGAGTGTGCAGGTCGGTGATCCCGTCCACGTCTCCGGGGTTCGCGGTTCGCAGGACGGTCTGAGAAGTCGTCACGGTTACCTGACGTACTCGGCGCGAGCCATGGTTCCTGGCGAGCCATGGTGCCTACTGGCAATCAGGCCCCGGCGTCGGCAGCGTACGCGGCAGACGGAGGCTCGCGCAGGAAGCTCTCGTCTTCCGGGAAGTCAGGGGCCTGGAAGGGGTTCGTCACCGGAGGCGGCGATGCCGCTGCGGGACAGCGGGGTTGCCCTTCCAGGGCGGAGAACAGCGACGTCGGATCGATGTCGGGGCTACCTTTCGTGGCAGGTCCCTGGAGGGGCCTGGCGTGCCGGGACCGGGCACAGCGGTACTACAGCTTGGTCATCTTGGCGTACGGGCTCAGGATCCGCATCTGCGTCGAGCCGAAATCGACGAGTGCCGCGATTCCGTCCTCGATGCCGATCACCCGTCCGAGGCCGTACATGTCGTGCGTGACCTGGTCACCCACGGCGAAGTGCTTCGGAGCGGGTGTGGCCGGGGCTTTGAAGGGGCTGGTGGGAAGGTGGCGCTTGGGCGCGGCAGGCTTTGTCATTGCGCCCAGTATGCGCCTCGAACCGCTCCGGTGGCCGGGTCTCAGGGGCAGGCGTAGCGGATCGTTAGACTTCACTCCACCCAAGAGCTGGTCCTGCCGACCAGCCGGCAGACGGCCGGGGTCGGGCGGTTCGGCCGCCTGCGAGGCCGAACCGCCCGTACTCTTCGTGGTGTCTACGGCGTCACATAGCGGGCGCCAAACCCTGGAGGCAATACCCCGTGCTGATTGCTCAGCGTCCCTCGTTGACCGAAGAGGTCGTCGACGAGTTCCGCTCCCGGTTCGTGATCGAGCCGCTGGAGCCGGGCTTCGGCTACACCCTCGG